>CAZXNH010000011.1:0-24905 GCA_964641615.1 uncultured Ectothiorhodospiraceae bacterium | reverse complement strand
TTTTCAGACTATGGGCACGAAAATACCAGCGGTAGGCCAGTGCGGGCATTCCCATGGTAATAACAATACGGGCAGATTTTCCCTGCAACATTTTTTCCCAGCTAGAGCCTTTCTGGACCTTACTGGTTGCAAAGCCAGGGCGTAACACCTGTTCAAGAAACCCCTTTAACAGGGCCGGCATAGTGCCTAGCCAGAGTGGATAAGCGATAAGGATATGATCTGCCCAGGCGAGATCAGCCTGAGCGTCTTTGATAATTGCGGGTGGCTCACCCTCATCGTAATCCTGCTGCGTCCTGAGGAGGGGAAAATCCAGCTGCGCGACTTCTATCTCGCGGACTTCATGTCCCGCCGCTATCGCACCGTCTCGATACGCATGTGCCAGGGCATAACCCAGATGCCCCGAATCCGGGTCAGGGTGCCCCTGGATAATCAGGATCATTCTGCTCACGTCTACCTCCCTGAGAACTTTAACGGAGGTTACATCTACCTAACGCAACACTCCTGAAGGATGAGAATAACTATCCAGTACGTTGATGTAATTGGCACGCTCGAAGGCCGCCGGATCGATCGCATGTTTACGGCTAATACTTCCCTTGAGTTGCTGCACGGACACATATTCGCGCTCTTCCATCCAGCGCTGCATTTCTTCTAGCAGTGTCGAAATATGTCCCGGCCCGTGTTTGAGCAAGGCACTACAAAGGTGTGCAACATCAGCCCCTGCAAGTAATGCCTTGAGGGCATCTTCAGCAGTATGCAAACCACCCGTGACTGCAATAGAACAAGTGACCTGGCCATAGAGTATGGCGGTCCAGCGTATACGTAACAGGGATTCAATCGATGTAGACAGCTCCAGCTTGGGTTCAACCTCGAGCGTATCCAGGTCGATATCCGGCTGATAAAAGCGGTTAAAAATGGCCACACCACTGGCGCCAGCCTCTTCAAGCTGATTAACGAAATCAACCAGCGCACTGAACTGTGGTGACAGCTTCATAGCAATCGGAATACTGACATGCTCACGCAGATTGTTCAGGATTTCGATATAACGCTGTTCGACATCCCTCGCTGACTCTTCACTACTCGCCGCCACATGATAAACATTCAGTTCCAGGGCATCGGCACCTGTATCCTGCAACAGCTTGCCATATTCCACCCAGCCCCCAGGAGTGGTGCCGTTAAGGCTGGCAATGACTGGTATTTCCAGCTCTTCTTTGAGCAGCCGTAACTGATCAAGATACTCATCTTCATAACTGGAAAACTCGCCATGCATGGGATGGAAGTTATCGGCCTCACCAAAGCCCGTAGACTGCTGATGTATAAATCGGTCCAGATGCCTGGCCTCGTGTTCAATCTTTTCTTCGAACATCGAGTACATGACCAGCGCTGGTGCACCGGCATCTTCCAGTTGCTTCGCCCCATCGAGGGACTTACTGAAAGGCGAGGCCGAAGGAACCAGAGGATTCTTCAGATCCAGCCCGAGGTATTTTGTCGTCAGATCGGTCATTCTGAGGCCTCCGTTTTCTGTGCTGCCATCCTGGCCTTGGTCGCAGCCGCACTGACTGCTTCACTCCAGTCCAGCTCGGAAAGCTGTTTGTAATAACTGTAACGATGATTGACTTCCTGCTGTGCCTTCTTCAGGAATCGCTCTGCATCATCCGGATGCGTATGCCAGAGCATATTGAAGCGTGTCTCTGACTGTATAAATTCCTTGTACGGAATGCTGGGTTCCTTGGAATCGAGTTGCAGTGGATTCTTACCCTGCTCAGCCAGGTTCGGGTTAAAGCGGAATAATGGCCAGTGACCACTCTTGACTGCCATATCCTGCTGCCGATGGTTATTCGACATATCCACGCCATGCGCAATACAGGGCGAGTAGGCAATAATCAGTGAAGGACCATCATGCGCCTCAGCCTCGAGGAAGGCCTTCAGGGTCTGAATGTCCTTGGCACCATAGGCCACATGGGCGACATAAACATTTTCATAATCCATCGCCAGTAGTGCCAGGTCTTTCTTGCCCGTTGGTTTACCACCAGATGAGAACTTGGCGACTGCACCTCGAGGCGTAGCCTTGGAGGTCTGGCCACCGGTGTTTGAATAAACCTCGGTATCCAGCACCAGGATATTGACGTTACGCCCCGTCGCCAGGACATGATCGACACCACCATAACCAATATCGTAGGCCCAGCCATCGCCACCCATGATCCAGACACTCTTGCGGCAGAGGTTTTCTGAAAGCTCGCTCAATAAACGTGCCTCAGCGGTATCGATACCCCTGAGTTTTTCGCGCAGGGACTTAACGCGTTCACGCTGTTCAAAGATGCCCGCCTCATCCGACTCATCGGCATTGAGTATGGCATCGGCCAGTTCCGTCCCAATCTGATCACGCAGCTTGTTAGTAAGCTCCATGGCATGCTGACGCTGCTTGTCGACAGCGACACGCATACCCAGGCCGAACTCAGCATTATCTTCAAACAGGGAATTATTCCAGGTTGGTCCGCGACCTTCGCTGGTGGTAGTCCATGGCGTGGTTGGCAGGTTGCCGCCATAAATCGATGAGCAGCCTGTTGCGTTCGCGATCATCATGCGATCACCAAACAGTTGGCTGGCGAGTTTCACATAGGCCGTTTCACCACAGCCGACACAGGCCCCGGAGAACTCGAACAGGGGCTGCATAACCATAGCGCCCTTGATCGTAGCTGGCTTAAGTCCTGTGCGGTCATATT
Source organism: uncultured Ectothiorhodospiraceae bacterium (assembly GCA_964641615.1). Classification (GTDB taxonomy): domain Bacteria; phylum Pseudomonadota; class Gammaproteobacteria; order J044; family J044; genus JANTGN01. Next base: position 22,185 of record CAZXNH010000011.1, on the reverse strand, counting down.
CGGGTAGCTGGACAAAGTAATCCCAGTTTTCACGCTCCTGTTCACGCAGCGGTGGCTGGGGTGCCATGTTCAGTGCCTTGCGACTGGCATTAGACTTATCTCGAATCGGGCATATATCGACACAGAGTCCACAGCCCGTACAGTCCTCGGGTGCTACCTGGTAGCTGATATGCATGCCTTCCGGGAAGCCCTTGCCGCGCATGGGCTCGTGCTTGAAACTTGCTGGCGCATTCTCCAGTTCAGATTCGTGCACGATCTTGCTACGTATAGCAGCATGTGGGCAGACCATTGGGCACTTACCACACTGGCTACACAGGTCTTCCTCCCAGACGGGTATCTCCAGGGCTAGATTTCGCTTCTCAATGGCCGCAGTCCCCAGCGGGAAGGTACCGTCCACGGGCATAAAGCTGACAGGGATGGCATCGCCACGCCCTGCGATGATTTCTGCTGTCACCTTACGCACGAATTCAGGGGCATTATCCGTGGCCAGCTCAGTAATCTTGATCTCACTATCAGCAGTGCCGGGTATGGAAACCTCATGAAGGTTGGCCAGGGTTTCATCGATGGCCTTGAAATTCAGTTCAACAATACGGCGGCCTTTCCTGCCATAGGTCTTTTCTACGGCGGTCTTGATCGAGGCAATCGCCTCGTCCCGGGGCAGTATGCCCGAGATAGCAAAGAAGCAGGTCTGCATCACCGTGTTGATACGTTTACCCATGCCACTGGCATGCGCCACAGCATAGGCGTCAATGGTAAACATGCGGATCTTCTTACTAATGATTTTTTCCTGCATCGCACGTGGTAGCGTGTCCCAGACCTTGTCCGGTGCTGACTGGGAATTGAGCAGGAACACGGCCCCTTCAGCGGCCATATCAAGCATGGGGTAACGCTCAAGGAATACGGGCTGATGACAGGCCACGAAATTGGCATCGTTATCACTGATCAGGTAACTGGAATGGATGGGCTTCTTACCAAAACGAAGATGTGAAACCGTCACTGCCCCGGACTTCTTGGAATCGTAGACAAAATAGCCCTGGGCATGAAACTCGGTTTCCTCACCGATAATCTTGATGGTGTTTTTGTTCGCGCCGACCGTACCATCACTTCCCAGGCCATAGAACACCGCCTGGAAGTTATCTGCATGGGCATCAGTGCGATAACCGGCATCCCAGTCCAGACTGGTATTGCTCACATCATCATGGATACCAATGGTGAACTGATTTTTCGGTTGCTCTGCTTTGAGCGCGTCAAATACTGCCTTGACCATGCCAGGCGTGAATTCCTTGGATGACAGGCCATATCGACCACCAACCACTAGAGGCATATTTTCAAATCGACACTGACCGCTACAGTAATTCTGCGCCAGCGCAGACAGGATGTCCTTGTACAGCGGTTCACCGTCTGCCCCGGGCTCCTTGGTACGATCCAGCACAGCAATACGTTTGACGCTTGCAGGCAGAGCCTCGATCAGTGCATCAGGAGCGAAAGGACGGAACAACCGCACCTTAAGCATACCGACCTTTTCACCCTGTTGTTCAAGGTAGCTAACGGTCTCCTGAGCCGTCTCGGCACCGGACCCCATCAGGATAATGACGCGGTCCGCATCTGCAGCACCCAGGTATTCAAACAGGTGGTACTGGCGCCCGGTCAGTTCACCAAACTGATCCATGGCCTCCTGCACGATGGCAGGCATCTTTTCGTAATAGGGATTGACGGTTTCGCGGGCCTGGAAATAGACATCGGGATTCTGGGAAGTACCACGAATCACGGGGTGCTCAGGTGACATTGCACGGGCACGGTGCTGATGGATCAGCTCATCGTCAATCATGGCGCGCACGGTATCGAGATCGACATTGTCGATCTTGGCTACCTCGTGCGAGGTGCGGAACCCATCGAAAAAATGCAGTACGGGTACACGAGACTTAAGCGTGGCTGCCTGGGCAATCAGGGACATGTCCATGACTTCCTGCGGGCAGTTAGAGGCCAGCATGGCAAAACCGGTCATACGTGCCGACATGACATCACTATGATCGCCAAAGATCGACAGACCCTGGCAGGCCAGGGAGCGTGCCGCTATATGGAACACGGTCGGGGTCAACTCGCCGGCGATCTTGTACATATTGGGCAGCATCAGCAGCAGGCCCTGGGATGCCGTGAAGGTCGTGGTCATGGCACCTGATTGCAGTGCTCCATGGATGGTGCCAGCAGCACCCGCCTCACTCTGCATCTCGATGACTTCAGGGACGGTGTCCCAGAGGTTCTTCTGTCCCCGAGCAGACCATTCGTCAGACCACTCGCCCATGGGCGAGGCCGGGGTAATAGGATAGATCGCGATGACCTCGTTGGTCAGGTGGGCAATACTCGCCGCTGCCTGATTACCATCGATGGTAACCGTCGTTGACTTAGACACGTGGGACTCTCCGTCATCAGCTATTACTATGAAAACTACTATAGGACTGATAGCGAGAGGAAAGTATTGATCTTAGTCAGACGAACAGGGAAATGGTGAAACTATCAGGCCTCTGTCATTTCCGAGCGCAATTTGCCCCTGACCTCCATGAGCACCTTGCCATAGGTATTCTCACCACGGCCGTCCCTGCCACAACCCCAGAAATAATCAAACTGGCTGTTTTCTACGATCTGGGTGTCCCTGGTGTTAAGCAGGGCTTCTGCAACTTCAGGGTGGGTTCTGCACTTGATATAGACACCACGGGTCATCACGGTGGACTTAAGCTTCTTCCAGTCCTTGCGAATCTGGCGCCTGTGTTTCTTCGCAAGTCTTACCGCATCAGCCGGACTTGCTGCCCCCCGGATAGCTTCTCGCTGTTCTGGAACCTCGAACTTCATGGCCTGGTAATAATGCTCAACCGATGGCCACTCCAGCTCATCCAGGAAAAAGGGATGATGCGAATAGCTTGCCAGAACATCTTCAGCATTCGTTCTGGAAACAAGGGTCTTTTCTGATTCCGGTTTTGAGAAAAACATGGTCTGTCTTATTTTATGGATGGGCCCAGCCCATCATGCCAAAAAAGAAGGGGGCCGTAAGCCCCCTCTTCTATTCAGAGTTCATCCTTCACCCATTATTGCAATGCAGCAAGCGCCGCAGCGTAATCGGGTTCCTGGGCAATCTCTGGCACCTGCTCTGTGTAGGCGACGTTTCCATTTTCGTCGATCACAACAACTGCTCGTGACAACAGACCGGTCAACACACCCGTAGTAATAGTGACACCATAGTCCTGACCGAAACCTGACGAACGAAATACTGAAACCGGAACAACATCTTCAAGCCCTTCGGCACCGCAGAAACGGCCATGAGCAAATGGTAGATCAGCAGACACACAAAGAATAACAGTGTTATCCATGCCAGATGCCTCTTCATTGAAGCGGCGGACTGAGGCGGCACAGACTTCTGTATCGATACTGGGGAAGATATTCAGAATGACACGCCTGCCTGCAAGATCAGACAAACTCACTTCAGAGAGGTCAGTTTTAACCAGCTTGAATGCCGGAGCTGCTGCTCCGATAGCAGGCAGATCACCAGCAGTCTGCATAGGGTCGCCATTCAGAGTAACGGTGGCCATAGATTTTCTCCTTGGGTACTAATTAGTTGTTTATCAATATTTAAACCTGAATGTAAACCGATTCTTCCCGATTGCAATAATGCCTACAGGAAATACAGGGAATCTCTATCAGGCAACGAACAGCAACACGGTGAAATAGTGCGTCACGCTACCGCCCAGAACAAACAGGTGCCAGATGCCATGGGCATGACGCATCCGCTCATCAAGAACATAAAAAATAATGCCTGCGGTATAGAAGACGCCCCCTGCGATCAGCCATGCCAGCCCTTCCGGCTTCAGGGCATTGAGTAAGGGTACCAGGGCAATGACCGCCAGCCAGCCCATGATCAGGTAAAGCACGATGGACAGTACTCGCGCACCATCCGCCTTGGCCAACCAGACTTCCTGGGCAATACCCAGCAATGCTACGCCCCAGATAATGCCAAAGATTATCCAGCCAAGACTACCCTGCAGGGTTATCAGGGTAAACGGTGTATAACTACCGGCAATAAGCAGATAAATGGCCACATGATCCAGCTTCTGGAATAGCTGCTTGGCTGGGCCTTTAACGCTGTGATACAGCGTCGATATGATGTAGAGGAAACAAAGCGTCGATCCGAATACTGCAAAACTGAATATCTTCCAGGGATCACCTTCCATTGCAGCCACAACGACCAGCACAATGGTTCCGACTACGGCAAGGCCGGCACCCACCAGGTGTGAAATACTGTTAAATCGTTCCCCGTGATACATGGCGTCAGAATATCTGGTGCATATCAATATTGTTCAAGTATAGACCCCATAGCCCTGCCATCATGCCAGCAGTGTTTCAGTGTCTTCGTACGCCTCAGGAATAAACCTTGGCGTGCATACCGCAAGAAAAACCAGGTCCACCGCAGCCAGGTTAGTAATACGTTGTTCCTGCCCAGGCTGAATAACAATGACGTCACCGGGCCCAAGCTTTCTGGACTCTGCCCGTTCCAGTTCCGCCAGTCCCTCCCCTTCCAGGATTACATATCGTTCAATGATCCCATGCAGGCGGTGCCAGCGGGTAGTCTGGCCTGGCTCCAGCCTCGCCCTGGCGATGGAGCAGGCCGGATCGTCAGGGGTGTTGGAAAGCTCGAGTATGTAACAGCCTTCTTCAAAGTAATATTCGTTAGGCTTTGTCATCTCATCGTAGTAATCAGTCACTTTCCCTTAATAAGTCCGACAAGAAACAGGAGTATCAGGGCGCCAACAGTAGCGGTCACGATCGAGCCCAACCAGCCTCCTGTTGTAATACCGACAAAACTAAAAATAAACCCACCGATGACTGCCCCAACAACACCAACAGCCATGTTGCCAATTATGCCGAATCCGCCACCACGAATAATCTTACCCGCAAGCCAGCCCGCGATAATACCGATAATCAGAAACGCGATAATACCCATACCTTCCATCATGTTCTCCTCAGATACAAAGCTTCAATCTCCACCACAGCCACCGCCGCAGCCACCATCTCCTCCAGAATCGCCTGCACAACCACTACTACATCCACCGCCACAGCCAATATGCCCGGCACAGTAAACCTTGCGCCCATCTTCACCGCTACAGTTCATGACATATTCGAAGCCATCGGGAATAGATAATTCGGAGTCCAGTGCAAACAATGTAGGCAGCACCAGTGTATTTTTCGGATCAAGACCTTCGCGCAGGCAGGACAGACGCCATGCACGCTTAATGCCGTCCTGGGCAATCTGTGGTGTAGACATGGCCTCAGCGGGTGTATGGTGCAGAAAACGTCCCAGCCCCTGCTTACAGAATTCTTCGTAGGAACGAGTGAACAATATGAATTCATGCCAGGCAACATCAACAACCTGGGATGGCATCGATATCATGCGCTTTCCCGCGGTATTACAGATTGCAAAGTATTCCCTGAGACCATACATCACCCGATCAAGTTGCTCTGCGTTGAGATGCGGGTAATACTTTAATAACTTGTCAGGAATGCTTTTTGGAAAGCTATAGTTTTTAAGAAAACGCTCACGGCGGATTTTCTGCATTTTTCGATAAATAACTAGCACCACCAGTGCCACAATCGCCAGGATGATAACTTTCATTTTCCTGCCACACTCCCCCTTAACGTAGCAGGGCCACCAGAATAAATGGTGGCCCTGTCTGCATATTCCCGATTACTCGTGGGCAATGGGTTTATCAGTAAACACGTAGTCTCTGAGCTCCTTGTCAAAGGTCGGATCCTGACGGCGAATCCATTCCAGCAACATGGCCGCATGTTCTTTTTCCTCATCGCGGTTGTGCGCAAGTATGGCCGCTAGCTCCTTGTTCTTGCAGGCATCGACTCGCTGGTTGTACCAGTCTACTGCCTCGAGCTCTTCCATCAGCGAGACTATGGCCTTATGCATATCGCGCGTCTCATCCTTCAGTTCATTAATCGGTTCGTGATAACCTTCGTTTGCCATTTCGCTCTCCTTATATCCCGTTCACCTGTTTATAGATTACAGCGAATTGCTTTGCTGTCTCCATGCGGTTTATCAAAACATTATCGGGTCAACCAGTACGTCATACCCGGGATATCCGTAATCCCAACACTTAGGAACCATTCATCACTGACTTCTTTATAATCTCGCGCACCCAGGCCCAGCCTGAGGCGATCCTTGAAAAGGCTGACATGAAAATCTCCGCCATAGGTTGTCTGGTCACCAAACTCGGGCTGCCTGAACTGGTGATAGACCGTAGGCGTAATGCCCCAGCTGGAAAACCAGCCAGAGCTGGTTCTTCTTGTCAGATCCAGTCCAAGGGCTGCGTAATTCTTACGCCCCTGGGACTCCTTGGCACGAATTATCCCACCAGCAAAGCCCAGGCTACCACGGATACCGACCAGGTTATGATCTGAGACGCTCCAGGTTGGCTGCCAGGTCAGGGTGACATCACTCTCGATAATATCGATAGCTATTTCGTAAGGGATGATGTTACGCCATATCCAATCTTCGGCAGCGACAGATGGTGCGAAAGTGAACTCGGGATAATTGTAAGTGGCAACCTGTGCAATATAGGCTGTTGCCCCCATGAGCCCGGTAAAGGAGTTTTCACGCTTTTCAGGATCAGGCTCTCTTTCTGCATAGATATCCCTGGCCTGTGCCTCGAGATAAACAGCGCGCGAGGTCATGCGGCGTGTAAGTTCTGCGCCCCACTCATCAGGGTCATCCATGATGCTGTTCAGTAGCGAAGTTGAGCCATCTTCCGTTGGCGAAGGCTCAAACCCTTCCTGTTTCAGACTGATAAAAAAGGATTCTTCGGTATAGAAGGCACCCTTCTGGGCAAGCTCACTAACTTCACCGGCCTCGAGTGCCGCCTTAAGTCCATCGTGGATCATTTCCATATCAACATCCACAGCAGGCATTGGCTCATATAGATTATTTAGTGCGCCACTGTTACCAAACTCATCTCTTGCCAGCCTGGCAAACAGGTAACGGGCCTTGGCATCATCACCAATACCCAGCACTTCATAGACCTGTTTCGCCATCGCGTTAAAGCACTGCTGATACTCTTCAGCCTGGCTCTCTATCGAGAACTGTAACCGACATTGTGAGTAAGCAATGCCCACGATCGCGTCATAGACACCAACGTAATAATCATACTGACGAAACTTAAGATCCAGAAACGCACCAAAATCACTCAGCAGGGTGCCGGTTATTGGCGCCCCACGATCCGTGATACGCAACATTCGGTCATTTAACAGGGAAAGACCTGCTCCCCGGATCCTGACCTTGAGTTCAGCCATATCCATACCGGTCTTATCAATGATCACAACCAGCCTATCTGCCAGATACTCACGATAGCGCTGGATATTTACCTGGCATTCGGTGACTTTCTCAGGCCCGATCTCTGAGTCCGATATTCTACAGTCCTGGACAACTCCAAGCCTTTGCAGGCGCTCTAGCGAATAAGGACTGGAAATTGGAATATAGGTATAAATGTAGGCCGACTCGAGAAGATCAGCAGAACGCCTGATGGCCTCTGGGCAGTCGAGTTGAGTATCGAACAGGGACAATTCACTGACACACGAAAATTCAGGTTTTATTTCGGTTAGCTGCTCAGCCAGTACCTCACTGATCTCAGCGATGTTAAACAACCATTGTGGACTAATGAGTTCACGATAGAGTTCGAACTTACGTGCTGTACCAAGCGCATCCAGAACCGGTCGGTATTCCGTGAGAATACTGAAATCCATGATCTGGCAGGCTTCAGGGGGATCATCCGAATCACATGCGGTATTTCTTTCTGGCTCGGGAGACTCGTAACGCTGCCGGTCAGGATCCATGAACATGTAGGTTATGGGCAAAGGATTATTTCGCGCTTCAAGGCTGTTTTCAGATAACCTGCGAGCCAGACCGATTGGCAGGTTATCGAACAGCCCCCCATCCGAGAACTCTGCTTCAGCCAGCTCAAAGCCTTCCGGGCAGTAAAGCGTTTTCTCAGCCTTGTTTACCACGTTATTATTTTCTTCGGTTTCTTCAACCGCCTTGTAGAAGCTGACTCGGCAATATTTCAGGCGTTTACGCCCAAAGCCACCAGGAAACGCAGAACTTGCCAGTGTCGCATCTTCAATAAACTGACTATCGATCTCACCGTCTTCAGACATTGCCGGCATCATCAGAATCGCCGGATCATGCGTTCCTTGATAATTATCCAGAGGCCAGTAGAAACCCAGGCTACCATCGGGCTTGGTTCTGGCTTCGAAGATAATCGAGAAACGCTGGTTCTGTACCGGAACACGACTGACGAGGAGCTTGTCGGGCACGACCTTCGTTACTGTCACGCCCAGAGGAATTCTGCAGCCCTGCCGATGAACCCTGGATTGCCAGCGCTTGCGCAGCATGGCAGAAGCATTGAGTAAGTCATAGCGTGATAAGAGTGCATCATTAGACGTGTAGTAAATGGAGTCAACCTGGGGAGGAAGAAGACGATTGACGTCCGGCATGGTCCAGAGATCATAAAACAGATTCGAGCTGATTGAATCCTCCGGGCCGCCTTCATCTTGTTCAATAGCACACCAGGTCAGGCTGGATAACAGGGTATTGATACCGCCAGCTGAGGCTCCAGTAAAGCTGGATGGATAAACTCTGCGAAACTCCCCACCAGTTACCGGCTTCAGCTCATCAAGATTTTGCAGGTATTTTAAGATGCCCCAGTTCAGTCCAGCCTCGTAGGCACCCTTGCTCGCCCCTCCACTAATCGCGATGGAAATTCGGTGCGGTGTTTGCTCTAAAGCAATTGTTAATGACGGCAACAGCAGTACTAAGATCAGAAGGCCTGATCTTGCCAGGTATAACAGCTTAAAACTATTCACCAACAAGATAGTCCTCGATTAGCATGGTTTTTAGCACATCCATGGGACTTATCTCATAACGATCTGCAACAGCCCTGAGGTTTTCTGACTCTCCCATCTCAAAACCTGAAGCAGCAAGTCGGCCACTGATTACAGTAGCATCCAGGCCTGTCATATCCGCGATCTCGTTCAAAGTCTTACGGCCTATACCCGTGCCTGCATATTTTTCCTCGATATCGACTTCGCTCATTGAGGATAGATCAATTGTCTCCTGCTTTAACTGATGCACCCGAATCACGGCATAGACATCAACAGGTCTTAGATGATTAGCCCTGGCAATCCTGTCCAGGGAATCCCTGGGACTTGCGACCTCTATGCCAGCCTGCTCCAGGGCAAGAAGGGACTTTTCCAGATCCAGGTCCATACGTTTCGCCAGGCCAGCCAGTGACGCCTCTTCTGCATGACCAAACGGGGGCTCCAGGTCAGGGCTGCTAATCCAGGAATCCTTAATGACATCATTTAGATCAAATACATAACTAACAGGGGGAATACTAAAGATTGCCATAAAGAAGAGAGCTACTGTGAATACCAGCGATGTGACAACTTCCCGCTTGAGTTCGAAATGGCCTTTTGCTCTATCTGCAAAATATTTCTTGAAGGGCTTCCAGTTAAACCACAGGTGCAGGATACCGGCGGCAATAAAAACACCACCAAAGATCATGTGCAGATCACCCCACTGCTCCTTGCTGAGACCTGCGAGTGACCAGTGTGTCCAGTAGGCAATACGGCCCTGGGGGACGATATATAACACGATGCCGGTAATCGTCAGTATTGCAAAGGCCCAGGTAACGACGAAGGCGGTGAAGGAACGAGATGACTGCTTATTCTTTTTCATTATGTAATCCTGAATCCTTACCGCTTGTCTTCCGGCTGATCCGCCTGTACCGCTGATTTACCCGTGTGGTAATACACCTCAGGCAGAATATCCTTGAAGGCGACGCCGTAGATATCCCAGATCGTGACAAATAGCGAAGCAATCAGAGGACCAATAAAGATACCGGTAATACCGAACATAATAATCCCACCGAGCGTACCAAAGAAGATCATCAGTTCATGCATCTTTGTGTCCTTGCCCACCAGGATAGGACGCAACACATTATCCAGACTACCAACCACCACACCACAGAATATCAGCAGTCCAATACCACCAGTCACATATCCCTGGATAATCAGGATGATCGCAGCCGGCCCCCAGACCAGGGCAGAGCCGACACTGGGAATAATTGACAACACTGCCATGACCGTACCCCAGAACACGGCGTTATCAATGCCCACTACGGCAAATGCAATACCGGCCAGGCCACCCTGCAACAGACCGATGAGAAGCGTCCCCTTAAGCGTGGCACGTGTCACCGAGGTGAACTTGTCCAGCATCAGGTTCTCGTCGCTGCTCTTCATAGGCAGGTAATAGAGGATCTTCTTAACCAGCTTGTCGCCATCCATCTGGAAGAAGTACATGGTGTAGAGAAAGACGAAAGCCATGAACAGGAAATTCACCGTACCCAGGGTTGCCTGGGACAGGCCGCCAACCAGGAACTTGCTAATCGTTCCCACCAGCTCACCGGCCTTTTGCAGAATCGTTTCACGGTGTGGTGCCAGTTGTTCATAGAAAGGCAGATGCTGTAGATACTCTGCCAGCTCACCGGGGTTGTCGATATGCTCCTTGATCCATGGTGCGACCGACTGGCCAACATCAACGGCCTGCCCAACCACAATACCGATCAGTAGTAGCAATGGAATCATGACGACGAAGATCATCAGCAGCATCGTGCTAACCGATGCCAGATGTCTTCGCCCTTTGAATAGAACATTCAAGCGCCGAAAGACAGGGCGGGCCAGAGCACTGAAAAGCCCGGCGAGGAATATAGCCATGATAAATGGCTGGATCATGGACACAAAAAGTGCCGATATCCCAACAAGCATCAACAACAGCACGGTCTTGTTGACGGTATCCTGATTCATTGCGATCCCCGTATCAGCCACAATTAAAATCGAACCTTAACATGAAACCCTGCCTGGGTTTCATGGTGATGACACGCAAACCTGGACCTACCTGGCCATAAGCAAAATGTCGCCCTCTTAGAGGTGGCTGCTGTGTAGGATGGCTGAGCATTTGCCTGCCAAACCAGCATGCTGCCCATAAGCATGAATGAAATATCTCTAGTTACTCAGACCTCAGCTGTACTTCGTTTGAGCTGCTGTTTCAGTTCTCGTGCTGCCATGGCATAGCCGCCATTAGCCACATCCAGAAAGTGCACATGATCCTTGTCATAATCTGTGACGATACAGGTGATCAGTGCCGCCGGCGCCGCATGTATGCCAAACACTATCTGCCCGCGCTCCTGGTAAGTCTCAAGCACCGAACGCAGCTCTTCGCGTTGCTTCTGAGAACCCGAGATCACCATACGCAACATTTCATCGAATTTACGATAATCCGTGTTGATGATTAGGTTGTGCTTGTACTCCCCCCATTGTGTGGCATCCGTCTTTACGTTTCTTTTCATAAACCAGATACCCACCAGCCTCAGGACCTGCAACCTGAGTAGATAACGCAACCTTTTCCAGCTGGACTGGAATGCCGTACGAACCCCTGCCTCGACCCTGAGCAAACGAAACAAATGGGTTAAGGACAGAAGTTTTTCTCTAAGCGGGTGATACTGGGATTCATCTCCATAAATATGACAGACCCGCTCGAGAATCTCTTCATACACCTGGTCCGCGTTCTGCATATCCTTGTCAATGGCCTGTACCAGCAGGGCGATACTTTCTTCATGCGGGCTTGGAATCTCGTTCCAGCGACATTCAAATCCAGCAAAGATACTGCCATCGGCAGCCTGCTCAGTCCTGATCAGCCAGGGATTATCCGGCTCAGGCGATTTAACCAGTTTCTCCGCATAGCCCAGACCATCACCAAGGAACATGGCCTGTTGATAATGATCATGTGGCTGGTGTTTACCAACCAGTACCTCGTGTCCCTGCTTCCTGATCTCGGACATAGGCACAACGCCAATGCGCAATGAAAGACCAAACTGCTCCCGGGACATCTGGCGGGTAGCGACCAGGGCCGGCCGAATAATTTCTATCAGGGAGGCTGGAAAACAGGCAGTGGCACCATCGCCACCAAAGACATAAGGCACTTTTAAAGGTTTTATAGCGTTTAGCAGAGCAACAATGGAGGCGACACCGACACCATTGACCTGTTTATATCGCCCCTGCTCGATGGCCTGGGTTGATCCCTGCACATCAGTAATCACCACACACCAGTCCTCTGGTAAGGGGCGATACCAGTCTGGGTGCGGGAATTCGGAAAACTCAGCGAATCCTTCCAGTTGTTCGTAAAAATGATTCGCATGCTGATAACCAGGCGACACCTTCACATTCCTCCTGTTCGCCATACATTACGTATGAATCTCATTAAAGAACGTAAATTAATCTTTTCTTAGATTAGGCTTACTGGAAATAGTAGTCGGATATTTCAGAACAACCCAGTAGGTCGACACAACGAATGAAACAATAGTCGCTAACTGGATCACCATAGCGACATCACTGGACAACACACCCATGGAGATGGCCGACATTGCTACCAGCAGCGAAAATTCGCTCGACTGACCAAGACGTGCCGCCAGTTCTTTTGAAGGTTGCTCGCCCTCACCCGACCACTTGAATGCAAGCCTGAACACCAGTGCCTTGAGAGGAACTATGGCAAGCCCAAACATGGTCGCAGCTATCAGAAGTTTTGTCTCAAGCCCAAGATTGAGCCCTGCTCCAACGGCAAAGAAAAACAGAATCAGGAAGAATTCGCGTAGTGGTTTGAGGTTCTCAGAAATAATCAATGCAACATTGTTCGAGGCAATCGAAAGACCGGCTACAAATGCGCCAAGTTCGTAGGACAGTCCCAGCTTATATGCCAGGCCTGCCCACAACAAACACCAGGCCAGTGTCGCCACAAAGGTGTATTCCTGGATGACATCAAACTTGAATAGCAGGGGACTCATCACGAAACGCACACCCAGGAACGCCATGATTACCAGCAAGGAAAACTTCACCATCAGGAAGGCAAAGGTCAGGAAAACGGGGCCTGACTTTTCACCTGTTATATACAGGATCAGGATAATGGCAAGAATATCCTGTAACAGGAGCACACTCGTCATGATCTCGCCGGTACGCTTGTGATGCAGCGTGGTCGTAGGTATCAGCTTCAGACCAATCACCGTACTCGAGAACATCATCGCTGCACCAAAAATCAGCGCGCTATGCATATCAAAACCGAGGACCAGGCCAAGCAGGAAGGCGATAAAACCGAACACGGCAGAAGTCCCGAGTGTTAGTACAGCGGCCTTCTTAAACAGGCCAATAAGCTTTGCTGGCTGTAGATTCAGGCCAACAAGAAAGAGCAGCAGGATGACACCCAGGTGAGAGATATTCTCTATATGGTCTGTACGTTCAATGAGCGCAAAACCACTGGGGCCAATCATAACGCCTAGTGCAATGTAGGCAATGATAATGGGTTGTTTGGCATACAGGAATAAAGTACCAAGCAGGGCAGCACCGATTATGATGGCACTAACTTCAAAAATGATACTTTCAAGAAACATGTTATTCCCTGCATCCCCCAGTCCGTTTCATTCTAGCCATGATTAGCGATGGCTGCAGAATGTCACTTCCTGACTCTAAAGATTAACCCACGATACAGGCAGATCATCGTCTTTCAGGAAGATGCTGACTCATCGGCCACATGAAAAAATGAATCTGATATCTCAATATCGCAAAAAATGCACTTGGGTCTTGCCGCAATAGATAAACTACCTCCACACTCACATAAGCTGTTGAGCAGTACCACATCATTGTCCTCAGCAAGCATAGATACTTCCTTTGCAAGTTGTTCTGATGTTTCGCCTGCCAGATATCGAGTACGCAGGCCTTCGAGTTTTTTAATCAGTCCCTCATGACCTTCTTCATAGGCATTTAGCCCAACCGCATAACGATGACACTGGCTGCAGTTCATTTCCCATTCATAGGGATGATGACCAACGGCCTTGGGGTAAATGTAGGATGTTTCCCGGCATGCTGAACATTGAACAGGCCTGCCCACAGCCATGAGTTCTTTCTCACGTTCAGTCATCTGAACCCTGAAAGGGTTCTTCTTACTCATAACACCCCCTGTTAAAGCCTGTGAGCGATACTAGAATGCGTCTTCCTGGTTAACGGTCGCCCATCCATCATCAGAAGTAAGCGATGGGCATCAGGATTAGAGCGCCTCCTGATTGCTGAACGTTCTGCTTAACTGCCTTTAGCAATTATAGCGACAGACATTCATTTCCAGATAACGCTCATACGCTTCACCCTTCTCTAGCCATTGCAGAACATACGCCGCAATATCCTGGCCTGGTGAAAACGATTCAAGTTCACAATAAGCACCATAACGATGACGAGGACTTTCTGCTGACTCCGCAATCACATCGCTACCATCGACGAACAGGGTGCGTTCCGGTATCTCCCCACAGGCGGCTGCAAAGGCCTCGGCACCATACCGCTCGATAAGCTGAACGACTTGCCTGTTGAACCCAGACAGAGACAGGGGATGGGCCTGGTAATAGCTACACAACAGTTCAGGGGCTCTGGATAACACCTCACATCTGAGTTCATCTGCATCAGAAAACTGAAACGCAGATGCAGACACAACGACGTTTTCAGTCTGCTCAGTCCCAAGTGCCAGCCTTTGATCATCAATAATAACGATGGACTGCCCTTCCTGCACCGCCTGCCAGCTGGAGTCTTCCAGCTGTTCTAATTGTTCTTTGAAGTGCTTATCGTTCATACACAGATTTTAGCCGACCCGACAGAAGCACAGGCACTCTGAAGTGAATGAAGTGAGGGGAAAATAATTGGCCCGTATCAGCCAGCAGGAATAATTAATTTTAAAGCAGAGATCAGCGCCTGGTTCTGATCGTCGGTTCCGATCGTGATGCGCAGATATTGATCAATACGCGGTTTGTTGAAGTAACGAACAATGATCCCGCGTTCACGTAGTGCGTCGGCAACACCCTGCGCAGAGAGTTTTGAAGGTGCTGCAAATACAAAGTTTGCTGCAGACGGGATTACATTAAACCCCAACCTTTCCAGCTCGGCTGTTACTCCCTCGCGACTGGCAATAACCCTGTCGCAGGTTTCCCTGAAATAATCGACATCCTGAATGGCTGCAGTTGCGCCGGCGATAGCCATCCGGTCCAAAGGATAGGAATTGAAACTATCTTTTACCCTGACCAGGGCCTCGATCAGATCGGCATGTCCCATGGCATACCCTACTCGAAGACCTGCCAGCGAACGTGACTTGGATACAGTCTGAATCACGAGCAGGTTGGGATACTGGCTAATCAGGCCGACTGCGCTTTCACCGCCAAAGTCAATATAGGCCTCGTCAACGACAACAACCGACTCGGTATTCTTTTGCAGAAGTTTCTCGATCTGGCCAAGTTGCAGCAGACGGCCAGTCGGGGCATTGGGATTTGGGAAAATAATGCCGCCGTTTTCTACCAGGAAGTCATCAATATTGATGGCTAAGTCATCGCCCAGTGGCACCTGCTGATATTCAACCTCATAAAGGCCACAGTAAACAGGATAAAAACTGTAACTGATATCCGGGAATAACAGGGGCTTATCCTGCTTAAGCAGGCCCTGAAAGGTATGGGCCAGCACCTCGTCAGACCCATTACCGACAAAGACCTGGTTTAGCTGCAGACCGTAATAATCGGCAATTGCCTGTCTTAGCTGATCCGAACTGGGATCGGGATAAAGACGCAGATCATCACCGAGCTCGGCCTGCATGGCCTCGATCACTCGTGGTGACGGACCATACGGGTTTTCATTCGTGTTGAGCTTGATCAGATTCGCAATTTTCGGCTGTTCACCCGGTACATAGGGTGTCAGCGAGTGAACTATGCGACTCCAGTAGTGAGACATATCAGTCTTTGATGCGGTACTCAGCAGAGCGTGCGTGGGCAACCAGACCTTCACCACGTGCCAGCTTAGATGCGGTCTTACCCAGTTCCGAGGCCCCATCAGCCGAACAGCCAATCAGGCTGGAGCGCTTCTGGAAATCATAAACACCCAGAGGTGATGAGAATCGCGCTGTTCGTGAGGTGGGTAGTACGTGGTTAGGACCGGCACAGTAATCACCCAGGGCCTCGGCCGTGTAACGACCCATAAAAATGGCACCCGCGTGACGAATCTGTTTTGCCATGTCTTCGGCATTTTCTATCGAGAGTTCCAGATGCTCTGGTGCAATGTAATTGGCAACTTCGACGGCTTCATCCATGCTCTGCGCATGAATCAGGGCTGCACGGCTCATCATTGACTTGCTGATGATCTCGGCGCGCGGCATCTCTTCGATCAGCTTGTCGATACTGGCCTGCACCTGGTCGATATAATCGGCATCGGGTGTTACCAGGATAGGCTGGGCGTCTTCATCATGTTCCGCCTGCGAGAACAGGTCCATGGCAATCCAGTCGGGATCAGTCTTGCCATCACAGATGACCAGTATCTCCGAGGGACCGGCGATCATGTCGATACCGACTGTGCCATAGACCATGCGCTTGGCCGTAGCGACATAGATATTGCCAGGACCAACAATCTTGTCGACCTGGGGGATGGTTTCGGTGCCATAGGCCAGTGCCGCTACAGCCTGTGCACCACCCACGGTAAAGACACGGTCAACACCCGCAACGGCTGCTGCGGCCAGAACCAGCTCATTCACCTCGCCACCTGGCGTGGGTACCACCATGATCAGCTCAGGCACACCCGCGACTTTCGCAGGAATGGCGTTCATCAGTACAGATGAGGGATAGGCTGCCTTGCCACCAGGCACATACAGACCCGCACGATCCAGTGGCATGACCTGCTGACCCAGCACGGTGCCATCGGCCTCGGTGTAAGACCAGGAATCCATCTTCTGGCGTTCTGCGTAACTGCGTACACGTTCAGCAGCAATTTCCAGGGCCTTGCGCTCCTCCGGATCCAGGTTTTGCAGGGCCTGCTGCAGACGTTCCTGCGGCATTTCAAGTTCAGCGGCAGTTGCACAATCCAGGTGATCGAAGCGCGCGGTATATTCAAGTACCGCGGCATCACCCTTGCTACGCACTGCCTTCAGAATTTCCATGACGGTGCCGAAAACGGCATCGTCGGACACTGATTCCCAGGCCAGCAACTGGTCCAGTCGTGACCAGAAATCACTGTCCGTGGTAGATAAGCGTGCAACATCAACCATGATTAACCCGCCTTCTTCTCACGACGCTGACGAACGGCCTCGGCCAGTTCATACATGACAGGAGCGGTCTGCTCCCAGCTAATACAGGCATCGGTGATACTCTGCCCATAAGTCAGGGCATTCCTGTCACCCTCAACATCCTGGCGACCAGCCACAAGGTGGCTCTCGAGCATAATACCGACAATCCGCTTATCACCTACGGCAATCTGATCAGCCACATCTTCTGCAACATTGACCTGTCGCTCGGGCTGTTTCTGGCTATTGGCATGACTGCAGTCAACCATGATGTTGGCAGGAATACCTGCGCTCTCCAGTTTCTGGGAGGCCTCGTTAACACTGTCGGCATCATAATTAGGCTTACGGCCACCACGCAGGATGATATGACAGTCTTCGTTACCAGCCGTCGAGAAGATCGCAGAGCGGCCTTCCTTGGTCAGTGACAGGAAGTGATGCGGCTGAGAAGCGGAACGGATGGCATCAATCGCAATCTGCAGACCACCATCGGTACCATTCTTAAATCCAACCGGGCAGGAAAGACCTGAAGCAAGCTCCCTGTGCACCTGGCTTTCGGTGGTGCGCGCGCCGATAGCACCCCAGCTGACCAGATCGGCCACATACTGTGGGCTGATCAGGTCAAGAAACTCGGTGCCAGTAGGAACGCCCATGTCAGTCAGATCAACCAACAGTTTGCGCGCAATGCGCAGGCCATCATTAATGGCGAAACTGCCATCAAGATTGGGGTCGTTAATCAGACCCTTCCAGCCTACGGTCGTACGTGGCTTCTCAAAGTAGACACGCATGACAACGACCAGGTCATCCTTTAGTTCTTCGGCAACAGCCTTGAGCTTACGGGCATATTCCAGCGCCGCATCAGTATCGTGCACCGAACAGGGGCCGGTAATGACCAGCAGGCGATCATCTTCACCATGCAAAATTTTGTGGATGGCCTCGCGGGCTTCAAATACAGTCTTTGAACCCTCTTCAGTAATCGGGCACTCATCGTGCACGGTGTTGGGTGCAACTACTTCACGGATTTCCTTGATGCGTAAATCGTCTGTCTGGTATGCCATGTTTAGCTCTTACTTAGGATTGCTTTTCAACTGCCTGGCGCAGTTCCTCAATCAGCCTGGAAACTGCGTTATGTTTCATCTTCATCGATGCCTTGTTCACGATCAGGCGTGAACTGATATCAGCTATATGCTCGAGGGGTTTCAGGCCATTAGCCTTCAAAGTGTTACCAGTATCGACCAGATCCACAATGATATCGGACAAACCAACGATAGGAGCCAGCTCCATCGAACCATAAAGCTTGATGATTTCGACCTGTTCGCCGCGCTCAGCATAGAAGCGTTTAGTAATATCCACGAACTTGGTCGCTACACGCAGGCGACGCTGCGTAGGTGCCGGCTTATCAAAACCTGCGGTCATCAGCTTACATTTGGCGATACCCAGATCCAGGGGTTCATAAACACCCTCACCACCATGCTCCATCAGCACGTCTTTACCGGTCACACCCACATCGGCTGCGCCGTACTGCACGAAGGTTGGAACATCAGCCGCACGAATAACGACCAGTTTGATGTCGTCACGATTCGTGTCGAGGATCAGCTTACGGCTTTTTTCAGGATCATCCGCAGGCTCTATACCTGCCGCCGCCAGGAACGGCAGAGTTTCCTTATAGATCCTGCCCTTGGAGAGGGCGATAGTCAGTGTCTCGGACATGATCAGCTTGGAATCCTTTTGATGTTGCCACCCAGCTGCGCCAGCTTTTCTTCAATCAGCTCGTAGCCGCGGTCTATGTGATAGATACGATCCACAACGGTATCACCATCTGCTACCAGGCCGGCCAGGATAAGGCTGGCCGAAGCACGCAGATCGGTAGCCATAACCGGTGCGCCTTTCAGTTTCTCAACACCGGTAATAATCGCGGTATTGCCTTCAACCTTAATATTTGCACCCATGCGCTGCATTTCCTGCACGTGCATGAAGCGGTTTTCAAATACGGTTTCGGTAATGGTGCCAGTCCCTTCAGCGACGGCATTCAGGGCAGTGAACTGGGCCTGCATATCGGTCGGGAATGCAGGGTACGGTGCCGTGTGCACACTCACGGCCTTAGGGCGATTGCCCTTCATATCAAGCTCGATCCAGTTATCGCCGGTGCTGAGGTGGGCCCCAGCCTCTTCCAGCTTGATGAGCACCGCATCCAGCAGGGTCGGATCGGTCTGCTTGAGCAGCACCTTGCCACCGGAAATAGCGGCGGCAATCAGGAAGGTGCCACTTTCAATGCGGTCAGGTAATACGTTATAGCTGCAGCCCTTGAGTGATGACACACCCTCGATGACGATACGGTCTGTACCGGCACCCTCGATCTGGGCACCCATCTTTTTAAGGAAGTTCGCCAGGTCGATAACCTCTGGCTCACGCGCTGCGTTCTCAATGATAGTCTGACCTTCAGCCAGGGTCGCAGCCATCATCAGGTTCTCAGTACCGGTTACTGAAACAACATCCATGACCAGGCGGGCCCCCTTGAGCCGACTCGCCTTCGCCTTGATATAACCGCCATCAACCTTGATATCGGCACCCATGGCCTTAAGACCATCCAGATGCAGATTGACCGGACGTGAACCAATGGCACAACCACCTGGCAGGGAAACTTCGGCATGGCCAAAACGCGCCAGCAGCGGCCCCAGCACCAGGATCGAGGCACGCATGGTTTTTACCAGGTCATAAGGGGCAACAAACTCCTGGATGGTACTGGCATCAATATCGATGGCCATGCGCTCATTCAGGGTTAGAGAAACACCCATGCGGCCGAGCAGCCCCATGGTGGTCGTAACATCCTGCAGGTGGGGAACATTATCAATGCGTACGGGACCGTCGGCCAGCAAGGTTGCTGTCAGAATGGGCAGTACGGCGTTCTTGGCGCCTGAGATAAGCACGCTCCCGGAGAGGGGTTTGCCGCCGCTGATGATCAGTTTTTCCATACCAGTCCCGATGCAGATTCAGGGGCTATACATCTCTAATGTGTATGCCGCCAGAAAAAAGGGGCTAATCATAGCGAAAATCCCACTAAAACGGGATAGTTAGATGGAAATAAATCCGTATCAGGAGTGTATAGGCAGACGACTTTCCAGGCCGCAGACAGAGAGAAGACTGAGCAGCATCTCCGGTAATCCGGTATATCGCAGCTCGATATTACGTTTATGGGCCTCTCGCAACCATTCCAGCATCAGGGCTGCGGCAGAGCTGTCGACACGCTCCACACCGGCAAAATTAATCTCCAGATTCTCACCTGGCTTCATACGGGCTCGGGTACGTTTAAGCAGGTCGGGGCTGGTATAGAAATCAATCACACCAACGATCTCGAGACCACCATTGTGGGCCTCCCGAATTTCGGCCACCTCAGGCATCGTCCGCAACGCCTTTGGCATTCTTGCTGGCCAGATCATTGATCAGGCCGTCCAGTCCCATCTCTTCGATCTGTGGTCCAAAACTGGTGTGATAGTTTTTGACCAGGCTCAGTCCCTCTATGACAACGTCATAGATCTTGTAACCATCTTCTTTCATGATCAGGCTGTAATTGACCGGGATGTTGGGCTTGCCCGACTGGACGATTTCTGAGTAAACGGTGACGTATTTACCTTCTTTTTTGCTCACGGATTTGAGAAAGATGATTTCAGTGTTGCCGGCATATTCATTCAGTGACCGGGTATAGGTCCTGACCAGCATCCCCTTGAATTCCTTGATAAAGCGCTCACGTTGCTCCGGACTAGCCTGGCGCCAATACTTTTTCAGAATCAACTTGGACATGGAGTTGAAATCGACGTTCGGAACGATAATTTCATCAATTAGGGTGTAGAGCACTTTCGGATTGTCTGCGATATTGCCCTTGTTCTCCTTGAGAATGGTCAGCACTCGGCTGGAATTCTCACGGACAAGCTGCTCGGCCTCTTCAGCGGGGCCCGCTATGTTCGCTGATGAAAACAGGCCCAGCAGTGCGGCAAGCAGATAAATGGTCATCCGTTTCACGTCAAAACTCCTATTCTTCCGACGTCATCTTCACCATGAACTGCCCGATGATGTTCTCCAGCACCAGGGCAGACTGGGTGTAATCAATCATGTCACCATTAGCAAGGACATCATCTTCGGCCCCGGGTTCCAGGGCAATGTACTGTTCACCCAGCAGACCCGCGGTATAAATACTCGCCGAGGTATCGATGGGAAAGTCATTATAGGACTCATCAATCTGCATAGTCACCACGGCATTGAATTCCTTACTGTCATAAGTGATGCCAATCACGCGCCCTACCCGAACGCCTGATACGGTCACGGGCGACTTCACCTTAAGACCTCCGATATTTTCGAAGCGCGCCGAGATGGTGTACCCGCCACTCTGGTTGAAGTCACTCAGGTTACTTACCTTCATGGCCAGCATGAATAACGATGCCAGGCCGATGGCAACAAATACCCCGACCAGAATTTCCATCATGCGCGTTGTCATATTTGCGTCCCCTTAAATACCGAACATCAGGCCGGTCAGAACAAAATCCAGTGCCAGCACAGCCAGTGCAGAATTCACCACCGTGCGCGTTGTTGCCCGGCTAACCCCTTCCGAGGTCGGCACGGTGTCATAGCCTTCAAATACCGCGATCCAGGTTACCACCGCACCAAACACCACGCCCTTGATCAGGCCGTTGAAAATATCGTCATACAGATCGACCTTGTCCTGGATCTGCGACCAGTAAGCGCCCGAGTCGATACCCAGCAACCCGACACCAACAAAATATCCACCAAGTATGCCCACGGCGATAAAGGTCGTCACCAGCAGAGGCATGGAAAAAAGGCCTGCCAGGTAACGCGGCGCCACCACGCGGCGCATGGGATCCACGGCCATCATTTCCATGCCAGCCAGTTGTTGCGTGGCCTTCATCAGGCCGATTTCGGCGGTCAGCGCGGAACCGGCGCGGCCGGCA
>CAZXNH010000010.1:36425-76983 GCA_964641615.1 uncultured Ectothiorhodospiraceae bacterium | reverse complement strand
CCTGGGTACGGCAACCTCGGCTGAACATATACAACGCATGTTCCGCATCGTACCGGACATCATCTTCTGTTTTGATGGCGACCGTGCAGGCCGCGATGCAGCCTGGAAGGCCCTGAACGTTACCCTGCCCATTATTCGCGATGGAAACAGCGCCAGCTTCCTGTTCCTGCCGGAGGGCGAAGACCCGGACTCCCTGGTCAGAAAGGAAGGCCAGGAAGGTTTTGAACGGTCGCTTGAGCAGGCCCGCGGACTGGCTGAATTCTTTATCGAAGGCCTGAGTCAGCGTCATCGTGTACACGATCAGACCGGTCGAACCCAGCTTGCTCGCGAAGGCATGAGCATGCTTCAGGGCATGGAGCCAGGCCTGTTGCGCAATCACCTTATTGAAGAACTGTCCAGGATAACCCGCATCCACCAGCAGCAACTCAACAACCTGCTCAAAAGCACCCCGGCCGCTCGGACCAAACAGGACAATCGTCAGCAGCTTCAGGTTACGCCCATACGGCTGGTGCTCTATGCCCTGATAAACCAGCCCTCTCTGGCTGAGCATGCAAAAAACACCGAATTTCTTGCTACCCTGGATATACCCGGCATTGGAATTGTCAGGGAAGTCCTTGAAATTCTCCGCCAGAACCCTCAGTTAAGCACTGCGTCATTGCTTGAACGGTGGCGCGGCAGGGATGAACAACAGCACCTTAGCCGCCTGATGGAATGGTCCCCACCCGGCAGCGATGAACAGACGTTATCAACCCTGTTTAACGACGCTATGGATCAACTGCGTAAGAGACATGGTGAGCAGGGACTTGAATTCCTGCTCAGAAAGGCCGAACAGGAGTCACTAAGCGATGAAGAAAAGAACCTATTGCGAGAGCTTCTGGCCAATCAGCATGCGCCCAGATAGCCCTTTTTAAACCTAGCCAGATCTAGCTGAACATGCTAGAATTTCTGGTTCCATTTTGATCAGACGATCCACACACCTATGGCGAATTCAGAACAGCAATCCAGGCTGAAAAAGCTCATTACCAAGGGTAAAGAGCAAGGTTACCTCACCTATGCCGAGGTAAACGACCATCTACCAGATACCGTCATCGACCCCGAGCAGGTCGAAGACATCATCAGCATGATCAACGATATGGGCATCCAGGTCTTCGAACAGGCCCCGGATCCCGAGTCCCTGACTCTTTCTGACAATGTCAGCACCGACGAAGAAGCCGCTGAAGAGGCCGCTGCCGCGCTTGCCACTCTGGATGCAGAATTTGGTCGTACCACTGACCCGGTCCGCATGTATATGCGCGAAATGGGTACCGTGGAACTACTGACCCGTGAAGGCGAAATCAAGATCGCCAAGCGTATCGAGGAAGGCCAGGCCCAGGTTCAGCACGCCCTTGCCCACTACCCTCTTTCTATCCGCCTGCTTCTGGATGAATACGCGAAGGTTGATACCGAAGAAGAAAAACTCACCAACATTATCAGTGCATTCATTGATCCCAATGCCGAAGATGAGATCCCTACCCCTGCACAGGTCAACGCTGCAGCCAATGCAGAAGCATCTGATGACGACGATGATGATGAAGAAGAGGTCGAGGTAGATACCGGCCCAGATCCCGAAGAAGCAAAAGAACGCTTTACCCTCCTGGAAAAGCTTTACACCAAACTGGTTAAGGCAGCTGCAAAAGGTAATAAGAAGTCTACTACCAAGGCACAGGAAGAACTGGCTGATTACTTCCTGGAGTTCAAGCTGGTTCCACGTATCGTCGATATGCTGACCAACAATCTGCACGACGTTATTACACGTATTCGTACGCAGGAACGCCTGATCATGGACATGTGCGTGAAAAAGTCGCACATGCCACGCAAGGCCTTTATCGACTCATTCCCCGAGAATGAAACCAACCTGAAATGGCTGGACACTCACCTGAAATCCAAGGGCAAATATGTTGCTGTTCTAAAGGAATTTAAGGAAGAGATTCTTCGCGCGCAGCAGAAACTGATCGCGATTGAAGCCGAGGCCGGCCTGGGCATTACCGACATCAAGGAAATTAATCGCAAGATGTCGATTGGTGAAGCAAAGGCTCGCCGCGCCAAGAAGGAAATGGTTGAAGCTAACCTGCGCCTGGTTATCTCGATCGCCAAGAAATACACCAACCGAGGCCTGCAGTTCCTCGACCTGATTCAGGAAGGCAACATTGGCCTGATGAAGGCAGTCGATAAATTTGAATATCGTCGCGGTTACAAGTTCTCGACCTACGCAACCTGGTGGATTCGTCAGGCCATCACCCGCTCTATTGCGGACCAGGCCCGTACCATTCGTATTCCGGTACACATGATCGAGACCATTAACAAACTGAATCGCATTTCTCGTCAGATGCTTCAGGAAATGGGGCGCGAGCCTACACCTGAAGAACTGTCCGAACGCATGGAGATCCCTGAAGACAAGGTTCGCAAGGTGCTGAAGATTGCCAAGGAACCCATCTCCATGGAAACACCAATTGGCGATGATGAAGATTCACATCTGGGTGACTTTATCGAAGATGCCAATGTGACTTCTCCAATCGACTCAGCAACCAATGTGAGCCTGAGCGAAAGCACACGTGACGTCCTGAGTAGCCTGACGCCACGTGAAGCCAAGGTACTGCGTATGCGTTTCGGTATCGACATGAATACCGATCACACCCTGGAAGAAGTCGGCAAGCAGTTCGACGTTACCCGTGAGCGTATTCGTCAGATTGAGGCGAAGGCACTGCGCAAACTGCGTCACCCATCTCGTTCGGAGATGCTACGCAGCTTCCTTGATCTCGATTAATAACATTGACCCATGCCCGGCAGTCGGTATGATTGCCGGGCATTGTTTATCTCTGTTCGGGCCTATAGCTCAGTTGGTTAGAGCAGTGGACTCATAATCCATTGGTCCCAGGTTCAAGTCCTGGTGGGCCCACCACCAATTCACAAAGCCACCCATAGCGGTGGCTTTTGTGATTGGCATTCCAGCTAACAGCTTTTACGTTAAAGGGCTCATGCTCAAGGCACTAGAGTTTGATATAAATATAACCCTGCTGTTGTAATCGAATTATAGTGACCACACCCGTACTCTCCAGCACTTTTACCTGGTCGAGCACCTGCTCGTCATGGATCCCTCTTCGACTCAGGGCCATATGACAGACACCGACTTCCACCTCCTGCGCAAGCAGATTGTCTACGAACTCAGGCTTGCCCAGGGCACGGGTAAAATTCTCTACCGCTGCACCATTAACCACCAGAATAACCTCACGATTATCCCCATATTCCTCGATGATGTTATCAACGGCCTGCTCAACCATGGCCATATTTCTTTTATCCGAGGTGTGCAGAAGTATTTTCACTTTCTCTGCCAGGGCGGCCTGCGAAAATATGAACAGTAAAAGCACGGGAAGAATCAGTTTTATTTTCATTATTGCTCCACCTTCACACTAGTCTTAATGGCATCATCAACATCCAGGCTAAAACTTTCTTCCGCGCTCAGCGGCCTGCCTACAAAAAAGCCCTGGATATAATCACAACCCAGCTCTGACAATCTGAACAACACCTCTGGCGTCTCGACCCCTTCTGCTACAACCTTGACGTTCATTGCACGGCCCATGTCCAGAGTTGCCCGAACGATTGCCTCATCATGGGGATTAGCAATCATATTGGTAACGAAAGAGCGATCTATTTTGATCGTATCAAAAGGCATATTACGCAACTGGCCGAGGGAAGAATAACCGGTACCAAAATCATCCAGCGCAAGTTTAATACCCGCCTCTCGCAATCGCTGAAGACGACGTGCGCCAGCATCAGGATCAGACATCACCGAGGTTTCCGTGATCTCAATCTCAAGCTTTTCCGGGTTCACCTCATACTCTTCAAGCAGGCGCCTTAGCTGCCAGACACAATTAGTTTCCATCAGGTTTCGTGAAGAAAGATTAACGGCGACGGAATAATCAAAGCCGGCTTTTTCCCAGGCCCTTTGCTGCTTCAGAGCCATGGTCAGGACTTTAAGGGTCATAGGATGAATATTGTCTGATAATTCTATGAGCGGCACGAAAGTGTCAGGATAAATCAGGCCACGTTCTGGATGCTGCCAGCGTACAAGCGCCTCGAAACCAACAACCCTGCCCTCATCAAGGTCGTACTTGGGCTGGTAATGGAGAATCAACTGATTCTCATCAAGCGCTTCCTTAAAGTCTGTCATCAGATGCAGGCGATCCTTGGTATAAGGATCTAGCGCTTCTCTATAGGCTTCAATGCTCGTGTGGTCACGTTTCGCGGAATACATCGCCACATCGGCCGCACGCAAAAGATCATGACTATTCCGGCCATGCTCCGGAAACATGGAAACCCCTATACTGCCACTGATGGCCATACTCATCTTATCGACGTGGAATGACTCTTTCAGGGAATACCCTGCCTCTCGCGCAATCCCCATGGCCATTTCCTGATCCTTTACCACAGGAATCAGAATGGCAAACTCATCGCCACCCAAACGATATACCGTACCTCCATGTTCCAGCATTGCCTGTTCAAGTCTGGGCCCTACCCGGTTCAGGAGCTTATCGCCGATTGCATGCCCCAGGGTGTCATTAATTTCCTTAAAGCCGTTCAGATCCAGCAGCATCAGAGCTGCCTTATTGAACCTCGGGCGAACAACACGATGTATAAAATCTTTATGGAGCAGATCTCTGTTGGGCAAGCCAGTCAGTGAATCATGGGTTGCCTGAAATTCGAGCACCTCGGCATCAGCCTTGCGCTGTGATATATCCGAAGCGATACCGACATAGCCACTAATTCGACCCTTAACATCAAAAACAGAAGAGATTGAGACAAGCACCGGGAAGCGCGTTCCATCTTTGCGGATATAGGTCCATTCTCGCTCTTCTGCCCTGCCCTTTGTTGCCTTACCCAGCACCACTTCTACAGGTGTAAGCTCCCGGTTATTAGCCACTCGCTGTTCATTTATCTCTGCTTCATCATGAAAACAGGTCAGCGAGTTTTTATTCACAATTTCTGCGCATTCATAGCCAAGCATGCGCTGACCAGCCCGGTTGATACTGGTAATGATGCCATCTGTATCTGTCGAGATAATGGCATAGTCCACACCATTCAGAATGGCGTCCTGCCAGCTCAACATATCGTAGATTGTTCTACTGGCGCTAAGCTGTTGCCTGGCGGCATACCAGTAAACGCCAAAACCACCGAGCGCGGTGATCAGGAACACGATTGTCGGTATTGTAATCGCGGAAACCCAGCGGTCTACGAGCACAGCCACTGGTATAAAAGTGCCGTATGTGAGTTGTTGGTCAGCCGACTGACGATAATGAACAAGGTGATTGCCGCCACGCTCTCCAAAATCTATCTGGCTAAAACCACTACCTGAAGGAAGACTCTCAACCTGAGTAAGAATATAGGCCTCTAATGGCTGAGCATAAATCTCCTGTCGTGCATAGACCTCTTCGGGCAAAGGATAGAAGAACTGTAAATAGCCATCTGATCTTAGAATTGCGGATTCGATGTGTTCCGGCATTGGCTGCTGGTCTACACCGACGGAATGATCAACCCGGTATTCAGCAACAAGTAACGCGATCAGCTCCTGCTGCATATCGTGCAAAGGCACATAGAAGGGCACCAGCCAGTCCTGATCATATTGCGCTGGTCGGCCAATAGCCCAGCGACCAGATTCAGCAGCACGCCTGAAATCATCACGCGTATGTGGAGAGTCTGCGAGATTGGGCAGGTCCGCATCCGTACTGAACCCGGTCTTTAATACGATCTGCCCGTTTGGCCAGACCAGCGCAATACTGCGCATGTCTTCATCGGTCAGGCCAAGTCGCTCAATAAAATCCTGACCATAGGCGGGCGCAAACAGAGCTCCCATTTCAATTAACTGTTCGCCAAGTCCACGTAAAACAATTTCATGATTTTTAAAGGCAGTCTGCGCATTATTCTGCAACAGGGCAGTAAATGCCTCGAGCTCATTGCTGGTGTCTTCAAGAGTATCATTCCAGCCCTTATAGAGTGCTGACACATAGGCAATGAACAACACACTAACAAGACCACCAAAAATAAATCTTAGTGGCCTCAGGGTGGCGCTTTGTAAAGAAGAGGTTATGAGCATGCTATCTCAATATAAGAGACAGGCCAGCCCACTCAGCTGTATTACAACCTGCATCATTTTTTACTCGGGAACTAACGGCAATGGTGCTACGCCATCCTGATATTGATTTTCTGACAGTTTACCTGAAGCCAGGCTGTCGGTGACATGAGCAAAAGTACAGACAAACGTAAGGCGCATAATGACAACAACCTTTTACAAAACGACATCTGACAATTAAATAAAACCCAGAAAGAACTGAATGATTACTGCATTGGCAATATCAATAAAGAATGCCCCAACCAGGGGAACGATAATGAAGGCCATATGCGATGCCCCATATCTCTTGGTCACTGCCGACATATTAGCCATAGCTGTTGGCGTTGCGCCCATGGAGAAACCACCAAATCCCGCTGACATTACGGCCGCATCGTAATTTTTTCCCATGACAGGGAAAACAACCAGAAGAATGACAATGACAGCAACCAGCACCTGTGCGCCCAGGATTGCAAAGATTGGCCCTGCAAGATCAATCAACTCCCAGAGCTGCATGCTCATTAATGACATGGCCAGGAAGGTACCCAGGGATACATCAGCCACTAATGCGATAGCAGGTGTACGCGAAGGCCATTCTGTCCTGGTAAGGACGCGTGGCATAAAACGTGCCGCCACATTTGTCATGACAATACCTGCAAACAAACAGCTGACAAATAGCGGTAATTGAACCCCCATGTTCTCCAGCCCTTCATCCAGGAGAAGGCCCAGGATGATACATATATGAATCGCGAGCACGCTATCCAGCAGCTCCATATAGTTTAGAGAGATACGCTTATCTTCTGCAGAGACACCGACATCGAGGGCCTCGCCTTTATGTTCGGTCTCAAGCTGGTGGCGCTGAATCAGGAACTTGGCAACCGGCCCTCCCATCAGGCTCGCGAGCACCAGGCCAAAGGTGGCACAGGCCACACCGATCTCCATAGCATTGGCTACGCCATAGTTTTCTGCAAAGCGCGGCGCCCAGGCTATTGAAGTTCCATGCCCGCCAATAAGCGAAACGGTTCCACCGATTAGACCTACAGCCTTTTCCTGGCCAAACAGGCTGGCAACACCAATGCCCGTTATATTCTGTAAAAACATATACCCGATAGTAATCACCAGAAGGATCGCCAGGGGCTTCCCACCAGACAACAGGTCTTTAAAGCTTGCATTAATGCCAATCGTGGTAAAGAAATAGACCAGCAGAATGTCCCTGGCACCAAGTTCGAACTCAATACCCACATCGGTGATGAAATAAACCAGCGTGATTAGCAGTGAAAGCAGCAACCCCCCAGTGACAGGCTCGGGGATACTAAACTCCCTCAGAACAGATACCGCCTCATTGATGCGCTTGCCAATAAAGAGGACAACAATACCCAGTGTTACAGTCAGGAAGTCATCAAACTTCAGCACACCATCCAGCATTTCCATTAGTATTCCCCAGCTTGTTTTATTTTTCGGGCTGCCCGCTTAGAAGTATAGACCTCGCGAAATTGATAATTCGCATTGCCCAAATCCGGGATTGGATTAACCTGTAATTGCCACGACACGTAGTTTCATGACTACCCCCCTCCTCTGGCGTGGCTGGCTATTCAGCCGGAAACTGATTCAGGCCCCCTTTAGGAGGCCTGTTTTGTATCTGCGATAAACACCTCAGATATGAGGATAATTTACCTGGACACCTTTCCTTGCAGGGCCTGAATAGCTATTCTTACGCAGATAGTTAATAAGAATTGGTCGTACTGTTTCCCTATAAAGGAATCCCATGGATCTAGCAACGCTTATTGGTCTGGTCGCCGTAATCCTGGTTATCGTCGGTGCCATCGTCGTCGGTGGCGATATTGCCGTATTTATCAATCCCGCATCCATCATCATCGTTGTTGGGGGTACCCTGGCCGCCACGATCATCCGCGTTTCACTAAAGCAGTTCATGGGCTCTTTCAAGGTTGGACTGAAGGCAGTCCTGCACAAGGCCACCACACCCGAACAGCTCATTCAGGAAGCCGTAGAGCTTGCCAATGTCGCGCGTAAGGAAGGCATCCTGGCCCTGGAAGATGCTGAAATTTCCGACCCTTTCCTGAAACAGGGCATTAGCCTGTGTATCGATGGCCATCCACCTGAGGTTGTCCAGCAGATGCTGTCCAAGGACATCAACCTGACCATTGAGCGCCACGACATCGGCGTTAATATGTTCAAGGCGATCGGTGACTATGCCCCGGCCATGGGTATGATCGGTACCCTTATCGGCCTGGTTCAGATGCTATCTAATATGGATGACCCGAAGGCCATCGGCCCTGCCATGGCTGTTGCACTGCTTACCACCCTGTACGGCGCCATTATCGCCAATGGCTTTGCCCTGCCCGTTTCGGAAAAGCTCAAGATGATTAGTGCTGAAGAAAGTCTGAATAAGAATCTGATTCTCGAGTCCATCTCCTCAATCCAGGCCGGCACCAACCCCAAGGTCATGGAGCAACTGCTGATGACCTATCTACCCAGCAATAAACGTATTGCAGAAGAACCTGCTGAGTAACAAACCAGCCCATGAGCAACGCCGCCAAAAAATGTCCGCCCGCAGGTGCGCCCGCATGGGTCATGACCTTTGCGGACCTGATGTCGCTGCTCATGTGCTTCTTCGTGCTGCTACTATCGTTTTCAGAAATGGATGTGCAGAAATTCAAGCAGATTGCCGGCTCGATGAAATTTGCCTTTGGTGTTCAGCGCGTCATCAAGGCCGAGGACATCCCTAAGGGCACCACGGTAATCAGCCAGGAATTTAGTCCCGGCAAGCCCACGCCTACCCCGCTGCAGGAAATCCGTCAGCAGACCACTGACGATACGGCTGAAAAACTGGATATTGAAAAAATCGCCGCGCAGAAAGCCAAGGAACTAGCTGAACAAATTGAAAAGGAACTGAAGGGTGAAGTCGAAAATGGCCTGCTTGAAGTCGATACTGAGCGCAACGAAGTCATGATCCGCATCCGTGAAAAAGGCTCTTTCTCATCGGGTAGCGCAGTCCTTCAGACCTCGTTCTTCCCCATCCTGGACAAGATTGGTAATGTCCTGAACAAGACCGATGGCGAACTCATCGTTGCCGGGCATACTGACAATATACCCATCTCAACGACTCAGTACCCATCGAACTGGGTGCTATCCGCAGCGCGTGCTGCCAATGTGGTGCACTATTACAGCAAGACAGACAAGTTGCTTGCTGACCGTATGCAGATACGCGCGCATTCTGACACTCGACCAACTGCGGACAACGCTACAGCAGAGAATCGCGCCAAAAACCGACGTGTAGAAATCATTATTCGCGAGGGTTCTACTGCCCCCATTGTTATTGATGATCCTGAGCAAATTCTGGAGATAGACCAATGACAACTTCACCTGATCAGGAACGTCGTCGCAGCTTTCGCGTCACTGACAAGATAGCCCTGTTGCTGCGTTTTTTTCCACAGGAAGAAGTAGAGCTGGCGATGCAGTCATTTTCGGCGCGCCGAACTGAACATGGCATGATGAACATGTTTCTGCGCAACAGGGACAAGCATCTACCTGTGATGACGGCCATTCAGTCGCGCGACCCTGATGTAGCAGCCTATCTTCGTTACCTGGAGTCGAAGATCGATACTATCGCCGGCATGATGCAGATACAGGAACTGGATCTTCCGTCGGAGCCAACACACGAGGTCAATCTCAGCGCAACCGGTCTGCGTTTTCTGCATGACCAAACGCTGCAGGTCGATGAAGTTATCGAAATGGAAATGCTACTCTTCCCCAGCTACGCACTCATTCCCGCCCTGGGTAAGGTTGTTGCCTGTGAAGAGGTAGCCGCAAATGACCCACTGCATCGTTTCAGCGTTGCCGTTGATTTCATCCTGCTCGACGACGATGACCAGGACCTACTGATTAAACACAATGTC
This sequence comes from uncultured Ectothiorhodospiraceae bacterium, assembly GCA_964641615.1. Taxonomy (GTDB): domain Bacteria; phylum Pseudomonadota; class Gammaproteobacteria; order J044; family J044; genus JANTGN01. The sequence goes on along the minus strand of CAZXNH010000010.1, from coordinate 66,927 downwards.
TCCAGGCAGATGCATGATCTGCAACTGAGTCACGAAAACGACTCATGAGCGACTCTGCTGCCCGCTGGGTTGACGCCCTGGCAGACAGGCCCGTCCCTGCCATGAAGGCCAATATCCAGCGCTGCAGGAAACTGCTGGATTCGGCTGCCTCTCATTCAGAACTGGGCGATGTAATTAACCGTGACCCAGGCCTTGCCAGTCTCTTTTTCCGCCATATCAACAAATCGCGTGTTAAGAAGAACCGTCCGCTCATCAGCACCATTACCAGTAGCCTGAACCTGCTTGGCAGCGAGGCCATTCAGAACCTGCTGGACCAGGCACCCATCCTGGAAGATGAAATAACTGATCCGGGCCTTTTACATCTGTGGTATGGACTGGTCCTGCGCAGTTACCATGCCGCACGACTCGCCGAGCTCTGGTCTGAACAGCGGGGAGACCGCGCACCCAGCGAGGTCTATATCGCCACATTTCTGATGAACCTTGGTGATTTCTGTGTTGCCGCCAGTGATCAGGCCAAGTTCTCCAGACTATGTCAGGCGCGGATGAGGCAGCCACGAAAAGAGGCCGAGGTGCAGGTACTGGGTATGCCCGCCCGCGATATAGGTGCAGAACTTGCGAAGCGCTGGGGTTTGCCGGAATTGCTACAGGACACCCTTAATCCTGAACTGAAACTGGTACACAGGATTCAGCCCTGCATGCTGTCACAGGCCATCGCTTATGAAGCGGACTTCCATGGCTGGTATACCGAGGCGATGGCCGAAAACTATCAGGACCTCGCCAAGCTATTAGGCATGGAGGAATCGTGGGCCGCATCACTCGCTCATGTACAGGCCGTGCGGATCGCTCGCGAGATGCAGCTACCGGGATCAGTACATGCCGCGACCCGCCTGGTACAGATTATCTCAGATGATGAGGTGCCCGAGACTGCAGCCACTATGGCTCAGCCCAGCCCTGGAACAGATGCACGGGAAAAATTCACGGCTGGCCTGAAAAAGTCCCTTGCTGCACGGGCTTCAAGCAGTCACCTGCTCAAGACCTTCCTGCAGGGCCTGACGGAACATTATGGGTTTGACCGCTGCCTGTTGATGCTACCCGATGCAAACAGCAAGCGCCTGATGATCCGGGCAGCCCCTGGTTTCCCGCGCAGCCCACTGCTAAGTCGACCCGGCCCAGGCTTTGACAAACCCGGCCTGTTCCGTACAGCACTGAGCAAGGTGCAGGGCCTTAGGGTTAATGACGAGGTCTATCAGGCGATATCGGGGAGCCTGCCAGAAGGCTTTCTCAAATTAACCCAGTCGGCCAATTTCATCCTGTTTTCCATTGCGCTGGGCAAGAAGCCCGCTGCGGTAATCTATGCCGATAAGTCAGGACATGCGCTGAGTAAACACCAGCTTGAAGAGGCGAATCGCCTTGCCCTGCTCATGAGCAAGGCGCTTACCCAGGCACAGGCCCTCAGGCAGTCTTGATTTCCTCGAGCAGGATCGACTTACCTTTCATGACCTTGGGCTGCTGAAGCCCCATTAGCTGCAACAGGGTTGGCGCGATATTACTCAGGCCCGCCCCCGTGTTCAGGCGCCAGGGCACCTCATCTATAACCATGCAGGGCACTGGATACATTGTGTGCTGAGTATGTGGCTCACCACTTACGGGATCTACCATCTCGTCACAGTTGCCGTGATCGGCCGTCAGGATAACGGAATACTCGTTCTCAACCGCCGCATCAAGGACACGGCCAACCTCAGCATCAAGATACTCAACGGCCTTGATAACCGCGTCACGAATTGCGGTGTGACCTACCATGTCGCCATTAGCGAAATTGACGATAATCAGACCATGCTCCTGAGACTCCAGGGCACGAATAACCTGGTTTGCGACCTCAGCGGCACTCATTTCTGGCGCCTGATCATAGGTAGCCACACGCGGTGAAGGCACCATAAAACGCTCTTCACCTGCATAGGGGTCTTCGCGACCACCATTCATAAAGAAGGTAACGTGCGCATATTTTTCTGTCTCAGCACAGTGGAACTGCTTGTAGCCTGCCATGCTGACCACCTCGCCCAGGGTCGTCTTGGGGCGCTCGGGTGGAAAGCCAATTGGAGACAGGAATTTCGGGTCATACTCAGTCAGGCAGGTGACCGTGATTGGCGAATAACCTTCACGGTCAAAGCCCAGGAAGTCATCCTGACCCAGCGCCTCAGCCAACTGACGCGGACGGTCATTACGGAAATTAAAGAACACCAGGGAGTCATCTGGTTTGATGATCTCACCACCCTCAACAATGATAGGTGTAATGAATTCATCAGTCTGATCTGCATCATAAGCGGCCTGAATGCCCGCTGCTGCAGACTCAGCCTTACTGCCCTCACCGTTAACGATTGCATCCCAGGAAAGCTTGGTTCTGTCCCAGCGATTATCACGGTCCATGGCATAGTAACGACCACAGATGGTGGCAATCTTGCCATTGGCCTTTTCGAGTCTCTTTTCCAGGGCCGGCAGATAATTCAGTGCCGACTTTGGCGAAGTATCACGGCCATCGGTGATCATATGGATCATCGGCTGGACTTCGTGCTTGCGGCACAGCTTAATCAGGGCATGTAGATGGCGTACATGGCTATGCACACCACCATCGGAAACCAGACCCAGCAAATGCAGGGGACGGCCGGCTGCCTTTGCGGTACGCACTGCTGCGACCAGGGCTGAGTTTTCAAAGAAGCTACCATCACCGATCGAGTCATCGATACGGACAAGGTCCTGACGCACAATAGTGCCGCTTCCAATAGTGAGGTGACCGACCTCAGAATTCCCCATCTGACCATCCGGCAGACCTACGGCCCGGCCACAGGCATCCAGCAGGGTGTGGGGATATGTCGAGAAATACTCGTCCAGCCTGGGGGTGCTGGCCTCAAAAACAGCATTATTTTTCTTACTGGGATTCACACCGAACCCATCCAGGATGACCAGCAGGGCGTTACGTCGGGGAGCGGATCGTTTTTCAACCATGTCTTTTTTCAGCTTTGATAAAGGCAAAATTTGGGGCGAAATTCTAGCACAGAAAGCCCCGGCTTACCTGCCACAGGCGCGTACGAACAGGCTACAGGCCGGATCAGGCCTGGGGTTTCGGTGGCTGTTCACCCAGGTCATCGTCCTCATCGGCAAATTCCAGGGTGTCGAGCTCAGCTTCCATCTCTTCCTCGGTCAGAGGACGGTATTCTTCATCATCTACCTCGTCGATCGAGCTATCGGTTTCGTGATGGGCGGTTTCACTGGCATCTTCCTCATCTTCGAGTTCAGCCTCCCGCTCCTTGCGAGCCTTGACGACAAAACGTGAAAAGATGATGCCAACCTCGTATAGCACCCACATCGGTATCGCAAGAAGAACTTGGGAAATCACATCCGGCGGGGTCAGGAACATGCCAATGATAAAGGCCGCGACGACAATATAAGGGCGTATATGCCCCAGCTTCTCAGGAGTAGTCGCCCCGATCGCGACCAGCAATACCGTGGCAACCGGCACCTCAAAGGCGATACCAAAGGCCAGGAACAGCATGTTGACGAAATCCAGATAATGACTGATATCCGTCATCACCGAGACGCCCTCCGGCGCTACGCTGGTAAAGAAGCCAAAGACCAGCGGGAATACTACGTAATACGCAAAGGCCATACCCGCATAGAACAGCAGGACACTGGAAATCAGCAGGGGCGTCGCCAGGCGTTTTTCATGCTGATATAGCCCCGGCGCAATAAAGCCCCAGATCTGGTAAAGCAGATACGGTATTGTCAGTACGACCGACAACATCAGAATCAGCTTAAAGGGAATCAGGAACGGAGATGCAACCTCGATGGCGACCATGGAACTGCCTTCCGGCAGATGCTGCATCAGAGGGTCAGCCAGGTATGTGTAGATTTCATTGGCGAAAGGAAACAGGGCGACAAAAACAACCAGCACCACCAGCACCATGCGCAACAGGCGATCGCGCAATTCCAGCAGGTGAGAAACGAAGGGCAGCTCCTGCTCCTGGCTCTCCTGATCAGGTGGGGTCTTTTCGTTCATTATCCTGGGACTGATCTTCGAGCTGTTCAGACTGATCTGATGAGGCCTCTTCCTTCTTCTCGTCTATGGAATTGACCAGATAGTCGCTGACCATTTCGAGACTGCCTTCGGTTTCACTACGTGTCTTGTTAAGAAGGCCGCGCAGTTCTTCCATCTCCTGCTCCTGTTTCTGCATCATGTCACGTATCTCGTCCGCCTTGAACTCCTTCTCAATATCGTGGCGTACACCCGCGACATAATGCCGGGCCTTACCGACCCACAGCCCCGCCTTACGGACGAGACCAGGCAGGCGATTGGGCCCCACTACCAGCAGGGCGATCACCATAATCAGGAGTAATTCCTGAAGGCCCGCGTCAAACATGGATTAAGAATCAGGACTCTTTCTTTTCTTCAGCCTTGCCTTCGATGACCTGGCCGCCTGAAGTCTCTTCTTCGCTGATACGCTGCTGATCATCCTGAGAAGCAGTATTTTCACCGTCCTTCACCGATTTCTTGAAGTTCTTGATTGCTCCTCCAAGGTCGCCACCGATGTTCTTCAGGCGCTTGGTGCCGAACAACAGAACAACGATCAGCAAAATCAGGAGTAATGACCAGGGACTAATGCCTCCAAAACCCATAATGTATTCCTCTAAGTATTATTTCTGACTACGACCGGCTTTCTCTTCGATGCCCGAGGTGCCGAACCGACGTTCGAGCTCAGACAGCACCTGAGCAGGCTTTATATCCTGCTGGGCCAGCAAAACCAGACTATGAAACCACAAATCGGCAACCTCATAAACGATCTTTTCGGCCTCTCCATCCTTGGCCGCCATAACCGTCTCGGTTGCTTCCTCTCCAATTTTCTTCAGTATCGCATCCAGGCCCTTGGCATACAGACTTGCCACGTAGGAACTACCTGCCTCGGCCTGTTTGCGCTCCTGCAGTACCTCATCGATACGCCTGAGAATATCTACTTCACTCATGAATAGATTGCTCCAGGATCCTTTAGCACCTTATCTGTTTCGACCCATTGCCCTTCCTGTAATTCCCGGTAAAAACAGCGGTGACGTCCAGTATGACAGGCAATATCACCCAGCTGTTCCACTTCGAGCAGAATAACATCGGCATCACAGTCGAGTCGGATCGATTTTATCTTCTGCACATGCCCCGAGCTTTCACCCTTGTGCCAGAGCTTCTGACGTGAGCGTGAATAATACACGGCCTCGCCCTTTTTCCGGGTCAGGGCCAGCGATTCACGATTCATCCAGGCCATCATCAGCACATCGCCAGAAGAAGACTCCTGGGCTATTGCAGGCACCAGGCCATCGGCATTCCATTTCACGGCATCCAGCCAGCCCTGATCAGACATCAGTCCCGAACCTCGATACCAGCAGCAGCCATGCATTCCTTGGCCTCGTGGATACTGTATTCACCGAAGTGGAAGATGCTGGCGGCCAGCACGGCATCGGCATGCCCCTTGGTGACACCTTCTGCCAGGTGCTCCAGGTTACCTACACCGCCCGATGCAATCACGGGGACTGTCACGGCATCACAAATGGCACGCGTCAGCTCCAGATCAAAACCGATCTTGGTACCGTCACGGTCCATGCTGGTCAGAAGCAACTCACCAGCACCAAACTCAACCATTTTTCTGGCCCACTCCACGGCGTCGATGCCGGTCGGCTTACGGCCACCATGGGTAAAGATTTCCCAGCGTTTTGGCTCACCTTCCGCACTAACCTGCTTGGCATCGATGGCTACCACAATACACTGCGAACCAAAACGTTCCGTTGCCTCACGCACAAATTCAGGACGAAATACGGCTGCCGTATTTATCGCCACCTTGTCTGCGCCCGCATTGAGCATGCGGCGTATATCTTCCAGCTCGCGAATGCCTCCGCCCACGGTCAGCGGAATAAAAACCTCAGAGGCAACTTCCTCGACCACGTGCACCATGGTCTCGCGTTCATCTGAACTGGCCGTTATGTCGAGGAAGGTTATCTCATCGGCACCCTCGCGATCATAGCGGCGCGCGATCTCTACCGGATCGCCGGCATCTCGAATATCAACAAACTGTACGCCCTTAACAACGCGTCCGTTATCAACATCGAGACAGGGGATAATGCGCTTGGCAAGGCCCATTTACATACCCACCATATCCGTGGTCAGTTCATCAGACAGCTTCTGGCCTTCAGCAAAATCCAGGGTGCCTTCATAGATGGCACGACCGGTGATCGCGCCGGCAATCCCTTCTTCAGCAACACCACAGAGGGCGCGTACGTCATCAAGATTAGTAATACCACCAGAGGCAATAACCGGGATACGCACCGCCTGGGCAAGCTTCACAGTGGCCTCTATATTGACACCCTGCATCATGCCATCGCGGCTAATATCGGTATAAATAATGGCTGAAACTCCGTCGTCCTCGAAGTGCTGCGCCAGATCAATTACGTCATGCTTGGACAGTTTGGACCAGCCATCAATAGCAACCTTTCCATCCTTGGCATCGAGGCCAACAATAATATGGCCGGGGAATTCGAGGCAGACTTCATTAACAAAGTGTGGAGCACTAACGGCCTTGGTGCCAATAATGACGTACTGAACACCCGCATCCAGATATGCCTGGATAGTGTCTTCATCGCGAATACCCCCACCCACCTGGATAGGAACATCGGGATAAGCCTCGGCAATGGCATGGATCACCTCGCCATTGGCTGGCTTACCGGCAAAGGCACCATCCAGATCAACAAGATGCAGGCGACGGGCGCCAGCCTCGACCCACTGACCAGCCATAGCAACAGGGTCATCTGAAAAGACGGTTTCATCATCCATGCGCCCCTGACGCAACCTGACGCATTTACCATCCTTGAGATCGATTGCGGGGATTAACAGCATCCTTCAACTCCTCGTTCTAGTTGGATTCGCCATTCCAGCGTGTGAAATTCTTCAGCAGCTGCAGACCTGCAGCAGCACTCTTTTCGGGATGAGCCTGGATCGCAAACACATTATCGCGGGCAATTACCGAGGTGAACTGATGACCATAATCTGTCACACCGGCCACCAGCCCCTGATTATCCGGGTCCACATAATAGCTATGAACAAAGTAAAACCGGCTGTCCTGATCGATACCGGACCAGAGTGGATGCTCGCGGGTCTGATACACCTGGTTCCACCCCATGTGCGGAATCTTCAGGTTCATACCCGTCTGGGTATCTTCGAGCTCTTTGGAAAACGCACGCACCTTGCCGGGATAGATGCCCAGGCAATCAGTACCTTCATTTTCCTCGCTAAAATCAACCAGCACCTGCATACCCATGCAGATGCCCAGGAAGGGTTTTTGCTCTGAAACCTCCCTGACCACCTCATCCAGGCCATGAGCCCTGAGCTCATGCATACAGTCTCTTGCTGCACCCTGCCCTGGGAACACAACGCGATCTGCCACGAATACCTTTTCGGGATCAGAGGTAACATCCACGCGCACACCTTCCGGGACAACATGTTCCAGAGCCTTGGCAACCGAGCGCAGGTTACCCATACCATAATCGATGACTGCAACCGTCTTCATGAGCCTGAGACTAAGAGATAATAGTGATCAGAGTGTTCCCTTGGTGGAAGGCATCACACCTTCCATTCTGGGGTCAACTTCTACCGCCATACGCAGGGCGCGGCCAAAGGCCTTGAACGCAGTCTCAGCGATGTGGTGTGCATTACTGCCGCGGAGATTATCCACGTGCAGGGTAACGCCAGCATGATTGATAAAACCCTGGAAAAATTCGTGGAACAACTGGGTGTCGAACTGACCGATTGAACCCGCTGTATATTCCACTTCGTGCACCAGACCGGGACGGCCAGATAAATCGATAACCACTCGGGAAAGCGCCTCATCCAGGGGTACATAGGCATGACCGTAACGACGAATACCTTTCTTATCACCTACAGCCTGTGCGAATGCCTGACCCAGGGTAATACCGATATCCTCGACGGTGTGGTGTGCATCAATATGCAGATCACCCTTAGCGGTGATTTCGAGATCAATCATGCCGTGCCGGGCAACCTGATCCAGCATGTGTTCAAGGAAGGGAACGCCGGTATCAAAACTGGACTGACCAGTACCATCCAGATTGACTGAAACCGTCACCTGGGTTTCCAGCGTATTGCGTTCTACTTGTGCCTTTCTATCTGCCATCGGTGCCAAACCATGGATAAAAGCGGATCATAACACGACCCTTTATCTATTTGCCCCATTCTGGTGAGCTACTTAAGGTATCCAGCCAGCCTGAAACCAGTTCCAGCAAAGGGCCACCCTTGTCTGTGAAATAGTGGTCTGAATTCGGGGCTACGATCTGGGTAGACAGCGGATTCCCGGCCTCCTGTATCTGACCAAGACGGTCAGGGGCCATCTTCAGTACGGCTGGGAACTCTTCAGCACCATAAATATCCAGCACCGGCACACTCATGTCTGCCAGCGGAAAAGGCTCAAGCATGGGCTGACCATAATCGGTTGCCCCCATACCGATACCCACGTAGGCATCGATCGCCTCGTCACCTTTCTTATGCACCCACTCCATAGCCATGTGTGCGCCACAGCTGTGCGCAATCATTACAGTAGGCAGGTCATTTTGCTCACTGAGATAGGCAAGCCCGGACTCTATGCGTGGAACCGCCTCTTCAAACAGGGGCACGTAATCAAAGTACTTGGAACCCTTTTCCAGCACGGGCATCTGCAGACTGAGGGTATTCCAGCCTTGCTCGGCCAGCCCCACCCTCAGTGGATTGGCGACCTGCGGCCAGTCAGGATGATAGCCACGCCCATGAAGTATGACGACATTGCCTTTCACAGGCTCGTCCATGGCCTCGGTATAAATACCCAGGAACTCGACCTCACCAGCCTGTAATGTGATCGGCTCACCATCCAGGATGGCATCCACGATCTCATCTGCCATGCGCTGTTCACGCTCAAGATCAGAGGCAAATGCCGCCCTCCCGAAAGAAATAGCAAACAGCAGGAAGACCACTAACGGGAACAGATAACACGACCGTGCACGAATCCAATTCAGAATATTCATTGATCCAGCTCAAAGTTTTTGTTCAAATACATAAAAATACATTATAAAACGATCCTATGAGTGAAACACCACAATCAAAGGTCATCGACCTGAAGGGTCTTCAGGTAGCCTGCCAGAACTGCGGGCTTCATAATCTCTGTATCCCTATGGGCATATCTTCAGAAGATATGGACCGTCTGGAAAAGATTATCAAGCGCCGCCGCCCAGTTCAGCGCAATGACTATATCTATCATGCTGGTGACAAGCTGACTTCACTCTATGCCGTTCGTTCCGGCTCGATCAAGTCTTACAGCCTGACAGACGATGGCCAGGAACAGATTATTGGCTTCCATCTGCCCGGTGAGTTACTTGGCCTGGATGCTATTCATGATGGCGCCCACCATTGCAGCGCCCGCGCCCTCGAAACCACCAGCATCTGCGAAATTCCCTTTGAGGAACTGGAAGACCTGGCGCAGAAGATACCCGGTCTACAGCATCAGCTGTTCAGGCTCATGAGTAAGGAACTACAGTCTGACGAACACTTCATGCTGGTTCTTGGCAAGAAGACCTCGGAAGAACGCCTGTCTAATTTCCTGCTTAGTCTCTCCACTCGTTTCAAGCAGCGTGGTTTCTCTGGCACCGAGTTCAACCTGAGTATGTCGCGCAATGATATTGCCAACTACCTTGGCCTTGCCGTCGAGACTGTCAGCCGACTGTTTACCCGTTTCCAGAACGCAGGACTGATCGAGGTCAATCGCAAGCTGATCGAGATCAAGGATATGGACGGACTGGGCGATCTGGCAGGCACCAAGTGCAAGAAGCTCGATAAGAGCAACATGGTCTAAACAAACTTCGCAGCCGCTTACTTGCGCGTCTGCAGCCAGAAGGTTACCGGGCCATCGTTGACCAGCCCAACCTTCATATCCGCACCGAAGCTGCCACTTTCTACCTTTGAATAGGCTTCCCTGGCCTGGCCAACAAACTGTTCAAACTTCTCCCTGGCCTCTTCTGGTGGCGCAGCCGATGTAAAACTGGGTCGCATTCCCTTGTTGGTATCTGCGGCAAGGGTGAACTGAGGCACCAGCAACAGGCCACCATCAATATCACGGACAGAAAGATTCATCCGACCCTGATCATCTTCAAAGACGCGATAACCCAGCAGGCGCTCCAGCAGCCGCCCCATATCCTTCTGCGTATCTTCCTTTTCGATGCCCACCAGAACCATCAGCCCCTGGCCGATCTGACCTATGACCTCACCGTCAACACGGACGCATGCCTCACTGACACGCTGTAACAGACCGATCATACTGACAACCTCCTGAAAATTTTCTTCATTACCAGAGCTTGCATTTGAATCATGGCCGAGTATCGTGCCTCCTTATGACTGACCAGATCAAGCCACCCAAATCCCTTTTGCGACAGGCAGGCCGCGCCATCGCCGATTACGCCATGATTCGTGATGGCGACCGTGTATTGCTGGGCCTTTCCGGCGGCAAGGATTCCCTGTCCCTGCTGCACATGTTGATTCACTTTCAACGCCATGCGCCAATTCGTTTTGAAGTAGGCGCCGTAACCGTGGATCCACAGTCCGAAAGCTTCGACCCATCACCCCTGATCCCTTACATGGAATCCCTGGGCATACCCTATTTCTATGAACGCGAGCCGATTGTGGAACTGGCCGACAGTCACATGGACAACGACTCCTACTGCGCCTTCTGCGCACGCATGAAGCGCGGCATCATATATCGCGTTGCTCGGGAACATGGCTATAACGTCATAGCCCTGGCGCAGCACCTGGATGACCTGGCTGAGAGCTTCCTGATGTCGGCCTTTCACGGCGGACGACTACAGACCATGAAGGCGCATTACACCATTGATGCTGGCGACCTTCGTGTTATCCGGCCACTGGTCTATGCGCGCGAAAGGCAGACTGCTGACTTTGCTCGCGAACAGGAGCTGCCTGTCATTATCGAAAATTGTCCGGCCTGCTTCGATATGCCTACACAACGTCAGCATATGAAGGAACTCCTTGCTGGCGAAGAAGCTGAGAACAAGCAATTATTCAAAAGTCTGCTAACCGCTATGCGCCCCCTGATAGGTGAAGGACAACCAGCACCCCCGGACTCCAGACATCAGAACACCAAACGCCAGGCATGAAGGCCAAGCTAGTCATTGCGTTGCTTTATTTCTTTGGTCATCTGCCTTTGCGGCTGAATCAGGCCATTGGTGGCTTTCTTGGCTGGATGTTATGGCTAATTCCTACGCGCGCAAAAGCCACTACCCTGACAAACCTTCAGCTGTGCTTTCCCGAAAAAGATAAGCACTGGATTAAGGACACGGCACGTCAGAGCCTGATTGAAACCGGAAAGACCCTGACTGAATCACCCTTCCTATGGTATGCCTCAGCAAAACGTATTCGGGAACTCATCACCGCCGTTTCAGATATGCCTGCCTTAGAAGATGCTGTTAAACAGGGACGTGGCGCAATTCTGGTGTCTCCACACATCGGCAGCTGGGAAATGACAGGACTGTTCGCAGGCTCGCATTACGCTATGACCAGCCTCTATAAACCACCCAAGATTCAGGAACTGGACACCCTGGTGAAACAGGCCCGAGAGACTACCGGCTCCCGCCTGGTGCCGACCACTGCGGGCGGAATACGACAGCTGCAACAAGCACTGGCCAATCGTGAATGCATCGGCATGTTGCCGGACCAGGAACCTAAAGGCAGTGGCGGCGTCTTCGCCCCTTTCTTTAACATTCCTGCCTATACCATGACCCTGCTGCACAAGCTTGCCCATGACAACCAGGTACCAGTCATTATCTCTTTTGCAGAACGGCTTCCCAAAGGCAAAGGATATTATTTGCATATTCTTGTGCCTGATGAACGTATCCACGACAAAGATCCTGCGATATCTGCTGCGGCCATGAATGCCACTATCGAAAAGATCATTCGCATCAATCCCTCTCAGTACATGTGGAACTACAAACGCTTCAAAAAACGCCCTGATAACGCAGAGAGCTTCTATCCCTGATATCTACATGCTTGCATCGCTTATGCCCGCTGTTTAGACTCATTAAAATCATCACCGTATCTGTCCTAGCACCCTATGCCTGAAACCATCCCTGCCGATTCCGTAGGTATCGTGACACCACAAAAGCTGCAGTTCGATCAACCGCTGGAGCTAACCTGTGGAAAGGCGCTGGACAGTTACGAGATTGTCTATGAAACCTATGGCGAGCTGAACGAAGACAAATCCAACGCACTGCTCATCTGTCATGCCCTGTCCGGTGACCATCACGCCGCAGGCTATCACAGCATGGAAGACCGCAAACCCGGCTGGTGGGATATCGCCATAGGTCCGGGCAAGCCTTTTGATACGAATAAGTTCTTTATCGTCGTGCCCAACAACCTGGGCGGCTGCAAGGGTTCCACAGGCCCCAATACCATTAACCCCCAAACTGGCGAACCCTGGGGCTCTGATTTCCCGATCATCACGGTTAAAGACTGGGTACAAAGCCAGGCCCGTCTCGCTGATGCCCTGGGCATCGGAAAATGGGCCGCGGTGATTGGCGGCAGCCTGGGCGGCATGCAGGTCATGCAGTGGGCGATTGATTTACCTGACAGGCTGGAACATGCACTGGTCATTGCTGCCGCACCCAAGCTCTCAGCCCAGAACATCGGCTTCAACGAGGTTGCACGCCAGGCCATCATGTCTGACCCCGAGTTTCATGACGGCCATTTTTATCGCCATAATACTGTGCCACGCCGTGGCCTGATGCTGGCCCGTATGCTGGGGCACATCACCTATCTTTCTGATGAAGCCATGCGCGCCAAGTTCGGCCGTGAGCTGCGCGAAGGAAAAATCAACTTTGGCTTTGACGTCGAATTCCAGGTCGAGAGCTATCTGCGCTACCAGGGTAAAAGTTTCGTTGACCGCTTCGATGCCAACACCTATCTGATCATGACCAAGGCCCTGGACTACTTCGATCCTGCCTCAGAATATGGGGATGACCTCAGCGAGGCCTTCCGCAGGGCCAGGGTCCCGTTCCTGGTAGTATCGTTTACCAGTGACTGGCGTTTCTCACCCGAGCGTTCCGAGGAAATTGTCAGGGCCCTGATAGCAGCACGCAAAGATGTCAGTTACACCGAGATTGAATCCGCCCAGGGGCATGATGCCTTCCTGATGCCTAACGAGGCCTACCAGGAAACCCTGTACGCCTACATGAAACATGTAGAGGTACCTGCAGCATGATCCGTGTAGACCAGGAAATCATCATCCCCTGGATGAAGGAAGGATCCAGCGTCCTTGACCTGGGCTGCGGCGACGGCTCCCTGCTACGCCACCTTCAGGAATCCAGGAACATGCATGGCTATGGCCTGGAGATTGACCAGGTCAAGGTCATCAGCAGTATCGAGAATGGCGTTAACGTCATCCATGCCGACCTCGATGCCGGCCTGAACCAGTATTTCGATAACGACAGTTTTGACTACGTCATCATGACCCAGACCCTACAGGCTATTCAGCGTCCGGATCACCTGCTACAGGAAATGCTACGCATTGGACGTGAGGGCATTGTTACCTTCCCCAACATGGGGCACTGGAAAAGCCGACTGCAACTTGGCCTTCAGGGCATCATGCCCGTTACACGTACCCTGCCCTACGCGTGGTACAACACACCCAATATTCACCTGTGCACCCTGAAAGATTTCGAAGCCCTGTGCGAGCGATTGAACATCCGAATACTGCAATCGCGAATGGTTAATTTCGCTCAGAAAAGCAGCACCCTGATCAAACTCATGCCCGGCTTAATGGGTGAAATCGCGGTTTACCACATCACCCGTGGCTAGGGTTTGCTCAGCAACTCGGAGAAAGATTTTTTCTCCTGTTACTTTCATGTGCCAAAATATTGCCTACACTCATAGTCGAATAACCATATAAAAACCATTGGAGACGACTCATGAAACCCTTTGTTCTTTTCACGCTGGCAGCCCTCCTGCTCATGATTTCACCCGTGCAGGCCCAGCAGAATGCACAACAGTTCGGTGACTACGTTATCCACTACAATGCGGTCAATACAGACTTTCTGACACCAGAGGTGGCACGTAATTACGGCATACAGAGAAGTAAGAACAGGGTTCTGCTCACAGTATCCGTACTGAAAGGACAAATGGGTGTTGCAGGCCAGCCTGTTGCAGCCAAGATATCCGCCCATACCGCCAACCTGAGTGACCAGACCAAGAACCTGAACCTGCGTGAGGTTCGTGATGGCGAGGCCATTTATTACATTGACACCTTCTCGGTCAGCAACGAAGAAACCATGGATATCTTCGTAACTGCCACACCAGTGGATGGCGGCCCCAAGATGAGCATCAAGTTCCGCAAACAGTTTTTTACCAAATAAACGAGAACTACGAGTAAATATAGAGGCCCTGAGAACCAGGGCCTTTTTGATTGTTAGGCCTTAAAGCAATGCACCGTAAATCATCAGAACACCCATCAGAACGACCAAACCACCAGCAAAATTCCTGACCATTTGATTCCGAACCAAATGGGTTAACCAAGACGCAAAGACACCCATCAGTAATAAATTAGGAAGCGTTCCCAGGGCGAAACTGAATAAAACCAGCCCACCTTCGACAGCACCCCCAGAAGCCAAAGCCATGATTAGTGCGTTATAGACCAACCCACATGGTAGCCAGCCCCAGATCATACCCAGCACTAGTGCCTGCAACGGCGTACGAACAGGGATCATGCGACGACCCAGTGGTTCTATACGTTTCCAGATAACGCCACCCGCCTGCTCGATACGCGCAAGGCCTCGCCACCATCCGGCAAGATAAAACCCCAGGGCAACCATAAATAGTCCCGCAAAAACTGACAGGACCCGCTTCGCCTCATCAAGCACAAGCATATTAGCCAGGAACCAGCCAATTCCTCCGACGAGAACACCGGCAATAACATAGCTACTTATCCGACCAAGGTTATAAAGTATTTGGAAAAACAGGGTTCTTTGTATAGACGTCTTTCCAGGCTGCTGACCACCCAGGCTGAGGGCACCTACAATACCGCCACACATACCGAGGCAATGCACACCACCAAGAAGTCCACTGGAAAATGCAGCCAAATAAAGTGATTGGGCAGAAATATCAAAAATCATGGGGAAATACTGCAAATATAGGGTTTTCAGGTATCGCTAACGATAACACATCGTGCTATCTTTGCCTGCGTACCACAGTCATACTATGGGGAGAAGACATTAAATGGCTACAGCAAAACGCAAAATGACCGCCATCAGCGAGCGTTACAACAAGACCCAGATCTTGAGCGAAATCTCTGAAAACACCGGCCTCACCAAGAAAGAAGTTTCATCGGTTCTCGACGAACTTGCCATCCTTATGGAACGCCACATCAAGAAGCGTGCCTGCGGTGAGTTCATGATGCCAGGCCTGTTCAAGATTGTTACCAAGCGTGTTCCTGCCAAGAAGGCACGCAAGGGCATCAATCCTTTCACTGGTGAAGAAACTATGTTCAAGGCCAAGCCAGCACGTACCGACGTTAAGATTCGTCCACTGGCCAAGCTCAAGGGTTTTGCAGCATAAACCTTGCGAATAGCGATAAAAAAAGGGACCTTATCAGGTCCCTTTTTTTATCCTCTCACAGAAGAATTATTGTTCAGACTGCACCTCTAGCTTGGCACGTATAAATTCTCGATGAGGGACATGAAGCCAGTCTGCAATTTTTCTTAACTGGCTCTCTTCATACTTATCCAGATGATTATCCGACAGGGCAACCCGCCACAATGCCCGGATCAGAATGTATTTCTCTTCCTGTTCCAATGACTCGTTAATCACCCGTATAAACGGATGAAAAGAAGTATTCCTTCCATGTTCTTCATGCGCAAGATCAACCAGTTTTGCCACCTCCCAGTCAGTCAGATCAAAAGCCTGCTGCAGGGAAACAAGAATTTCGTTGTGCTCCGCTTCATCCAGATCAGCATCAGAGAGTGCCACCTCGATCAGCAACACCGCCGCAGACAACTCAATAGTGTGCTCGACTTCTACAGCACTAAGATCCGTATCAAAGGTTTGTGAAATAAGGGAACGTATCGCATCCAGCATTCTTAATTTACTCGCCACCTGGAGACATAGGCAGAGCCCGAAAAGCCTGCAAAATAATCATCAATCAATGGGTGATCAACAGGAGAATCATACAGATCTTTTTCCAGGTTTTGTTCGGCAACATAGGTTTGGACATCACTACCATCAACAAGGACGTGATACCAGGGTCTATCTTTGGGTGGGCGCGACCTGGCCACGCGTTCATACCATTCATCATCCCCCTGATAGGAAGGATCTACATCAACAACAACCCCGCGGTAATCAAACAGGCGATGATGAATTAACTGCCCTACAGTAAAATTTGCCTTGGACATGGGGGTACCTCTCTACGCATAATTGCGACCTTGTTATTACAGACTCTATTTAAGGCATCAGGTTCAGGCATGGGCAAGAAAATCAAAATCACTCCGGAAAACAAATGCAGCTTCTGTACTGCCAGCAAGTGCTGCACTTATGTCACACAGCAGATTGACACTCCACGCAGCAAGGATGAGTTTGAGACCCTGCTCTGGCAGGTCTCTCACGAAAACGTTAGTGCCTACAAAGATGAGGATGGCTGGTTCATCCTCTTCGACACACCCTGCATTCATCTCGGACCTGGAGGCATGTGCGGCATCTACGATGTTCGCCCCGAGGTCTGCCGTGAACACGACAACGACTACTGTGAATATGATGCCCCGGCCGAAGATGGCTTCGACCTCTACTTCCCTGATTACGATAGCCTGCTCAAGTATTGCAAAAAACGTTTTAAGAAGTGGAAGCGCGGCTGATCAGTCAGTTCCAAGACTACTGAGCAATTCACCCACGCCCCTGACACTCTGGAATTCATCGACGCTACGTTCTGCCTGTTTCGTATCGGGCCAGCGCACCGCGATTACTTCGGCCAGGCCAAAGGCCTGCGCATTTCGCAGTACCGACAGGCTGTCATCAATCAGCATGGCATGATCAGGATGGAACGGCTCCATATGACCGAGGCCTTCCCAGAACCCCGGGTTCTCCTTGGCAAGCTTCAGATCATGCGATGAAATAACCCGGTCAAAATGACCACTAATACCCGTCTTTTCAATTTTTAGCTCCAGGCTACCGTGATGGGCATTGGTCAACAGAACCAGTCGCTTGCCTGCAGTACGAACGGCATCAAGAAAATCGATGACCTGCTCATGCACCCTGATCAGATGCATGACCTCCCGCTTCAGGGCCACGATGTCGACATCCAGTTCACGGCTCCAGTAATCCAGGCAATACCAGTTCAGACTGCCTTCGACATTGGCCATGCGTTCGTACAGGGTCTCACGCGCCTGCTCGATATCCATGCTGTGCTTATTCGCATAATGCCGGGGGAGGTGCTCAAGCCAGAAATAATTATCGAAATGCAGATCCAGCAGGGTGCCATCCATATCCAGGAACACGGTCTCGATCTTTTCCCATGCTATGGTCAGGGTCATGCTGGTTTTCCTCCTCATTCGATCTATGATCTAACTTATGAATACATTCATTATTGCCCACTTACCCGCTCTTCTTGTTGCCCTGACCCTGTTAGCCCCGGTTAAGGCTGAAGATGATTTCGATTTTGATGCCTTTGAGCGTATCGATAACGTCAATGAAGGTCAGCTCACATTTCTGACCCAGGACATCCAGGTTCCAGTTCACCATCACCAGAATCACATCACCATTTTACCCGACAGCCTGGTTTCTGGGTGGGTCACTCTGCAGCAATGCCATCAGAACCTCGACAGTGTGTCCAGGGCACAGGTAATGTACAACGCAGAACGCACGCGCAATCTAAAAGTAGAATCCAGCTCGGGAATTGATGCAGCCTGGGTTGAAGATAATACCGTCCAGATCCAGGGGATAAACCCTCAAGCCCAGCTATGCATATCGGCCCAGACACGTGCTTTCTGGCCTGACGAAGAAGGTGGCTTCACACTCTACAATGGGCCCTATATGCGACAGTTCCTGGATGGCTACTACCCGATGAAGGTCACGCTGACCATCGCCTATCCGGATCAGTTACTGCATTTTCGTTCTGCCAGCCCGGAGGCTCAACCCGGCTTTGATATTAAGAACAACACTGGCACACTGGTCGTTCAGGCCCTGTTTGAAGGGCGACTAACCACCCAACTCAGATTTGATCATTCCCTGTAGTTATGTCGGATCACCCCAGGATACTTAAGCAACAAATCGTCGCGCAAAGCCGTCTGTTCTGCGTCGAAGAACTCCACCTCGAATTTTCCAATGGTGCAACCACTCAGTATGAAAGACTGCTGGGCTCCAAACACGGGGCCGTGCTCGTGGTGCCGGTGCAGGACGATGACACCATTTTGCTGATACGAGAATATGCCGCTGGCACAGGGCGCTATGAAATCGGACTACCAAAAGGGCGGGTAGAAAGTGGCGAAGACCTGCTTGATGCCGCCAACAGGGAACTGAAAGAAGAGATAGGTTTCGGGGCCAACCAACTCACTCAACTGACCTCGCTCACACTGGCCCCCGGTTATTTCAATCACACAACCCATGTTATCCTAGCGCAAGATTTGTACCCTGAGCGCCTGCCCGGGGATGAACCCGAACCGATTGAAGTTGTTCCATGGTCACTGTCCGACCTGCCGAACCTCATGCATCGCGATGACTTTACCGAGGCCCGTAGTATTGCCGCGCTGTACCTGGCCCAGAGCCACCTCAAGGGATAACCGACATGCCTGAACTATCCAAGGACCAGTTAGCTGCGCTGACTGCCGAGTGCGTTGCTATTGCCGAACGCGCCGGGCATGCCATCCTGGATGTCTACAACACCGCGTTTGATGTCACACACAAAGACGATGAATCTCCTCTGACTCAGGCCGATGTCGCTGCCCACCAGATTATTCTTCAGGGACTTTCTACACTGGAACCCGAGATGCCCATGATCTCGGAAGAATCTAATCCACCGGTCTACAGCATCCGTTCATCCTGGCCACGTTACTGGCTTATTGATCCCCTGGACGGCACCAGGGAGTTCGTTAAACGCAATGGCGAATTTACAGTCAACATTGCGCTTATTGAAGGACACAACCCGATTATTGGTGTCGTTCATGCCCCGGTCACCGGCGAAACCTGGTATGCCAGTGATGGTAACGGCGCCTGGAAACAGCAACGCGGAGAAGCAGCACACAGCATTGAGTCACGCCAGAGAAAACAGGATGAACCCCTGATCATTATCAAGAGCCGCTCACATCCGGGTGAACGACTGCAGGCATTTCTTGAAAGGGTTGGCCCTCACGACTCCTTCCCGCTGGGTAGCTCCCTGAAGATGTGCTCAATAGCTGAAGGTAATGCCGACCTGTACCCGCGCCTTGGCCTCACCTCCGAATGGGACACGGCCGCTGCACATTGCGTGCTGCGTGAAGCCGGTGGCGAGATTACCGACACCGACATGAAGCCGCTGCAATACAATACCAAGGACAGCCTGCTCAATCCCGAATTCTTTGCCTGTAGCAGAGACACGCGCGACTGGTCACAGTACCTGCCGGATTAGTCCTGGGCACTGCACCACTGGATAGCATCATCGGGCCGTGCCAGGCGCCCCCTGAACCAGTCCAGCCCCCTGCCCTGCTGTCGCGAACGCCAGGCATACATCAGCATATGTGAACGTGGACCGTCCTGAGCCGTTTCGCGGATCACGAGCCGCCCCTCTGCCAGTTGTTGCTGAATCATGTGCAGCGGCACTGAACCTATCCCAAGCCCGCGGCATTGCGCCTCAATTTTGTAATGCATGTCTGGCACGGTAATGACCGACTGGCCCGGCAGGATACCTGTTGTTATCACCGGCAGGTCACGACTGGTATCAGCCACGGATATCACGCTGTGCTCACGAAGTTGCTCGTCCGAAATAATGCCCTCTACGGCAGCCAGTGGATGATCCGGCGACACGGCGAAGACAAACTCCACTTCTGCCAGTTTATGCGCCACGATACCGCTGGATGAAGGCACCGCACTGCTGGCACCAATCACCAGGTCTGCCCTGCCACTAAAGAGGGCATCCCAGGTCCCGGCCAGCACCTCGGTGGTCACTCTCAGACGGGTATCAGGTGCAACCGCCTGAAAATCCTCAATCAGGCTTAATACGGCCTCTCGAACCACCAGGTCACTGATTGCAATCCGCAGCTCGGATTCCCAGCCAGATGAAACCTGCTGCACTGCCCGCTGAGCATCTTCCGCAACCTGCAACAGGTATCGCCCATGACTCAGAAGCTCATTCCCCTCAGCCGTTAGCTGCACAGAGCGGCCCTCTCGCTCAAAGAGGCTGACACCCAGGTCTTCTTCCAGCTTAGAAACCGCATAGGAAATCGTGGAGGGAACTCGATGCAAGGCCTGTGCAGCCGCCACAAAACTACCCTGCCGAGCAATTGCTTCTACAATCCTTAACTGATCCAGGTCGAACATTAGTTTCGAAAACATCGATCATTCCATTCGAAATTATTCGCTTAAACTTTTTAATACTTTGTATATCATCTAGTTAATTATTCTAGTTTGTCGAACAGAGAAACGCATTAATGCAGTTACTCAATACAAAAAACGGATATGGCTGGGCCAATATTGTTCTGCACTGGCTCATGGTCCTGCTGCTCTTCGGGCAGTTTGGCGTTGGCCTGTATATGACCGGACTGACGTATTACGACCCGCTCTACACGACCCTGCCCTGGTGGCATAAATCCTTTGGCCTGGTCTTTGCCTTTCTCCTGATTATCCGATTGATCCTGCGCGCTAAAAACACGTCTCCAGAACACAATCCCTTACACAGGGCATGGGAGATCACCGTCGCCACCCTGACCCACCGACTTCTATATGTAGCCATGTTCATCATAGTGATTAGCGGCTATCTGATCTCAACGGCCGATGGACGCGGCATTGAGCTCTTCGGTTGGTTCACCATCCCTGCGACCCTAAGTGATATCGAAAACCAGGAGGATATTGCCGGCATTGTCCACCTATACACGTCCTGGTTCATCATTGCGCTGGTGGCATTACATGCCGCCGGCGCTATCAAGCATCAATGGGTTGATCGTGACTCAACCCTGATTCGCATGTTTAAACCCGCATCATCCCAAACCCCAACCACCAAGGAGGTGGAGCATGAACATTAAAAAACTGAGCCTGGGCCTTGTCGGCCTGATGATGATTGCCTTCTCAACCAGCAGCCTGGCAGAGAATTACGTCATTGACACCAAGGGTGCCCACGCATCCATCAACTTCCAGATTCCCCATCTGGGTTACAGCATGCTGGTAGGTCGCTTTGACGACTTCAGTGGTTCTTTTGTTTATGACGAAAAGAATCCATCGGCCTCCAGCATTGAGGTTGAAATCAAAACTGCCAGTATCAACTCCAACCATGCAGAACGCGACAAGCACCTGCGCGGCAGCGATTTCCTTGATGTCAGCAAATACCCAACCGCTAAATTTGTGAGCACCTCCTATACCGAGACTGACGGCAAGGGTGTGCTCAAGGGCGACCTGACCCTGCACGGCGTCACCAAACCTGTCAGCATTGAAGTGACCCAGATTGGTGCGGGTGCTGATCCCTGGGGCGGTTTTCGCCGGGGCTTTGAAGGACGTACCAGCCTGACACTGGCCGACTTCAATATTAACTACAACCTCGGGCCGGCCTCTAAAGCGGTTGAGCTAGTACTGCACGTCGAAGGCATTCGCCAGTAAGCCAAACTGGAATACAGTTTGCTTGATCCAGGGCATGGCCGAAGGGCCATGCCTTTTTTATGTTCATAAAGTTGAAAAAGCCCTGTACTAGTATCAGGGAATAGCGGTATCGTGATTTTGTATCACTTGCCTTCTCACTGACCCACTCGAGGCGTAACAATGCCTGATCCGTCTGTCCAGGAAGTCACCACCGAGCTACGGGGGCGCTGGAATAAAGATCCAGCCAATCTGCTACAGGTACTTATCGAACTGCAACAGACCTATAGCTATATACCTGAAGAATCCATCGAACTGCTTTCCAGCAAGTTCAAACTGACCCGGGCCCATATAGAGGGCGTGATTGGCTTTTACAGTTTCCTGCACACATCACCGCGCGGGAGCTACGATATCCTGATCAGCAACAATATCGTCGATCAGATGCTGGGCAGCCAGGAGATTGCCAACCTTCTTTCAGAACAACTCGGTGTAACCATCGGAGGGACTCGTGAAGATGGCGCTATCAGCCTGGGCTACACCTCCTGCACTGGCATGGGCGACCAGGGCCCGGCCGCACTGGTAAACGGTTTCACTGTAACCCAACTCAGCAGGGAGCGTGTGGCACAAATTGTTTCCCTCATTGGTGATCAGAAACCAGTAAGTGACTGGCCTGCCGAGTTCTTCAGCGTCGAGGACAATATTCAGCGCAGGGACCTGCTGCTGGGTCATGAATTTGAAAGCGGTTCCGCCATTAGCGCATCCCTTTCCCAGGGTCCTGAACATATTCTCCAGCAACTGGAAGAGTCCGGCCTTCGGGGTAGAGGGGGGGCAGGCTTTAAAACCGCCATGAAATGGCGTTTCTGTCGTAATGCGCCGGGTAATGATCGTGTCGTGGTCTGCAACGCCGATGAAGGCGAGCCCGGCACCTTCAAGGACCGCGTCCTGCTGCAAAGCTACATCAGCCGCCTCATCGAAGGCATGACACTCTGCGCCTCTGTAATCGGCGCCAGCCAGGGTTTTATCTACCTGCGCGGCGAATACCGTTACCTCGTACCCCAGATAGAAGCGGCCCTGCAGGAGGCTCGTGATGAGAACCTGCTGGGTGTAGGCATACTCGACCAACCCAGCTTTAACTTCGACATCCAGATTCATCTCGGCGCCGGCGCCTACATCTGCGGCGAGGAATCTGCTTTGATTGAATCACTGGAAGGCAAGCGCGGCATACCACGCATTCGCCCACCCTTCCCGGTTACCAGCGGCTATCTTGGCATTCCAACCGTAGTGAACAATGTCGAGACCTTTATTGCCGCCGCGATGATTGCGAGTAATGGCGCCGAATGGTTTAAGGCCAGGGGCACGGAAGAGTCCTGCGGCACCAAGATACTGAGTGTTTCGGGAGACTGCGCCCGTCCCGGTATTTATGAATACCCCATGGGCACAACAATCGAAACCGTGCTCGCAGACTGTGGTGCCGAAAACGTACAGGCGGTGCAGATTGCCGGTCCCGCCGGTCACCTGCTGCCAGCGGCAGAATTCAATCGCAGTATTGCCTACGAAGACATGGCAACCGGCGGATCATTCATGGTGTTTGGGCAGCAGCGCGATGTCATGGATATCGTCTCCAATTTCACCGACTTCTTCGTACACGAAAGCTGCGGCTTCTGCACCCCCTGCCGCGTGGGCAGCTCGCTGCTCAAAAAACGCCTCGATAAGGTCATCGTCAGTCATGCCACCATCATGGACCTGGACACCATGCGCAAGCTCAGCGCCCTGATGCGGGAAGACAGCCACTGCGGCCTGGGCGCCACAGCATCGAATCCCGTTACCGACCTGATGGATCGCTTTCCCGATGTCGTGCAGAAACATCTGCGCGATACCAGCTTTGAACCGGCCTTTGACCTGGATGCCGCCCTCGAAGAAGCCCGCCAGGTTACCGGTCGCACCGACCCTGGCGCACACATAAAAGGAGGCGGCGTATGATTGGCCACTTCACCATTGATGGACGCAAGATCCCCTTCAGGGAAGGACAAACCATCATGGATGCCGCGATGGATGCCGGCGTTTATATTCCGCATCTCTGTCACAACCCGGAATTTAAACCGCATGGTAGTTGCCGACTGTGTACTGTAAAAATTAATGGCCGCAAGGTCGCTGCCTGCACAGCACCCGCCGTTGAAGACAGCACTGTTGAGAATGAAACCGAGGAACTCAAGGGAGATCGCGTCACACTCCTCCAGATGCTTTTTGTGGAAGGTAACCACGTCTGCCCTGGCTGTGAAAAAAGCGGAGCCTGCCAGCTTCAGGCAGTCGCCTATTACTGCGGCATGCTGGCACCCGAACTCACTCACTTCTATCCACTGCGTGATGTCGATGCGTCGCACCCCGATGTCGCGATTGACTACAACCGTTGCATACTCTGTGAACTCTGCGTACGCGCCAGTCGCGATACCGACCACAAGAACATATTTGCCATCAGCGGACGCGGCATCAAGGCTCACCTGACTGTGAATGCACCTAGCGGCAAACTCGGTGACACGAACTTTGATGTGCAAGACAAGGCTGCACACGTCTGCCCGGTCGGCGCTATCCTGCCCAAACACGAGGGCTATAACATCCCTATTGGCAAACGCCTGTATGACCGCAAAC
Source organism: uncultured Ectothiorhodospiraceae bacterium (assembly GCA_964641615.1). Taxonomy (GTDB): domain Bacteria; phylum Pseudomonadota; class Gammaproteobacteria; order J044; family J044; genus JANTGN01. The sequence goes on along the minus strand of CAZXNH010000010.1, from coordinate 42,416 downwards.
CGGTAAGTGTTGTCGGCGATGTGGCAGACCATCAGGGAGAAGACTCATGAGCAAGGTAAGAGTCGCAACGGCATCACTGGCTGGCTGCTTCGGCTGTCATATGTCTTTTCTCGACATCGATGAAAAGATCATCGACCTGGCCGAGCTGGTGGAGTTTGACCGCACGCCCATCACCGACATCAAGGAGATTAGTGACTGTGATGTCGGCATCATAGAGGGCGGTGTATGCAACGCGGAAAATGTCGAAGTACTGCGCGAGTTTCGCAAGCACTGCAAGATCCTGGTCTCTATGGGTGCCTGCGCGATCACCGGCGGCATCCCGGCCATGCGCAATCACTATACACTGACAGAGTGTCTTAACGAGGCCTACATGGATGGCATCGGCGTGGAAGATGCACAGATCCCCTCCGACCCCGAGATCCCCATGTTGCTTAACAAGGTGCACCCCCTGCATGAGGTGGTGAAGATAGATTACTTCCTGCCCGGCTGCCCGCCTTCAGCCGATACCATCTGGACCTTCCTGGAAGAACTTCTGGCAGGCAAGCCCATCGATTTTGCATACCGGCAGATTCACTATGACTGATAGCACCCAACTGGAAACAGCCAGCAATCCCGACAACCTGAAACGCGTTGTCATTGAGCCCGTCACACGCGTCGAGGGACACGGCAAGGTTACGCTGCTGGTCGATGACGATAACCACATCCAGCAGGCACGCCTGCATATCGTTGAATTCCGCGGCTTCGAAAAATTTATCCAGGGACGACCCTACTGGGAACTGCCTGTACTGGTTCAACGCCTGTGCGGCATCTGCCCGGTCAGCCACCACCTGGCAGCCGGCAAGGCTATTGATCAGCTGGTCGGCGTAGACACACTGACACCAACAGCGGAAAAGATTCGCCGCCTCATGCACTACGGGCAAACCTTACAATCGCATGCCCTGCATTTCTTTCATCTATCATCGCCTGATTTGTTGCTGGGCTATGATGACGCCGTCGCTCACCGCAATATTATTGGTCTGCTCGATGAATATCCCGAGATTGCGAAACAGGGCATATTACTGCGCAAGTATGGCCAGGAAGTGATTCGCATGACTGCGGGCAAACGCATTCATGGTCTGGGCGCCATCCCCGGCGGCGTCAACAAGTCACTGTCCATAGAAGAACGCGATTACCTGCTCGAGGATCTTGAACAGATTATTGAATGGAGCGTGGCCGCAGTCGACCTCTCGAAGAAGTTATTCCTGCAGGATGTCGATCACAGTGCCCAGTTCGCCACCATGAATACCAATATGATGTCGATCATTCGCGATGATGGTGCATTTGATATTTACCACGGCGGACTACGCGCAACCCGTCCAGATGGCACCCGCATTATCGATCACGTTGACTATCGTGATTACGAGCAGCACCTGCATGAACAGGTTAAGGGCTGGAGCTACATGAAATTCCCTTACCTGCTTGCCGAGGGTAAAGAAGACGGCTGGTATCGTGTTGGACCGCTGGCCCGCGTCAACAACTGCGACTTCTTCGATATGCCACTGGCAGAAGAAGCCCGCGTGGAATTCCGCGCATTCGCCGATTCCGGACTGGTTCAGTCGACGCTGGCCTATCACTGGGCACGCATGATCGAGTTGCTCTACTGTGCCGAAAAGATAAAGGATCTGCTAAACGATCCTGACATCCTGGGTAATGAACTCAAGATAGAGGGCAAGAAACATAACAAGGGTATCGGTGTCATCGAGGCACCGCGCGGTACCCTGTTCCATCACTATGAAGTGGATGACGACGGGCTCGTCACAAGGGCCAACCTGATTGTCTCGACCACCAATAACAATCAGGCCATGAATGAGTCAATCCGCAAGGTATCTGCGAATGAACTTGCTGGCCAGGAACTGACCGAGCCCATGCTCAACCAGATAGAGATTGCCATACGTGCCTATGACCCCTGCCTGTCCTGCGCAACACATGCGCTGGGCAAGATGCCGCTCGAAGTTGAACTGGTCGATACCCAGGGTAATATCCTGGACCGCAAGTACAAGAATGCGAACGGAGACATCGCCGCCTGCGAAATCGAGGTATGAATGTTCCTGCCATACTGATATTTGGTTACGGTAATCCCTCGCGCGGGGATGACGCACTTGGCACCGAGTTCCTGCGCCTGATCGAACCCGTTATCGACAGGCTGGAACAGACAGAACAGGTAGAACTCCTGACCGATTTTCAGTTACAGATTGAACATGCCCTGGATCTGCAACATCGAGAGATCGTGCTGTTTGTGGATGCCAGCATCAGTGCCAGTGAACCTTTTGATTTTTTCCCGCTCACTCCGGACCGCGATGTCACCTTTACCACGCACGAGATGTCGCCCCAGTCTGTACTCGCCGTCTACCAGCAGTTTAATAATGCATCGCCACCGCCCTGCTACATGCTGGCAATACGTGGCTATGAATTTGAACTGGGACACCCACTGAGTGAACGGGCACGCAAGAACCTCGATGAAGCGATTAGTTTTACCGGCACATTACTTGAAAGAGCTGATGAACCTGTCTGGCAGAAAACGGCAAAACTACATGCCAGCAGCTAAATCAGCTGATATAGCAACCGAACTTCGGTAAATCGCTTAACTGGTATATATCTGAATAGTATTTGCAGGGATAAGATTATGAATACCAGCGATTGTTCTAATGCCGATATTAGAACAAACTACTCATGCCAAGATGACTTGCCAGGCTTCACTTCATGGCTGCTAACTGGGCATCCAGAAGCCTGCGCAATGCTTGCTCGTCTGCAGGGATGCCTGTAACCAGCAATGGTTCACCATCCTGGTTCAGGAACATCGCCTGACCATCGACCATCCGATAACGACTGGCAAATGCACTCCCCTGTGGAACGCCCAAATCCGCCACTACAAAATCATACTGCGATTCGTAATCGTTCCTGACCTGGTTAAGGCGATTGAGTGCTTCTCCGCCTGTAGGTGAATGGTTCTGATACACCAGAACCAGAACTGGCTTCCCCTTACCAATAACAGAAAGATCGGTGCTAACGGGTTTTCCGATCACTGTTGTCAACAGGTAGCCCAGCCCAACCACGGCCGCCAGGGATGCGGCGATCGCCACAATCTTTTTTACCATCGTCTTATAGTCTCTGAATTAAAAGGGTACATACCATCTCAGCCACGCTCCTCAATACGATATGCCCTGTGGTCAAACCTGGCGCTGCCGTTAATTCTATTCGATCACCACCAGGGTATAACCCAGCTCCTCATACTGATTTATCTGTGCAGGCCCTGTTGTAGATACGGTAATATACTCAGGAAAGTCCTCAGGAGTTACACCACGCCAGCTGGCATGTGTCTCGCAAACATGCACTGGCACATCGGCAGCCACAAGCTGTTGCACATGGGCATGCGCTTCTTGCGCCTTATTCTGATTATCACTGGTCAGATTAAACTGTTCTGAACCATGTGAAACCACGGCAATGTCCAGACCAGGGAATTTCTTTTGCAATTGCCCTTTATAGGTTTTCACCTTATTAAGCGCATTCAGCAGGTAATCACCTTCATTACCAATCAACTCAAATACCACACCATCCGGCGCCTCGTCTTCAGCAAGCAATGCTGCCACTTCCTGCTGATCTCCACCCATCGCATAAATAGTATTTGATGAGAAAACAAAGAATAAAAGTCCGAGACTGAAGAAAAAACCTTTAAATAAACATGACTTCATCATAAATGCTTTACCTTCGATAATTATTCAGTCTATTAAGCGCCAGCAAAAACGCTATCCGAATATAGTAGTCCTGTTGATCTCTAGACACAGTCTTTACCTGCAAGTTTAATACTTCGTATTTTTCGAATACTTTAAATTAATAATACGTATTTTATTTATCTTCAGGTTGCCATACCTTACTTACTAAGGATGTAAACAAGCCTTTACATGCACAAGGAGAAGTATATGAATGGCATCAATACAATCAGTCCACAGTCCCTGGTTTCCCTGTTGAACCGGGAGGAAGCAGCAACCCTGATCGATGTGCGCACCCCTGCCGAATATCGTTCCGGGCATGCAGCAGGCGCGATTTCTATTCCACTCGATGAGCTGCACCCAGACAAACTACCTGACCTACTCGGAGATACACGTCTGGGACATGAACAGCCCCTGTTCCTGACCTGTCAAAGTGGCGTCAGGGCGACCAAGGCTGCGGATCGTCTAAAGGATGCAGGCTTTAACAATCTTTTCCTGCTGGAAGGAGGCACCCAGGCATGGAACAGGGCGGGCCTGCCAATGCAGCGCTGTGGCAGCGCGATGTCCCTGGAACGCCAGGTGCAGATCATTATTGGGATGCTCCTGGTGCTTAAGGTCTTCTTTGGATTCACCGTGCATGAACTGTTCTTCGCAGCCATCCCCATTATTGGTGCGGGGCTAATCGTCGCTGGCATTACCCGCTGGTGCGGCATGGCAAGACTAATCGCCATGATGCCCTGGAACCAGGGAACTGATTGCTCCAGACAGGTCACTATTTAGACAGTAGCAATTAAAGGAGAATGACCATGATCTTTAGACAACTGTTTGACCATACATCATCTACCTACACCTATATCCTTGCTGAACGAAAAGGTGGCGAGGCCCTGATCATCGATCCGGTTTACGAAAACACGGAACAGTATGTTCAGTTGCTAAAAGAACTGGGCGTGCAACTGCTCATGGCCGTCGACACCCACATTCATGCGGACCATGTCACTGCCCTCGGCAGCCTGCAGGAACACACTGACTGCATCACCGCGATGGGTGAACAAACAGGTTCAGAGTGTGTGAACGTCAGGTTTACTGAAGGCGAAAAGTTATGCGTGGACAATCTGCACCTGGACATTCTGTATACGCCAGGACATACCAGTGACTCGTACAGCTTCCTGCTGCCCGACCGTATCTTTACCGGGGATACACTGCTGATCCGCGGCACCGGACGCACCGACTTTCAGAATGGCGACCCCGGCGATCAGTACGACAGTCTTTTTGAAAAGATCCTGACGCTGCCTGAAGAGACCTTTGTGTATCCGGCACATGACTACAATGGCATGACGGTGAGCACCATCGGCGAAGAAAAGCAGTTTAACCCCAGGCTCCAGGTGAAAGGTCGGCAGGCCTATATCGACCAGATGAACGCCCTGGTCCTGGATGACCCAAAACTGATGGATATCGCGGTACCGGCCAACCGTAGCTGCGGTGTAAAAAATGCTGCTTAGTAGCGAAACGTTTCGGACTGCCCCTGTTAGTGCACGGTTCATGGAAGGCATGACACGTATCCAGATAACAACACATTAACCGGGGTAGTCCGAACTTACTTTTCAAATGTGTATTTGCCTTGATAACCCGTTGGATGAATACTTAACTCTCCATAATTGGAGCGGTAGCTTTGAATCATGCCCATGGCCAAATGACCAGGATAAATATCGTCATGCGTCTAATGACGATACTGATGACTTTTGCATTTCTCTGGTGGTTGATGGCAGATGCTCAGCACTCGTCCTGGGTTATCGGCCTTCCTGCGACTCTTTTTGCCGCCTGGGCTTTTCTTCGCCTCAATCCAAAAGCAGGTCATTATCTATCAATAATCGGCCTGCTCAGATTCATCCCCTTCTTTCTTATTGAATCCCTGCGTGGCGGTATTGATGTTGCTTCCCGCACCCTGCACCCCAGGCTTAACATCAAACCAGGTTTTTACCGCTATCAGTTAAAACTGGAAGATGGCCTGCAGCGGCTATTTTTCGTCAATTGCGTCAACCTGCTCCCGGGCACCCTGACGGCAGATATCCTGGAGGACTGCATCGAGATTCACCTGATCAGTGAAGACATAGATCCGGAGACCGGACTGTCCAGGCTAGAGAAAGCTGTCAGTCGACTTTTCCTGGTACGGGGTCAGGGCTGATGACGTTCTTCCTGACACTCGCATTAATCATTCTGATCCTGAGCCTTTGCATCGGGCTGATAC
>CAZXNH010000010.1:0-36415 GCA_964641615.1 uncultured Ectothiorhodospiraceae bacterium | reverse complement strand
CGTCAACCTGCTCCCGGGCACCCTGACGGCAGATATACACGAGGACTGCATCGAGATTCACCTGCTCAGTGAAGACATAGATCCGGAGGCTGGACTGTCTCGATTACAGGAAGCCATCAGCCAACTGTTCCTGGTCCGGGGGTAAATACCCATGACCCTCTTCCTGACGCTCGCATTAATCGTTCTGATCCTGAGCCTTTGCATCGGGCTGATACGTATATTCCGTGGGCCAACGCTTGAAGACCGCATCATGTCTGTACAACTCATGGGCACAACAGGTGTCGGCATTCTGCTGATTCTTGGCCTGTTGCTCAACATGCCTGCGAGTATAGATATCGCCCTGGTACTGGCCATGCTGGCTGCCATCTCGGTCGTTGCACTGACACGAAGAGAAGCTACGGAGAAAATGGATGACTGAGCTTTTTGCCATAGCCCTGATCACAGTCGGCCTGATGTTTTTCCTTGCTGGCTCCATAGGCCTGCTGAGACTGCCTGATCTGTATTCCCGCCTGCATGCCCTGACCAAGGCCGACAATGTTGGCCTTGGCATGATGGTACTCGGCATCATTATTATTTCGGGCGACCTGCTCACTTCACTCAAGCTGATACTCGTCTGGTTGCTAGTGCTTGCTTCCAGCGCAGCCAGCGCCCATCTGATTGCCCAACGTGCCAGGCGCAGGGAACGGGGCCTATGGAAACCCTGATCTGGGACCTGTTCGATGTATTACTGCTGACTGCCCTGCTGGCACTGGGCTGGTCTGCATTATCGACCTCGAACCTGCGTAAGGGAATCGCATTGTTTATTGCCTTTGGCCTGGTGCTCTCTCTGATCTGGGCCCGACTCAAGGCACCTGACATCGCCCTGGCTGAAGCCGCGATCGGCACGGGGCTGACCGGCGCCCTGCTGCTGGCTGCCTTGCGTGATGAAGAATCTGCGCCTGCCGAGACATCTGTTCAGGAACCAGGAAACAGGTTCTATGCTTATCTACTGATGCTGGTAACGATTATCCTGACCCTGATACTGGGCTGGGGCCTGATCGACGCCCTCCTCAACAGGCAGCACCCGGGACTGGCTTATGATGTCTTTGCGCAGCTGGATCAGAGCGGCGTCAGCAATCCTGTCACCGCGGTTCTGCTGAATTTCCGTGCCTACGACACCTTCCTGGAACTGGCTGTACTTCTTGCAGCGATACTCGGCATTCGATCCCTCAACATCACCAGGCAGCCTTACCTCAAGGCCGGTCCCGTGCTTTCAGGTTTGACCGTATGGCTGGTTCCCGTCCTGATCCTGATGAGTGCCTACCTGCTCTGGGTCGGTGCCCATGCTCCAGGTGGTGCGTTTCAGGCTGGTGCAGTGCTCGCGGCAGCCGGCGTTCTTCTAAGGCTATCGGGTTACCCCGCCGCCGGGCTTCCGGCCAGGCTGCTCATTCGCAGGGCAATGATGATTATCGGTGTACTGGTCTTTGCGATGACCGGCCTGGGACTGATGGTACTGGGACGTGGATTCCTGGACTATCCGGTTACCTGGTCGGGCAGCCTGATTCTAGTTATCGAGACAGCGGCCACCCTGAGTATTGCAACGATCCTGATCATGGCATTTCTTGCTGGTGAAAGCGGGGAACCGGAACACCAGGAGAAGCCATCATGCTAAGTGTGCCATTGATCTATGGACTGGCAGGCATCCTGCTGTTTACCTTTGCGTTACGCGTGGCACTCTCGCGGGTCACGTTTTTACGCAGGGTACTGGCAATCAACGTGGCCGGTGCCGGCATCTTCCTGGTCTTCATTGCAACAGCCTACAAGGGTGCCGAACAGGCCGCTGATCCCGTTCCGCACGCCCTGGTACTGACGGGGATTGTTGTGGCATTTAGTGCCACTGCGCTCGCAATTGCCCTGGCAAGACGCTTAAACAGGTCTGCAGACAATGACTGACGCAATGGTCTGGGCAATCCTGATACCGCTGCTGGGCGGCCTGCTTGCTGTCACGTTTCCACGCTTCGCCGGGCTCACTGGCATTGTTTCCGCCACGGCGATGGTAATCGCCAGCCTGGTATTGTTAACACTGGTGGCCAGCCAGGGGCCGCAGGATTACCTGATCGGCGGCTGGAGTGCCGGCCTGGGTATCTCGCTATATGCCGATGGGGTGAGCAGCCTGCTGCTCCTGATGACGGCTCTGATAGCCCTCTGCGTCAGTATTTATGCCATTAGTTATTTCAGGCACAGCAATCTTGGCAAACACTACTGGCCTCTGTGGATGCTGTTGCTGTCCGCGCTCGCTGCCATGCTGCTGGCGACAGACCTGTTTAATATCTATGTCACCCTGGAGCTACTGGGTATTGCGGCCGTTGCCCTGACTGCACTGGATGGCAAAAGGCCCGCGGTTGAAGCCGCCATACGTTATCTGGTGCTGGGCCTGCTGGGATCACTGGCCTTTCTTGCCGGGGTTGCCCTGCTTTATAGCGGATACGGCACGCTGGACCTTGCCACCCTGGCCACACGCATACAACCTGGCGCAACGAGCTGGGCGGCCGCGGCCATGATGACCGCGGGGCTTTTGATCAAGTCCGCCCTGTTTCCAATGCACTTCTGGCTGCCTCCTGCCCATGCCAATGCGCCTGCCCCGGTCAGCGCTGCGCTGTCCGCGCTGGTGGTCAAGGCAGCCTTTTACCTGGTATTGCGTCTCTGGCTGGATTTATTCGGGGTCAGCCTGTCCGGCTGGACCAGTAGCCTGATCGGACTGCTGGGTGCCGCCGCAGTCCTGTGGGGATCCTGGAGCGCACTCCAGGCAGAGCGACTCAAGGTACTCGCAGCCTATTCAACAGTGGCGCAGATCGGTTACCTGTTTATTTTCCTGGCCCTGATAATGGAAATGCCGGAGGGCATGCAAAGGCAGGAAACCATCACCGGTCTCATGCTCATGGCACTCGCACATGGCTTTGCCAAGAGTGCCTTCTTCCTGTCCACGGGCGTGATCCAACATCGCCAGGGGCATGACCGGATCGACGAATTGGCTGGCTCCGCGCAGGCCATGCCCATAACAACCTTTACCCTCGCATTAGCCGGTATTTCACTGATTGGTCTGCCCATCAGCGGAGCCTTTCTTGGTAAATGGCAACTGATTGAGGGCGCCCTGTATCTCCAACACTGGTTACTCGCCCTGGTCGTGCTGGCAGGATCCCTGCTGGCTTCGGCCTATGTGTTCAGAGTGCTGGGCAAGGCCTTCGGCCAGGCACCCTATCCAGGCCGTGTGTTGAGCAATGGTATGCAGGAGATCCCGGCCATGGCACTCGCCCTGATCGCGACCCTGGTGCTGGGTCTTGCTTCCAGCCCTGTCTGGCCGTTTCTTGAGTACACTGTGATATCAGGGAGGGCCGGATGATGCATTTTGATAACTGGCTGCCCGTATTCATTGTCATGAGTTCGCTAGTACCGGGCCTGCTGATCTTTTTCCTCAGGGAAGGTAGTCATCGTACCCGCACCACCCTAAACCTGCTGGGTGCATTCCTGAAATTGCTGCTCGTCGGTGTGATGATCTGGGGCGTGTTTCATGAACGCGTTTACGAAACACAGTTCCTGATCGCGCCCGGGCTGGAGTTTCGGCTGCATGCCGATGCGCTTTCCGTCCTGTTTGTGACCCTGTCGACTGTGCTTTGGTTGGTCACCACGGTCTATGCCATTGGCTATCTTGAAAACTCACCACACAGGAGCCGTTTTTTCGGATTCTTCAGCCTTTGTGTGACAGCAACTGTAGGCCTGGCCCTGGCAGGCAACCTGTTTACATTCCTGATTTTCTACGAGGTCCTGACCCTGGTGACCTATCCGCTGGTGGCGCATAGAGGCACACCCGAGGCGATCAGGGGTGCCCGCATTTACCTCGCTTACACCCTGGCTGGAGGAGTCGTGTTGCTGTTCGGCATCATCTGGCTCAAGTCTCTGGTTGGAACGGTGGCCTTTGTACAGGGGGGCATTCTTAGTGCCGTAGATCCTGCGCTTTACCCGCAGCTCAAGATCATCTTCCTGCTGCTGATGATAGGTCTCGGGGTTAAAGCAGCGATCGTACCTTTGCATGGCTGGTTGCCTAAGGCGATGGTAGCGCCTGCACCGGTCAGCGCACTATTGCATGCCGTCGCGGTGGTCAAGGCCGGAGCCTTTGGCATTGTGCGCGTGATCTACGATGTCTACGGGGTTGAGTTTGCGCACGAGCTTGGGCTTTTGATCGCCCTGGGCATCGCGGCCTCTATTACCATCATTTATGGTTCAGTACGCGCACTGTCCCAGGACAACCTCAAGGGAAGACTCGCCTACTCTACCGTCAGCCAGGTTTCCTATATTGCCCTGGGAGCCACGATACTCGGCCCCATCGCATCCATTGGCGGCGTGGTTCACCTGGTCCACCAGGGCATCATGAAGATCACCCTGTTTTTCGCCGCAGGAAATTATGCCGAAACCCTGGGTATCCACAAGGTCAGCGAAATGAATGGCGTTGGTAAACGCATGCCGGGAACAACCCTGGCATTCACTGTCGGTGCACTGGGTATGATTGGCGTTCCCCCGGTCGCCGGATTTATCACCAAGTGGTACCTGGGGCTGGGCGCACTTGATGCCGGTATCGGACAGTGGATTCTGCCTGTGCTGTTATTGAGCAGCCTGCTTAATGCGGCGTATTTTCTACCCATTCTTTATCGTGCCTGGTTCAAAGACAGCGAGGATAAATGGCCTGATGAAATGATACCCGCCCGCACTCTGGAAACTCATGGATCCCTGTTATGGCCACCGCTTATCACGGCGATCCTGGCGCTGGCCGTAGGCCTTTTTGCCGCCGCACCCTATAGTCCGCTGGAGTGGTCTCAGCTCATCGCATTCAGGGAGTATGGACAATGAGTGAACTCCTCCTGGTTGCAGCATGGCTATTCCCGCTGGCCCTTATAGCGTTGCTGTTCACGCGTTTACAGGGGCTTCTTCCGATTGCTGCCTTACCGGCACTCACCACCGCAATCCTTGTGCCGTCCGGTACGGATATTGAATTGCCATGGCTCTTGCTCGGCTCTCAGTTTGGCCTTGATGCGGCTGACCGGGTCTTCCTGATGTTCTCTGCGATAATCTGGTTTGTTGCCGGCGCCCAGTCCGAACTGACCATGCGAGACAAGCCGGGCTTCAGACGCTTTGGTGTTTTTTTCCTGCTAGCCATGTCAGGAAATTTCTGGCTCATTCTTGGGCAGGACATGGTGAACTTCTATCTTGGCTTTTCCCTGATGGGGTTTGCCGCTTACGGTCTTGTTATCTACAACAGGGATCCTGAAGCACTTCGGGCAGGCCGCATTTATCTTGTCATGACACTGCTTGCGGAGGTCTCGCTTTTAACAGCATTCATGCTGATTTTCATGCATACACAGGACCTTGCACCAACAGCCGGACAGATTGCCGGAGTCAGTAGCTGGGCTATTGCATTGCTGTTACTGGGCCTTGGTATCAAGGCAGGTTTCCTGTTCCTGCACATGTGGCTGCCACTATCCTATACAGCGGCTCCAGCACCAGCGGCAGCGGTACTCAGTGGAGCGATGAGCAAAGTAGCCCTGCTTGGCTGGATCAGATACCTGCCCCTGGGCGAGGTGATGTTCTGGGACTGGGGTATGCTGCTTGTCATTCTTGGCGCCCTGGCCACTGTCTATGCCATTGTTATTGGTTTACTACAAACAAATCCAAAGACGATCCTCGCCTATTCCAGCATCAGCAAAATGGGCCTTATGGGTATTCTGCTCGGACTAGGCATGATGCAACCCGAACTTTCTGACTATGTAGTCATAGCCGTCGTATTCTTCGCTGCCTACCATGGGCTGACGAAGGGAGCCCTGTTCCTCGGGGTGGGCATCATCAATGTGATATCCAGCAGGTGGGTATTCGGGGTACTGATACTACTCTCTCTCATCATGATGGGCGCACCCTTGACTGCTGGCGCCATGCATAAATCACTTATTAAACCTGTCATTGAAGGCTTTGACGGGTACTGGCCATCGTTCATACCAGCCCTGCTGGTGGTAGCAACGACTGGAACCACCCTGATGATGATGCGCTTCCTGTCCCTGATTCATTCAGGCCAGGCCGCCCAGACATCGTCATCTAACAGGATTGCCCTGCCCTGGGTAATGCTGGCCACGTTAGTCCTGCTCTTACCTTTTGTGCTTTCGTATGACTTTCCCTCATTTATTGATGGCTGGCCTGTATTGTTCGCAATGGCCATAGCCATCGTCATATTACGATTTTCACCAGACTTCATACGCACTTTGCCTGGGCGTATACCACCGGGTGACATAATCGCTTTATTTGACTATCTATATCGCCTGATAAACCAATCGACAAAGTCTCGGCTCAGACATCTTGAAGCATCATTAAAACGTGATAAGCCTGAAAATACGAACCAACTGCAAGACGAGCAGTCCATCATCATACGTAACGTAGAAAAGTCTCTGGCTGCCTGGCAGATCAGCGGCATTCTTTTCATGGTTTTAGCCATTGCCTTATTCACCACGCTTTGGCTAGTTCAGTAGCAATTAAGAACAGGCGGTTATCTCAAGAGTAATTGATGACATACGTTTGTAGCTAGCAATGAAGCGATTTAAGAACATCCTGTTTTATACCGATGATAGCTCGTTAGGAGACAACGCCTTCAGTCGTGCGCTACGACTAGCAAAATCCAACCAGGCCAGACTCACAGTCATGGACGTCATCCCCAATGCAGAACTTGCCGATGAAGTTAAGAAACGTCACGACATAGATCTTAATCGCCTGCTGATCCAGAAGCGCAGGGATGAAATCGAAAACCTGCTTAAGCCTTATCAGACTGATGATCTAAGCATCGACATTATTGTTACCAGTGGCACACCGCTCATCGAACTCATTCGATCAGTTCAGAAAGAGGGCTTCGACCTTCTTATCAAGGAGGCGAATTCGACCGAAATACTTAGGGAATACCTGTTTGGCAGCTTCGATATGCACCTGTTCAGGAAATGCCCCTGCCCAATATGGATCAACCGTATTCATGAAACCGGTCATTACAAGAACATTATTGCTGCGGTTGATCCCGACAACCCGGAGAACGCCGACCTGAACAAACTGATCATGGATCTTGCCACGTCACTTGCCGAACGAGAGTCAGCGCAGCTTCACGTCGTGCATGCCTGGAACATCGAAGAGGAAAAGTTTCTGACCACAGGTCGTTCGCTAATCTCTGCCACTGAACTTCGTATTTTGAAATCTTCAAAAGAAGAGCGTCACAGGAAGGCCCTGAACAACATGTTAAACGCTTATCCAATTGATGAAGACAGCTACCAGGCACACCTGATCAAGGACATTCCAGCAAAGGCAATCAGCACCTTGTCCAGAAACCTCAATGCAGATCTCATCGTGATGGGGACAGTAGGCAAAAACAGTTTGCCTGGCATTATCATTGGCAACACTGCCGAGGATGTGCTGCAGTCGACTCAAACCTCTGTCCTGGCTGTGAAACCAGATGATTTTGTCACGCCAGTGACTATTTAAAATTTCTTAGATCGCACTCATGACTCAAGCTCGCAAGGAAATCAATATCAGGCTTTTGATGCGGTTTCGACTGGGCATGTTAATTTACAGGCACAAATGAGCCGGGAATCATAATATGACTCCCGGCTATCTTTGTTTATTCGATAGCGAACTCAATTCGTTCGTTTAACTTTTCCAGGGCTTTAATGGCGCAGGCTGCATCTTTCTCACCACCAGGCGCACCACTCACACCAACCGCGCCCAGGTTATATCCGCCAGACACAATCTTAATACCGCCATCCATCACGATAAGTCCATCAATGTGATTGAGCTCCTGGCGTATGTCTTCTCTTGCTGCTTTAAACTGACCGCTATCAGTCCAGGCCATAACAGTCATGTTGGCTTTTCGTTCAGCAATCTCCAGGGTAAAGCGCGCGGCAGCATCATCGCGCAGGGCTGCACGTAAAAGTCCATATCGGTCTACAACGACTGCACTGATATGGTAGCCATCCTCTCGACACGCCAGAATAGTTTCTGTGGCAATGTCACGTGCCAGTTCCATACCTATACTCTTATCACTGACAACATCCGCAGCCTGGCTAATAGCCGTGATAAAAATACCCGTGAGTCCAATAAATATGTGATTCAACTTCACAAGCCACTCCTCCTCTGAAAAATACTGACAATACCTTACTTAGATATTTCCTGATAGATATGTACATCTCTCTGGGGGAATGGAATGGACACACCCTCGGCATCAAAAGTCTGTTTCACCGCACGAGTGATATCCCAGTACACGGTCCAGTAATCATCAGGCCTAACCCATGGACGACAAATAAAGTTGACTGATGAGTCCGCCAGTTCATGCAATTTAACCACAGGCTCAGGGTCCTTAAGCACGAGCTTATGCTCGTTTACGATCTTTTCCAGGATACCCTGCGCCTTATCGATGTCATCTTCATATCCAATACCAAAAATCATATCGATACGCCGCTCCGTGATGCCAGTAACGTTCGTAATGACATCACCCCATACCGAATTATTTGGAACAATAACTAGTTTGTTATCAAACGTTCTTAAATGCGTGGATAACAAGTTCATATGCTCGACCTTGCCAATAACACCAGCAACATCCACAACCTCGCCAATATCGAAGGGTCGATAGACCAACATGAGAATACCGCTGGCAAAGTTACTCAGTGAATTCTGAAGGGCAAAGGCAATAACAAAGCCTGCTGCACCAATAACGGCAAGCACAGGGCCAACATTGATCTCCAGGGCCGACAAGCCTACAAAGAAACCAATAAACAAGACTAAACGGCGCGTGCCTAAAACCATAAATTCTCGCAGAAGTGCGGAAAAGTTTTTAGAACGCGCGAGCGCTTTTTCAGTAGCCTTGCCCGCCACGATAGAAAGAACATAAAACACTGCAATCAATAAGATAAACTGGACAATATTTATAGCCCAACGCAATCCACCTTCAGGAGACAGCAACCATCCAGTTATGGTCGTCCAGGTAGCACTTGCATCTGTGACATCTACCTTTAACCCAGATACCGCCTTGATATAGGTTTCGTATTCTTCTGGTTCTCCGCCCTTGGCCTTTAACTCTTCCAGCACAACATTGAACCGGTCTATCAATGCGGTCCGCTCTGCTGTTAAATCAGTGACATGACCTAGAAGGGCCTTCTTAATACCAGATTTGGCCTTAGCATCGTCACCTGCCAGGCTTTCTGCTTCACCCTCCAGCTCGGCCTTATCACGTGCCACTTCTATGGCTTCCTGAACCGCCTTTTCCTTTGAGACTTTCTCTTCTGCTTCCTGCACTTCTCTGACAGCGGCCTTCGCTTCGTCTGCAACTTCTTTCTTTTCTGCCTGGTCAGTCGTCGCTTCTACTTCCTTAACCTCTTCGAGGGCCTTTTCTGCCTCTTTGGTTTTTTTCAGCTCTTCCTTTTTATACTGAATAGCGATCTCAGCATTACTGATCTCCGTAACCTTGTCTTTTAGCAGTAACAACCAGGCCTCAGATTCGGACTGTAATTCGCAACGCGTCAGGGGCTTAAGCCTTAGCTCCAGTTCCAGAACGGGTATTTTGGGATTTGCGGCTGATACAGCCTTGATATCAGCGGGGCACTCATCTCCGGCGAAAACAGAGCCAGAAGACAACACAAATGCCAGCAACAACCCTGAAGCCATTTTTAAGTAACGCGACCTGTTCATAACCTTCACTCCCCTGTTAGAACAATCAGCAAGCTCTGACGCGACGATCTTAGATAAGTCTAATACTAGTCAATAAGCAAGAGCCTTAAGAGAGATCAATTTTCTGTCAACTAACAAGATGATTGGTGACAAAGCCTTCTTATTCTTCATAGAGGCTGAGACGTCGCCAGTTTTCCTCGTCTCGATAGACTTCATAGCGGGCCCAACCTGCAAACTCTTCTTTGCTACACACACCCGAGGTTCTCCTGCCTGGCCCTGCCACTACTTTGTAGATGAGTGTCTCCTCACGCTCATCGGATTCATCGACAACATGCCGAACCGACCAGTCATCACCGTATTTTCCATTGCTGTAGTAATGACCTAACTGGATCTGCTCAGGACGCAGGTGCCGCTTAGCCGATGCTCCCGTGGCCAATTCATAAATCTGCAACAGGTCACCCTCGGAGATATCAATAAACGAATCCATCTCACTTAGGGCGTAAACAAAATCCTCGTGAGAGATACCACCGATCTCGTCCCCGGCCTTTTCCTTACCATCCTTCCTGTGCAGTTGTTGAAGGTAGGCAGGATAACGACGCCATTCGAATACAAAGTTAAATAACACGGCAATTAACAGGATTAGCATGGCGTTGAGAAACACTGGCGTCACGACAAACTGGAAACCCAGATCATGCACCTCTGCCCCACCTATTACCGCAGAAACGGCTGTAGCGCCGCCAGGAGGATGTATGCAGCGCAGGTAATGCATGGCCCCGACTGCAACACCAACCGCCAGTGACGCTGCCAGAACCTCATTAGAAACAATGCTTGCGACACTCACTCCAATGACAGCAGAGACAACATGCCCACCCAGAACCGGCCAGGGCTGAGACAGGGTGCCATGGGGTACAGCAAAGAGCAGCACCGCACTGGCCCCCATGGAAGCTACCAGCAGGGCCGCATGACCTGAATGCACGTAATGAGTTGTGACCAGCAGTATGCCGCCTATGCCTAAAAAAGCACCCAGAGACGATATCAGGCGCTCCTTGTGACTGATCTGGCTGTCATCAATCCCGATAAATTTCTTCCATGCTGGTATCTGCTTAGCCATAACTATTTATGTCCACTCAAACTGTTTACTTGCACCCAGTTTAGCCAAATCGTCCATCAATACGCGGCTTGATAAACACCGGCATATAAAGCCACAGGAACAGACCAAACGATGCAATCCAGAAAACCTGAGCTATCAACACCAGTATGGCGTAATGCCCGATGACAAGTGGCAGGAATACGCGAACCATCGCTCCGATAAATAATAGTGCGAATACCCAGTTAAGCAGTGCTGGGGGATTAAACACATCCCGACCACTATGCCCCCAGGATACCCGCGCCATCATACCCAGGGTAACCAGTCCGATACCGCCATAGGCAAATGCATGAATGGCCAGAAAGCTGGGCACATCAACAATCAATCGTAAGCCCAGCATCAGGAGCCCTATCGTGATAAATACCTGGCTCAGGTACAGGCTCCATAACAGGGGCTTCTTCCAGATATCGGGGTGATGCCAGAGTCTTAGTCTGACCAGGTAGAACAGGCACAGCACCAGAGCCATGATAGAGGCCAGGGCCTGGAATGGAGTGAACACCTCAAGCACATAGAAAAGTAGAAAAACAGGTATGGCGGCGAGGTCGATAAAGCGCAGGTTCATCAGCTCTACCTTGCTATCGACACCACGCTCAATGAAGAAGGGAATCACCCTCCGACCCATGGTGATAATCAGACCAATAATCAGGTACAGGCCTGAATAAAGCCCCCAGTACAGGGCCTGCTCATGCCAACCCAACAACCCCGCATAAAAAAGGGCGCTGGAAAGCCCCAGTAATATCACCTTGGCCAGGATGCCGATCTGCTCCCACTTGCGGGCACGAAGTATCGGCCAGGCTATTTCAAAACAAAGCATGAAAACAAAGGCCATATCACCGGCAAGCAGTAACCACTGAGATATCGGCGTATCGACCAGGGCACCAATTCGTGCACAGACCCAGAACAGAGCCAGTAACGCGAGCCGCCAGCCATACGCCGTCTGGATACCTGTCCAGTTTTTTACCGCAGTGAGCAGAAACCCTGCCACCACCGCCAGGGCATAACCATAGATCATCTCGTGGGCATGCCAGGTCATCGGGGGTAGCTGTTCGAACGGCATCATCCACCAGCCGCGATAGACGCCTACCCAGGCAAGCATAGCGACCACAGCATACAGTGAGCCCAGCAGGAAGAATGGGCGAAAGCCCAGCCTGAGTACCGGCCAGATTTTCCTTTTTTTCCCGTCCAGGTCGTCCAGTGAAAGCACTACTTCAACTCCTTTGATTACCGGCCCCGCTCTACCTCGATACGATAGGCCGCGTGGCAGGCTACGCAGTTGTTCATTAACGTGGTCAGGGAAGACAGCACCTGGTCACGATCACCAAACTCCTCGGCATCCATGGCCAGCTGATCAAATGCCTGGTGCGTATCCAGCCCCATGGTCTTAAAACCCAGGGGCAGCCTGGCCATCAGGGTGGCGGGAACGTTGGCCTGGGCAGCCCGACCAGCCTTGCGTGCATACTCAGCCACCAGGGCCACGTCGTTCTCGGAAACACCGCGGTTGATCTGTTGCACACTGATCAGAAAAGCCCGCATCTCGGCCAGAACCAGGTCACGCTCGCCTTCGTTCAATGCGATGGCTGCACGGCCATCCGATGTGGTGGTCACACTTCCGAGGACCACAAACTTATAAATCAGCCCACCGCAGGCCAGCACGGCGACAGCAAGCAGGGTCCAGCACAATCTGCACATAGAATATGGCCTTATAAGATTAAGATGGACTTAATCCTAAACTCCGTACCTGGGTACGGAGTCAAGACCAGGTGCGTGAAATACGCAAGGGACAGGAGCAGGTATCAGCCGAGGACTGGCAGGAATGCACCACAGCTTCCAGAGAACTGGCCATGGTTTTCAGATCAGCAATCTTCTGCTGAATCAGGTCCAGCTTGGCCCTGGCAAGTAGTTTACGGGACTCGATATCATTACTATCCAGAGTCAGTAATTCCCTGATTTCTGCCAGCGTAAAACCGAGTTCCTTGGCGCGCATAATGAATCGCAGTTCCTCTACTGCATCCTGCGAATATCGACGATAGCCTGATGTCGGCCTGGAGGGGGTGGCAATCAGGCCAGAGCGCTGATAGTAACGTATCGTCTCAATGCCGATGCCCGCCTCTTTGGCCAGACCACTAATCGTATAGCTCTTTTGATTCATGCCAATACCCTACATCGCATGCATTGATAATGTCGATTTCCACAGAATAGCAGCCCCTTTGTTGATAATACTGCAAGCTTTGTTAGCATCAGAATTCAAACATTCCGAGCGAAACTATGTCCACCATATTACTTGTCGATAACGGCTCCAGGCGCGCCAATGCCACACAGAACCTGCGCCGACTGGCGGCCCTGCTGTCAGAACGAACTGGCCAGACCATTCATCCTGTTTCCCTGCAACATGCCGACAAAATCCCTGCTGAGAAACTAGATGGTGAGCCCGCTTTGACCTTCGAGCCTTTTATTCGCTCATGCCTGGAAAATGGTGACCGCGATTTTATCGTGCTTCCCCTGTTCTTTGGCCCCAGCCGTGCTCTCAGCCGATTCATTCCAGATCACGTCGAGACCTTTAAGCAGGAGTTCGGTAACTTTCAGCTCAGGATTGCCGATGTTTTGTGTCCTCTACCACAGGGCGAACCCAGGCTAACCAGTATTCTCTACGACAATATTCTTCATACGGCAGAACGGGCACAGCTTACAGCCGACCAGGTCATCCTGGTTGATCACGGCTCACCTATTCCTGAAGTCACCGCGGTACGGAAACACCTGGCCGAAGAACTGACAAGCCACCTGGATAAAGAGGTCAGCCTGACCCAGGCTGTCATGGAACGCCGCGAAGGCAAAGAGTACGACTTTAACGGCGAACTGCTCGAGGATGTCTTACGGGAAAGCGCGCAACAGCATGAAGCTCAGAACATTATCCTGGCCATGCTGTTTTTGCTGCCTGGCCGTCATGCCGGAGAAGGCGGTGATATTGATGAGATATATACATCTGTTGAAAAGGACTTCCCCGGGCTCAGGGTCATGACAACCCCCCTGGTCGGTGACCACCCGGATATTATCGAGATTCTTCATTCTCGACTGGAAGACTGCCTTTAACGCTAGTGGACGCTCGGCTGCTGTGACTGCCCGTGCGACTCTCGAGGAGCCAGGCCGCCATGATGACTCACCATGCGCCATCCCCTGGTGCCCTTGCGGTAGACATTAGTCGCCAGAACCACCGCTGCAGAATCATCCTGGCCTATCTGTTCTTCAACCAGGTGTATGGCAATTCCATCACCCTTCAGACGACTTAAAATACTGATAGTGACTTCAGGTGCCTGCGCACCATCAAAAATTCTGGCCCAGCTGCCAACGACCTGCTGATAACCCGAAAGCATCCCGCCACCGGGGTGTATGCAGTAAACCTCATGACCATCCAGCCACACCTGCCTCATGGCCTCAAGGTTCAGGTTCCTGAAGGCCTTGTAATAGGCCAGCTCAGCTTCATCAGGTGATTCAAAGTCGATATCCAATTCCCGTTCCCCGCCAGATGAAAAACCATCTCTTACTTAATACGAGTAGAAACAATATTTCAATGCCTTCTTCGTTCAGCTTTCGTTCAGTTAACCCTTCATATGCTGTAGTCACGCTCACAATAAGAAGGTCACCACCATGAAAGCACTGATACTTATTGCCATACTCCCCCTGGCAGCAATGGCCACTGGCTGTTCGACCACCCACGGTGCAGCGCATACCTCTGGCCGGGTTGTCATGCATTATCCTGATGAACCCGTGCATGTTGAACATACCGTTACCAGGCCCACTGTAGTCGTACGCGAAACCGCCCCTCCGATTATTCATAAGAAGGTTGTGATTCATAAACATGAACGACCTGTCATCAATAAGCGCGTAGTAATTCACGAGAAACATCATGAACACAGACATGGCCAGTATCGAGATCGACCCAATCAGCAGGTTATAAAGATCAGGCACAAGGAAAAACGCGGGCATTCAGATCGCAAGATTGTGATCAGGGATAAAGGCCACAATAAGACTGTCATCAAGGACTCTTACAAACGCAACAAGAATAAACACGTTAACGTCCACGAAAAGACCCAGGTTAAACACAAACCGGGCAAGAACCAGACGGTTATCAAAAAACAGAAAGACAGGACCGTGATTAAAAACACACCGCATGGTCAGAAGAAGGTCAAGGTTCAGACAAAGACCAAAATCAAAACCAACAACAGTTCTGGAAAAACCGTCATCAAGACACAAACCAAAAAGACCGTGATAAAGGACCAGGGATACAAATATAAGCCGAAGAAGGTTAAGGAACAGGCAACCGTCAAGGAGCAACGTAACAACAAGGTTATGCCTGTCAAAGAAAAGCCAGACAAAAAGGCCAAAAAGCATAAAAAACAGCATAAAGAGGCCCGACTGGACAGAAGAAACTTTTAATCCCTGAAGGTGCATCCCTAAGGCCCCGGAACACGGAATGTGGCGGGGCCGTCTATACTTGAGCTTCCAGTCGCAAATCCAGGGGCTACTCCATGAGCAAGCTTGCTGTCATACAGGAGTCCCCGGCTTTTCTTGATCGGGACTGCTGCTAACGGGGCGCAGTTGATTGTCTTTCCCGAGGCCTTTATCCCCGGTTATCCCGCCTGGATCTGGCGCCTCAGGCCTGGTGGTGACTGGGACACGTCTGAAACCCTACATGCCCGATTACTCAATAACGCTGTAACGGTTAACAGCGATGAACTGCGGCCATTGCTTGATGCCGCCAGAACGCACCAGGTTACGGTTGTCTGTGGTCTGAATGAAAAAGGGCGTACCGACGGCAACACTACGTTCTATAACTCGGTCATTGTAATTAGCCATCAAGGTGAAATCATTAACCATCACCGGAAACTCATGCCGACCAATCCCGAACGCATGGTATGGGGTTTTGGTGATGCAACAGGATTAAAGGTTGTCGATACACCGATAGGCCGTATCGGTAGCCTGATCTGCTGGGAAAACTATATGCCCCTCTCGCGGTATACGTTTTATACACAGGGTATCGATATTTATATCGCCCCCACCTATGACAGTGGTGATGGATGGACAGGCACCCTGCAGCATATTGCCCGTGAAGGCCGATGCTGGGTGGTGGGGAGTGGTGTCGTCATTGAGCATAGCGACATCCCTGAGGACTTCCCTGACAGGGATCAACTTTATCCCGACACAGAAAAATGGATCAATCCAGGCGACTCCGTAGTCATTGCACCAAGGGGTGATATCGTCGCTGGCCCCATGCATCAGGAAAAAGGTATTCTTTATGCAGACATCGACACCTCGATGGCAGGCGTTGCACGCAGAGACCTGGATGTAGCAGGGCATTACGCCAGACCCGATATCTTTACACTGCAGATTGATACCAGCCCGCAGGCTCCAGCCTCACTGAATCCGAACAAACCAGAATATGCCCAACAAAATGCAGATACGCGAAGCAACAGATTCAGATCTTCAGGATGTACTGGCCGTGGAACGCGCCGCCTTTGGCGGTGAAGAAGAGGCCGAACTGGTAAAACAGCTTATGGATGATCCCAGTGCAGCACCTGTGCTATCCCTGATTGCCTGCATCGATGACAAGACCGTGGGACATATCCTTTTTACCCGTGTAACAATCAGAAACCTTCAGCCAGAAGTTACTGCCTCTATCCTTGCACCCCTGGCTGTCATACCGGAGTCACAGAAGCAGGGCATAGGCGGTAAGCTGATAGAAACCGGTCTGGAAATATTACGCGAGCAGGGGACTGACCTGGTGTTCGTTCTGGGTTATCCGGAGTACTACACGCGCCATGGTTTCGAACCCGCTATGCCGTATGACCTGATTGCACCCTATCCTATTCCGGAAAAGGTCTCGGATGCCTGGATGATACAGGCCTTAAGGCCTGGCCTGCTTGAGTCGACTCAGGGCCAGGTAACCTGCTGTGATACCCTGAATCATCCTAAATACTGGCTCGAATAAACTCAGTATTTTCACAGCACGGCAAAGGAAGTACCGAGGCCCTACTCGGATGCACTTCGCCGCGCAGGGCAATGGCCAGCGCATTTACGGTACTCCCATCTTCTGCACTTGCCTGGGAATACCACGCCTCCATCAGGGCCAGTCAAAACATGTGTTTTAACCAGAATCATACAAGAAACCCTCCTCTTTGCCTGACAACGGCTGTTTCAGGAAATCCTCCCTACACAAATACTATGTATTTACCGTATGATTAATAATCTGCCCGATAACTAATAATTTCTAATATATGTCCAAGAAGAAGGTATTCGTTGGTGACCTGTTACCTGGCATGTTTGTCAGTGAACTGGATCGCCCGTGGCTCGAAACCCCCTTCATGTACCAGGGCTTTATCATTGAGAACGACAAGGTCATCGACAAGATTACCCAGCACTGCAAGTTCGTTTATGTCGATGATGAAAAAAGTCAGGATTATGACTTCGCCGCCACAAGGGCCGGTGAACTCAAACCTGACGAGGACGCGCTTTACAGCGGCCCCAAGATTCCCTACGAAAAAACCATCCCCTTCCAGGAAGAACTGGAGAGTGCCAAACAGGCCCATGATCAGCTTCAGGAGACCTACGAGCAGATCTATACGGACATCATTGATAACAACAAGCTCGACATAGTACGCGTCAAAGAGGCCATGGCTCCCATGGTCGACAGCGTTATCCGTAATCCTGATGCCTTCCTGCTTCTGACCCAGTTAAAACGTTCTGACAAATATGCCTATAACCACGCCATGAGCTGCTCCGTACTTGCTGTGGCGCTGGGACGTCATATCGGCCTGCCCCGTCTCATGATCAGGGATCTCGCGCTGGGCGCCTTATTATTTGATGTTGGCAGGGCTAAATTGCCCACCGAATTGCTAAATGCCCCAAGGAAGCTTTCCAAAGCGGAGATGCATGTTATTCATCAACATGTGGAGACCAGCCTGGAAGCCATCTCACAGACGCCTGGCGCCTCGCAGGACGTCCTCGACATGGTCGCAACCCATCATGAGCGTCATGATGGATCAGGCTACCCGAAAGGCCTCAGAGGAGATCAGATCCCCCTGTTTGGCCGTATTGCAGGCCTGGTTGATAGTTACGATGCCATCACCTCCAAACGCCCCTATGCTGACACCCTCTCTTCCTATGAGGCAGCAAGAGAACTTTATGAATGGCGTGACGGAGCCTTCCAGGCAGCCCTGGTTGAACAATTTATCCAGGTCATCGGTATATACACCATGGGGACTATTGTTGAACTTTCTGATGGGCGCGTAGGTGTGGTTACTTCCCAGCATCGCGAGGCACGCATGCGTCCGGTAGTCACCATCCTGCTCAATCGAGAAAAGGAGTTCATGGACGAGTTTGAAGAGGTCGACCTGCGCAGGGAGAAGCGTGGCCAGGATCAGCAGGAACTCAAGATCGCAAAAAGCCTGCCCAAGGGCTCTTACGACATCGACCCGGCCGAGTTTTTCCTTTAAGGACGAGGTCTGTGGACATCCATCCCATAGAGTGGCGGGGCCGACAGGAACAAGCCTTCCAGGATACCCTGATAGAAACAATCGGACGCCTTGGGCCCGAAGAAAAGGCAGCTGTTCTCTCCATCAAAATCACTGGCCTGCGCAAACTGCGCGGCAATTACGGCCGGGCCTTCATGGAAGATGTCTCCCGCTCAATACATCAGAGTATCCAGGACATCCTGCGCCCCGGTGATCATATGCAGGGACTGGGCAATTGTGAATTCTTACTCTGTTTACCGCGTATCCGAAATCTTGGTCATCTAAAGCTCGCCATTAATAAACTGATTCGAGAACTCGAAAGAGAATATGAGCTGGATGGCAAGACCGTAAAAAACCCGGCTATTATTGGTGCAGCACTTTATCCTGACACCTCTTTTAGCCCGGTTGAACTCATTAATGCTGCCGAATATGCCCTGGCACAGGCCAGGGAAAGTGACGCCCACTACCGTATCAGCGAACCAGTCAGTGCCGAGTCTGAATCTCGCTGGAACGTAGAAGATGAATTCAGGCACGCCATCAATAACGATGAGTTACTGCTTTATTACCAGCCCCAGGTAGACCTCAATACCGGCAGGACCGATGGCGTCGAGGCACTGATACGCTGGCAACACCCCAAGCGAGGACTGGTTTCTCCAGGTCTGTTTATCCCGATTATCGAGCAGACCGACCTGATTCATCAGGTCACCCACTGGGCGCTGCATCGCGCGCTGCGTGAACAGAAAGACTGGTTCGACGCCGGCTTCAGCATATCGGTTTCAGTGAATATCGCCAGCCGCAATTTCAGGGAGTCCAGTTTCGAGGAAGTCATACTCAATACACTGGAATTATGGAACGCCCCGGGCGACAGGCTGATACTGGAAATCACCGAAAGTGAACTGATGGATAACCTGGAGAAAGTCGGCAACACCCTGCAAAACCTGCGTGAAAAAGGTATTCGTATATCTATCGATGATTTTGGTACCGGCTACTCTTCCCTGTCCTACCTGAGCCGCCTGCCTGTTGATGAGATCAAGATCGATCGCAGCTTTATCCAGAATATGGCTGAACAGGAACAGGATGAACGTATAGTCCTGGCCATCATCCAGATGGCCCGAGAATTCAAGACCAGCATTCTGGCTGAAGGTATTGAGGATCAGGAAATTTACGACCGCCTCAGGGAGCTGGGCTGCGACCTGGGCCAGGGCTACCACATGGCCCGGCCTATGCCACCGGAAGAATTCCTGAAATGGCTACAGAACAAAAAGCACTAAAAAGCCCTGTCCTGATAAGCGGTCAGTAACACTATTAAAGGAAATTAAAGTGGTGGCCAGGGACGGAATCGAACCGCCGACACGGGGATTTTCAATCCCCTGCTCTACCAACTGAGCTACCTGGCCATCGAGAAGGGCTGCGCCAATCAGGCGCGAAGGGTGCGTATTAAAGCGTTAACGCGTCCTTGCGTCAAGTCGTACTGCCTGTCGCTTAGCTTGAAGGGGGTACGAAGTTGTCGATCTCGGTCGCGCCTTCACCAAAGAAGAATTTTTCCATCTCTTCTTCGAGGAACTTACGTGCCTTGGGATCTACCGGAGTCAGGCGGTATTCGTTGATCAGCATGGTCTGCTGCTTGACCCACTGCTGCCAGGCCTCCTTGGATACGTTTTCAAAAACCCTTTTGCCAAGGTCACCCGGATAGGTTGGCCTGTCCAGGCCTTCAGCTTCTTTCTTCAGCAATACACAGTTCACCATACGGGTCACGGCTCACTCCTTATCTCTCAGTTCGTTCAACAGGCGCTGAACGGGTGCTGGCAGCCCCCGCGACGCATCAGAGCCGGTTTTATACCAGACTCGCCGGTCAGCTTCCATCACAGCATCACTGGGGTTTTTCATCAGGACATGCCAGGGCTGGATGTCGAGTTCGAAATGGGTGAAGCGATGCAGCAGCCTGGGCAAGGCCTGAAGCCCATCAACCCTGCCCCCTGAATACTGACAGGCAAGCTCCTGCGCAGCCTGTTCAGACAATGACTCTGGCAGGCTCCAGAGACCGCCCCAGATACCCTGCGAAGGACGCTTTTCCAGCAGCACCTCACCGCGCGTGTTTTCAATTAGCAACATATGCGTCTGTTTACGTGGCATTGCCCTGCGCGGCTTCTTACCCGGATATTGGGCAACCTTATCCTGCGCCAGGGCCACGCAGTCGACAGACAGGGGACACCGATCACAGGCGGGGCGCGTGCGTGTGCACAGGGTCGCCCCCAGGTCCATCATGGCCTGGGCATAATCACCGGCACGTTGATCAGGCGTATGGCTTTCAGCCAAATGCCATAGCTGCCTGGATACAGCAGCCTGCCCCGGCCAGCCCTCAACCGCGAAGTGTCTTGCCAGCACCCGCTTCACATTGCCATCGAGGATCACGCCGCGCTGACCACCCGCCAGGGCCAGAATCGCCCCGGCCGTGGACCGACCAATACCCGGCAGCGACTCCAGCGACTCAAGTGTCAGTGGGAAAACGCCATCATGCTGTTTATGCACCTGCTGGGCCGCCTTGTGCAGATTTCTCGCCCGGCTGTAGTAGCCTAGCCCGGCCCAGAGGCTTAGCACCTCATCCTGGGAGGCCTTTGCCAGTTCGTCCAGCCCAGAGAAACGCACCATAAAGCGCTCGAAGTAGGGAATGACCGTGGCCACCTGGGTCTGCTGCAGCATGATCTCCGAGACCCATACACGATACGGCGTCGGGTTCTGCTGCCAGGGCAGGTCCTTGCGTCCATGCACATCAAACCAGTGCAGCACAGCCTGGGAGAATTCAGTGGGGTCCGACATTCCGGCTTTCGTTACGGTATCGCTGTTCAATGTTCTGGTAGGTCTGCATAGCTTCTTTTTCGATCACGTATTTTGCAATCATCGGACCGACCAGGGGAATTTCATCCTGGCGGGGGGCAAACCCCGAAGTAAAATAAACATAGGTTTGCTCATCCAGGGAACGTATTTCCCACTGCGAAAAACCCGATTCAAAATCACTAAGTCCAGTAAGGGTGACAGCCTGGATCAACCCGGGCTTCACATGAAAAACATCTTCCACATGCTCGAGGTCGATACAACGGAACCAGAAACAGGTACGGATATGTGTGCGAACCCGCTGGGCACCGGGCCTCGCTTGCCCCAGTCGTTCGACTTCGGTGATTGCTGGATTAAGCTCCGGCAATCGATTGAAATCCAGCAGGGCCTGCTCGATATAGTCTGCCGGTACGCTCAGAAGAAGCTCTAGCTCGACAGTGTACCGCCCACCCTGATGCTTCACCTCCTGAAACATCACCTCGATGGCCTGCGCCGTACTTGCCCAGGCCAGCAGACCAACGAGCAGCCATTTCACCGCTTGAACAGACCCTCGAGCGCCTTGTTCACCTCTTCATCGATCTTCTTTTTGGCCTTTTCTTCGACCTTTTTTACCTCGCGATCGGCCAGCTGCTTGAGATAGGCCTTCTCGTCGAAATCGTAATTCATATTATCGAAGCTGCCCTTGATGTTGATGGGAGCATAAATTTTTTGCTTATTGGGGTCCTGCCCCGGCTTCATCATGCGTAGCTGGTAATCCACCTGCTCACTGACCAGGTTAGCCGTACCCAGACCCCTGATCTGGAACTTGGAGGCCACAAGATGCAGATCACGATTATCGACAAGACCATTGGTCACCTTGGCCGTCGCGACCAGCTTTGAGAACCGGGTGCTCTTCTGGTTCGGATCAAAGGGTCTTTGCTCGATCGCTGCAATGGCCTTGTTAACCTTGTCAGCCAGCTCCGAGTCATTAACCGAACCTTCGCCAAAGGCGATACCCAGCTTGCCATTGAGGTTCTTTTTCAGGCTGGAGATACGGTCACCCTTGGTAGTCAGGGAGATATCCGAGTTCGCCTTGCCGCTGAGGTAATTATCACCAAACATGTCCTTGAGCAGTGGGCCACTTCGCACACCAGTCAACTTCTCGGTAATAGTGAATTTTGGCGTATCCGTACGTACGTCCATCTTGAGCATAGCGTTAAACACACCCTCGTACAGACTGGCCTTAAATGGCTCCACCGTAACCACACCGCGTTGCGCAGCGATACGAACCTGGGCATCTGTCAGCGTTGCCTTCTGCACGATCAGCGTACCGAGTGTAAAGTCGAGAATGGCGTCCTGCTGGCGCAGCATCTCCTTTGGAATATTCAGCTCATCGCTGCCCTGCGTGGTCTGATCTGATGTATTAGAGTCGCCTCCTGCCGGTGCTGGCGCATCGCTGGCCGGAGCCATATAACGGTCAAGATTGATCGCATCCAGGTCCAGCTTCACACGAACCACGGGGATCTCTTTATCCAGGCTACTGGCACGTGCCTCGCCGGTCATGGTGCTGTCATCAAGCACGGCCTTTAACCCGGTCAGGGCGACCTTTTCAGGGGTACCGGACACATTGAAGGAAAGAGAGGTTTTACTGAGCACCTTGGGGTCAGTGGTTTCTGGTGCCGCGTTACCCAGGCGCCTGAGCAGGTCACGGGGACTGAATTCCCTGACTGAAAACTTGCCATTGAAGGCTGGCGTGGCATCCAGTTCGGCAACATCCATACGCCCGTCCAGTCTCAGGCCCAGCACATCGATGGCCAGCTTTTCCAGTACAGCAGTCTGTGTATTCAGATCGGCCGAGGCATCCGCCGCAAGCGTTACCGCCAGCTCACCATCGGGCAGATCGGGCTGTTTAATCCTGGACTCAAGTTTCAGATCAGAGAGGGCATATTTCTGCTGCGGTGGATCGATGGTCAGCATCGCAGTCAGGGTCGCGACCAGGTCAGTATCCGGCTTTTGCACCAGGTGCAGATCCATTTCCAGAGGCATGGGCTGCCCATAGGCCAGGGAACCGGCACGCAGGTTAAAGGGGTCAAGACTCAAGCTCTGATCCGTGGTTTCATCGATATAGATCAGTTTGGCATTTGTGATTTGCAGGCCCTGCACCTTGAGATCAATCGCCGGTGCCCCGTCCGACTCAGATTCTGTTACCTCGGCCTTTTCCTCTTCAGCCGGCTGCTCCTCGGCTGACCCAGCCAGATCATCCCAGTTGCTGATTCCCTGATTGTTGCGCTGCAGGTTCAGCGACAGGCCATCAAGCACAATGGTATCGATCTCAACCTGCTGCTTCAGCAGGGGCAGGAGGGCGACGTTGAGAGTAACCTGGTTGACCTCGGCAAAGGCTGCCTCACCGAAACCTTCTGCATTGCCCAGTTCTACCCGCCCAAGGTCCAGACCAATCTTCGGAAAAATACTCAGACTGATATCACCCTGCAGGGACAGATCCCGACCCGTCTCATCCTTTACCAGCTGTTCAATCTGCCCCTTGTAGCTATTGGGGTCGAAGGTCGCGAGTAATACACCGATACCAGCAACAACGATTACCAGCAGGAAGAAAACAATGGTCAGAACACGCCGAAAGAGTTTCATGAAGCATCACCTGGGATTGATGGGAACTGTTTATTGAGTTTATAGCTTTTTTTCGTGAACGTTTCATTCTCACCCTGTTCCAGCGTGGTTTACAATAAACCTTGCATGCACAAGGAATCGAACCCATGAAAAGCGTCTCCGAGATGACCCGACAGTTTGCTGCCGCCCTGCAGCAACTGTCCCTGAAGTTGATACGCCTGTACCACCCGCAGACCTGGAAAGAGAAAGGTATTGCCTGGACCAGCGGGCTGGCGATTGTCACCCTGATCATCATTAACCTGGTGCTGGCGTTTATCTGGAGTCGCGAGCCAGCCCCTTTCAACGTCGAAGAAATCACCCTGGATATGCTCCAGAATGATGAAAAACGCATGGTCACCGGCAGTGCCACACTGGCCACCACTATCACCCTGGCAGACACACTACTGAACAAGCCCGGTGGCTACCTGACCAATGATGTCACGCCCCCCAGCGTATTCCTCGACAATATTCCCAACTGGGAATTTGGTGTTATCACCCAGATACGCGACATGACGCGCGCCCTGCGTAACGACTTTGCCCGCTCTCAGTCCCAGTCCATCGAGGACAAGGACCTGATGCAGGCTGACCCGCTATTTAACTTTGACAACGACTCCTGGCTGTTTCCACCAACCGAGCGCGAATATGGCAAAGGCATCAAACACCTGGATAACTACCTGCAAAGACTGACCGACCCCAACCAGCCCGGGGCCCAGTTCTATGCCCGAGCTGATAATCTACGCGAATGGCTGGGGGTTGTAGAAAAACGCCTTGGCTCCCTGTCACAACGACTGAGCGCGAGTGTCGGTGAACTACGCGTCAATACCGACCTGGCCGGTGATTCAGCGGCAACCCAGTCTACTGATGCCAGCTCTCATCTCTATGTCAAAACACCCTGGCTGGAAATCGACGACGTCTTTTTCGAGGCCAGGGGCAATACCTGGGCCCTGCTGCATCTGATGAAGGCCATAGAACAGGACTTTGAGCAGGTACTACAAAAGAAAAATGCCCGGGCCAGCGTGCGCCAGATCATCCGGGAGCTTGAGGGGGCCCAGGAAAATGTGTTCAGCCCCATAATATTGAATGGAAGCGGCTTCGGATTAGTAGCCAACCACTCGCTGGTCATGGCATCCTACATTTCGCGCGCCAATGCCGCCGTGATCGACCTGCGTAACCTGCTAGAACAAGGATAAGTACCGAATGTCTGAACCAACCATCAAAGGTGACCATTCTCCGGAATACCGCCGCCTGCCGCGCATCCTGTTTGTCAGTGAAGACACCAGTAGCCGAACTATTATGGCTGAACAGTACATGCGCAAGATGGGGGCTGGACTGGTTGATGTGCTATCAGCCGGCATGGACGTCAGCCCCGTCGACAGACGCACGATTGAGGTCATGAAAGCCGAGGGCTTTGATGTACGTGAACAGGTCGGCAAGACCGTCAAGAAAGACCTGATGGAATGGGCGGACATCATCATTGTCATGTGCCAGGTGCCAGGCAAGGTGCATCCCTATATTCCGCCCGGCGCCGTCCGTAAAGAATGGCCAATAGACAACCCGGTGCGTACCGCCAAAGATGCCACAGACACCGAGTCCTTCATTGAAGTCCGCGACAATATCAAGCGACGCGTCCATCAGTTCATCAACGCAATCAAGCTATCACGTCGTTGACCAGTCCCCGGATTTGCCGCCGGACTTTCTAAGCACCCGTATACCATCCATGGTCATACCACGGTCGACGGCCTTGCACATATCGTAAATCGTCAGCAGCGCGACCTGAGTTGCGGTTAGTGCCTCCATTTCAACACCAGTCTGACCATTGGTCTCTACAGTGGTGCGGCAATGAACCACCGGCTCTTTGGGATCAACCTTCAGATCGACCTCGACACGCGTCAGCATTAACGGGTGGCATAGTGGCACCAGGTCCGCAGTGCGCTTGGAGGCCATGATGCCCGCCGTACGCGCGATACCCAGTACATCACCTTTCTTGTGACCGCCGCTTTTGATTAGCTCCAGGGTCTCTGGCTTCATGCTGATCCTGCCCTCGGCCACGGCTGTTCTATGGGTAATGTCCTTGCTGCCGACATCGACCATGTGGACTTCGCCACGCTGGTTGAAATGGGTGAGTTCGCTCATGACGATTTCCTGTTCATGATATTATTCGGGTCTGATTTCGAGCGAGCTTAACAGAAGATGTCTATTACCGTCAGATACTTTGCCAGCCTGGGTGACGCCCTGGGGCGCCAGGAAGATCAGCTGCCTGCCACTGCTGCCGGCAGCGTTAGCGAGGTATGGAAACAGGCTACCGGAGACCAGCCGATGCCCGGAAATATCCTGATGGCCGTGAACCAGGAATATGCCGAAGCTGACCAGGTCGTCAGTGACGGAGACGAGGTGGCGTTCTTCCCTCCTGTGACCGGTGGTTAAGATGCCTGTTTACCTGCACGAGACGCCATTTGATCCCTGGCAGGAACTACAGGGCTGCGAGAAAGGACTGGGACTTCGACCCGGTAGTTTCGGTGCAACCGATATCTTCATGGGCACCATGCGCGACTTTAACGAGGGTGATGATGTGCAGACCATGACCCTGCAGCATTACCCCGGCATGACGGAAAAGCAGCTTGAAGCCATCATCCATCAGGCAAAAAAGGACTTTGGCATCGATGAGGCCCTGATCATTCACCGCGTTGGCAAAATCCTTCCTGCAGATACTATCGTCATCACTGCCGTATGGTCGGCCCATCGCAAGGCCGCCTTTGATGCCAACCGCTTCCTGATGGAAGAACTCAAACACAACGCACCTTTCTGGAAAAAAGAAACCCTGAAAGATGGCAGTGAACGCTGGGTAGAAAAGAACACCCCGGGTTAACACCCAGACACACTTCATCCCCTTTCCTTGACCACCCGTCATCCTTTGTGGTTTCTCTAGTGAACCCCCGGCCTCTATGGGATATAGTTTTCTTACGGGGATATCTGATAACTACTACCAAAAAGCATGAAAATTCATAACCGCATCCTGGAGAGTGGATTCTCCTTTGATGCCGAAAAAGAAGAGTACCTGGCCTTCCGGTTCAGGCTGTTCAATATCATTATGCTGGTTGCAGCCGTCTTTGCGACGCTGTTTGGTGCCATGCATGACCTGGGCGTCAATCCCATCGATAGCGACCACGCCAAGGTCAATTACCTCTACGCAATTACCACGCTTTTCCTGATGCTGATGCTGCGCCGTTCCAAGACCAGCTTCAGTATCATCATGTCTTTTTTCCTGCTGGGATCTTTTCTGACCTTTATCTCTGCATTCGTCAATGTCCCTGAAGACGAATTCCGCGCGATCTGGTTCTTTCTCCTGGTATTTGCGGCATATACGCTGGGTGGCACCGCCATAGGCGCCTGGATGAGCGTAGCCTCAGCATTTGCCATCATATTCATCACCCTACTTTATCCGGATCTTATGTCTTCGACGGCCATTTTTAGTGTCGTGATGGGTCTGATTATTTTTAGCCTGCTCAGTTATGTTTTTACTCAGAAATCTACCGAGTATGCTGAGGCACTGATTCGCAAGAACGCCGAACTACATACCATGGCTGGCAGAGATCCGCTCACAGGGATTTTTAATACGCGCATGTATTACACCGTGGGTGAACAGATCTTCCAGCTCGCCCTTCGCGATCAGGTCCCGCTATCAATGCTGTTTATAGATATTGATCACTTCAAAAGCATCAATGATGAATTTGGTCATGACGCCGGCGACCGTGTCCTGATCAAGGTCGCAAACGCCATAAAGAACGCGCTACGAAAAAGTGATGTTACCGCCCGCATAGGCGGTGAGGAATTCGCTGTCATCCTGCCGAATACGGACCTGATGGGCGGTCAGCAGATTGCCGAGAAGATACGCCAGTCTGTTGAGTTGCTGGAATGTGACGATAAGGAAAATGTGCTGCAGGTCACCGCGAGTATAGGCGTAGCCATGATAGACAATAATGATAACGGGCTCGATGACATAAAGCGTCGCTCTGACAAGGCCATGTATGAGGCCAAGCGCACGGGAAGAAACCGCGTGGTTCTCGCCCCCATGTCTGTGCAAACAGGCCACGAAGAAGATATAGCCTGATGGAATTAGTGGAGTGCTTATATGACTGATCTGTTCTCTCAACCCGGCACCAAACGTTATCAATTCTTTCTTGACCACATCGCAGAATCTCCCCTGGTCTGGAGCCTGGGTGACGATGGCGGCATAGCCGTCTCAGAAACCACCGATGGCACTTCATGTTTTAGTGTCTGGCCCTCTGATTATTATGCACAACAATGTGCTATCGATGACTGGGCTGACTACAGGCCTGAGCCTATTCCTACCGACTCCTTCATCAATGAATGGCTAACTGACCTGGCAGAAGCCGGCCTTATGGTCTCTGTCTTTCCTGCACCAGGCGGTGAAAGTGTGGAGATAACTGCCGCAGCATTGCGTGAAGAAATACAGAAACACCTGAACACTTCAAAATAGACGCACCATGCTCCCTTCAATCGCAGCAGACCTGCTGGTCATACTGCACCTGCTGTTTATTATCTTTGTACTACTTGGTGGTTTGTTCGTCGCACATTGGCACTGGACAGCCCTTCTGCATATACCTGCAGTAATATGGGGAGCACTCATCGAATATCAGGGATGGATTTGCCCCTTAACCCCTATGGAACAACAACTCAGAAAGGCAGCAGGAGAAGCCGGATATGAGGGTGGCTTCGTCGAGCACTACATCCTTCCCATTATTTACCCGGATTTTCTTAGTCGTGAAATCCAGATTGGCATGGGGACAGTCGTTATTATCTTCAACCTGCTTGTCTATGCCTGGGTCATTTACCGGCTATCAGAACAAAACAAGCCCCGCACCTGAACCAGGATACGGGGCTTGCTTGTCATCCTTGCTCTAGTTTATTTCAATACCAGGAAGTAGGCCGTATTACCCCGCTGAATATTCAGCAACACACCGCGTGAATTCTTTTTCACGGCCGCCTCCAGGTCACCAACCCTTCTGACCTCAACCCGGTTAACCGAAAGCACGATATCGCCCTGCTTAAGACCATTGCGACCACCAGGGCCACGTGGATCGGCCTTGCTGATCACAATGCCGCCAGATTCATGATCCGAAAATTCCAGGCCGGCAAGATAGGCGCTCAGTTCTTCACCCTTGATGACACTGAGAACAGGCTCCTCGATAACTGCGACAACTTCCCGTGTCTTTCCGTTACGACGTATATCCAGTTCAACACGAGAACCAACTGGCAACATACCAATCACGTTACGCATGTCAGAGGAGTTTCGAATTTTCCGATCGTTAACAGCAGTGACCACATCACCGGCCTTCAGGCCCGCCTTCTCGGCTGGCGTACCCTCGTCAACCTGGGCAATGACGGCACCCGAGTTCTGGTCAATATTAAAGGCCGCTGCAAGCTCTGGGGTCAGATCCTGCGCCACTACGCCCAATCGACCACGCTTTACCTTGCCATGCTCAATCAGCTGGGTCATGACGCTCTGGGCCATATTGGAGGGAATCGCGAATCCGATGCCGATATTGCCGCCACTCGGGCCGATGATTGCGGTGTTAATACCAATGAGTTCACCGCGCAGATTAACCAGTGCGCCACCCGAATTGCCTGGATTAATCGATGCATCGGTCTGGATAAAATCCTCGTAAGACTCGATACCCAGTCCGCTCCGCCCCAGGGCGCTCACGATGCCCGAAGTCACCGTCTGGCGCAGGCCATAAGGGCTGCCTATAGCAACAACAAAATCACCGACATTCAGTTTTGAAGAGTCTGCGAATGGCAGGGCTTCAAGATTATCGGCCTCGACCTTTATCACGGCTATATCAGTATCGGGGTCAGCACCAACCAACTCAGCCGTGACCTTGCGGCCGTCGTGCAGGGTGACATGAATCACTTCTGCATTTTCGATGACGTGATTATTGGTAACGATATAACCTTTTTTCGCATCAACGATGACGCCTGAACCCAGGCCCTGGGTCTTTTGTTCACGCTGTTGCTCGGGAATATTGAAGAAACGTTTGAAGAATGGGTCATCGAACAGAGGGCTTTTCTGGACCACGCGCCCCTCGGTGGCAATGTTAACAACGGTAGGCATGGCCTCATCCAGCATCGGAGCCAGGCTTGGCATGGGTTCATCACCCCACATGGACGGGAAGGCAGCCTGCGCGGGTGAAATGATTAACAGAGCAAAAAACAGATATAGAAAATAGACAGAACGTTTAGAAAGGTTCACGAATAACTCCATTATTGATTCTCAGCACTAGAAAGATGCCGTACTCAGGAAAAAGTTCCGAGGCTTACCAACTGGCCCGCGGATTAAAACCGCTTTCCTGCATCTCTTCATAGGCGCGGGTTACAGCTACCGAGTCTTCAGCCGGAGGCAGATGGATCTGAACTACAACAAAGAAATCTCCCTTGCCATGAACACCACGGCCTTTCAGGCGCAGCTTGCGTCCCGACTGGCTCCCTTTCGGGATAGAAACCTCGATGTCACCGTCAAGCGTTGGCACCTTAATCTTTGCGCCAAAGGCCGCTTCCCAGGGCGCAACGGGCAAATCGAGATAGACCGACTGGCCATCTAGCCTGAAGCGTTTATGGGGAAGGATATGAATCTCCAGGAAGAGGTCACCATTCGGACCACCATTCGCGCCAGGGGCGCCCTGCCCGGCCAGGCGAATCTTCTGGCCCTCATTCACGCCTGCAGGGATACGCACCTTGACCTGCTTGCCGCTGGACAGGGATATCGTACGGCTACTGCCCTTATGGGCCTCTTCCAGCGTGACATCAATCTTGCCCGTGGCATCGGCACCCTTGCGCGGCCGCGCATAACTCGCACCCGCACCACGCCCGCTAAAGCCAGCACCGGCCCCACCAAAAATACTTTCAAAAAAATCACTAAACCCGGCACCGCCAGCACCCGGCCCTGCACCACGAAATCCGCCGCTAAAGCCGCCCCCCATATTTTCCCAGCCTGGGGGTGGACGGAAATCCTGCCCCTGCTGCCAGTTGCTGCCCAGCTGATCATATGAGGCACGCTTGTCCTTGTCCTTCAGAACCTCATAGGCCTCGGTAACTTCCTTGAAACGAGCCTCAGCATCCTTCTCCTTGCTGACATCGGGATGATACTTGCGCGCAAGGCGTCGATAGGCCTTCTTGATCTCATCTTCGGATGCAGTGCGTTGTACGCCCAGGGTCTTGTAGTAATCCTTGTATTCCATTAATTCCCGAGTTCCAGACTCATCTCATAATGCTATTAAGCAACAGACTAACATTCATTGAAATGAAAACGGCAGCCCCGTGAGGGGAGAGGGGTACAGGACTGCCGGCCTTTAACGCCGTTAGCCTTCAACGGTTATACGACGAGAAACCTTGGCCTGCTTGGGTATAGTGACCTCAAGAACGCCAAGACTGCTTTTTGCCGAAATATTCTCGGCATCTGCCGTATCAGGCAGAGAAAAGCGACGATAGAAGCTACCGCGCACACGTTCTACACGCTTGTAGTTCTCGCCTTCCTCTTCATGATTAATCTTGCGTTCACCACGAATGCTAAGCACGCCATCTTCCATATCGATCTGGATGTCTTTCGGCTCCACGCCGGGAATATCGGCATGCAGCACATAGGCATCCTCTTCTTCCTTGATATCAACCGCAGGTGCCCAGTCACTTACCGACTCTGAATTATGGGCATCCGGATAACGCATCATATTGCTCATTTCACGCTGCAGCTGGTTCATCAGGCTCCAGGGTTCATAACGTTTGATAGCCATATCAGTACCTCCAGATAATAATTTCCGGTACTGATATAGAGTCTTCAGAGTGTTTTTCAAGAGTGGCCGGGGAGGCCTCAAGCTGCAGGATGTCTGCCTACTTTTCGGCCGATGAAATCCTCACTCCAGCATGATCCCCACCCCGCTGAACTACAAGTCGTATGGCCGCAAATATCAGGGAGACCAGCAAAAGACCAAGGCCGACGACAGGCTCAGCAATGGCTGCAAAAACAGCCAGCCAGAATATAATTCCGGGAACGATCATCCCTTCCCCCTTATGCTTGTTTGCTTAAGGGGTTAGACAGGTAGAGTCGGCAAAATTTATCTATGCAACATGCTTTGGCGGGGATGGATAAACGAATGGCGAGAAACTACAAACTAGCGCGCCAAAGTCACTCGTTCATCAGGCATTTTCCCGCCTGATTCCGCTTCATAAACACAGACCTGGTTACGGCCCCTGTTTTTGGCGCGGTGTATTGCCACACCGGCCAGCCTGATCAGGTCAGCCTTATTGAGATCAACAGACTGAAGACATGCTACACCCACGCTAACCGTGAGCACATTAGCGGTTATGGAAAACTCATGCTTGATCGAAAGGCCTTCAACTTGCTGCCTGATCTTTTCACCCAGACGTCTTGCCCCTTCGGCATCTGTCAGGGGCAATAGAAGAACAAATTCCTCACCACTGAATCTGGCTGCAAGGTCTGTCTTTCTTGTGACAATATTCCTTACCACCTGGGCAACACCTTTAATAGCGACATCACCTACGTCATATCCATAATGATCATTAAAGGCCTTAAAGTGGTCTATGTTGATTAATACAAGCGACATACAACCATCTGCTCGTTTCATCAAATGTATATCTTCTTCCAGGGCCTGCGCATATAGATGACGATTAGCCAGTTCAGTAAGAGAATCTATTTCACCCAGCCTTTTTAAACGAGAACGCGTACGCATTAACTCGCCTGTGCGTCTGTCAACTTCACGCTTCAGCACACGCTCTCTTATCCTTGCCCTGAATTGATAGATGGAAACAGAGACGAGAAGCACGAGGATAAAAAGAATGACTAACTGGCGTATGTGCAGATAGGTGGAATCCTGAAACTGCTCCAGCGCAGACAGCTGCTCCTGGACCTCAGCATCCATCAAACCAAGCATGGCATCCAGCTTATTCATGATGCGGTTCTGACTGGGAAGCACTTCTTCTATCATCAATGTAGTTGCTTCCTCATCGCTTTCTTCGAGAAAAAGTGATTCCGCCTCCCTTACCTTAGGAGAAGTAACAATTACAATCTGAACAACCTCCTCAAAGAGGGCCCGCTGGGCATCTGTCAGACGACTCTGCTTTAACAGGTCGTGATTTTTAGAAAACCGATGCGCTTCTTTATTGAGCGTTTCTGCAATATCTAGCCGTACAAACACATCTGGTTCATGATAAATAGAAAACATGATCAGAGAGCGTTCTCTTACAGCCCGCATCATCTCGGATGCTGCCTGACGCTTTTCCTGTTGATCGATTATAATCGCCCTGGACTCCTCAAACATCGAGCTGGAGTCCGAGTCAATCAGGTACAACAGTATCGCTACAAGCGCACTGAGAATAGCAACAAAGACAAGAAAAATATTCTGCCGCACGCTGCCATCAATACCTTCTAATCACATGTCGCCCCATAGTTCTTCACCAATGACACGATGAGCTTCGGCAACACTTGTTCTACCCTGGGCTATGGCTTCTTTCGCCAGGACTGGCAATGTACGCATTCCATTTTCAACAGCAATGCGACGTATTTCACCAAGTGGTTTTTTTTGCCTGATAGCATCAGATATTTCCTGCTTCACTACCAGAAGCTCCAGGATTGGAAAGCGCCCTGAATAACCAGTTGAGCCACACTGTTTGCAGCCTTTGCCATGCATCAGCTTAACGCCAGGGTAGCGTTCCAGATATTCCTGCTCTATGGAGGACTCTGCTTTCGAAGGTACTGTACAATGCGGACAAAGTTTTCTAAGCAACCTTTGTGCGGCGAGCCCCGACAGGGAATCGGCGATGATTTGTTCTGAGACACCAAGGTCTAACAACCTTGAAATAGTCGTGACAGCATCCCTGGTGTGCAGGGTACTCATAACAAAGTGGCCTGTTAATGCTGCACGCAAGGTTATATTTGCAGTTTCCTCGTCTCTAATTTCACCAACCAGCACAACATCAGGATCCTGACGTAGAATTGAACGCAATGCATTAGCAAATGTAACCTCCATGGAACGGTTAACATTTATCTGTGCAATCCCCTCAATCTTGTATTCAACGGGATCTTCTACTGTTACCAGGCAGCGCTCAAAGGTATTGATTTCTGCCAATGCAGAATACAGGGTTGTTGTCTTTCCCGATCCCGTCGGCCCGGTCATAATGAATATTCCTGACTGATTTGATAGTACTCGACGCAGGATCGACAATTCATGATCCGTAATACCCAGACTATCCAGTGAAACAACACCCGTCTGTTTCAGGAGGCGAACCACCACTTTCTCGCCACCAACTACGGGTATTGTCGATATGCGTAGATCCAGCCTGTTACCATCTATGTCCAGACTCGCATGCCCATCCTGCGTCACCAGTGCATTTGTAATATCCATCTTGCCGATGACCTTGATACGACGCAGCATGTGCTCGAATAACTCCTTTGGCAATGTGGAAATACGCGTCAGGAGACCATCGATTCGGTAACGCACCTCTCCTGCTCCAAAGAATGGCTCAATATGGATGTCGCTGGCATTTCTCTGGTAGGCCTCGACAATCATGTCATTGACGAGTTTGGCAATAGCGGAATCAGAAACCTGAAGTGACTGATTATTTGTAGCCGTCGATGGCCTTTGTTGATTGGACCCTTTTCTTATTGGGCCAAGATTAACGAGTTTTTCCTTAATCCATTGCTCCAGGACTTCAGGGGCTGCTATGCGTAAGATCAGGTGGTGATTGGATACAAATGTCAGGGTCTTAATCAGCTCAAGATCGAAGGGGTTTGATACTGCGAGTACCAGGCGTTTTCCATCCTCTTCCATCGGAATAACACCATACTCCTGTAGGGTCCTGGCGGGGACCAGGGCCATTGCGGCGGGATCAATGTCCTTTTCCTGTGCTATTTCGAAACCATAGTGCTGACTGATTAACTGCAGAAGTTGCTCTGAACTTTGCCCCAGAATTTCACAGGCCTTCTCCCAGGCCTCGGAAAAATCTTCCGGCAAGTGGCTTCCAGGCTCGCAGTGTCCTGGCTCCACCTGTCGGCATAACAGCTCCTGCAACCATTCATGCTGATTAACAGAACCTGTGCGCAAGGGGTGTTCAATCATCGGCGCCAA
Source organism: uncultured Ectothiorhodospiraceae bacterium (assembly GCA_964641615.1). GTDB lineage: Bacteria > Pseudomonadota > Gammaproteobacteria > J044 > J044 > JANTGN01. The sequence continues at coordinate 1,418 of CAZXNH010000010.1, read as the reverse complement.
TCATGCTTATGGTTCTATTTGAATCCTGGAAAATCAGGACACCATCTTCAGCCTGCATTTTCAAGCTGAAGGTGCCTTCATCCAGCTTGCTATATTCAACATCAAGAACCTGGCCAAGAGGGCTTACCAGTTCACGTGGCAAACGTCCCTCCAGGTTTCTATGGCGCTCAATATCTTCTGCGATCATCAGCAGAGCGACCCGGGAGCCCGTCTCAAAATCCCGGTTCTCTGCCAGCTGATGTGGCGACTCATGACCCACCCATCTGAAGATGATAAATGCCAGTAGCAACCCAATAACAACATATAACAATCCATTAGGAAGATTGTGCGGCTCTGATACCTTCACACTGACAGTCTTAACATTCCTGTAATCAGTACCATCAATTTCTTTCATGGCTTTGTCGATGCCATGATCCCAGTGTGTCGTTTTTCGCGTAGGGCTCATCTGACCATAACCTCCTGATTAATGATTCCCATGACCTTGCCCGGGATGATTCTGGTTCTGGTGTTGCCAGGGATGTTTCGCCCAACCTGGGGGCCAGTTAAGATGACTACCTGACGCACCAGCATTACTTTGCCCTGTTACTCCACCGGCAGTTATTGCGGTTCCAGTTGCAGTACCAGTGCCAGTGCCCGTGCCAGTGCCCGTGCCAGTGCCCGTGCCAGTGCCCGTACCTGGTTGTTTTACAGTCTGAGAACTAACAACAGAAGGAGCTGGCTTCCTGCTTACAGGGTCTTCAAGTGCAATAAGCATCAAACCATCGAAAATAAATACATGCTTCTGCTCAAGCAAATGATCCATGGCATGCAGAATTTCTTTTGCACGATCATCATTGGCTTTAAGAAAGAGTACGGGTATTAATCCATCAGAAACAAAATTGAAATACTTCGAGTGATTCACCAGTGCGGAAGAGAGCTCGATTCCTTCCGGAGAGGTATAACTGCTAGCAATATCTGACATCGCTGGAGGCGGAGAACCAAAGCTGGGGCTATTGTAAGGCTTTAGATCTGCCAGCTGATCAACATCATTATGTAATAGCTCATGATAAGCCAGGGCAATACGATGCATTTTTATAAAAAGATCAGCAGTTTTTGCCTCATTGACATAACGTTTATAAGAAGGAATTGCGATAGAGGCGAGCACGCCAATAATTGCCAGCACAACAACAAGTTCGAGCAAAGTATAACCCCGGGGAGCTTGAGCCCCATTCATGTTACTCACGCCATCTCCTCCTTATCCCCGTTCATTTTTATTGGTAAAAATAAAACTACTATTATCAGGTGCGCTAAGGGTGCTTATACACCATTTAGCCACATCAAACATATTGTCCGATTAACTTTAAGTGTTAAAACTTATTCGATATTCTGAACCTGCTCACGCATCTGCTCGATCAGAACCTTGAGCTCGACAGCCAGAC
>CAZXNH010000009.1:77541-78007 GCA_964641615.1 uncultured Ectothiorhodospiraceae bacterium | reverse complement strand
TCCTGCTTCTCCTGCTCGCTGGCCTGGCGCCAGAACTTACCCAGGACCAGGCGCGACATGCGCTCGAAGTCGAAACTCGGCAGCACGATGTCGTCCACCAGGCTATATATTTTGCCCGGCGTCTCGGTCAGCTCCGCCTTGCGGTTGATGATCTCGGACAAACATCTTTCCGAGGTGTCCCGCACCAGGTTCAAGGGGTCCGTCACCGCCGCCGCCAGCTGCGGAACTATCAGCAGCAGCATCCACAGGCAGAGACCGCGCATCAGACTAATTGTCACCTGCAGAACCCTCCTCTGCCTTGCTGAACAGGAACTGGCCGATGATCTCCTCCAGCACCAACGCCGACTGGGTCAGGGAGATCTGATCGCCGTCATGCAGATAATCCTCGCTGCCACCGGGGTCCAGACCGACGTACTGTTCGCCGAGCAGCCCGGCAGTGAATATCTTGGCGAAGGTATCGTCGGGT
>CAZXNH010000009.1:42610-77531 GCA_964641615.1 uncultured Ectothiorhodospiraceae bacterium | reverse complement strand
ATATTATCGAAGCGCGCTATCACCCGGTAGCCGTCGCCGCTGGCCGCGGAGCTCAGATTGCTGACCTGCATGGCGAGGAAAAACAGCGCTAGCAGACCCGCTGCCATGAATCCCCCCACCATTATCTCTATGCTTCTGTTATGCACTATTCAGTCTCCGAACATCAGTGCCGTCAAAACGAAATCCAGGCCGAGCACCGCCAGCGACGAGTGGACCACGGTGCGGGTTGTGGCCCGGCTCACACCTTCCGACGTGGGCACCGCATCATAACCCTGGAACAGGGCTATCCAGGTGCAGGCCCAACCGAACACCAGACTCTTTATGACACCATTATAGATGTCTTCGTTCAGATCTATCTTGGCCTGCATTTGCGACCAGAAGGCACCGTCGTCCACCCCCAGCAGTCCGACACCGACGAAGTAGCCGCCCATCACACCCAGCGCACTGAAGATGGCGGCCAGCAGCGGCATGGATAGGAATCCCGCGACGAAGCGCGGCGTCAGAACCCGCTTCACCGGGTTGACCGCCATCATCTCCAGTCCCGACAACTGCTCGGTTGCCTTCATCAGGCCGATTTCCGCGGTCAGCGCCGAACCGGCACGGCCGGCAAATAACAGGGCAGTAACAACCGGACCCAGCTCCCTAACCAGTGACAGAGCCACGACCACACCCAGCGATTCAGCAGCGCCAAATTTCACCAGGGTGACATAGCCCTGCAGGCCCAGCACCATACCAACGAAAGTGCCTGAGACCATGATAATGAGCAACGACAAGGTGCCCACCGAATAAACCTCTTTCAGGAACAGGCGAGGTCGCAGGGCCACGGATGGCAGGGCTGCCAGCAGGCGCAGGAAGAAAATTGCAGAACGCCCCAGCCGCTCGAACATACTCAGGGCGCGATGACCCAGTCCCTGCAAGACATCAAGCATGGTGTTCTCCGAGCAGATCCTGCAGGTACTCACGCCGATTTACCAGGTGCTGCTCCTCGTCACCGCCCCCTCCCTGCAGGAACTGTTGTACCCAGGCATTTTCAGACTGGCGCAGGCTCTCGGGGGTGCCACTATCGACGACCTTTCCATCAGAAATCACATACAGGTAATCGGCGATGGACAGTGTTTCCTCCACATCATGAGAGACCAGGACACTGGTGAGGTTGAGGGCATCGTTAAGCCGCCGAATCAGATCGACGATCGTACCCATGGTGATGGGGTCCAGGCCGGTAAAGGGCTCGTCATACATGATCATCATGGGATCCAGCGCCATGGCCCTTGCCAGGGCAACGCGGCGTGCCATACCGCCAGACAGTTGACTGGGCATCAGATCGCGCGCCTCGCGCAGCCCCACCGCTTCCAGTTTGATCAGGACCAGATCGCGGATCATCGATTCAGGCATGCGCGTGTGTTCGCGGTAGGGAAAGGCGACATTTTCATAAACCGACAGGTCGGTCAGCAGGGCCCCGCTCTGAAATAACATACCCATACGTTTGCGTAAGTCATAAAGCGCCTTGCGGGAAAGTTTCTGCACGTTGAGGCCATCAACCAGGATCTCGCCCTGGTCTGGGCGCAACTGGCCACCGATTAACTGCAACAAAGTGGTCTTACCGGTTCCGCTTGGCCCCATAATCGCCGTGACCTGTCCAACTTCAATAGTGAGACTAAGGCCATCAAAGATTTTCTTGCCTGAACGACTGAAATGGAGATCGCGAATCTCTACCAGGGCTTGGCGGGATGAATGGGGCAAGAACTGTCCTCTATAGGTTGACTGTCGTGAGTCTGAAATCGGCGCGCCGGCTTGTCAATCAAAGACCCATGAGATCCAGCAACGTTCTCAGGGTTTCCAGAACAGGTGGCGGCCCATCTACGAACAAAACTGGCGCTTCACTCGAGGTCGCCTGAACATACTGCTCGATGTACGCACGAAGATCCCTGGGCCCGACCTCGTGATCAAGCCGCAGTATGCCGGCATCATATTCACCACCACCCATCCCGGGTACCCAGCATTGCCTGTAGCCCTCACAGGGGTACATCATAAATACCGCTCTGTCCTGCACAGCGGTACCCAGTTGTTGCAACAGCGCCCTACACTCGATGGCAGCATTATCCAGGACAAAGCCTTTCAGACCATCCCCCAGCTCCGCTGCCAGGTCTAAACACTGCCCGGGTATCGCATCACCAACCTGGAAATAAAATTCCAGTCCCTGCCCGGCAAGGTCAGCCCAGTCGCTGGTGTCCGGGCTATCGTTCCAATATGTAGCGGGCACGAGTACCTGTCGGTACTGATTGGCGTAATAGTCGAGACGCCAGTCTTCGGGAAGATCGTCCGGATAGTAATCCGTTAACCAGTCTGCACGTTCCCAGCCATATGCAGCCAGTTCTATGGGGTTGGCCATGTCTGAACCTGTCCGGTTTAATTCAATGATGTAATGTCTTCGGTATATCGACTACCGATAGACAGCATGCATCGCATATAATCGCGACACAACTATTAAACCGGAGTCTTCATGCTTGCCCCTTCCATAGTCGCCATACTCCTCGGCTTTGCCCTGCTGGTCTGGAGTGCTGATCGCTTCGTCTATGGCGCTGCGGCCATTGCCAACAATCTTGGCGTATCCACCATGGTCATCGGCATCACGATTGTTGGTTTCGGTACCTCGGCACCGGAAATGCTGATCTCGGTTTTTGCCGCCATTGATGGTAATCCCGGACTCGCGATTGGTAACGCCATTGGTTCAAATATCGCGAACATCACGCTCATACTCGGTGTTACTGCCTTAATTATCCCGTTGGCAATTCACTCGCGCACCCTGCAGCACGAGTTCCCCCTGCTGATGGGTATCATGTTTCTTGCCTGGTGGCTGCTTCAGGACGGCACCCTGGGACGCGTTGACGGCATTATTCTTGGTATCTCCCTGTTCGCTGTTATGGGCTGGCTGATCTTCGACGCCATGCGCGCAAAACCAGATGATCCCATGCGCGAGGAACTGGAAGACGAGATTCCTCATGAACTTCCTACCGGCAAGGCCGTACTCTGGTTCATCATCGGGCTTGCTGTTCTGCTTGCCAGTTCCAAGATGCTGGTCTGGGGTGCGGTAAACGTGGCCCAGATGTATGGCATTAGTGACCTGGTTATCGGCCTGACGATTGTCGCCATCGGCACCAGCCTGCCTGAGCTCGCAGCATCCATCATGAGTGCTATCAAGGACGAGGCCGACCTGGCGGTGGGCAACGTCATTGGCTCAAACATATTCAACACCCTCGGCGTACTGGCCCTGCCAGCCCTGATCACACCCAGCCAGCTGGAACCTGAAACACTGACCCGCGACCTGCCCATCATGCTCGGGGTTACAGCTTTACTGTTCCTGATGGCCTTCGGGTTCGGTAAAACGGATCGGACAATCAATCAATTTGAAGGCGCAATATTGCTGATCTGCTTTATTGGCTATCAGGGCCTTATCTATATCAGCGTGGTCAGATAAATGAGTGATCATAAACAACAACTACGTGATCTCGGGCTGGCCGTTGTCCAGACTGAGAAACAGGCCATCGAGGCACTCGAGGCCCGCATTAATGATGACTTTGTTAAGGCCTGTGAACTCTGCCTGAATTGCAGAGGACGCATCGTTGTTACAGGCATGGGTAAATCCGGTCATATCGGCAGCAAGCTGGCGGCAACACTGGCCAGCACCGGCAGTCCGTCCTTTTTCGTGCATCCCGGCGAGGCCAGCCATGGTGATCTGGGCATGATCACGCCTGAAGATGTTGTTATCGCCATATCCAACTCTGGCGAGACCGATGAGTTGCTTACGATACTGCCCATAATCAAGCGTCTTGGTGTGCCCATGATCAGCATGACGGGCAACCCTGCCTCCAGCCTGGCCAGCGAGGCGGAGGTAAATCTTGATATCAGTGTCGAGAAAGAGGCCTGCCCGCTAGGACTGGCGCCAACCTCCTCAACCACCGCAACACTGGTGATGGGAGACGCCCTGGCCATTGCCCTGCTGGAAAGCCGCGGCTTTACTGCTGATGACTTTGCCCGCTCTCATCCTGGCGGTCGCCTGGGTCGCCGACTGCTGCTGCATGTGGGCGATATCATGCACAAAGGCGATGAACTGCCGATGGTCGATGCCGACACCATGCTGGATCAGGCCCTGCTGGAGATCAGTCGCAAGGGGCTCGGCATGACCACCATCGTTAATACAGATAACACGGTGACAGGGGTCTATACAGACGGTGATCTGCGCCGCAGTCTGGACCAGCAGATCGATGTTCACCAGACAAAAATTGGTGACGTAATGACACGCGAGTTCAGGTCTGCCACTAAAGACATGCTCGCCGTCGAGGCCCTCAAGCTGATGGATGATTACCGTATTAATGCCCTGCCCGTTCTGGATGCTGACAATAAACTGGTAGGCTGCCTGAATATGCACGACCTGTTACGGTCGGGCGTAGTCTGACTCCAAAAGGATCACAACATGCAGGACATACTGGAAAAAGCTGCCCAGGTAAAAATGGTTATCTTCGATGTGGATGGTGTCCTCACCGATAGTCGCCTGTTCCTGGGTGATGATGGTCAGGAGTACAAGGCCTTCAATTCCAAGGATGGTCACGGCATGCGCATGCTGCAGGACAGCGGCACCGAGATTGCCATTATCACCGGCCGCGTTTCCAATGTTGTTGAATTACGTATGAACGAACTGGGTATCAAGCGCGTGATGCAGGGACACCGTGCCAAGCTGCCCGCCTTTGAACAATTGCTTGAAGAATGCGGCCTGTCTCCAGAAGAGATCGCTTATGTCGGAGATGATATTGTCGATCTGCCCATCATGACCCGTGTTGGCCTCGCGATCTGCGTTGCCGATGGCCATCATTTCGTTAAGCGTCATGCACACTGGATCACCTCTTCCGGAGGTGGTCAGGGCGCGGCCCGTGAAGTCTGCGAACTGCTCATGGAATCCAAAGGCGTGCTGGATCAGTTCCTGAACCACTACCTGCAGTGAAAATCAGAAATATCATTTCTGTCATCATGATCCTGCTGGTTGCAGGATTTACCTGGTGGGTCCAGCAACTGGCGGGACAGCTGGATGATGGGCCAATGGATGAGTCGGAGATTCGTGATTTCTTTGTCATGGATTACGAAATTGCCATTACCGACGAAGATGGCCAGATTAAATATGAACATGTCGGCGCACGCATGGATCACTGGCAGAAAAGCCAGGAAGTCACCGTCGAAAGCCCCCGCTTTACCTTCCATCAGGGCGACAAGCCCCCCTTTTATATCAGCGCAGAGCGCGGCAAGGTCGACGGTGATGGCAAAACCGCCTACCTGCTGGGCGAGGTCCGACTTGACCGCGAGGCCTTTGGTCAGCAAGACTCCATTCATGCCGTCACACGCGACCTGACTCTGTGGCCAGACAAACAACGTGCCCACACCGATGCAAAGGCCACCGCGAAGGGCCAGCGTTACTCGGCTGAAGGTGTCGGCATGACCATAGATCTGGTCGCAGGCACCCTGGAACTCCACTCAAAGGCAAGGGGGACTTATGTACCCTAGAATAATCACCATGCTCATCCTGCTTATTCCATTTAGTACGATGGCATTAACATCCGATCGCAGTAAGCCGCTGGAGATCGAGGCTGATCGCGTCCTGATCGACGACAAAGACGGCAAGATGATCTATAGCGGCAATGCCCGTTTTACCCAGGGCAGCATGCTGGTCACCGCCGACAAGGTCGAGATTTACACGGTCAAGCGTCAGGTCACCCATGCCATTGCCAAGGGCAGCCCTGTGCATTTCGAGCAGAAAATGGATGATGGTAAAACCGTCAAGGCACGCGCTGACCGCATGGAATACCGCATGAGCCAGCAACGCCTGATTCTGGAAGATTCGGCAGAGCTCTGGCAGGACCAGAACCACATCAAGAGTGATCGCATCACTTACCTGCTCGATCAGCAGCAGATCGATGCAAAAACTGTCGATTCAGGCAGCGACGGACGAGTACGCATCACCATACAGCCCGAGAGCATGAAGGCCCCGACTGAATGAACACCCTAAAAGCCAGCAACCTGGTTAAACGGTACAAGAAGCGCACCGTACTCGATGGCGTCTCTGTCTCTATCCAGAGCGGGGAGGTTGTCGGCCTGCTGGGACCGAACGGAGCTGGCAAGACCACCTGCTTCTATATTGTTGTTGGCCTGATAGCCTGTGACGAGGGCTCTATCCTCCTCAACGACAAGGATATTACCCAGAATCCCATGCACGCTCGCGCCCAGATGGGCATTGGTTACCTTCCCCAGGAGGCCTCAGTCTTTCGCAAGCTCTCGGTGGAAGACAACATCATGGCAGTTCTGGAAACACGCAAGGACCTGGACAGGACGGCCCGCGAAGAAAAACTGCAAAGCCTGCTGGATGAGTTTCAGATCGACCATATTCGCAAGAACCTGGGCATCAGCCTGTCCGGCGGCGAGCGCCGACGCGTCGAGATCGCCCGTGCCCTGGCCACCGAGCCAGCCTTCATCCTGCTCGATGAGCCCTTTGCCGGCGTTGATCCCATCTCGGTGCTGGACATCCAGCGCATCATCACCCACCTCACAGACAAGAATATCGGCGTCCTGATCACCGACCATAATGTCCGCGAGACTCTGGGCATCTGTAAGCGCGCCTACATCCTGGGCAATGGTCACGTACTGGCTGACGGCACCCCCGAAGAGGTACTGGCGGATGACAAGGTTCGCGAGGTCTACCTGGGCAAGGACTTCACCCTCTAATTGATGATGCCTTTATTGGCATACTTCCCTATAATTAGAATTGAGTGAAAGATACAAGCAACAACTATACCTACCTTTCCATGCACGGGGCACAACTTACCAGCGCTATGCGCAGAGGCTTTTACGTCTCTAATCCGTCTCTATCAGGCGGAGCCAGCCTATGCTGAAACAGTCGATCCAGATCAAACTTGGGCAAAGCCTGACCATGACGCCCCAGTTGCAGCAGGCAATCAAGCTGCTGCAGCTCTCCACCCTGGAACTCCAGCAGCAGATCCAGGAGGCGCTGGAAGAAAACCCCATGCTCGAAATCGCCGAGGAGCAGGAAGAGTTCACTGATGAAACCCCTCCAGTCAACGGCGAAGACAGCGAGCAGCTCAGCACCGAAACAGCCGAAATTGAATTCCCTGATGAACCTGACGTTCCGACTTCCAGCGAGTTACAGGACGACAAGGACATCCCGGATGAACTACCGGTCGATACCGACTGGGATGCCATTTACGACATGCCCGGTTCCAGTCTACTCAGCTCTGCACCTGGCGATGACAACCGTGATTTCTACGAGAACCAGTCATCTGGCAGCGAAAGCCTGCAGGAACACCTGCTCTGGCAAATTAACCTGACACCTCTATCCGATACCGATCGCGCGATTGCCAATACCCTGATCGACGCCCTGGATGAAGACGGCTACCTCAACGACGAGCTCGATAGTTTCCTTAGCAGCTTCTCCGGAGACGAGCCACCTGAGATCGAGGAATGGGAAGCCATACTGCACCTGATACAGCATCTCGACCCACTGGGCTGTGGTTCGCGCAACCTGTCTGAATGCCTGTTAATCCAGTTACAGCAGCTTCCCGAAGACACCCCGGGCCTGATCACTGCCAGAAGACTCAGCACCGATTACCTGGACCTGCTGGGTAACCACGACTACAAGCAACTGCTTCGTAACCTACGGGTCAAGGAAGATGAGCTCAAGGAAGCCATCAGCCTGATTCAGACCATGAATCCTCGCCCCGGCGACTCCATCAGCACCCGTACCGCCGAATATGTCATACCCGATGTCTATGTCCGCAAACTCAAAGGTAAATGGGGCGTTGAGCTAAATCCTGATGTAGCGCCTAAACTACAGGTCAATGCCCTGTATGCGAGCTATATCAAACGTGCCGACCAGAGTGCCGACAATACCTACCTGCGCAACAACCTCCAGGAAGCACGCTGGTTTATCAAGAGCCTGCTCAGCCGTAATGAGACCCTGCTGCGGGTTGCCACAGCCATTGTCGAGCATCAGCGCCCTTTCCTCGAATACGGTGAAGAGGCTATGAAGCCGCTGATCCTGCGCGACATCGCCGAGCAACTGGAAATGCACGAGTCCACAATTTCCCGAGTAACAACGCAGAAATTCATGCACACACCCCGAGGTGTTTTTGAATTTAAATACTTCTTCTCCAGTCATGTTGCTACGGCTGATGGAGGAGAATGTTCAGCAACGGCTATCAGAGCCATGATTCGTAAGCTGATCGATGAGGAAAATCAGACTAAACCCTTGAGTGACAACAAGATAGCCACCATCCTAGTAGACAGGGGGATTAATGTTGCACGAAGGACCGTAGCGAAATACCGCGAAGCCATGACGATTCCGCCCTCTAACGAGCGGAAGCGGCTGGCCTGAGGTTCAACAAGAGACCGCATAAACAGGAGAACTATTATGCAAATCAATATCACCGGTCATCATGTAGACGTCACTGATTCAATGCGTGACTACGTTAAAGAAAAATTCGATAAATTAGAACGTCACTTTGACCATGTCACTAACGTCCACGTCATCCTGGAAGTTGAAAAACTGCGCCAGAAGGCAGAGGCAAAGATGCACCTGAGTGGCACTGAAGTGTTTGCCGAAGCGGTCGAAGAAGATATGTATGCTGCAATTGATGCGCTGTCTGATAAACTTGACCGCCAGATTCTCAAATACAAAGAGAAACTGAAGGATCATCACCGCAAAGAAGGTTCACACCGTAATCACGTAGTCTAAAGACACTGATCATGAATATTGCTTCCCTGCTTACATCGGATCGCATCCTCTGTGGTGCTGCATCCACCAGTAAAAAACGATTACTCGAAACCCTGGCAGACATGCTTGCTAAAGACCTGCCTGAACTGGATGTAACAACCGTCTTTGAAGGCCTGTTGCATAGAGAGCGACTGGGAAGTACCGGTATTGGCCATGGGGTAGCTATACCCCATGGTCGCCTTCCGGGTGTTAGCAAGCCCATCGGGGCCCTGATTACCCTCCACGAAGGCATCGACTACGATGCCCCGGATCAGCAACCCGTCGACCTGCTGTTTGCACTCATCGTCCCCGAGGAATCCACCGAGGAACACCTGCAAATTCTCGCCACACTGGCGCAATCCTTTTCCAGTGAAGAAACGGCCAACCTCCTCAGGCAATGTACCGACAATGAACAGGTACTCATGGTCACTGGTCGATGGGAAGTCCCGACTGCTGCCTGACACACACTCCCCTTTCTTCGTACAATCGTCTAATCTCTTCTTAAACCGGGTCTATTAAAAGAAGGACCATGGCAGACACACTTTCAGCACAGCAACTGTTTGAAATGTTTTCTTCACACCTGGCTATCGAATGGCTGGGCGGCAAGGAAGGGGCTGAGCGTGAGTTTCACCCTCCCCATCAGAAGACAGGCGGCACCGCACTACTTGGCCACCTCAACCTGATTCATACCAACCAGGTCCAGATCCTTGGCACGACAGAATGTGATTATCTCAACAGCCTGAAAAAGAATTCTCGTGACGACGCCTACGAGGTGATTTTTTCCCGCGATACCCAGGCTATCGTCATTGCTGAAAACCTCGATGTGCCTGCTGAGTTCATCAACAAGGCCAATGAATACAAGCTACCCCTGTGGCGTACTGCGGCAACCAGCTATGAAAGCATCGCGGTACTACGCTATATCTTTACCAATTATCTTGCCGAAAGCACCGTCCTCCATGGTGTTCTGCTCGAGGTACTCGGCATCGGCGTGCTCATCACCGGCGAAAGTCGTGTCGGTAAAAGCGAACTGGCACTGGAACTGATCACGCGTGGTCACCGCCTGATCGCTGATGACACCCCCATCTTTTCTCGCATCGCCCCGGATGTCATCAACGGTACCTGCCCCCCCATACTCCAGGATATGCTCGAGGTGCGTGGGCTCGGGGTGCTAAACATACGCGCCATGTATGGTGATATTGCGATCAAGCAGAATAAATATCTCAGGCTAATTATCAATCTATCGGACTTTAATGATGCCTATCGAGAAAAAGAAGACCGCCTCGAAGGAACCCACAGCGAACGCAAGGTCCTGGGACTGAAGATCCCTGAGATCACGGTACCGGTGGCCCCTGGACGTAACCTGGCGGTACTGGTTGAGGCCGCGGTACGCAATCATCTTTTACGTGTAAAGGGATATAATGCCGCTGAGGATCTAATTGAACGACAAAAGGCACTCATTGAACAATCCCAACTATGAAACTGCTTATTATTAGCGGCCTGTCCGGCTCAGGAAAATCCGTTGCCCTGCATACCCTGGAAGATGAAGGTTATTACTGTATCGACAACCTTCACCTGGGACTGCTCGTTCCCTTTGTAAACCAGATGCTCAGCCCGAAGGTGAAACTCTATGAACGGGCAGCAGTTGGTATTGATGCCCGCAGCGGCGTCGAGGAGCTGGAACGCTTCAATGAAATACTCGAAGAAATAAAAACACTGGGCGTTGAACCTGAAATTATATTTCTCGAGGCAGAGCCCAACACCCTGCTCAAGCGCTTTAGCGAAACAAGACGCAAACACCCACTGACCCAGAAAGGTCTGCCACTGGTAGAAGCCATCCACCTCGAACGCACACTCTTATCGACTATTGCCGTTAAGGCGGACCTGGTGATCGATACCACGCGCAAGAATGTACACCAGCTGCGTGCACTGATTCGCGACCGCGTCGGTAACACCGGCAAATCCGGCATGTCGATCCTGTTTCAGTCTTTTGGATTCAAACATGGTATCGCACCGGATTCTGATTTCGTCTTTGATGTACGCTGCCTGCCCAACCCGCACTGGGAACCCAACCTCAGGGCACTAACCGGTAAAGATGAAGGCGTCATTGATTATCTTCAGGGACATGACATGGTCGAATCCATGTATCAGATGATCGAACATTTCATGGGCACCTGGATACCCAAGTTTCAGGGTGAGAACCGCAGCTACCTGACTGTCTCTATCGGCTGCACCGGTGGACAACACCGTTCTGTTTACCTGACCGAGCGGCTTGCAGATCACTTCCATACGCATTACGGTGAGGCTGTACAGAGGCGTCATCGCGAACTGGATTAAAAGAATATGCCAGTAGGATTACTACTCATTACGCATCAGCGCATTGGAGAGGAGCTACTCGAAACCGCTTCGAACCTGTTTGACCCCCTGCCCCTTCAGGTAAAAACATTATCGGTTTCACTGAATAGCAACCCTGACACCTTGCGCCAGGATGCCACCAGACTGCACCACGAGCTAGACAGCGGTGATGGCGTCATCATTATCACCGACATGTTTGGCTCCACGCCAAGCAATGTCGCCTCGAGCCTCCTGTGTCATCCCAAGACGCAGATGCTTGCAGGCCTGAGTCTGCCCATGCTGCTCAGGGCCCTCACCTATGCACAGCTACCGATGACCGAACTCATTGATAAGGCCAAGTCAGGTGGGCATGAAGGCATAGTCCACTGCACGGAACCCGAAGACTGTCATGCTTGAAGTTCAGATCACGATAATTAATAAACTTGGCCTGCATGCGCGCGCTGCTTCCAAACTCGTATCCACAGCATCGAAATTCGAGTGTGCCATCGACATCGAAAAGTCAGAACGTCGCGTCAACGCCAAGAGCATCATGGGCGTGATGATGCTGGCTGCGAGTAAGGGTAGCGAAGTCATTCTCTACCTGGATGGCGCAGATGAAGAAGAGGCCTCCTCTGCCCTGCAGCAACTCATAAACGATCGTTTTGGTGAAGGCGAATAAAAAGCTATACCTGCCATTTAACATGGCCTCTTTTCTGATTTTCATCAGACCGAGTTTTCAAGATAGTGTGATATAGTCCGAGGCAAATCACAGGTAGAAGATTACCTCGCTTCGGAAGTCCTTCCCATGGCAGAAACAGCAGTCAACCAGGAAGAAAGCACAGAAACCCTCAGGGAGATGCTCAAGGCCCTTGGAGAGGGTAATACTGCTGTTGCCGTTGAACTGCTAAACCTGTTACATCCGGCAGAGATTGCCAACACCCTCGAATCCCTTCCGCATAGGGAACGTAAAGAACTCTGGGAACTCATCGATGAAGAATATCGCGGTGAGGTACTAGCCCACCTCGGTGATGAGGTCCGGGCCAGCGTCATCGGTGCCATGGAAACCGCCGAACTGGTGGCGGCGACCGAGGGCCTGGATGTCGACGACATGGCCGACATCCTCCAGGATCTTCCCGAAGAAGAAACCCAGAAGATCCTGCAGAGCATGAGCAACCAGGACCGCATGCGCCTCGAGCATGTGTTGTCCTATGATGAGGATACGGCCGGTGGTCTGATGAACACGGACACCATCACCGTGCGCCCCGACGTCACACTCGATACCGTTATGCGTTACCTGCGCCTGCGAGGTGAATTGCCAAGCACCACAGACAGCCTCATCGTGGTTGAGCGCGATGACACCTACATAGGCATGCTGCCACTTGCCGATATCCTGACCCATGATCCTGAAGATCTGGTCGAGAGCATGTACAAACATGACGTCAAAGCCATCAAGGCTTCCCAGTCTGCGGATGAAGTCGCTAAACGCTTTGAAACCCATGACCTGGTTTCTTCTGCCGTGGTCGATGACGAAGACAAGCTGCTGGGTCGAATCACCATCGATGATGTCGTCGACATTATCCGTGAGGCCGGCGAAGCGGCCTTTATGGCCCAGGGCCGCCTCGGTGAGGATGACGACATCTTTGCCCCGATCATGATTAGTGCCAAGAGTCGTGCCGTATGGCTGGGTATCAACCTGGTCACAGCCCTGATGGCTGCATGGGTTATTGGCCTGTTTCAGGGCACGCTGGAGCAAATCGTAGCGCTGGCTGTCCTCATGCCGATTGTTGCCAGCATGGGTGGCATTGCCGGCAGCCAGACCCTGACCCTGGTCATTCGTGGCATGGCCATGGGCCAGGTCGCACAGAGCAACCTGAAGTGGTTATTCAACAAGGAACTTGCCGTGGGGGTCCTAAACGGAATCCTATGGGCCACCATCATGTCAGGTGTAGCCATACTCTGGTTCGATGATTTTCAGATCGGCGCAATCATCGGTGTCGCACTAGTCGTTAACCACCTGTTCGCCAATGTATCCGGTGTCCTTATACCGATCATTATGAAGAAGCTGGAAATTGATCCTGCGATCGCAGGTGGTGTGGTGCTTACCACCGTTACGGACATGATGGGCTTTTTCGTCTTCCTCGGCCTTGCCACGATTATCCTGCTCTAGGACTAATCACTGCCCAGCTTTTGCTGAATTCCTGAGGCCCAGTCATTCGTGAACTGTTCCAGGGTCTCAATAAAGTCAGGCTCATGTGTATCCCGGTTGATCACACAATGCAGCACAATCTCACCCTGCCCCATCGTGGTAATAGTCCAGGCCAGCGCATTAGGACAGCCCGGCAGGGTAAAGCGCAGGCCCTCACGAATCAGTTCACGCGATACGGTGTGCGTACCCCAGTCACTAAACATTTCCAGGTTGCCGCCTTCAGCGGGGCTAATCGAGCTCACGAAGGCACAAAAATCCGGCAAGGACTCTATGGATATGGTTTGCTGTATATCAGCAGGTGTGGCATCACTCTTGATACGTGCGTAAAACTCCATCTTCCCTCCCCCCCGAACAGCTAATCGTACTCGCTATCCTTCCACTGGCGCAGAAAACTAAAAACCGCACATTCACTATTCATAGCATGCCCAGCCTTTTCTTCCACTTTTGCCACGACTTCGGGATCGTCATAGCGCAGGAAAGGGTTGGTCTTTTTCTCAAGGCCCAGGCGTGATGGCACTGTAGGTATGCCCTGCTCCTGGCGTCGCATGTCATCGTCATCCCTGATGATGATGTCTGAGTTAGTTGGCTCTACCCATTTGGCAAAACCCAGGTTATCCACCGTGTATTCATGGGCACAGTAAACCACCGTGTCATCCGGCAAATCACGTATTTTTTTGAGTGAACTACAAAGCTGTTCAAACGTGCCATCAAAGACACGACCACAGCCGGCAGCAAACAGGGTATCGCCGCAGAACAGGGCCCCATCACCGTAATACGCGATATGACCACGGGTATGCCCTGGCACATCCATTACGGTTAGCCTGGTATCGACAACCGAAATCACGTCGCCCTCACCAAGCTTGCGCGTTAAGCCATTAATGTTCTCAAGCGCGGGACCATAGACATCAATCCCAGGATATTTTTTGACCAGTTCGCGTACCCCGCCCACATGATCACCATGATGGTGGGTAATCAGTATGGCTACCGGTGTTACGTCGTGTTGCTCCAGCCAGGCGATCACAGGACGATGATCGCCTGGATCTACAATCGCGCAATGATGCTGATCCTGGTCCAGGATCATCCAGATATAGTTGTCGGCAAAGGCACGAACAGGTTCTACGATCATCAGGTAATTTCCACTCAGTCTTTATCTTCAGGGCCAACCCAGAAATAGGGATTGTACGCGACCTCCCAGAGGTGGCCATCCGGGTCGCTAAAGTACCCTGAATAACCACCCCAGAAAACCTTTTGGCCTGGCTTTACTAATGTCGCCCCGGCCGTAACTGCCTGCACCAGCACTGCGTCAACCTCATCCTCTGAGAAAACATTATGTGCCAGGGTTACGCCGCGAAACCCAGAACCTTCGGCCGGGACAGTTGCATCGTCTGCCAGGGCATCATAGCCATAGAGACCCAGCCAGCTCCCGTTCAGGGTAAAAAAGGCCACTTCAGGCTCTGACTCCATGCGTGGAAAGCCCAGGCCTTCTTCATAAAATTGGACCGACCGGGACATGTTCCTAACGCCCAGCGTGATCATACTGATTCTCGGTTGCATAGACCTAACACCTCCACAGCACAAAACTACTTCTGGTGGCTTTGAGACAAACGCTCAGTTAACCCATCGAGCTTCTGGTGAAGTCGCATAATCTCAAGATCAGTTTTCAGACTAACCTTATAATTTTCCGTGATCGCCATTCGGTCTTTAGCTGTCTGACGGTTCTGAGACATCATGATAATAGGGGCCTGTAGCGCGGCCAGGGTGGACAACACCAGGTTGAGCAGAATAAATGGAAAGGGATCAAAAGGCGCGCCCGGCCGGATAAGCCATACAGTATTAATCACCATCCATATCCCCATCAGGGTGATAAAAATAATGATGAATGGCCAGGAACCACCAAATGAAGAAATACGATCTGCAACACGCTGCCCAAAGGTCAACTGCTCATGAAAAAGATGATTGACGTTCTCGACGATAGATTCTGACTCAGCGATACTTTCTATGACATGCTGTTCTGCATCACCCAAATCCTTATATGGCATACCCAACAAGGCGTTGGCCAGATTTTCAAAATATTTCTTCATTGCTAGATGATCCTTTTAGTTAGATAAGTTCACTGAATACCCCAGAAACCATCCCGGCAAGGACAGCATCAGAGGCCCGCATCAAACTACAAAACACGATTGCGCTTTGACGAAATAAGACATGGGCAAATCACCTTTTATTATAGGTGCTGACTGAATATAAAAAGTGCATAATCAAACTACATTCCTATCAAAACCAACCAGAAAAGGTATCTCCCACCCATGCAACAAGAACAGGGGTCTTTACCATTAGTCGGCTGGCGCGAATGGCTATCCCTGCCAGACCTGGGCATTCATCAGATCAAGGCCAAGATCGATACCGGCGCACGCACCTCGGCTTTGCATGCCTTTTATGTTGAGCCTTTTGATCGCGAGCATACCCAATGGGTCAGATTCGGTATACACCCTTTACAGAACGACACCGATTTTGTGCTCGAGTGCGAGGCAGAGGTGAAAGATCGGCGTATTGTCACTGACTCTGGCGGGCACAAGGAAGACCGGTATGTTATCGAAACACTTTGCACCATAGGTGACTTTTCCTGGCCGATTGAACTAACCTTAACAGACAGAGAAACCATGAAGTTTCGCATGCTGCTGGGAAGAACCGCGCTTAACAAACAGTTTCTGGTTAATCCGGATGCCTCATATCTGATTGGTAAAAAACCAACACATGAAGAAAATCATTAAAGAGATAAATACATGAAAATCGCAATTCTGTCCCGAAACAAGAACCTATACTCGACCAGCAGGCTCGTCGCGGCTGCCGAAGAACGGGGACATGAAGTGAAGGTAGTTGATGTCTTGCGCTGCTATATGAACATTACTTCATTAAAGCCGACCATCCATTATCGGGGTGAAGTTCTTGAAGGTTTCGACGCAGTAATCCCCCGAATTGGCGCGTCAGTCACTTTCTACGGAACAGCTGTATTGCGACAGTTTGAGATGATGAACGTTTTCCCTCTCAATGAATCAGTTGCAATCACACGCTCTCGCGACAAGCTACGTTCTGCTCAGTTACTCGCACGCAAAGGAGTGGGCATGCCTGTAACAGGTTTTGCACACAACCCCGATGACATAGAAGACCTGATCAAGGAGGTTGGAGGCGCACCCCTGGTTATCAAGCTTCTGGAAGGTACACAGGGTATTGGTGTGGTGCTTGCAGAAACCAAAAAGGCTGCGGAAAGCGTTATCCAGGCCTTCATGGGCCTGAAGGCCAATATTATGGTGCAGGAGTTCATCAAGGAGGCCGGTGGTGCCGACATCCGCTGTTTTGTTGTCGGCGGAAAAGTGGTTGCCGCGATGAAACGCCAGGGACCCGAAGGGGAGTTCCGCTCGAACCTGCACAGGGGGGGCAGTGCCAACCTGGTGCGATTAACACCCGGAGAACGTGCCACTGCTGTTCGTGCTGCCAAGATCATGGGGCTTGAGGTTTGCGGTGTGGATATCCTGCGTTCCAACCATGGCCCATTAGTCATGGAGGTCAATTCATCACCCGGCCTACGCGGTATAGAAGAAGCCAGTAACAAAGATGTTGCTGGTACTATAATTCAGTACATGGAAAAACGCGTGGAAGAAACCTCCAGTAAGAAGTCACGCTCCAGAACTCGCGGCAAGGGTTAATTAGTGAACAACACGATTGAAATCGCCGGACAGCATGTACCCACTGGCACACGCTGTACAATTGATGTTCCCCTTCCCCCTCTATATACCCATACGCCGATGGCCATGCCCGTACATGTTGTCCGGGGAAAACGCGAAGGCCCCGTACTCCTGCTGAGTGCCGCCATTCATGGCGATGAGCTTAATGGCATCGAAATCATTCGGAGGCTACTCCAGCTACCCGTCTTATCACGCATCAAGGGCACCATCATCGCTGTCCCGGTAGTTAATGTTTATGGACTAATCCATCACTCCAGGTATTTACCCGACAGAAGAGATTTAAATCGCAGCTTCCCAGGTTCAGATCATGGCTCACTGGCCGCACGTGTTGCACATATCTTTCTGGAAGAACTGGTTTCTAAATGCACACATGGCATCGACCTGCATACCGGGGCTATTCACCGTTCGAATCTTTCACAGATAAGAGCCAACCTGGATGGTAAGGACACCTTTGAAATGGCCAAGGCCTTCGGAGCTCCTGTCATTCTCAATTCTAATCTGAGGGATGGTTCACTCAGAGAAGCCGCCGATGAACGCGGTGTAGACATGCTGCTGTATGAAACTGGACAGGCCCTGAGATTCGATGAAGTCAGCATCAGGGGCGGTGTAAAAGGCATTGTAAACGTCCTGCGCCATCTCAGCATGCTCCCTAAAAGCAAACGTAAAAAGCCCTCAGAACCAGTCATTGCACGCTCAAGCAAATGGGTCAGGGCCACATCCAGTGGGTTATTTAAAACACTTAAACCGTTGGGTGCCCGGGTAAAGCGCAATGAACTGCTTGCCCGTATCGATGATCCCATGGGCGATAACCAGACTGAAATAAAATCCCCTTACAACGGCATTATTATAGGACGCACGGAAATACCCCTTGTACATGAAGGTGAGGCTGTATTCCATATTGCACGCTTCCAGGACCTGGGAGAAGCCGAGGAACGTGTCGATGAATTCCAAGAAATGGAGAATGATAAATTCATTCCTGGGCTCGAACAGGAACCCCCATTAATTTAGCCTACAAGTATTCAGGATTTTCGACACTACCAAACTATTCAATTACTGTTAATGCCAACTTAATAACGTTTTATATAAGAAAAATATTCAATAACATACCAATGGAGCAGATATTTCATGAACAAGATATTAGCTTTTGTCTTATTGTTGTTCTCCACGCCATTACTGGCAGCCATTCAGACCAAAACCATTGAATACGAGCATGAAGGAGTAAAGCTCCAGGGGCACCTCTACTGGGATGACAGCATCAAGGGAAAACGCCCTGGCGTCATGGTCGTACACGAATGGTGGGGCCTGAATGACTATGCGAAAAAGCGAGCCCGCATGATTGCTGAAGAAGGCTACGTAGCCTTCGCTGCAGACATGTATGGCGACAACCGGGTTACGACCGATCCTGCACAGGCTAAAGAATGGATGATGGAAGTGACTGCCGATGTCGAGGGGTGGCAGGAACGAGCTGCACTGGGCCTGGAACAACTGATCAATAGCGGCATGGTAGATCCGGAACGCACTGCTGCCATGGGTTACTGCTTTGGTGGCGGTACTATTTTGCAGATGGCCTATTCAGGCACTAAGGCAAAAGGCGTCATTGGTTATCATGCCTCCCTGCCTGCGGCACCCGAGAGTGCCAAAGGGAAGATCAATGCAAAAGTCATGATCTTCCATGGGGCTGCCGATGGTTTTGTCGCCCCTGAAGTCATTACCAACTTCCAGACTAAATTGCAGGAATCCGGCGCACAGTGGGAATTCGTATCATTTGGTGGTGATGTACGTCATGGCTTTACCAACCCAGACGCAGGAAATTTTGGTATAGAGAACCTCAAGTATGATGCCTATGCTGACCAGGCTTCCTGGCAGAGGACACTGGATTTTTATTCGACACTATTTGCTAAGTAAACGATTACTTGCCTCTAACAAAAACCGGGCCCATGCCCGGTTTTTTTATGTCATTGCGAGACATATTGTCTATATGAACCTAAGGGCATAATGGAGATCTGGCCCATCGGGTTCCTACATAGCACCTATGTGCAAACAGAGATACACAAAAAACGTACAGTACATCGAAACATATGTGGAGTATATTTATAGTCAGGAAAAATATGTTAATTGTCGTTACATGGTTACTGCAATAATATCTTCTTTGGTGGGTCTACTCCTTCTTTATTTCGGAGCAGAAGGCTTAGTTCGAGGCAGCTCAAGCCTTGGTCTGAGGCTTGGACTATCACCACTTGTTGTTGGACTTACTATTGTTTCTTTTGGCACAAGCGCACCTGAACTTGCTGTCAGTATGAATGCTGCCAGCATGGGTCAAACCGATGTATCAATTGGCAACGTCATAGGTTCTAACATCGCTAATATCGGTTTGATACTTGGACTATCCGCTATGGTTCATCCAATCAATATCGATGTAAAGTTGATACGTATTGACATACCTATCATGATCGCTGCGTCCGCTTTATTTTGTTTACTAATACTGGATTCAATGCTAACAAGCATTGATGGTGCCATTCTGGCATCAGGCATTATCGCTTTTACCATCTTTAATGTATTAAAAGCACGACAGGCAAAACACCTGGCACATAAAACATTTGAATCGGCAGTACCTGCTTTATCATATGGTCTGTCACGCGAAATTGTACTTATTATTATTGGCCTTACAATGTTAACCATAGGAGGAAGGTTTCTTGTTGACGGTGCTATTCAAATTGCACGTTTTGCTGGCCTGAGCGAGGCAGTAATTGGACTTACAATTATTGCTGTAGGTACGAGCCTACCTGAATTGGCAACGTCGGTACTTGCAGCAGCAAAGAGGATGAGTGATATATCCGTTGGAAATATTGTTGGTTCCAACATCTTTAATATATTTAGTGTGTTAGGCGCTAGCTCATTATTGACGCCACTCCCCAAAGGGAATGTCACCTGGATTGATATTGGAGTAATGACAATTTTCACCCTTTCTGTTCTACCGCTCGCACGAAGCGACTTTATTTTTACGCGCTGGGAGGGTTTACTATTATTTAGTAGCTACGTTGGATATGTTACATGGCTTGTTGCAATTACCGGGTAATGGCGTGCGCTATATTTTCGGCACAGAACTTACCTAATATCAGGATTTAGTCGACGTTAAATAAGCGGAATAACTCACCCAAGACCTTAGGCTAATTAAAAAAATGAATACTCCTCAGGGAGAACCCGAGATTTTAGTAAGGTCGCGTGCAGCAGCAGGGCTACCCGGTGCCCCAGAGGAAGCGCATAGGGAGCTGGAAGAGGCTGGGATCGATCCGGATCGGTTGTCAATCCAACACCTTGGCCACCCAGCCAAACACCACAAATATCGCATACCTCCCTGGGTAAGGCGAATGGCAATCGCGTATTCACTTTGGCTGCTATTTTACTTACTGGAATATATAGGCATCGTTTTTCCGCCATTTCTAACTGCCGTTTTTTCACTCGTCGTTGGTTTGGTCATTCTACAAGTCGCTTGTCAAGTGCTGGTGAGCGCAACAGAGCGTTTCGCAGCAAGGATGGGGTGGAGCCATTATGTGGCAGGAACAGTTGCGGAAATTCTCTCTACGCTGCCCGAATGCGTGGTAATTGTCTTTGTAATACCTGTAAGTCCGCTTACGGCGTTTGTGATCGCGATGATTACGATTTACAACAACGCACTCGTGTTCAGCATCTATTCGTACTTTCTGCCGCACGACAAGCGCGGCAAGTTCCTGATGCCTAAACCCATCACTGGCGCGGGTATGCAAATCCTCATCGCAGGCGGAGCATTGGGGTTGGTTCTAGGCCTAATCATGATTGTCTTTAGCTCGAACGGTCACTCCAAACATTCTTTCGCACCAGTTGATATGGCGGTGATCAGCGCCCTGCTACTGATGGTTTTCGCCGTCTACCTATACAAAATCGTCAGGGATTTGGCTAGGGAAGAAGACGAAGTTCATACCGTATTGGAACTAACAGAAGAAGAAAAGGAACAACGTCTGGCTCTGGTTTACAAGAATGTTACGGAGAGTTCGCTACCAACCATTCTGTCTCTGTTGGCGCTAGGAATCATGGGTGCATTTTTGGGTGGGGAGCGCGTCGCTCTCTTTGCGGAACTTGCAATCGAAGATCTCAATATCAACCAAATACTGGCAGCCTTGATTCTATCTGCGTTCGCCGGTATGAGTGAATACGTCATACTTTGGACATCACACCGCAAACAGCAATACGGGATTGCTCTGGCGAATGCTTTCGGTGGCATAACGCAGTTGCTATTCTTGATTGTGCCGTTCACGCTAGCTGCGATTGCAATCTACCAGGTGTTTATCAACCCTGCGCACCCCGATTTTCCGATTGCATTCTCCGTTTCAAACATCTTGCTAGTGGTCTTCCTGTTCCCAACATTACATACGTTAGCAGCACTGCTGGAAAACGACCACACGATGGGCATCTTGGACACGGTAATCATGATCGCCATTGTTGGCTTACTGCTCCTGCTTCTTGTTACCTATGGCGCGGCTTCCTAGAGTGCTGACAACATAGTGGCGGTGACGATTTTTCCTGACACCTTTTAACTTGAAGTGGCTGCCTAACAATTCACTCGTTCGGACGCAAACTACGCTATGCTTCGTTTTCGCCGCACAACCAGGTCGCTCAGCTTAATAACTGCCTGCTTTCCGTAATCCCCAAGTGTTTTATAAAAATGGCAATGCCGAAAAGATATCACAGCGGCCAGTCGCTTAAATCATTCGACTTCCGCAAATACCACAAAAGGGCCATTCAAACCTTTTACAACTCTGACATTTTCATTCGCTTTGTAAAAACAAGCCATTCTTCCAACAGGTATCAAGTTGTTCTCAAGAAATACACACATCGGTAGTTTCTACTTCGGGAAACAAACGGCCGCCAATGATTATTAGCAGAAGTTAAATTAATTTGTTCCCAACACCAGCTTCAGCGCACAAAGAGACATTAAAATCTTCACCTGAATTTGCAAACCCTCCCTCCCCCCTTACTGACTGCGAACTATATGAATGATTTAGGAGGAGTCGCCTGGATGGCGACAAAAGGCGCTGCGGTTTGTCAGACGAAACGCTCTTGATCCTCATCAAAAAAAGAAAGCCCCGCATATAGCGGGGCTCTCCTCAAACCACTTACTTATAAAAAATAATTATTTGTTGGTAGTAGGCGTTGCCGAGATCTTATGAATCGCCAGGTCAGCACCGTCGAATTCATCTTCCTCGGAAAGGCGAATACCAATAGTTGCCTTTAGCACACCATAGACAACAAAACCACCAATCAGCGCAATACCAACACCGGCCAGAGTGCCAACCAGCTGCGACATAAAGGCTACACCGCCCATGCCACCCATGGACTCAAGACCAAAGATACCGGCAGCGATACCACCCCAGGCACCACAGATACCATGCAGCGGCCATACACCCAGTACATCATCGATACGCCATTTGTTCTGGGTCAGGGTAAAGAACCAGACGAACAGGGCACCGGCGACCAGTCCAGTAACCAGGGCACCCAGTGGATGCATGACACTGGAACCCGCACAGATGGCAACCAGGCCAGCCAGTGGACCGTTGTGTACAAAACCCGGGTCATTCTTACCAACAAACAGGGCCGCGAGAATACCGCCGACCATGGCCATCAGCGAGTTAACAGCAACCAGACCACTAATACCGCCCACAGCCTGTGCAGACATGACGTTGAAGCCGAACCAGCCTACGGTCAGGATCCAGGCACCCAGCGACAGGAAGGGAATACTTGAAGGTGGGTGGGCATAGATCTCACCCTGGCGACCATAACGGCCGCGGCGATGCCCCAGCAGTATGACGGCACCCAGTGCCAGCCAGCCACCCATGGCATGCACCACTACCGAACCGGCAAAGTCATTAAAGGGCGCACCGAAGGTGGCCTCGAGCCAGTCCTGGAATCCATAGGCGCCGTTCCAGATCATGCCTTCGAAGAAGGGGTAGATCAGGGCAACCAGGATAAAAGTCGCGATCAGCTGAGGATAGAATTTTGCACGTTCCGCGATACCACCAGAGATGATGGCAGGAATCGCTGCAGCGAAGGTCAGCAGGAAGAAGAACTTGACCAGTTCATAACCGTTCTTTTCTGACAGCACCTGGGCACTTTCAAAGAAACCCATCTGATAGGCGACAAAAAATCCGATGAAGAAATAAGCAATCGTGGATACGGCAAAGTCAGTAATAATCTTGACCAGTGCGTTAACCTGGTTTTTTTCTCGAACGGTACCGACTTCGAGAAAGGCAAACCCAGCATGCATGGCCAGAACCATAATGGCCCCCAGCAATACGAACAGGGTATCCAGTGCGGATGTCATAGATTCCATAGCTTCCCCCGGGAGATAGAGATTATTTTTTCAGTAATTGTTAAAACAAAAACGGGCCATGGAGATTCAGCCATGGCCCGTTATTTCTAATATTTATGTCTTTGGTAGCGTAACGCCTGTCTGCCCCTGGTATTTACCGCCGCGATCCTTGTACGACGTCTCGCAGACCTCGTCGGATTCCAGGAACAGCATCTGTGCTACCCCTTCATTGGCGTAAATCTTGGCCGGCAGTGGCGTCGTATTAGAAAACTCCAGCGTAACGTGCCCTTCCCACTCCGGCTCCAGCGGCGTGACATTAACGATGATGCCACAACGCGCGTAGGTCGATTTGCCGAGGCAGATGGTCAGCACATTGCGCGGGATACGGAAGTACTCAACCGTACGAGCCAGTGCAAAGGAGTTGGGTGGGATAATGCAGACATCGGACTTCACATCGACAAAGCTGTTCTCGTCAAAGGCCTTGGGATCGACGATGGCCGAGTTGATATTGGTGAATATCTTGAATTCGTCGGCACAGCGGACATCGTAGCCATAGCTTGAGGTGCCATAAGAAACGATACGTTCATTATTCTGGTGCCTGACCTGGCCGGGCTCAAAAGGCTCGATCATGCCATGCTCATCCGCCATACGGCGCATCCATTTATCCGATTTAATCGACATCGAGGTGTCCCGAGTTAATACAAAACTGGGCGGGGAGTTTATCAGATGCGCTGAAACCCTGCGATGCCGACGAAGTGCTAGATCTGGATATTTCCTTTGCCAGAGTTACCTTCAGGCTGCATATCCAGGTTGAGATTGCCCGAACGCTGGAATGGCAAACTGATCCAGTCAGTCATAACCTTGCCCTGAATTTCATAGCTGAGCTCCCTTCTCTCCAGCATCGTCTGTATACCTGAAATCAGGCCCTGGTAATTAAAGTCGAAGGGAACACTTACAAGGGTTTTGCCCGCGGCGTCGATATCAATCTTACGGTCACTCTGGGTATCTGCAATCGTATACCCGCCAAGCACCACCTGGTAAGAAAGGCCGGTAGCCGTGAAGCCAATCGGATTCGGGTTATCAATCATGAGAACGACTTCAGCCCTGCCGCCGAACAGGCCCATTTCCACCAGTTCAAAGCCCGAGACCTGCACCCTGGGGGTGATCATTTCGGGCTTAAACTGGCTACAGCCGGTCAGTACCAGTAAAAAAAGGGTCGCCATGAACAGGCGACCCTTTACGTACAGCATATGTTTCATATCGTCTCTTAGTTATTCTGGATGACGATTTTGGGGAACTTGGCGCTGTAGTCCTTACCCTGTGCTGCCAGGCTGGCAGTGGTCTTGCGGGCGATCTCACGATAGATCTCTGCAGGACGGCTCTCGGGCTCGGCAACCACGGTAGGTTTACCACTGTCGGCCTGTTCACGAATATTCTTCTCCAGGGGCAGGGCGCCGAGGAAGTCGGTGTTGTGGGTCTCGGCCATGCGACGACCACCGCCTTCACCAAAGATGTGCTCTTCGTGACCACACTGGCTACAGATGTGGATGCTCATGTTCTCGATAATACCCAGAACTGGTACCTCAACCTTCTCAAACATCTTCAGACCCTTAACGGCATCCAGGGTAGCGATATCCTGAGGCGTAGTAACAACCACGGCACCACTAACCGGAATACGCTGGGCCAGGGTCAGCTGCACATCACCTGTACCTGGTGGCAGGTCGATTACGAGGTAGTCGAGGTCTTCCCACTGGGTGTCGTTGAGCAGCTGCTCGAGTGCCTGGGTAACCATGGGACCACGCCAGATCATAGCGGTGTCTTCTTCGACCAGGAAACCAATCGACATGGCCTGAACACCGTGGTTCTTCATGGGCTTGAGTGACTTACCATCTTCAGACTCGGGCTGACCACTGATACCCAGCATACGGGGCACACTTGGACCGTAGATATCAGCATCGAGGACGCCCACGTTGGCACCTTCAGCAGCCAGGGCCAAAGCCAGGTTCACGGCAGTGGTTGATTTACCCACACCACCCTTGCCCGAGGCAACGGCGATAATGTTCTTGATGCCCTTGATAGGCTTGAGGTTCTTCTGGACTGCATGAGAAGAAACCTCGATGGTAGAGCTGACCTCTACGCTGGCAACGCCGGCAAGGCCAGAAACCTTGTCCTTGATCTCCTGTTCCAGGGTAGGAATCCAGGTAGCGCAGGGATAACCCAGGTTGACCTGGATGCTGACCTTGTCGCCGTCGATATCGATAGAACGAATCTCGTTAGCAGCAACAATGTCCTTACCCATATTTGGGTCATTGATTTCCTTGAGTAGACCCTGGACCTGATCTTTGGTGACTTCAGACATGAAAAACCTCTTGAGGCAGAATTAACTTTGGGCGGATTCTACACCAAGCGAGCCCCCCAAAAAACTCGGCCGAATTGAGGTTTATCAGTCTCACAAACCGCATGGATATCAAATAGTCGCCGAAACCGGTGAGATAAACACCATGCTCCTGTCCCGCCAGCCTGAATAATGCTGGCCGAAAATTGGCCAAACTGTTATTTTATGCGCCTTTTAGCAGTCACTTTCCAGGTCCCATGTCCCAACGCACACTACTCGTTACCAGCGCCCTTCCCTATGCCAATGGCCCCATCCACCTGGGCCACCTGGTGGAATACATCCAGACTGATATCTGGGTACGCTTCCAACGTCTGCGTGGCCATGACTGTACCTATGTCTGCGCCGATGATGCCCATGGCACACCCATCATGCTGCGCGCCCAGCAGGAAGGCATCGAAGCAGAAGAACTGATCGCGAAGGTCTGGAAGGACCACAAGGCCGACTTCGACGGCTTCAACATCGAGTTCAATAATTACTACAGCACCCACAGCGACGAGAACCGCGAGCTGGCCTCCCTGATTTACACGCGCCTGCGTGATTCCGGTTTTATTAGTCAACGCAGTATCCAGCAGGCCTTCGATCCCAGGGCAGAAATGTTCCTGCCGGATCGCTTCATCAAGGGCAGCTGCCCACGTTGCGGTACAGAGGACCAGTATGGCGATTCCTGTGAATCCTGTGGTGCAACCTACGCTCCGACCGAGCTGGTCAACGCCGTTTCCGTCGTATCAGGCGCGACACCTGTAGAGAAGGAGTCGGAGCATTACTTCTTCAAGCTGGGGGAATTCCACGCCATGCTCAGGGACTGGACCAGGGAAGAAGGCCACGTACAGCCCGAGATTGGCGCCAAGCTGCATGAGTGGTTCGAGGCGGGTCTCCAGGACTGGGACATCTCCCGTGACAAGCCTTACTGGGGCTTTGAAATTCCCAATGCACCCGGCAAGTATTTCTATGTCTGGCTGGATGCCCCGATTGGCTACATGGCCAGCTTCCGAAATTACTGCGATCAGAAAGGTATCGACTTTGATCGTTACTGGAGTACTGACAGCGATGCTGAGCTGTATCACTTCATCGGCAAGGACATCGCCTATTTCCACACCCTGTTCTGGCCCGCCATGCTCGAGGGTGCCGGTTTCCGCAAACCGACCTCGGTATTCTGCCATGGCTTCCTGACCGTTAATGGCAAGAAGATGTCCAAGTCACGCGGGACATTCATCAAGGCCCGCACTTACCTGAATCATCTTAATCCTGAATACCTGCGCTATTACTTCGCGGTAAAACTGGGCTCGGGTATCGACGACATCGACCTGAGCCTCGAAGACTTTACCCAGCGAGTGAATTCCGACCTGGTCGGTAAGGTCGTCAACATCGCCTCGCGTTGCGCAGGCTTTGTGAAGAAGAAATTCAATAACCGTCTGTCTTCGGCACTGCCCGATGCCAGCATGTACGAGGATTTCGTGCGTGCCGGCGATGAGATTGCCCGCCTCTACGAGAACCGTGAGTATGGACATGCCATGCGCGAGATCATGGCCCTGGCCGATGTTGCCAACCAGTACATCGATGCGGCGAAACCCTGGGTCCTGATCAAGGAAGAGGGGCGCGAGGCAGAAGTACAGGACATCTGTACCCAGGGTCTAAACCTGTTCCGTGTCATTATGGCCTACCTCAAGCCCGTACTGCCCGAGACCACCTTGAAGGCCGAGGCATTCCTGAATGCCGGCGCCCTCGACTGGCAGGCCATCGAAAAGCCACTGCTCGACCACAATGTCGCGGCCTTCAAACCCCTGCTGACCCGAATTGAAATGGAGACTGTCGAAGCCATGGTAGAAGAATCGCGCGAAACCCTGCAGGAAACTGCACCAGCTACCCCTGCGCCTGATAGCCCACTGGCCAAAGACCCGATCAGCGACACCATTAACTTTGAGGACTTTGCAAAGCTTGATCTGCGCATTGCCCGTATTGTTGACGCCCAGCATGTAGAAGGTGCTGACAAGTTGCTGCAGCTGACCCTGGATATCGGCGGGGAGTCGCGCAACGTCTTTGCGGGCATCAAATCTGCCTATGAACCGGAACAGCTCAAGGGCAAGCTCACCGTCATGGTTGCCAACCTGGCGCCACGCAAGATGCGCTTTGGCATGTCTGAAGGCATGGTGCTGGCCGCCGGCCCCGGCGGTAAGGACCTGTTCATTCTGAACCCTGACGAGGGTGCCGAACCAGGTATGCGGGTGAAATAAACCCCTGATTTTTCTGCCTAGATGATCTTTATCAAAGCGCTATAGTATGTACTGAGCTAGTTTCATCTAAGACAACAACATAGGCCCTGTTCCCATCGATGACTGAATACGCCCTGATACTGGTCAGTACGATCCTTGTGAACAACTTCGTCCTGGTGAAGTTTCTCGGCCTGTGCCCCTTTATGGGCGTATCGCGTAAGCTGGAAACTGCCCTGGGCATGGGTCTGGCCACTACCTTCGTTCTGACCCTTTCTTCGGTCTGCAGTTACCTGGTTAACGAATACCTGCTGACACCACTGGACCTGGAATACCTGCGTACCATCTCCTTTATCCTGGTCATCGCTGCTGTTGTACAGTTCACCGAAATGGCCGTACGCAAGACCAGCCCGGTACTCTATAACGTGCTGGGTATCTTCCTGCCCCTGATTACCACGAACTGCGCTGTTCTCGGTGTCGCCCTGCTTAATGTGCAGGAGCAGAATAACCTGGTGCAGTCAGCCCTATATGGTTTTGGTGCCGCCATTGGCTTCTCCCTGGTACTGGTACTTTTTGCCGCCATGCGTGAACGACTCGCCGTGGCCGACGTACCCGAGGCCTTCAAGGGTAATGCCATCGCATTGATTACGGCCGGTCTCATGTCGCTGGCCTTTATGGGCTTTTCTGGCCTGGTGTCACTCTGAGGTAAACCTTGCTAGCAGCCATACTCACAGTCAGTCTGCTTGCCGCCGCCTTCGGGCTGCTGCTCGGCTATGCCTCAATCCGTTTTAAGGTCGAGGCCGACCCGATCGTGGACCAGGTCGATGCCATACTGCCCCAGACCCAGTGCGGTCAGTGTGGCTTTGCCGGCTGCCGCCCCTATGCCGAGGCCATTGCCAGTGGCGAGGCCGAAATCAACCGCTGCCCACCCGGCGGTGAAGTCACCATCGTGGCCCTGGCAGACTTACTTGGCCGCGATGTCATTCCACTGGATGAAGAGGTAGGTGATGAGCGCCCGCCCAGCGTGGCCATCATCGATGAACAAACCTGTATCGGCTGCACCCTGTGCATCAAGGCCTGCCCGGTGGATGCCATCCTCGGCGCGGCCAAGAGCATGCACACGGTTATTGAAAGTGAATGCACCGGCTGTGAACTGTGCCTTGAACCCTGTCCCGTCGACTGCATCCATATGCACCCCCTGGATGTCTCAACGCGCAACTGGAAGTGGCCTTTCCCGGATTCACCCTATCTGAAGCCGCAGGTGGAACATGACTGATCACTCCACCCATAAGCTCTGGCATTTCCACGGTGGCCTGCACCCTGAGCCACACAAGGAGTTAAGTGCTGGTCGCGCCAGTCATGAGATCCCCCTGCCAAAGAAACTGATCATACCCGTGCAGCAGCATATCGGCGCCTCTGCCGAGCCCGTGGTAGCTGTTGGCGACAAGGTCTTCAAGGGACAACCTGTCGCTAATCCCGAAGGCTATGTCAGTGCAGGCATGCACGCACCGACCTCGGGTACGGTAACGGAAATTGCTGAGCACCTCCTACCTCATCCATCAGGTCTCAGTGGACTATGCATCGTGATCGAACCCGATGGTGAGGATACCTGGTGGCCCGATCTGCCTGAGGCCATCAGCAACTACCTGGAGGCCGACCCCGCTGAGATACGCCAGCGTGTGCGCGAAGCCGGCATTGTTGGGCTCGGCGGCGCAGCCTTTCCTACCTCGGTCAAGCTCAATCCACCGGCGACCCAGCCCGTGGATACCCTTATCATCAACGCGGCGGAATGCGAGCCTTACATCACCTGTGATGATCGCCTGATGCGTGAACGCCCCGGTGAGATCATCGAGGGTATAGAAATCATCCAGCATGCTCTGGGTATTGAACGCGTCATGATTGGTGTCGAAGACAACAAGCCCGATGCGATTCGCAGTCTGAAGCACAAGATTGAAGCACTGGGCACCAGTCAGATAGAGGTCATTACCGTCCCGACCATTTACCCGACGGGTGGTGAAAAGCAACTGATCCAGATCCTGACCGGCAAGGAAGTGCCGAGCCATGGGCTGCCTTCAGATATTGGCGTGGTTTGCCACAACGTCGGCACGGCTGCAGCCGTTTATCGTGCCGTTGCCCACGGCGAGCCCCTGATTTCCCGCATCATGACCGTGACCGGCTCCGGTGTAAATCAGCCACAGAACCTGAAGGTACTGATAGGTACACCCATTAGCCATCTGATCGAACAGGCCGAGGGCTATACCGATGATGCCGAGCGCCTGATCATGGGCGGCCCGATGATGGGCTTTGCCATGAGTAGTGATGCCATCCCTGTCATCAAAGGCACCAACTGCATCCTTGTGGCACGGGCCGATGAGATAGAGCAGCCCGGCACACCTATGCCCTGCATCCGTTGCGGTCGCTGCACGGCTGTCTGCCCAGCCAGCCTGTTACCGCAGGAAATGTACTGGCATGCCCGGGCACGCAACTTTGACCGCATACAGGACTTCAACCTGTTTGACTGTATCGAGTGCGGTTGTTGTGCCGCTGTCTGCCCCAGCCATATTCCACTCGTGCAGTATTACCGCTTTGCCAAGACCGAGATCTGGTCTCAGGAACAGGAAAAGAAAAAAGCCGACCATGCGCGGCAACGCCATGAGTTCCGCCTTGAACGCATAGAACGAGACAAGCGAGAAAAGGCCGAGAAACTGGCCCAGAAAAAGGCTGCCCTGGCCAGGAAGACTGCGGCCAAGGAAGGAAGCGGCGACGATTCGAAGAAGAAAGCTATCCAGGAGGCCCTGGAACGCGCCAAGGCGAAGAAGGCCCAGAGCCAGAAAAAACCAGCCAATACCGAGAACCTGAGCGAGGCCCAGCAACGCCAGATAGACGAGGCCGAGGAACGCCGTAAGGCAGACAAGACCGAACAGGCACCGACCGAGGAATAAGCCCAGACCATGCTGTTTAAAACGACCTCATCGCCCTATATCTCGACCGCACCTGATGTTAGTGCTGTCATGCGTCAGGTTCTTTATGCCCTGGTACCGGGCACGCTGGCGAGCATCTGGTATTTCGGCTGGGGTGTGCTGATCAACCTGGTACTGGCGATCCTGTTTGCCATTAGTCTCGAGGCGATCATGCTCAAACTGCGTGGCCGCCCGATAAAACCCTTTCTCAGTGACTACAGCGCCATAGTCACTGCCTGGCTGTTTACCCTGGCCCTGCCACCCCTGGCTCCCTGGTGGCTGATCCTGATTGGTATCTTCTTCGCTATTGTCGTGGCCAAGCATCTGTACGGTGGTCTTGGTTACAATCCCTTTAATCCGGCCATGGTCGGTTATGTCGTTCTGCTCATTTCCTTCCCGCGTGAAATGACGCTATGGCTGCCGCCCTCACCCCTGGCGGAACATCACCTCAGCTTCATGGAGAGCCTGCGGGTGGTATTCACCGGTGCTCTGGCAGAAGGCCTGACCTGGGATGCCATAACCATGGCAACGCCCCTGGATGAAGTAAAAACGGGCCTGAGCATGGAAAGGACCATTACCGAAATCCGGACCAGCCCCCTGTTCGGGGATTTCGGCGGTGTGGGCTGGGAATGGATCCGCAACTGGTTTGCCATCGGTGGCCTGTGGCTCCTTTATAAGCGCGTTGCAGACTGGCGTATTCCACTGGCAGTGATCATCGGTCTTGGCCTGGTTGCCACACCTTTCTACCTGACCAATCCTGATAGCTTTGCTTCCCCTGCATTCCATGTGTTTAGTGGTGCAGTTATCGTTGGCGCCTTCTTCATCGCAACCGATCCCGTCAGCGCGAGTACGACCCCGAATGGGCGATGGATCTATGGCCTGGGTATCGGAATACTGATCTATGTCATTCGTACCTGGGGCGGCTATCCCGATGGCGTGGCCTTTGCCGTACTGCTGATGAACATGGCGGCTCCCACCATTGATTATTTCACCAGGCCCCGTGTTTACGGTGAGGTGAAATAATGAATTTCAAAGTCGACTTTCGGCATATCATTACTTCATCCCTGTTGCTCGGGCTGTTTGGTGTTGCCGGGGCCGGGCTGGTCGCTGCAGTCTTTGATAGCACCGAGGAACGTATAAAGGCCAATATACGTGCTCACCTGTTGAAGAGCCTGAACCAGATCATGCCTGCCGAGGGCTATGACAACGAGATTCTCACCGATACCATCGAAGTCTGGGAGGCAGCCCTTACTCCCGGTGGTGCCGCAACCACGATCTATCGTGCCCGCAAGGATGGCCAACCTGTTGCCGCCATCTTCACCGTCACGGCTCCCGATGGTTATAGCGGGGCGATCCGTATGCTGGTGGGTGTAAATGTCGACGGCAGTCTTGCCGGTGTGCGTGTGGTCGAACATCATGAAACCCCTGGTCTGGGTGATGCTGTAGAAGTCGCACGTTCTGACTGGATACTCGGCTTTAATGGTAAGTCTCTCGGCCAACCTCCCGTGGAACAGTGGAAGGTACAGCGTGATGGCGGTGTCTTTGACCAGTTCACGGGTGCGACCATCACCCCACGCGCCATCGTCAAGGCAGTGAAAAACACCCTGGTCTTTTATCAGAACAATACCGAAGAGATCTTCGAGGTACTTAAACCTGAGGAGGTAGCCACTAATGAGTGACATTCGCGACATCTCTATGAATGGCCTGTGGCATAACAATGCCGGACTGGTTCAGCTCCTGGGCCTGTGCCCCCTGCTCGCGGTGACCAGCTCAGTGATTAACGGCCTGGGCCTTGGAATAGCTACCACCCTGACCCTGGTAACCTCGAATACGCTGGTCTCACTGATCAGAAACTATGTACGCCCGGAAGTACGCGTGCCTGTTTTTGTGCTGATCATTGCCTCAATTGTGACCACGATCGAACTGGCCATGCATGCCTGGTTTAACGAGCTCTACCTGATCCTGGGTATCTTCATTCCCCTGATCGTTACCAATTGCGTCATCCTCGGTCGAGCAGAGGCCTTTGCCTCCAAGAACAAGGTCTCTATTGCCCTGCTGGATGGCTTC
The DNA here is from genome assembly GCA_964641615.1 of uncultured Ectothiorhodospiraceae bacterium. Lineage (GTDB taxonomy): Bacteria > Pseudomonadota > Gammaproteobacteria > J044 > J044 > JANTGN01. The sequence goes on along the minus strand of CAZXNH010000009.1, from coordinate 44,473 downwards.
ATGATCGGGCTGGGTTTTACCCTGGTACTGGTCGCACTGGGTGGTATGCGTGAATTGCTTGGTAGTGGCACCCTGCTGGCCCAGGCCCACCTGATGTTTGGTGAGATTGCCAGCAACTGGACACTGACTGTCTTTGAAGATTACCGGGGCTTCCTGCTGGCCATACTGCCACCAGGTGCCTTTATTGGCCTTGGACTGCTGATCGCCATCAAGAATGTCATCGACAAACGCGCCGAAGAAAAACGTGCCTCTGTAATCAAGGTCAAGGTGGAGCTGGCTAAAGAGGCATGAACAGGGAAAAGCGTTACGAAATATTCTCTCGACTCCGAGAGGCTAATCCACATCCAACGACCGAACTGAATTACTCGAACGCTTTCGAGCTACTTATTGCAGTCATCCTGTCTGCACAGGCTACCGATGTCGGCGTCAACAAGGCCACGGACAAACTCTACCCTGTTGCCAACACCCCGCAGGCTATTCTCGACCTGGGCCTGGATGGCCTGAAGGAATACGTAAAGACGATAGGCCTGTATAACAGCAAGGCCAGCAATATCATCAAGACCTGCCAGATCCTGCTCGATAAATATGATGGCGAGGTACCAGATGACAGAAAGGCGCTGGAGGCCCTGCCAGGGGTTGGTCGTAAAACGGCTAATGTTGTCCTCAACACAGCCTTTGGTCATCCGACCATGGCTGTCGACACGCATATCTTCCGGGTTTCAAACCGTACCAGGATTGCCCCTGGCAAAACACCGCTGGAGGTTGAGAAGAAACTGCTGAAGTTTGTGCCTGAAGAATTTCTCATCGATGCACACCATTGGTTGATACTGCACGGTCGCTATACCTGCATAGCTCGCAAACCGCGTTGCGGCAGTTGTCTGATCGAAGACCTCTGCGAGTACAAGCATAAGAACGTGGACTAGCTCATGTTTGGTAATGACAGGGATCAGCTCCGCCTGCAGTATTACAGAGCCTGGCAACAACATCAGAATAATCAGCCCCTTGATCCCCTGCAGCGCCAGATCATAGCCGTGCTGCTGGATCACCCGGAATATCAGGCCATGTTCGAAAATGAACAGGCGCTGGGTGGTGAATATGCCCCCGAGTTAGGCCAGACTAATCCCTTCATGCACCTGGGCTTTCACCTCGCAATCAGAGACCAGGTCAAGATGGATCGCCCTGCAGGTATTCAAGCTGCCTATGAGTCGCTTCTTGCGCTCTGTGAAGGCAACGCGCACGAGACAGAACATCGAATGCTAGACTGTCTGGCAGAATGCCTGTGGCAGGCCCAGAGAGCTAACCAGGTACCCGATGAATCGGCCTATCTGGAATGTGTGAAAGAACTCACAGCTCGATAAGAAAAAATAGTGAACCATTCTGCTTGGCTATTTACTAAGATGTTGTTGGTGATTTTGACCGCCAACTCAACCGCTTGATGACTTTTCAAAACCCAATGGAGAACAAAAAAATGATTGAAAACAAAAACGTAAAGCCGATGGCTGTAGCCCTGGGCAGCGCAGTAACTGCGACCCTGGCCACTGTACCTGCAGCCCAGGCTGACGCTAATCCCTTCGGCATGACCCAGCTTTCTGAAGGCTACATGGTTGCTGATTCACATGAAGGCAAGTGTGGCGGCATGAAGGAAAAAGAAGGCAAGTGCGGCGAAGGTAAATGCGGCGCCAAAGACAAGAAGATGGAAGGCAAGTGTGGCGAAGGTAAATGCGGCGGTGCCAAGGAAAAGAAAATGGAAGGTAAATGTGGTGAAGGCAAATGCGGCGGTAGCAAGTAAGCCCTCCATGCCAAACCTAAAAAAGGCGGTGATTATCACCGCCTTTTTTTTGCCTCCAGAAACAAGGTTCTCTA
>CAZXNH010000009.1:37725-42600 GCA_964641615.1 uncultured Ectothiorhodospiraceae bacterium | reverse complement strand
GCTGGCGATCAGGTCGGCCGCGAGTTCACGAATGTCGCCGTCCGAGTGCATGTGGACCAAACAGCCGGCCTGCCGCGCCGGGGCGGTCAAGTGCTTCCCGCCAGTCGGTTAAACAGGGAATGGCCATATCACCGCCTTTTTTTATGCCTCCAGAAACAAGGTTCTCTACCTGGCCAGCTGGTTAAATCACAATTATTGACTATATACTTAGGCTGCATGATCGATTACAAATAACGTCAATGACAATAAAGGCCTGAATCATGTCTATCGATAACAACCGCCTGCTACTCAAGATCGACACCACCATCCGGGACATTAATCGTGAGGTCATTAATGCCGCGATTCCTGAACTTAAAATGTCCGATATTTCACCCGTTATGGACCTGGTAGCGCGCACCCGTGCTAAGTATCTCAAGGAATTATTTGATCTGGCTGAGGTCGCGGGAAATGGCATGCCAAGTCCGGAGCAGATCAGGCAGCTTGGCGTGTTGCGCGAAACCTATGAAGAACTGGTGAAGGGGTCCCAGGCTCTGGAAACAGCCATACAACGTGGCTATGTCGATGTTGAGTCCAGTTAACCAAATAGCCTGTATTTAAGATAAAAAAGGCAACCCGAGGGTTGCCTTTTTTATTGCTAGAAACGTTAGCCGTTGCTATTGACCGCCACCAGGCATCATCGGCGGTGAAAACGGCATCGGTCCGGGAGAACCCGGGAATGGGCCGCTGGAGTTGCTAAACGGCAACATGCGGTTTACCGTACTCAATGGTGTCGAAACATTCTGGTTCAGGCTCCACAGGTCACGCTGCATATTCATGACCGACTCGGTCATACGCACCATGGAATAATCCATATTCTGAACATTTCCTGTCATGGTCGACATATTACGATCAACCGTTTCGGTCATATGCTGAATGCTTTCTGTCATCAGGTGAATATCACGCGTCAGACTGTAGATCAGGTAAAAGCCATAACTCGCCAGTACAAAAAACGCTATCAGAGACGGATAAACAATCAATTGTAGTCGTCGAGTATGCTCCTCCTCCTGATAAAGGTCGGCTTCAAACTCGTTAGTAATATTTTCTCTATCCATTATAAGTCTCTAATTAAAAATCACCGGCTGCACCACGATTCATGATGTCCAGGATGATTTCCTTAACACCAGATGCTTCTTCGTACAGCTCGGGGGGTAGTGGCTTACCACCGTGAATCATCATGTCCATGTTAAGACTATAGAGCCAGAGTTGACCCTCGGTGTCTTCAACCATGGCAACACGACAGGGCAGATAGGCCGAGAAGGCATCACTGTATTCCAGCATCTTTGCTGCCGTCATCGCGTTACAGAACATGTACAGTTTCATGAAACGGAATGGCTGACCTGACATAGACTCTACCTCTTTGTAAAGAGGTAGCTCACCAACATTCTTGATGTTGTGCTCGTTGGCGACGAAACGCATCGTTTCTTCAACTTCTTCAGCTGACAGACCTTCTTCAACCTTAACCTTCCATACTGTGGCTTCAGCAGAAACCCCTGTATCAAGCAGAGTCTCAGCCATATTCATATAGGCATCAAGAGCACCTTCATCAAAGGACTTCTCTTCCACGACCTGATTAACCTTTGCTACCAGGTCGTGAATACGCGTTTTCTGCTCATCTGGCAGCCCCTTATAGGCGTGAACCAGAGGTTTAACCTCCTGGTAATGCGGTTCGAAATGCACAACGGCATAAACAAAGGCCACAATAGAAATAAGACCAACCAGGGCTAAAAGATTTCGGATACGGCTCATGGGTATCACCTCATATACATGGGTTGCTGCTGATAATGGCTTTTCATCCTTTCAAACAGTTCCCTTGCCTTCTCCTGGTCCACGTTGCCGATAATACCCATAAGGTTCTCGACCTGGCGGACATGGCCTTCCTCAATCAGAATTTCTGCAGCCTTATAGTAGGCATCGGAGGCTTCTTTTATTTTATTCTGGGAGAAATACAGATTACCCAGCTCACCCCAGAGATCGGGATTACCAGGCTGTGCTTCAGCAAGTTTGCTATAAAGCGCTTCGGCCATAGCAACATCACGACGCCAGAAGGCTTCACGTGCCTGGATCAGGAGGTCCTTTTCACTGGCCGCAAGTGCATGCGCATCCGCAGTCTCTGCCGTGGTAGCTGTGCCTGGGGCCTGCCCCGAAGCCGGCGCCACCTCATCATCCTCAGCAGCCGCCTGCACTGGTGCTGGAACCGCAACTTCTGGCTGCTCAACAGGTGCCTCAGTCGCTTCGGCGGTCTGTTCATTTACGGTATCAACAGGCAGTTCGGTTTCCGCTACCACCGCTTCAGAAACGTAGGATGGAACTGGTTGTTCTGGCACTTCTGAAACCTGAGGTTCAACTGCCGGGGCAGGTATTTCTGCCACAGGCTCAGCATCCGGCGCCTCGGCAATCGTGACACCACGTGTAGATAGATTATCAATCCAGTCGGTAACAGCGACGGGCAACTGCTCCCTGAAGTTGTCCCAGTCAAGGTAGATATAAACCGCTGTCCAGACCAGAACCAGCAGTAACAGATGACTAAGAATCCAACGAAAGACCTTCATAACTCATAAACTCCTATTCGGTCTCATCACCATCGAGAATAAATAACGATGAAAAGAGTATTGAAGCCAGCCGATTAACTTCTCCAGCGGCCTTAGATTTAGGTTCAAGCTCGAACACTCCCAGCCCTTCACTGAAGGAACGACGATAAGCTGTACGTTGGTACAGTCTAACATCGATCAGCTTGATACCCGGCAAATGCAACAATGCCTCCTCCGCCTCTCCTGTCTCACGCACATGGATATGTGTATCCGCGCGATTGATAAAACCCAGAACCTCTGGACGTTTCTTACCCTCGTTCACTTCATTGATAATTTTAATAAAACGCTGGGTTGACCAGATGTCTGCCTGGCTAGGTGGCACAGGGACAACGACACGATGGGCCTTACTCAGTGCCTTCTTCATCGTCTCGAAATCAGCCGTTCCAACATCGACCAGGATTTCTTTATTCTTTGCAGATTTCAGTTTGCTGAGATCAGTCAGTACCTCAATCTCAGGCAGGTATTCTTCTTCTGTTCTGATTTCAGCCACATCCGAAAGCGTACCCTGTGGATCCAGATCAAACGCAGTTACCTTTCTGTCATTTGATGCAAGCCAGACCGCCAGGTTAAACGTTACCGTGCTCTTGCCGGTACCGCCCTTCAGATTTCCGATCACTGTAATCATTCTTGTAGATCCTAACTATTTATCTGAATAAAAAATGGCACGTCCCTGTGCCGGTTTTTAATTCCGTACTTACTGAGCAGGTGCTGCTGGAGCAGGTGGGGCTGCAGGTGGTGCACCATAAGGAGCGCCATATGGAGCACCGTAAGGGGCGCCATAGTATGGACGCTGGCCATAGCCATCATAACCACGACCGTAACCGTAACCATCGCCATAGCCAGAACCACGGTAGTAGTTGTCACCACGGCCGTAACCACGACCGTAACCGCCACCCTTGGCCTTAGAGCTGAAGCTCATGTCAAAGTCGCCATCACCCATCATGTCGCCCCAGCCGTCACCGTAACCACGACCATCGCCGTAACCACGGCCGTCGCCGTAACCACGACCGTCACCGTAACCACGACCATCGTTGTAACCGCGATCCCAACGATCATTATCGAAGGGACCCCACCAGGCGTTTGCAGACTGCAGGGGGGCAATAACAGCGGCCATGCCAGCTGCCAGAGCAATTGCTTTAATTGCTTTCTTCATAATTCACTCCACATCGACCCCCAAATGTATGTGGACGATGATGTGGGGGAATGTCATCACCGAACTCAGGAAACCGGAAATTCCGATTACCAGTTAAATGGACTCATAGGAAAACCACTACCACTGTTCCAGGGAGATCCACCGTTGAAGAACGGGAAGCTATTTCCACCGCCCCAGGGGGCGCCGCCTGAAAAAGGATAGCCTCCGCCAGACCAGGGGGGGTAGCCGTAATTACCATATGGATTCGGGTAGTAACCACCACCATAGGGTGGAGCAACCGCTCCCGGGTAATAGGGCTGTTGATAATTTGGCAAATGATTGGCTCTTGGTCTTTCTACAGGCTGCTTTTTAGATTCAACAGGCGCATCTGACGACTGCCTGGACTCGATCTTTTTCCTGCCTTCTTCATAAGGCGAATAATCCAGCTCCGGGAACTGTTTTTTACCCGAAGGCGCTACGAAGGCATTCTCGGTGTCCACACCTGGCTCAGATGCTCGTGACGTACTAGCCCAGGGATTTGAGGACGCAGCCTGGGTGCTTTCTGGAAAATTACCCTGCCAGCGGTTGTTCGGTGCAGCAGTCTGCTGCGTCGACATATCCATCTGCTGCGACCAGTGTCCCGATTCGGCCAGTGCTGGGGCAGTCAGAGAGCAGCTGGCAATCGCCAGAACACATGTTGAAAACCTGCTTAGCATTAATATTCCTTTACCAGGGCCTGTCATATGCAGGGGCTGGTGGTGCTGGCCGCTGACCTCGATCAGGCATATCTCTTACCCATGAAGGAGGCTCGGGGCGTTCACCACGCGCAGGCATGTCTTTGACCCACGCTGGTGGCTCAGGACGACGCATCAGCTCTCGCTCGTATCCAGCTGGTGGAAAACCCCGAGGGTGAAAACCATCCGATTTACATCCCCAGCGATGTTCAGATGATTTCGGATGTTTCATTGCCGAACCACAGGGCCCCTTCCCGGCCCATGCAGGAGGCTGGGGACGCTCACCACGTGGGGGCATGTCCTGTACCCATGCAGGAGGCTGGGGACGCTCACCGCGTGGGGGCATGTCCTGTACCCATGCAGGAGGCTGGGGACGCTCACC
>CAZXNH010000009.1:0-37625 GCA_964641615.1 uncultured Ectothiorhodospiraceae bacterium | reverse complement strand
GCTGGTGGCTCAGGACGCTCACCACGTGCAGGCATCTCGCCCGCCCACTCGGGTGCAGCTGGTGGCACCGGAGGCCCAGGAAACTCATCCGGACTGTAATTCATGGGTGGAAATAGCTGCGGAGCGCCCTGCTGCTCTGGACCTTCTGCCTCAGGCATCAGGGCAAATGACTGGTAAGGACCTGCAGGTGGTGGCGGCACCTGGTCGGCGGCCTGCGCCGCAGTATTCAGGGCCATTGCCAGCACAAGACTGGCCATCGCAAATCGTTTCATTTCGTTCCCCTCAATTACTCGGGTTATTACAGGTTATCCTTCAGCCGGATACCACGATGTTTCTTTTTCACAGCCTTCTTCTTGGCTGCATCCTGTTTCTGAGCCTGCTCTGGTACGACAGTTTTCTTAAGCACTACTTTCTTTTTCACTGCCGTCTTCTTACTGACCGTCTTTTTCGGTGCTGCCTTCTTCACCACTGGTTTCTTCGCAGGCTCTGCAGCTGCAGGTTCGTCCGGTGTTTGAGGCTTAGGTGTCTCAGCCTTTACACTGGCAGGTTCTTTTTCTACCTTTTCCACCCCGGCTGGTTTTTCTTCAACCGTTGTCTTTTCCTGGGGGGCAGATTTAACTTCAGGAACAGGCTTTTCTTCTGCCGGTTTAACACCTGTAGTCGCTTTCTGCGCATCAGAACTACGTACTACCGGTCTTGTAGATGGAGCTACTGCAGCAGACTCAAATGAACTGGGCTTTTCCTTTGCCTTCTTACGCTCGGAACGACGTGCCTTCCGCTTCTGGACAAAGGAATAAACCATACTTACGGCCATGGCGTACATCATGGCCACCATACCCTTGGCAAAGGTCAGTTTCTCAGAAAAGCTGGATCCTTCATCAGATGGAGTACGTCTGGCCTTATCGTCACCACTGCCTGGACGATCAGTGTCACAGCTACCAACAGGGTTGCCATCTGGATCCGTGGGGCAGAAAGCAGCTCGTCCACTGATACAACCCAGTGGGATGACCAGCAGGGTCAGTAGCGTAGAAACCATTCCACCAAACATGAGCGAAATGGCCATACCCTGGAAAATCGGATCGAACAGAATAACGCTCGAACCCAGTAAAAGCGCGAAGGCAGTAATCAGGATCGGACGAGTCCTTGCCTTACACGAAAGGATAATAGCCTCTCGTACCGGCAGACCACGATGCACCTCCTGCTTGGCAAAATCGACCAGCAGGATGGAGTTTCGCACGATAATACCCGCTAGTGCGATAAAGCCGATCATTGACGTCGCCGTAAATTCGGCATTCATGATCATATGACCAGGAATGATGCCAATCAGGGTCAGGGGGATTGGCGCCATTACAATACCGGGAAGCACAAAGTTACCGAACTCCCAGACCACCAGCATATAGATCAGAACCAGCGCCACCATGAAGGCGCCCCCCATATCGCGGAAGGTCTCATAAGTAACCGTCCACTCACCCGTCCATTCAATGCCTGAGACATGACTGGTGTCAGGTGGTCCCAGGTATTCGGGAGAAATCGTGACTCCATCTGGCGTTGTGTAATTAGCCAGCATGTCCTGGACTTCCATCTGACCATAAATCGGAGCAGCGAATTCACCAACAGTTTCTGCTGTAACATATTCAACCGATCTCAGGTCCTTGTGATAAATCGGTTTATCCTGGATCTGCTTGGTGAACTGTCCCAGTTCAGCCAGGGGCACGCTCTTTCCGGTTGCCGTCGTGACAGGCAACTGCCCAAGGCGGGCGAAGTCACTACGCACCTCCAGAGGTATTTCCATCATGATCATGGTGGGCTCAAGCAGCATGTTGTGCTTGAGATCGCCCAGGGCAAAACTACCCATGCTCATCTTCAGGGTGTTATTGATATCTTCAACCGTAATACCCAGGCGCAATGCCTTTTCACGATCCACCTGGAAATGCCAGGTTTCATAATCCTGTTCCAGGTAGGTGTCTACATCATCCAGGCTCGGCGCCTGTCTGAACATCTCCGCCAGATCTTCAGCAACCTGGCGACGGGTATAGGTATCAGGTCCATAAACTTCGGCAACCACAGATTGCAGCACTGGCGGACCAGGCGGCATCTCAACAACCTGTACCACGGCACCCGCTTCTGCAGCCATATCCCTGAGGCGTTCTCTGACCTCTACAGCCAGGTCATGACTGGTACGTTCACGATCATGCTTATCCAGTAACTGGACCTGGACATCAGCCTGCCAGGGCTGGTTACGCATGTAGTAATGCCTAACCAGGCCGTTGAAGTTAAATGGCGAGGCCGTTCCTACATAACTCTGCAGATAGGTGATTTCGGGAATGTCGCGAATTTCCTGTACCACGCGATCGGTGAAGTTTGCAGTATCCGGAAGGGCGGTACCCTCGGGGAAATTGATAACGATATTGAACTCTGGCTTATTATCCAGAGGCAGCATCTTCACGCGTACTGACTTGGTATAAAACAGAAGACAGCACAGGAAGAACACCACAATCAGGCCGATCAGAAAGGCCCTGCCCTTCCATTTTTCGTCAATCAGAGGATTGATCATTCGGCGGAAGAAGGATTCAACACGCTCTGCTTCGCGATGTTCTTTATCTGCCGCAGCCTTGAGCACTTCCAGGCTGGGCTTGAAGCGCATGGCCAGCCAGGGGGTAAAGATAAAGGCGGCAAACAATGAGAACAGCATAGCCACGGAACCCAGCGCAGGAATAGGCTCCATGTAGGGCCCCATCATGCCACGCACAAACCCCATGGGCAGAAGTGCCGCGATTACGGTAAAGGTTGCCAGGATGGTTGGGTTACCCACCTCTCTGACGGCATCGATAGAGGTCTCGGTGTCCACCTCGCCCTTGATCAGCCATCGCCGGTATATGTTCTCCACCACCACGATGGCATCATCAACGAGAATACCGATAGAGAAGATCAGGGCGAACAGGGATACACGGTCAATGGTGTAACCCATGATCAGTGCTGAGAAAACAGTAACAAGAATAACGATAGGGATAACAATCAGTACTACGAGTGCCGCACGCCAGCCCAGCGCATACCAGACCAGCAGTGTCACCGCACCGGTTGCGACAAAGAGCTTAAAAATCAGCTCATTAACTTTGGCGTTGGCAGTCTCACCATAATTACGGGTAATCGCGACATTGACGTTATCAGGGATGATACGGCCCTTCAGCGTATCTACCTTCTTCAGAATATCTTCGGCCACGCTAACGCCGTTACTCCCCTGCTTCTTTGCAATGGCAATGGTGACGGCAGCGGCACCATCTACCACAGAATCCAGTTCGCTTGATGCGCCGCTGTAGTAGCGCACCATCTGTTTGGTTTCACCCGGGCCAAGCTCGACATTAGCCACATCACGCACATATATTGGCGTCTTGTTGTGTGTACCGATGACCAGGCGCTCTACATCCTCAACTGTTTTCAGGAAGGAACCTGTATAAATAGGGAAGGTCTGATTCCAGGCTTCAATATTACCTGCGCCCATCTGACCATTGGCCGTTCGGATTGTCTGGGCTATCTGGCCCAGACCCAGGTTATAACCAGCTAGCTTTTCAGGCAGAACCTCGACCGTCAGCTGCTCGGTTCGGCCACTAACCACAAAGCCCAGACTGGTGTTTTTGACCTCGTTGATTTCCTGCAGGGTTTCCAGGGCAATCAGTTTTAGTGTGGCGTCATCAACTTCTTCGGACCAGAGCGTCAGTGTGACGGTAGGCACATCATCGACACCCTTGGGTTTTACCAGGGGCCCGATGACACCGGGAGGCACAATGTCCTTGTTCGATTCCAGCTTGTCATAGAGCTTAACCAGCGACTGCTGCATGTCCTGGCCAACCTTGAACTGCACGGTCACCAGGGCCTGTTCACGCATGGAAACTGAGTAGACATGCTTCACGCCCACAATCTCACTCATTATGCGTTCAAGAGGCTTGGCTATCAGGCTGGCAACCTCATCAGAAGAGGCGCCTGGATACTGAACAAAGATATCGACCATGGGAACCGATATCTGGGGGTCTTCCTGCCTGGGGGTAAAGATCAGGCCCATGATTCCAACGGCAAGGCAAACCATCAGAAGGAGAGGAGTAAGTGGGGAATGGATAAAGGCCTTGGCCATACCGCCGGCCACGCCCAGGTGCTGCTCCTCGTTCTCGGGAATATTGTTATCGTGGTTGTTTTCGCTCATGTCAGGCAATCACTCGAGTTCGTTCCGGGGATAAACAGAAAAAGGAATTAACGTTTATGGGGCGTCCATCCCGACGACGCACCCGCTGGCGGGTTGTCGATAATCTGTTCTCCCTGCTTCAGGCCTGAAAGGACAATGACCTTACCCTTACCGTAAGGCGAACCCAGCCTGATAACGCGCATTTCAGATTTGCCATCGCCACGGATGGCAAGAACCCGTGGCAGGCTACCGCCTTTAATAACCGCTGAACTAGGTATAACAATGCGAGGCTGACCACTACGTGCATTGTCAGGAACCATCACCTCGGCATACATACCGGGACCTCCGGCCACACCAACAGGCAAATCAAACTTGACGGTAACTGTGTGATGCTGGGTATCGGCCAGGGGATAAATCTGGGCAACACGCGCCTCAACCTGTTCACGACCGACATCCAGGTAGGCCGGAACCACCATGCCAACTTTCAGGTTACTGACCAGTCGTGCCGGTACTTCACTCTGGATACGCAGATATTTAACGTGGGCAAAATTCACCAGTGGCTGTCCTGGCTGAACGGTATCACCGACCTCAACCAGCTTTTTCATTATGACGCCGTCAAAGGGAGATACGGAACGCGCGTCGCGGATCGCGGCATCCAGCTCTTCGATCTGTGAACGCGCCTGCTGTACAGAAGAGACCGCCTGGCTAACACCGGTCTGGCGTGAAAACAGGTCCGCATGACGCTCTACGTCAGGATTGCCATAACCCATCATATCGCCAGCATTCTTGGTGAATAACTGATCAAACAGACCTGGCATGCCCATGCCGGGCATACGATTGATATTTTCACTCTGAGGTGACCACAGTTCACGGCTGTACTGAACCTGGGAGTTACGTAGCATGGCCTCGGCATTTGCCAGCGCAGCAACAGCTGCCCTGCGCTTTGCGCGTAGCTCTTCATCATCAATAGCTACCAGGACATCACCCGCTTCAAAGCTGTCACCAACATCTCCCGCCAGATACTTGATCGTGCCAGGCACCTGAGCCGTCATGGTGACTTCCTTGTATGGCACAACCGTGCCACCAAGAATTACCTGCCCCTGACTTTGGGTGGTTTCAACACTAATGATTTCACTGGAAAAGACCGGAGCTGAAATCAGCAGGCCCATGAAGAATCCAAGCGGTTTAATAAGATGTTTATACATGCTTGAGACCTTGAACATTCGTTATTCGATCATCTGATCGTATTTATTGAGGGAACGCACCCGGGTCGCGTTTCCTTCATATTCGGAGCAACCATATCGCTCTTGCTTTCAATCCAGAGTGGGAGCCGGGCTAGAAGTTAGCTTCGCCTGCCCCCTCCAGCAGGATCAGGCGTTAATACGCCCAACATCCAGAGAATAGGTTAATCACACCCTGTGATTCAATGGCTTGCGCGTGGAAATTCAACTTTTTTAAAGGAAAACACATGAAAAACACCTTTTTGACCACCTATATCAAAAGTGGCTTATTTATTAATATTTGCATGTACTGCACACACTAACGCAGTACAGATAGCTATCGGTTGTTTTCCAGCAATGCTTATTATGATTATCGACCCTGTTAATTATTTTATTCAGGGCGTTCAGTAACAATACGGGATTCAGGCAGGTAAATACAATATTAACCAATCCTAATATTACGAACACAGATCAATTAAATGTAAATTAACGTCCTAGCCAGGTTTACGCGCAACCAGGGTTGCACGCACCGGAGCAGGATACCCCTCAACGGTCAGATTCTGGTCATTCGCATCCAGAAAGTCCGCCAGGGATTCAAAGGTCATCCACTCCGTGGACCGCTGTTCCTCGACCAAGGTCTGACTCACATCGACCAGGCGCACCTCACGGAACCCGCATCGCCGCAGCCAGATCTCGAGCATGGACACCGATGGAATAAACCAGGTATTGCGCATCTTGGCATAGCGACCTTCGGGCATGAGCACCTGCTGGTCATCACCTTCTATAACCAGGGTCTCCAGCACCAGTTCCCCACCGGGCCGCAGACAGCCTTTAAGTGAATAAAGATGATCCAGGGGCGAACGGCGATGATACAGAACCCCCATCGAGAAGACTGTATCGAAGACCTGTAGTTCGGGCGGCAGATCTTCCAGTGCCAGCGGCAATATATCAACAGGAATCTCTGGCAAATACCGACGAAATACCTGGTATTGCATGACAAAGACCGGTGTTGGGTCGATACCAATGACACGCGCGGCCCCTGCCCCATGCATACGCAGGGCGTAATAACCATTTCCACTCCCCACATCGAGGACGGTGCGCCCCTGCAGAGAACTTAGATGCTGACTGACGCGATTCCATTTCCAGTCAGAATGCCACTCGGTATCGATAGGTATGCCAAAGAGTTCAAAAGGCCCCTTGCGCCAGGGATGCAGCCCCATCAGTGAAGCACGTAATGCTGACTGGTCCTCGGCAGACAAATCATCGGCCCCACCCACCTGGACAGCATCAGCATCCAGATTGAACCGGGATGGCAACACCTTCGGCAGGGCATCGAGCACTGCCTGCCATTTGGGCAGGTCGCCATAGCGAGCCTCGTCCATACGCCCCTCAACCTGTGCGCTCAGCATTTCAGCCCATTCGGTCAGCCCTGCTTCAAGCAGGTAGCTCAGCAGCGATTCACTCAGTATCATTTATGCGCCAGCAAGGAAGTAAAGTTCAGACATTGGAACCAGGTTTCTACGCTACTAAAGCCTGCTTTGTGCAGGCGATCTATATGCACCTGATGGGTTTCAGGAAGCAGCACATTTTCCAGCGCCTGGCGTTTCTGACTAATCTCCAGCTCACTGTAGCCATGCAGTCGCTTGAAGTCATGGTGTAGCTTGATCATCGACTCATCAGTGCCGGCATCCTCGAAACAAATTTTTTCAGAGAGAATCAGTACACCTCCGGGGGCCAGCCCTTCGTATATCCTACGAAGTATTTCATCGCGTTGCTCGCGGGGAACAAACTGCAGCGTAAAGTTCAGCACTACGACAGAGGCATTCTCGACGGGCACTTCCTGAAGATCAGAACAGATCAGATTTACACACCCTTCATGTCCATCAAGCGCAAGGTACTCCTGGCAGCTATCCAGCATGGCCTGGGAATTATCGACACCAATGAATTCGATCTCAGGTATTTCGACCTGCCTGATCATGGACAATGTGGCCGCACCCAGCGAACAACCCAGGTCATAAATACGTGTTCCTTGCCGGGCATATTCCGCGGCTATGACACCTATCACGGAAACCACCGTGGCATAACCAGGCACCGAGCGGTTAATCATATCGGGGAAAATAGCAGCCACAGTCTCATCAAAACGAAAGTCACCGACTTCCTGCTGAGGCTGGGCGTATAACTGATCGCGCGGTGGGTCCTGGCTCATGAAAATGGGTCTTAAATAAGGGCCAACAATTTTAACGCCTTGTTCCGGCACAAAAAAAGGGGTGATGACTCACCCCTTTCTTCGTTAGCAGAACTACTGCGGATTAAATAGCATCATGCTTGCGCATGGAGTTGGGCAGCAGTTTCATATCAGCCAGACCAGTAATAATGGCCGAGAAAATCGAGGCCTCATCCTCGTACACCATCTTGTACAACTGAACCTTCATGGTCATGGCACTACCGAAAATAATGGCAATCAGAGCGATGAAGGAACCAATCGCGAGTGTCGAGACTCCGGTAATACCCTGGCCTATGGTGCAGCCCATGGCTAGTACGCCACCAAAGCCCATCAGGATGGCACCCACCAGATGGGTGACGAAATCTTTCACCGAGGCAAACCATTCGATGTTGAAACTACGAGAGATAACAGACCACAGGAGTGAACCAGCGATCACGCCGAACAGACCCATGATGCCAAAGGTGAGTAACGAACGATTGAAGCCAGAGGCCGCGTAGCCCACAGACTGTCCCATGGGGTTTATGAAGGTATAGGACTGTGGTGAAAGCGGCGCACCAGCTGCAGGCTTACCTTCATCCGAGTCCATCATCATGTCCCATTCGCTGTAGACGCCGGGCAGGTCATACATATCACCTTCCATATCGACGATAACATTGCTGGAAACATACCAGGCCGCCAGAACTGCGAGACCGACAACAAGACCACCCAGGATATTGTCAAAGCTGCCACGGAAGTCGCCAGACTTGAAGATGAAGAACAGCAGCGCTGCTGCGATCACGCCGCCGATGATCAGGCGTGCGCTCATGGCAGACTCGCTGCCAGCAACCACGGTACCCAGATCCTGTCCTGCACCCATGTCGATTGCTAATGGGTTAGTCCATGAATAGAACAGTGTTGAATACAGGGTCTGATCCGAATTGGGGAAAGGATTCACCATGTAATAGGCAATAACGCCGATCACCAGTAGTACAAAAATCGATTTGATGTTGCCACCGCCGATGCGAATCAGGGTTTTATTACCACAACCACTGGCCAGGGTCATACCAATACCAAACAGCAGGCCACCCAGCAGGTTTTCGATCCAGGCCAGCTGGCCTCCACGATAAGGGGGGAAGGCACCATCAGCACTGAGCATGCCAGCCGATTCCAGTGTGATCACACCAATCATCGCTACTGCAATCGCCAGTAGCCAGGCACGCAGACGTGACTTGTCACCCATATTGACCCAGTCAGAGACCGCGCCCATGGTACAGAAATTGGTTTTGTTAACGACTGCCCCCATGATCAGGGCAATGAAGAACGCGCTCCACAGGAAAAAGGACTCTGCCGCAGCAAAATTCTCGAAACTCATATGACGGACTCCCCAGGTTTAATCCGATGTTTTAATACTTCATGTACCGGAGACCAGGCCGTCCGGCTACATGTGTCTGTTTCCTTTAGCGACCTAAGTCGTGCTGTTTTTATGTTGATGCATGAAGCGCGTATTTAACAATACTCTCGAATGAATTGCGAGAAGCCCTGATGTTTATCGGTAAATCGTCTGGTCCGCGACCCCTGCATCTTCAAAACCCTTACGGCGCAGACGACAGGCATCACAGACCCCACAGGCCTGACCCTGCTCATCAGCGGCATAACAGGAAACCGTTACGCGATAGTCCAGACCCAGATCCTGCCCCCTGAGAATAATATCCGCTTTAGTCAGGTCAATCAGGGGGGTATGTATGGTGAGTTTATGACCTTCGACACCCGCCTTAGTCGCCAGATTGGCCATCGTCTCATAGGCCTCAATGAATTCCTGGCGACAATCCGGATAGCCGGAATAGTCGACGGCATTAACGCCAATAAAGATATCTGTGCTTTCCAGCACCTCGGCCCAGCCCAGGGCAATAGACAGAAAAATAGTATTCCTCGCCGGAACATAGGTGACCGGAATTCCCTCGCCAGGCTCTGTCGGCACGGCGATATCCATATCTGTCAGGGCAGAACCACCAATAGAGGACAGGTCCAGGTCAACGATCTTGTGCTCGACAGCCCCGAACATGCGGGCAAGATTCATCGCGGCATCCAGTTCCGCGCTATGGCGTTGCCCGTATCGAAAACTCAGGGCATAAACCTCGAAGCCCTGGTCAATCGCTATCGCCAGGGTAGTTGCCGAATCCATACCACCGGACAGCAACACCACTGCCCTTCTTTTTGTCGTTTGTTCACTCATGATGTGTAGCCTGAATCCTAAACACCGGGCTTGTCACCCCATAACAACTTGTGCAACTGCATCTGAAAACGCACGGCCAGATGTTCCTGGAGTATCCAGTCAGCCAGCTCTGCGGGATCAATCTGACCAAACATGGGAGAAAACAATACCTCGCAGCGCTCCCAGAGCCGATATTCCTGGCAGGTTGCAACCGCCCAGTCAAAATCGTCCCTGTTACCAATCACAAACTTCACCTGGTCTGATGGATCGAGGCAGTCGATATTCTCGTAGCGATTACGCTCCTGCTCTCCTGATGCAGGGGTCTTCAGATCCATAACACGGCTGACGCGCCTGTCTACCTGGCAGATATCCAGTGCCCCACTGGTTTCCAGCGAGACCTCGTATCCAGCATCACATAACTGTTTTAGCAAGGGCAGACATTGCTTCTGAGCCAGGGGCTCACCCCCCGTCACGCAGACATGGCGAGCCTTATAATTGGCCACGGTATCGAGTATTTCGTCGAGGCCCATCCACTTGCCTCCGGTGAAGGCATACTCCGTATCACAGTAAGTACAACGCAGTGGGCAACCCGTCAGACGCACAAAGACCGTGGGAAAACCCACGGTCTTTGCCTCACCCTGCAGGGAAAAAAAGATTTCGGTAATGCGCAGCCTTGGCTGCTGCGACTCTGAAACGTCTGACATACCTGGAACTAATGGCCTTCCTGGGTCATGCGCTGCAGGCGTTTATCAGCCAGACGGGCGATACTGGTACCACTTTCATCTTTAGATAAGGACTTAAGCGTGTTACGTGCCTGATCCCAGTTACCCAGCTCGTAATAGGTAAAGCCGAGCTTGAGGCGCGCATCCGAGGCCTTGGAACTATCGGGGTACTTGTCCACCACCTTCTTAAATTCTTCCAGGGCCTGTGGATATTGCTTGTTAACGTAAAAGGCCTCACCCAGCCAGTACTGGGCATTGCTTGCATAACCACTGGAGGGGTACTTTTTCAGAAAGGCCTGAAACTCCTTGATCGAGGCATCGTAACGGCCCTGCTTGAGACGTTCGAACGCCTGCTTATAGGCCTGCCGTTCCTGTTGTGAAGGTTCAGCTGATGTCGTGGCTGGCGTGGCTGGTTTTACCGAAACCGGCTGCGCTGAACTACTGGCCGCCGATCCGGCCGCGGCACCCGCAGCTGCTGCCGGGGCAACACTGCGCCCACCAGACGCACCCATTTCCTGGATGCGCCTGTCCATATCCAGGTATAGTTCGCGCTGGCGCGCCTTTAGATCCTTGATCTCGTGCTGCAGAACCTCGTTCTGGCCGCGCAGGGTATCCAGTTCCTGCTGCAACTCCATAAGCTGCTGCATCATCTGCATCAGTCCCTTGCTGTCGAGCACTCGCTCCATGCGATCTACCCGACTCTCCAGCGACTCAGGTTTTTTTGCAGCCTGGGCACCCATCGGCAGGGTAAGCATTACCCCAATTGCGGCATACCTGTACCAGGAAGACATATTATTTCCTCTCGTAAACGATCTCTACGCGACGATTCTTGGCCCAGGAATCCTCGTCATGACCAAAGGCAATCGGCAGCTCTTCACCGTAGCTCACAGTTTCCAGCTGATCGCCAGCAATGCCCTGTAGCTCTACCAGGGACTTAACGGCCATGGAACGGCGCTCACCCAGGGCTACATTGTATTCGCGGGTACCGCGCTCATCAGTATGCCCTTCAAGACGCATTCGCAGGCTTGGCTGCTCCGCCAGGAAACGACCATGGGCCGCAACCAGCTCCAGGTAATCCTCTCGAACCGTGCTGCTATCAAATTCGAAGTAAACGATACGCTCGGCCAGCGGGCTCTGTGGATCATTCAACGGGCTCTGTGGATCGTTCACAAAGTCGAAGCCCTCGACATAAGTACCATCTTCATTCAGGCCATAGGTCTCTGTCCCCATACCACCGTCAGACGTAACTGGTGCCTCGTCGGGAACATTATCCTTGGTAGGCTGGCCAGTACAGGCTGACAGAGTCAGCATTACGGCAGCGGCCAGTATCCATAGGAATCGAGTGCTCATACTAGAATCTCCTCATTGTTATCGTGATGTTCGTTTGCGCGAGGCCTCGGAATAACCTGACCATGCCGGTTCCCGTACCTCGCCTTCCTGTAAACGCAAAATCTGTTTGACACGGCCGTCAACACTGACTGCTGCCAGTACGCCACGGCCACGGTCCTCAGTGGCATAAATAATCATACTGCCATTCGGAGAAAAACTTGGTGACTCATCCAGTTTGCCCTTAGTCAGGCCACGAACCTGCCCCGTCTTCAGGTTCAGCACAGCTATCTGGTACTGACCATTGGCACGATGCACATGAGCAATCTTGTCGCCTGCGGCATCCAGGTCCGGTGCCGAATTATAGCTACCATCGAAACTCAGGCGTGTAGCACGACCACCCCGGATAAGTTTTTTGTATAGCTGTGGCGCGCCACTACGATCCGAAGTAAAGATCAGGGCATTGCCATCACGACTCCAGACAGGCTCCGTCTCGATACTACGGTTGCGGGTCACACGTGTCAGCTTTTTGCTGGCGATATCGAGAATATATATTTCCGGATTTCCATCTTTGGAAAGCACCAGCGCAAGCTGCTTGCCGTCAGGCGACCAGGAAGGCGCACCATTAATTCCCTGCTCACTGGAGACCTTCTGACGCTTGCCGGTGGCAAGCTCCTGTATATAGACCGAGGCCCGATGTCCCTCAAAAGAGACATAGGCCAGGTAACTATTATCGGGTGACCATGAGGGAGACATCACAGGCTGGTCGGAAGAAAACACACTGCGTGGATTATGACCATCGGCATCGGCCACCTGCAGGACATAACGTTTATCCTTGCCCTGCCCCTGTACCGTCACATAGGCGACGCGGGTATCGAAGGCACCTGGGATACCCAGTAGTTTTTCATACACATGATTACTGATTCGATGCGCCACCATGCGCACGCCCTTGGCAGTCGTCAGGATCGAACGCCCCAGCAACTGTTCACCCTTGAGGGTATCAAAGAGGCGGAACTCAACACGGTAGCGATCCGCCCCCTGCTGCTCAATATGACCGGTCAGCAGATAATCCACCTGCTGGCTCCGCCACTGCTTGATTAAGGACTTGTAGGCCTCTGGCGTTTGTGCGGCGGGTGCAGCACCTTCCTCGGGGGCAAACTGACCGCTACGGTAAAGATCAGAACGAATAATTTCACTGGGTTGTGTGCCAGGCGCATCCTGAATATTGCTACTGAAATCCAGTACTGCGACTGGTAGTGCACCTTCCACACCCTGGGTGATTTCTATTTCGAGCAGGGCCATGGCAGGACTGCTGAAGATCAGGCCAAGGCCTAGTACTGCGATCAGTTTAAACAACTTCAACTCAGTCTCCCAGGGGTTTAAAAATAAATTCAATTTCTCTTTCTAACAAATCAATATTTTCTGGTATCGGTAATGGATCAGATCTCCATACAGCCCTTTCAACCGACTCACAGAATGTGGGGCTACCGTTACAACTTCTCAGTTTAACGTCCAAGATATACCCAGTCTGTGCCTGTTTGATATACACACGAGCAACATCGCCAGGTTTAACATTCTGCGGCTCTCTCCAGTTCTGTTGCACATGGGCCGTTATCATCGCTATATATCCCACTCTAAGACGATCGAGTTCGCGGCTATACCTGGCCTGCTCTGCGGCCGCGCGGCGCTCTGTCTCGATACGTTCCTGTTCCTTAATCTCGGCCTCTTCTGCCGCCAGGATTGCCGCCATTCTTTCCTGCTCAGCCTTTGCCTCGGCCTTTCTACGTGCTTCTGCCTCCATGCGTTTCTTTTCCTCGGCTGCCTTACGCTTTTCCTCTGCACGCTTCTTTTCGGCTTCGGCTTTCTTACGTTTTTCCTCTTCCTGTTTCTTCTGCAGGGCTATACGCTTCTGCTCATCCGCCTTACGCTTCTTCTCAGCGGCGGCCTTTTTACTTGCCTCTTCCTTACGGCGTTTCGCTTCCAGGGCCTGCTGACGCTTTCTGTCTTCTGCCTGCTTATGCTTGCTCAGGGCCTCATCAAACTGCTTTGCATCAATCGCCTCGGCCTTGACGATATTCACCGGTGGCACTGCACTTACTGCAACCGGTCGGGCATCACGTGTAAAATTAAATGCCAGCGCCGCAACAATCACGAGATGCAGCACAACGGCTGCCGCCATGGCTGATGGATAACGCCGTATGTCTCCTACCAGGCCACTACTCATCAGGCAGGGGATCCGTAATCAGACCAACCTTTTCAACACCCGCATCCTGGAGAATGACCATGGCCTGGACAACACGACCATACTGTATGGCACGATCGCCACGCACATAGGCCTCATCCTGACCACGTCTTGCCAGGCGCTGCTTGACTGCAATCAGAAGCTCCTCATCACTGAGGAAGGTATTAGCATCCAGCGAGAAACGTCCCTCGCTATCCACCGTCACAACCACCAGATCTTCTGGCTTCTGGTTATCGAGCGGATTAGCTGCCACCTTCGGCAGGTCAACCTCGACACCCTGCTGCAACATGGGGGCCGTCACCATGAAGATAACCAGCAGCACCAGCATGACGTCGATATAAGGCACGACGTTGATCTGCGACATGGGTTTTCTGCGTCTTTGTACGTTACGCGACATCCGCTTTTATTCCTGTGACTCAGGCCGCATTCGGTGTTTCAGAAGACGATGTATCCGTTGCGTTTTCCTGGCTCATCGACTGACGCTGCAACAGGGCCAGGAACTCCTCGAGGAAGTTGTCGTAGCGATTGACCAGTCGATCGATATCATCAGAAAACCGGTTATAGGCGATAACTGCGGGAATGGCGGCAAAAAGACCGATGGCAGTTGCTATCAGGGCCTCGGCAATACCCGGCGCCACGGCACTCAGGGTGGCCTGCTGAACCTGCCCCAGGGAACGGAAGGAATTCATAATCCCCCAGACAGTACCAAACAGTCCTACATAGGGGCTTGTGGATCCAACAGTGGCGAGGAAAGACATATAGCTTTCCAGAGAGTCGATCTCGCGCGACAGGGAAACCCGCATAGAACGTTGAACGGTATCGGTAAGGGTAAGGGAAGACTGGCTGGGGTGTTTCACTGCACGGGCATAGGTCCTGAAACCCGCCGAGAAAATATGCTCCATCCCGCCGAGCGATTGCTTGTTGCGAATACGCTCGTAAAGTTTGGACAGATCCGCCCCCGACCAGAAGCGCTCCTCGAATTCATTGGCCTCGGCACGCGCCCTGCGTATCACCCGCCACTTGATAATAATCATGGTCCAGGAAATAACGGAGGCCAGGATCAGGAGCAGCATGACGAACTGGACTACAACGCTGGCTTCCAGAACCAGGCTGATGATAGACATATCAGATGACACGTTGGATTACCTCGGCAATGGGATCGGGTATCTGTCGGGGACGCAGGGTTTCACTATTCAGGCAGGCGAGTTTGACCTTGCCTCGTGCCAGCACTTCGGGCTGGCCTTCCTGATTGTTTCTGATGATTTCCTGTTCAAAGACCACGCTGGCCTTACCTGCAGTAGCAATTGAAGCAGTCACTTCGAGGGCCTGATTAAACAGGGCTGGTTTTAGATAATCCACCTGGACGGAACGCACGGCAAAGATCATTTGTTCATTCTTTATAAGATCATCCTGCTCAAAGCCTAAATCACGCAGCCACTCGGTGCGCGCCCGCTCCATGAACTTCAGATAGTTTGCGTAGTACACGACTCCGCCGGTGTCGGTATCCTCGTAATACACCCTGACCGGCCAGCTAAAAATCTCGCTCATTAATTCGTATCCATGGATCTGGAGTTATGGACCCCATTTCCGGAAAAAGTTTCAGGTAATTTTGCAACCATTTCTGTGATGTGACCCAGAACTCAGTCCTCTTCCGTGCTGAACAGGTCAGGAGTATCCACCGAGGCACGGGCGGGAGCCTGCAGACCAAAGTGTCTGTATGCCAGCGCAGTAGCCAGACGGCCACGGGGCGTGCGCATGATAAAACCCTGCTGGATCAGGTAGGGTTCCAGTACATCTTCGATAGTGCCACGCTCTTCGCCAATGGCAGCCGAAAGATTATCGACCCCAACCGGACCGCCCTCAAACTTCTCGATGATAGTCAGCAGCAGCCTGCGATCCTGGGCATCAAAACCATGCTCGTCGACATTAAAAAGATCCAGCGCCTTGTCGGCAACGGTCTTACTAATAATGCCGTCGGACTTGACCTCGGCATAGTCACGCACACGGCGTAGCAGGCGGTTGGCAATACGGGGAGTACCGCGAGAGCGACATGCAATCTCCTCGGCGCCCTGCTCTTCGATCTTTACCCCGAGTATGCCGGCCGATCGAATCACGATATGGGCCAGGTCCTTCGTATTGTAAAACTCGAGTCGCTGAACAATCCCGAAGCGGTCACGCAGCGGTGAAGTCAGCAGACCAGCGCGCGTGGTCGCACCCACCAGGGTAAAGGGCGGCAGATCCAGCTTAATAGACCGGGCTGCAGGTCCCTCACCGATGACAATATCCAGCTGGAAGTCTTCCAGTGCAGGGTAAAGTATTTCTTCGACCACCGGACTCAGACGGTGAATCTCATCTACGAACAGGACGTCATGGGGTTCGAGGTTGGTCAGCAGGGCTGCGAGATCGCCAGGCTTTTCCAGCACCGGGCCGGAGGTATGACGCAAACTCGCACTCATCTCGTTAGCGATGATATGTGAAAGGGTTGTCTTACCCAGACCCGGTGGACCGAAAATCAGGACATGGTCCAGAGCCTCGCCACGCGAGCGAGCCGCCTGGATAAAGATCTCCATCTGCTCACTGACCTGAGGCTGCCCCACATAATCACTAAGTCGCTGGGGACGTATGCTCTCTTCTTCGGCCCGCTCCTGGCCGGTCTGTTCTGGGCTAATCAGGCGATCATTCATTTCAGGGTTGCCTTCAGGGCATCACGGATAATGACTTCACTATCCTTGCCCTCTGCAGCCACCGCCTTCACCAGGCGCTCTGCCTCGGCAGGCTTATAGCCCAGTGCCACCAGTGCCTGTATGGCCTCATCGGCCTGGTTAGCCTTGCTCGGTTCGATACCCAGCGTAGCTGGCGCCTCACCAAACAGCGCCTTGAGCCGGTCACGCATTTCAATAATGAGACGCTCAGCCGTCTTCTTACCAACACCGGGGAGTTTGGTCAGGGCCGGGGCATCGCCCAGCTCGACACAACGATGAAATTCTTCGGGATTCATACCGGAGAGAATAGCGAGTGCCATCTTGGCGCCTACCCCGTTGACCTTGAGCAGGGCTCGAAACAGACTGCGCTGTTGTTCGTTGCTAAAGGCATAGAGCGTCTGGGCATCTTCGCGCACGGCAAGATGTGTATATACCTGGGCCTGTTCACCGATGGCGGGTAATTCATAAAAAGCCGACATAGGCGCCTCGAGTTCATAACCAACACCATTGACGTCTATGAGCAGATAAGGGGCCTGCTTGACCTCGATGGTGCCGCGTAATCGTCCAATCATTGAACCTGGCTCCAGACAGAATTTGTGGTGGCGAGATGGGTATGGGCATGACACAGCGCAATGGCGAGGGCATCGGCCCTGTCGGCCTGAAGTGGTTCACGAAACCCCAGTAACATACGCACCATATGCTGGACCTGTTCCTTGTCGGCCCCACCCGAACCAACGATGGCCAGTTTGACCTCGCGTGGGCTGTATTCAGAGACCTTTAGATCCGCAGTAACACCCGCGCAGATTGCGGCACCGCGTGCCTGCCCCAGCTTCAGGGCTGAACCAGCATTCTTGGAAACAAAGACATTCTCTATCGCCATCTGATCAGGCTGATACTCACCGACCAGTCCCGCAACCTCATTAAAAATCACACCCAGCTTCTCTGGCAGGCTCTCACCTTTAACCCGGATATGACCGCTGGCAAGGTGAACGCTCTTTCGGCCATCGCTCTCGATGATTCCGTATCCGGTGATATTGGAACCAGGGTCAATGCCGATTATGCGCACCATGCGGGCTGCCTAGTCTCCGTTATCCGAGTTGATCAAGAACTTCGTCAGGGATGTCCGCGTTGGTAAAGACCTCCTGAACATCATCCAGGTCTTCCAGTGCATCCTGCAGGCGTACTACCTTCTCGGCATCTTCTCCGGTCACGGCAGTTGTGGTTGAAGCCTTCATGGTGACTTCGGCAAACTCGGGCTCAAGACCTGCTGCCTCCATGGCATCCTTAACGGCCTGGAAGTCTTCAACGCTTGTGACGACTTCGATAATACCGTCTTCAGTGGTTTCCACGTCATCGGCTCCGGCCTCAAGAGCAGCCTCCATTATGGCATCTTCATCACTGCCTTCAGGGAAGATCAGGATGCCCAGCTTGGAAAACATGTAGGCGACCGAACCATCAGTACCCAGATTGCCACCCGCCTTGGTAAAGGCATGACGGACTTCAGAAACAGTCCGATTACGATTGTCAGTCAGGGTCTCGACCATGATGGCGATGCCAGCCGGGCCATAGCCCTCGTAAACAATCGTTTCGTAATTGGCACCTTCCATCTCACCGGCGCCGCGCTTGCAGGCACGCTCGATAGTGTCTTTGGGCATATTGGCAGCGAGGGCCTTGTCGACGGCCAGACGCAGCCTCGGGTGTGCATTGGGATCAGAGGTGCTGCCTTCACGTGCAGCAACGGTGATTTCGCGAATGAGCTTGGTCCATATCTTACCGCGTTTTTTGTCGTTGGCTGCCTTTTTGTGCTTGATGTTGGCCCACTTACTATGTCCTGCCATTTCTTACCTGCCTGGTCAGTCTGTTCATTACAAAAGTGGTCAAAAGTTTATCACATCAGCACTTATGATCGTCCCCCTCAGGCTGTGATGCTGAGCACCCGTTTGCCGGTGGTATGCCCCTCTTCAATCTGCTGATGTGCAAGTGCGGCCTGATCGAGTGACAGGACCTCGGAAACATGGATATCAAGCTGCCCGGCGTCGATCAGGCTGGCACAGGCATTCAGGATATCAACGTGATTGGCCCTGGCACGTGGCAGGTCGCGCAGCATGGGAGTAAGCATCAGTTCAAAACCGATACGAAGATTACGATTACGGGCTTCTTTCCAGTCTATACCTGTACCGGGATCCAGCAGGGTCACCAGGTCACCATAATGTGCTGTAGCCTCAATGCTCTGCTTAAACACATCGCCACCAACGGTATCGAATACAACATCAGCGCCACGACCATCGGTTAGCGTATTAACTGCCTCGAGTAAATCCTGCTCCCTGTAAAGAATAACTTCGTCAGCACCTAGTCCCTTCACCAGTTCGGCCTTTTCCTCACTACCAACCGTGGTGATAACACGCACGCCGCGAAGACTGGCCAGCTGGATCGCCACATGCCCCACACCGCCGGCGCCGGCATGGATGAGTACATCCTGGCCAGCCCTGATGCGGGCACGTTCATACAAACCTTCCCATGCGGTAATCAACACCAGCGGGGCCGCCGCTGCCTGCACATAATCCAGGGACTCGGGCATGGCTGCGACTTCATCAGCCGCAATAACCGTGAACTCGGCATAATTACCCTGCTCCCGGCCCAGTCCGCCATGACAGAACCAGACACGATCACCTGGCACAAAATCGGTGACGGCATTACCGACTTCAACAATCTCACCAGCACCATCACAACCCAGTACTGCCGGATAGGCGTTCTCGAAAAAAACACCCCGGCTGCGCAGCTTGGTATCGATAGGATTTATTCCTGCGGCATGCAGGCGAACCTTGACCTGCCCCGGGTCGGTAATCTCAGGCTCAGGCAGATCGGTAAGCTGAAGCACCTCAGGTGCGCCCGGCTCTGTCATGACGACGGCTTTCATACTTATTTCCCGGTACCCACACCCAGCAGAATATTGGGGGCAACCTTGCCTCCACCTGTTGCCACGGTCTGCGGCATGACGCCATTCCACTTCTCAACGGTGTTGTACTGCACCAGGACATTGGTAATGGACTTGGCGATCTGCTTGTTAGCCTCGGCGATGGCCTCGGCTTCCTTGAGGATGGCATAGGCCCTGGCATCGGCCTCTATCTTGCGTTTCTCTGCCTCGGCCTTGGCCTGGGTGGTTACCTCGATCAGACGCGTATTGGCCTGTGTCGTTTTGATCAGCTGCTCCTGCTGGGCCTGACGCTCAACCATGGCCAGGCGCTGCTCTTCCTGCTTGGCCTGCTGTACCTGCTCGATCTTCTCGGTCACGATGCGTGGTAATACCAGGTTACGCAGGGCCACCTCGTTTAACTTGAAAGGCAGTTCCGTAAAGGCCTGGTTCAGGCGCATCGAGATTTCGTCGCCAAGGCGCTCACGCTCCGAGGCAATGGTTTCGGCCTGGTACTTGCCCGCAACGTCGCGAACGATGTTGCGGATAATGGCATTGAGTTTCTTATCGAAATAATTTGGCCCATAGACGGCCAGGATCTCATCTGCACGATCCGGTAACGGGGTATACTGAACAGTCAGGTCTGTACCAATCTGCAGGTTCTTGTCATCCAGCACCGTGATCTGGGGCTTATTGATCACACCGACCTCATCAGGCGCATCCTGTCGGCCAAAATAGTTGACCGTCTGCATCTTTACATCGACGACCTTGACCGTCTGTACCACAGGTATCTTCCAGTGCAGACCTGGCGTAGCCTCTTCTTCCGAGTATTCGCCAAAAGTGGAAAGAACGCCGACCGTACCCGTTTCTATGGTGTAGAAAGAGGCGCCCACCAGGTAAATACCGAGCAGACCAACGACCAGGACTGACATAATTCCGAACTTGAGTTTTTGCATTAGGACTCCTGAAGTGATGCGTTTTTGTGCTATCGGAACCCGGCTTGATGGCCCCAGCTACGCACAATGTCTTATGTTTATATGGCGCTATGATGAATCTTGTGTACTGACCCGTGCTTCAGTAAGGTCAGAATTGATAAAAAGCATACCAATCGACCCTGGTATTTAATAGCCTGCGCCCTTGCTTATACATATGGAACTATCAATGGCCGTTCAAGACTTCAAACGCATAGAAATCTGGGGAGGGTGGCTGAGACTTACCCATGCCTGCATTGGCCTGTCCACCCTTTCACTGCTGCTCACCGGCTGGCTCATCGCAGAAAGCCCCAGCCTGGCCAATGATGCCGTCGATATCCATTACCTGTCTGCCAGTATCCTCTTATTTGGACTGGTTGTCCGGGTAGCGCTAATGTTTGTTGGCAGGCCACAGGAACGCCTGGCCGCCCTGATCCCGGAGCCCAGTGAATTAAATAGTATTCGTAGCATGCTGTTTTTTTATATCAGCCTTGGGCGCTCACAGCTTCCCCGCTGGTTTGCCCATAATCCTCTGTGGAAACTCATATACCTGGTCATGTTTATGGGGCTTGCCCTGCTGACACTGACTGGCGCTATCATGCTAGACAAGCCATTTATTGCAGGACTTTACCTGCCATCGGTTCACCAGTTCTGGGCTGAAGTATTGCTCTGGCTTACCGGCCTGCATCTTTTATCTGTCGTACTACATGACTTAAAAGGCAAAACCTCCGACATCTCCGGTATTATCAATGGCTATCGCACTTTGCCAGTTGAAAAAGCCGAGCCGGCTGATGGCATGGAGCAGGGGGTTCAGTATGTCTCGATTGACAAGATTATGAAAAAATAAGACGCACAGTTAAAGATTTCACCGGCAAGACACCTTGTTGCTATAGATTTTTTCTGCTTTGATATGTCGTAAATTCAACGATAGTCCGCAAAACAAGCAATAAACGGGCGTCCATACAGTCAAGGGATCATCTTTCATGATGGGGACGAATGAACAGATGGAAGAAAAGCGCAAAAAAGACCGCAGACAGTACCGAACGCGGCCAACATTTCCGCTGATCGATAGTGACGGGAACCTGGTCGAAAAAAACCGTCGCCGCCTGGTAGACCGTCGGCTGAGCGACATAACCGAGGAAGAACTCGACGACGCGCGCCATGATCACCGCGTAGACCTCGAATACCATGGCAAGAAATATCTTCTGGACAGTGCCAATCCAGAGATCGTTCTGGGGCGCACCCATCTTTGTGATATCCAGGTCATGCTGGGCCCCATTTCCCGTGAACATGCCAAGCTCTATATCAAGGATGGTCATATCTATTTCGAAGATACCAGCACCAATGGCAGCCACATTTGCATTGGAAAGGGCAAGGAAACCCATGTACACCGGACGGCCATACAGATTCATGGCGAGGGTATTATCAGCCTGGGGTTTGAATGCAAAGATAACAAGGACAACCTGATCCATTTCAAGATCAGCTAGTTCTGGTAATCAACACAAAGCAAAAGGCCCTGCAATGCAGGGCCTTTTTCGTGGTCTTGCGCAAAGTATTAATCGCGGCCAAACATGCGTTTCATCACATCCAGATCAGGGCCGGTATCCAGGAAACGATGTTTCAGGGAGCCCGCCACATGCAGCAGTACCAGGAACACCAGGAAATAGGCAAAAAACTCATGCATTTCTTCGAATAATTCGTGTAGATCATGATTTTCGGACAGCAGTGATGGCAGATTAAACAAACCATAAAAACCGACATCAAACCCCTTGGTGTTCACCATGAGGTAACCTGCAATCGGGATTGCCAGCATCAACAGGTACATCAGTGACTTAACAACAGTAGTCAGAATTTTTTCCCAGTTAGTAAGCCCAAGCGGAAGCCTGGGAGCTGGACTGAACTTAAGCCATACAACACGAACCACAGCAAGCACCAGGACCAGAACACCAGTTGACATGTGCATGGCAAAAAGTGTTTTTCGCAGATCATCGGTTTTATCGAGCTCTGTCATATACATGCCGACACCGATCATGCCGATAATCATAATCATCATGAGGCTATGCAGACCACGCGACACCAGGCCGTAGCTATTCTCCGAATTACTTAGCATTTCCTAATCCCCCATTCGTTATTGTGTTGTAGATAGCCCAGATCATACCGGGTCAGTCGTCAGGATTTGTGATAAATCTCGGCACCCTGCTCTACAAATTCCCCGGCCTTTTCCTTCATCCCTTCTTCCACGGCAACCTTGATATCACCGATACCCTTGGTCGCGGCATATTCACGGACATCCTGGGTAATCTTCATGGAACAGAAGTGTGGACCGCACATGGAACAGAAATGGGCGACCTTGGCCGAGTCCTTAGGCAGGGTCTCGTCGTGGTACTCGCGGGCCTTTTCTGGATCCAGACCCAGGTTGAACTGGTCTTCCCAGCGGAATTCGAAACGCGCCTTGGACAGGGCGTTATCTCGAATCTGGGCGCCGGGATGCCC
The DNA here is from genome assembly GCA_964641615.1 of uncultured Ectothiorhodospiraceae bacterium. Classification (GTDB taxonomy): domain Bacteria; phylum Pseudomonadota; class Gammaproteobacteria; order J044; family J044; genus JANTGN01. Next base: position 14,449 of record CAZXNH010000009.1, on the reverse strand, counting down.
CTTGGCCAGGTCTGCAGCATGAGCAGCTATCTTGTAGGTGATGATGCCTTCACGCACATCCTGCTTATCAGGTAGCCCCAGGTGCTCCTTGGGTGTTACATAGCAGAGCATCGCTGTGCCATACCAGCCGATATTAGCCGCACCAATACCCGAGGTAATATGGTCATAGCCAGGAGCAATATCGGTGACCAGGGGGCCCAGTGTATAGAACGGCGCCTCGTAGCAATCGCGTAGTTCCTTATCGACATTCTCCTTGACCATCTGCAGGGGCACATGGCCAGGGCCCTCGATCATGACCTGCACATCGTGTTCCCAGGCGATCTTGGTAAGTTCACCCAGGGTTTCAAGTTCCCCGTACTGAGCCGCATCATTGGCATCGGCCAGTGATCCGGGACGCAGGCCATCACCCAGCGAGAAGGCCACGTCATAGGCCTTCATGATTTCACAGATCTCTTCAAAATGGGTATAGAGGAAGTTTTCCTCGTGATGCGCCAGGCACCACTTGGCCATGATGGAGCCACCGCGCGAGACGATACCGGTCACACGGTTCGCCGTCAGCGGTACATAACGCAGCAGTACACCAGCATGAATGGTGAAGTAATCCACGCCCTGCTCTGCCTGTTCAATCAGGGTGTCACGGAAAAGCTCCCAGGTCAGGTCTTCAGCCTTTCCATTGACCTTTTCCAGCGCCTGGTAGATAGGCACGGTACCGATAGGCATGGGCGCATTTCGCAGAATCCATTCACGGGTTTCATGAATGTTCTTGCCGGTCGACAGGTCCATCAGGGTGTCACCACCCCAGCGAGCTGACCAGGCCATCTTCTCGACCTCTTCCTCGATCGAGGACGTCACAGCTGAGTTACCGATATTGGTATTGATCTTGACCAGGAAATTACGGCCAATAATCATTGGTTCGAGTTCAGGGTGATTGATATTACAGGGGATAATGGCGCGACCGCGGGCAATCTCATCGCGCACAAATTCAGGAGTAATCTCTTCAGGCAGATTGGCGCCAAAGGACTCGCCCTTATGCTGAACCAGCAGCTTCTGATAGGCAGGATCCTTACGCAGCTCATTAAGACGCATGGTCTCACGAATCGCGACGTATTCCATCTCGGGGGTAATAATGCCCTTGCGCGCATAGTGCATCTGGGTCACGTTGGCGCCGTCTTTTGCCTTTCGCGGTTTGCGAATATGCTCAAAGCGAAGTTTCGCCAGCTCTGCATTCTCCATGCGCTCCTGGCCGTAGTCCGAGGAAGGACCATCCAGCAACTCGGTGTCACCACGCTCCTCGATCCATGGCGTACGCAGATCCGGCATTCCCTTCATCAGGTCGATCTCGACATCCGGATCGGTAAAGGGGCCAGAAGTGTCATAAACAGGAATCGGTGGATTGACCTCAGCACCAAAACTGGCTGCGGTATCGTCCTGGTGAACCTCACGCATACCGACGCGAATGTCAGGGCGAGAACCCTCTACATAGACCTTGCGGGAATTAGGGAATGGGCGGGTAACTTCTTCAGAAAGTTTTGCCGTCTTCTGTACAAACTCGTCTGGGATGGCGCTCATGACATTTACCTCGACATGGCGAAGACGGGCGCGCGCTGCGGCAAGCCTCCCTTCGCCAGCATGATCTGGATCAGGTTCCAAGGGACTCTCTCAGCCTGCACAGGCACCCCCGGCTCTAGTAAGTCCTGAAACTATAGAAAAGCACTCGGGTTTGCAAGCATTCCTGCTTGCCGTTTAGGGCTTTTCAGCGTAAGTTTTCGGGATATTCTCTTTACGGTGAACGACATGCACGCACTCGATCTGGAAAAAGCCCGATTTAACATGATCGAACAACAAATTCGCCCCTGGAATGTGCTGGACCAGCAGGTTCTGGACACCATGAGTGAACTTCCCCGCGACCTGTTCGTGCCAAAGGGCTACGAATCTCTGGCCTATGCCGATACAGAGATTCCCATCGGACACGGCCATCACATGATGGCACCCAAGATCGAAGGTCATATCCTCCAGGCCCTGGATATCAAGCCACATGAAACGGTACTCGAAATCGGTACCGGTAGTGGTTACCTCAGTGCATGCATGAGCCGACTGTCCCGCCAGGTTCATAGCGTCGATATACACGGAGACTTCACCGAAGCTGCTACCAGCCGTTTCAGGACCCTGGGACTGGAGAACATCATTCTGTATACGGGCAACGCCGCCGAGGGTTGGGGGAAGGAAGATCGCTATGATGCCATCGCAGTAACTGGCTCCATGCCTGAATACCTGCCCGTGTTTGAGTCGTCGCTGTGCATTGGTGGACGCCTGTTTGTCATCGTTGGGCTGCCCCCGGTCATGCAAGCCATGCTGATTACCCGAATCAACCAGACGGATTTCTCGCGTCAGACCCTTTTCGAGACCAGCATTGAAGCCCTCGATGGCCTGATCCCTGAACGCAAATTTGATTTCTAACAATTTGCCGACAATTAATGTCTCGACGTAGACATTAATTGTCCATGGGAAATCGACCCGGTACAGATGTTCAATTAGAATTAGCTGATCTATACGCCCATCGACCCTGAACAGGACTCGGCAAATGAAAAAAACCAGAATGTGGCTATTTGGTCTCGCCCTCGCACTGACATTCCCAATGTCTGCCCAGGCCGAAGACCTCTGGCAGGTCTACCAAATGGCTCTCGCCAACGACGCCCAGTACCAACAAGCTAAATATGCCTACGAGGCAACGAAGGCATCAGAACCCCTTGCCAGAAGCAACCTGTTACCCCAGCTTAATGCGTCAGCAAGCATCTCTGAAAACAGAACAGAAACAGACTCAGAAAACCCAGCCGTAGGCGGCACGAATGAATGGCAAGACGCTGGCTGGGGGGTTTCACTCAGCCAGTCAATATACAGACACGATTACTGGATGGATCTTCGTCAGGCCCAGGCGAGTGTTGCTCAGGCCGAAGCCGAGTACAAGGCCGCCCTTCAGGACCTGATGGTGCGTACTACCCAGGCCTACTTTGATGTGCTGGCCGCTGAAGACAACCTGGAATTTTCTGAAGCAGAAAAAGAAGCCGTAGGCAGGCAGCTAGAACAGTCCCAGAAGCGTTTTGAGGTAGGCCTGATCGCTATCACCGATGTTAAAGAATCTCAGGCCAGTTATGACTCTGCGGTTGCTCAGGCCATCAACGCCCGCAACCAGATCAACATCACCCGAGAAGCTCTGGCCGTACTGACCGGACAATACATCGAGAAGCTCGAGCCACTGCCTGAAGATGTGCCTCTTATTTCACCCGAGCCTGATGAAATGCAAGCCTGGGTTGACCAGGCCCTGGAAGGCAATCTGTCTTTTCTAGCCGCACAGATGAATGCCAGGGCTGCAGGCTATGCCGTGAAGTCTTCCAGGGCAGGTCATTACCCATACCTGGATCTGGTTGCAAATTACAATTACAACGATGCCGATTACGAAGAGACCGCTAATATCTTTTCAGCTGACAATAAGCGTGATTCAGCCAATGTTGGCCTGCAACTTACTGTTCCCATTTTCCAGGGCTTACGCGTTAATTCCCAGACCGAACAGGCTGCAGCCCAGTACAATAGCGCCCTGCAGGGACTTGAATTTAGCCGACGCAGTACGATACAGGCAGCCCGTTCTTCTTTCCTGAATGTCAAGGCCGGCATTGCTGAAGTCGAGGCACTCAAACGCACACTCGAATCGAGTCGAACCTCGGCCGAGGCGACCCAGGCCGGTTTCCAGGTGGGCACCCGCACCGCTGTCGACGTACTTATCACCCTGCGGAATACCTTCGATGCAGAGCGCAATTACGCCCTTTCTCGCTACAACTACATCCTTAACTGGATACGTCTGACACAGGCTGCTGGCAGCCTTTCTGAAAAGCAGATCCAGACTGTAAATGGCATCCTGAATACTGCAAGCATTGCCAAACCATGACGCCATTATGCCGTACTGAAGACAGCCTGTTGGTTGTCATCGATATACAGGAGCGGCTGGCAGGTGCCATGCCCGAGGCGGTTCGTGCACAGGTTACTGCAAGAAGTCGCCTGCTCATGCAGGCCTCATCAGTGCTGGGCATACCCACCATCGTTTCTGAACAGTACCCCCGTGGACTTGGGGAGACTGTGCCTGACCTGAAGATACAGATCGGGGAAAATGTCACCGCCATTGAGAAGACCTGTTTCTCCTGCAGTTCAGAGGCCTCCTTTATCGAACTGGTGCGTCAGTCGCACAAACGACAGATCATATTGACCGGCATGGAAACACATGTCTGCGTTTTACAAACAGCATTGGAACTTCAGAGGGATGGACTGGAAGTCTATGTCGCAGAAGATGCCGTCTGTTCTCGTGGTAAGCCTTACCATGAAAACGCGTTAAGACGTATGCAGGCTCAGGGAATCATCATCAGCAATTCAGAGTCAGTGATTTTTGAATGGCTGCAGCATGCCAGCCACCCAAACTTTAAAGAGATTTCTGCTCTGCTAAAAGAGGTCTGATGCCTTCAAGGCATCGCCCCAGAGCCCCCTGATTCTGCCGTACTACTTCAAGTCCGGCCATTCCTGCCTTCTCACGCACAGCCTCATCTTCCAGCCATTGCCTGACCTGGGCCACCAGGCCTTCTTCATCCATGATTTCCTGAGCGGCTCCATCGATAAAAAGCTCAGGGTAAATACCGGCAAAGTTAAACCAGTGTGGCCCGGTAATGACTGGCAACCCAAGCGCTGCGGGCTCCAGAGGATTGTGACCACCCGTTTCAACCAGGCTGCCGCCGATAAAGGCGACATCAGAGGCTGCGAATAACATCATTAATTCACCCAGGGTGTCGCCCACATAGACCTGAAGATCATCGCGGGGCTTTTCACCTGCACTACGGCGTTGTGAGATGAAACCTGAACGTTCGACCAGGCTGGCAACGTCATTAAAGCGTTCCGGATGGCGTGGCACCACGATCAGCAGACTGTCGACCCCCAAATCCAGCAGCGTTCTATGAACCGACAGGATCTGTTCATCTTCTCCCGAATGGGTGCTGGCAGCGATCCAGACTGGCCGCTCTGGTGATAGAGCAGCCCTGAGCATCCTGCCATCCTCTATGGCCTGACCAGGGACTGACAGGTCGAATTTAAGGTTACCCATAACCTTAAGCTTCTCACCCAGAACCCCTAGTCTCCTGAATCGCTCAGCATCCGCATCGGCCTGGGCTAGCACATACATATAGGGAAATGCCTCTGCGAACAGGGCTCGAAATCGATGATAGCCCAGGAAACTTCGCTCAGATAATCGTGCATTGACGACCATGACTGGGATATCACGCTTCTGACAGGCTGCAAAGAGATTGGGCCAGAGTTCGGTTTCCATCACTATTAGCGCATGGGGTTTTGCGGCCCCGAGAAAGCGCGCCAGGCAATGGGGTAAATCGTAAGGCAAATAGACATGCTCAACACGGTCGCCAAACAGACGTTTGACCTGGGCAGAGCCAGTCGGGGTCATGGTGGTGACAAGAACAGCGTGATCGGGATACTGCTCCAGCAATGCATTAACCAGTGGCGCCGAGGCGATGGTCTCACCCACGGAAACAGCATGCACCCAGATGCGAGGCTTATCAGAAAATTGAAGGGTGTGACCGAAGCGTTCAGACCAGCGTTTTCGGTATTCAGGCGCCTTTCGGCCTCTCAGCCACAGGCGCAGGAATACCAGGGGCGTCAGCAGATACAGCAGCAGGCTGTAAAGCCAACGCATGTCCTGGTTAACCGTTTAACCAGTCCAGGTAGGCCTTCGTGCCTTCCTCAACGGTCTTGAATGGGGCGTCGTAACCTGCAGCGCGCAGCTTGCTAATATCGGCCTCGGTAAAGCTCTGGTAGGCGCCCTTGAGATGCTCAGGGAAAGGAATGTATTCCTTCTCACCCTTGCCATGCCATTCAATGACGGCATTAGCTACATCATTAAACTCCTGTGAGCGACCGGTTCCCAGGTTGTAGATACCTGAGACCTCGGGATGATCCATGAACCACAGGTTCACCGCCACGCAGTCACCGACATAAACAAAGTCACGCCGTTGCGCTCCATTTTCATAACCTTCAGTACCCTCGAACAGACGGCACTTTCCACTATCCTTAATCTGGTTATTAAAGTGGAAAGCGACGCTGGACATGCTTCCCTTGTGCTGTTCGCGTGGCCCGTACACATTGAAGTAACGAAAGCCAACAACCTGGGACTGGAACTCTGGCATCAGACGACGCACGTACTGGTCAAACTGGAACTTGGAGTAGCCGTAAACATTTAACGGCTTTTCAAACTGACGGTCTTCTCTGAACTCAGGGCCCATGCCATAAGTGGCTGCCGATGAGGCATACAGATAAGGAATGTGGCGATCCAGGCAGAAGTGCAACAGGATCTTGGAGTACTCGTAGTTATTCTCCATGATGAACTTGCCGTTCCACTCGGTAGTCGCTGAGCAGGCTCCCTCATGGAAGATCGCATCGATCTTACCCCAGCCCTGATCCAGGCCAGATTTGATGCGCTCGATGAACTCGTCCTTGTCCAGGTAGTCAGCAATTTCGAGGTCCACGATGTTCCTGAACTTGGTGCCGTCTTCCAGGTCATCGACGACCAGGATATCGGTGATGCCCCTGTCATTCAGGCCCTTCACGATATTACTGCCGATGAAACCGGCACCTCCGGTTACGATAATCATGTGCTACCTCAACTTATATAGAGCGGATGCGTTCAACAATGTTTGTCGTTGAACAACCATCCAGAAAATCCAGGATCAATACTTCACCGCCGGTCTTCTTCACACAGTCATAACCGGCGATTTCTTCAGGCTTGTAGTCCCCACCCTTGACCAGCAGGTCAGGCTCTAGCTTACAGATCAGACGCTCTGGTGTGTCTTCAGAAAATGGCACTACCCAGTCAACCGCCGCCAGTCCGGCCAGTACTGCCATGCGACGATCCAGATGATTGATGGGGCGACTTTCCCCCTTGAGACGTCGCACGGAATCATCGTCGTTCACTGCAACAATAAGTCGATCACCCAGGCGTCGGGCCTGTTCAAGATAGGCAACATGTCCCTCGTGGAGAATATCGAAACAACCATTGGTGAAGACGATACGTTCTTTATGTGCCCGCGCATCTTCGATGGCGATCATCAGCTGTTCTTCACTGACGACACCACTGAGGGAATCATCCTGCTCGTGCAGGGCGCGACGAATCTCAGGCACTGTGACAGTGGCGGTACCGAGCTTACCCACCACGATACCGGCGGCGATGTTCGAGAGTAATACCGCCTGGGGCATATCCAGCCCTGCGGCAAGACCCGCGGCAAGCACCGAGATGACGGTATCGCCTGCACCTGTGACATCAAAGACTTCACGCGCGCGGGTAGGCTGAGTAAAGGCCTCTTCACCACGCTGGAATAAGGACATCCCCTGTTCACTACGTGTGACCAGAAGTCCACCCAGTTCATGCTGCTCGATCAGACCATCGGCCTTTGCAACCAGTTCATCTTCACTGCCAAAAGAACCCACGGCATCACGGAATTCCTTGAGGTTTGGCGTGATCATGGTTGCACCATGATACTTGCCAAAATCGTTGCTCTTGGGATCGACCAATACGGGCTTGCCTACTGCGCGGGCAAGTTCAATCAGGACACGCGCCTGACCCAGGACACCCTTGCCGTAATCAGATAAAACGACTACATCGACCTCAGGTAAAACCGCCTCAACCTGGTTGGCAAACAAAGCGTAGTCAAAACCCTCGAATCCTTCCTCGAAATCTACCCGAATCAGTTGCTGATGACGGCTCATAACGCGTAACTTGGTTACGGTGGGGAAATTGGGCATACGGGTGAACCGGCAGTCCACACCCGATGCAGAGAGCAACTGCTCCAGTGTCTGGCCTGGCTCATCAATGCCCACCAGCCCCATCAGCACCGGCTTACCGCCCAGGGCAGCTATATTCAGGGCCACATTGCCTGCCCCACCAGGTCGCTCCTCGGTATCAGCCACACGAACCACTGGTACTGGCGCCTCCGGGGAGATTCTTGACGTATCGCCATGCCAGTAACGATCCAGCATAACGTCACCAATGATCAGGACGCGGGCATTATCAAAATTAGGTATCTGAAGCTTCATAGAATTTAGACTTGATTCAATGCTGCAAAATCATACCACAGGGGCCGCACACTGCCATGGCAGCCTCCCCCTTATTGCCTGTACAATCAAACTTTTCCCAGCCTTTATTATCTGTGACCAAGAAAACAAGCTCACCTAAGCTGCTAGCTCCACGCTACTGGCCAACCTGGATCGGGTTTGGTGTTATGTGGCTTGTGGCAAGACTCCCCTATTCTCTCGAAATGGCCATTGGCAGCTTGCTAGGCAAGCTTATGTTCCTGTCTAAACGCAGGCGCTTTATCTGTGGCGTCAATCTGGAGCTTGCCTTTCCTGAACTGACCGAAAACGCGCGTGTACAGCTGTCCAGAAAAGTCTTTTCATCAGTAGGCAAGGGATTGATTGAGACCGCCCTGACCTGGTTTGGTACTGACCAAAAGATCAGATCCCTGGTCAACATCGAAGGCCTTGAACATCTGCAAGATGCCATGCAACGCGACCAGGGCATCATTCTGCTCGGCTCTCACTTTGTTCCGATAGAAATCTGCGGTCGCCGCCTGGGCCTCGAACAACCTTTCGATACAACTTACAAACCCACTGGCAATCCTGTCTTTGAACACGTCATGCACCAAAGGCGGAAAAAAATATACGGTGGCGCAATTCCGGTAACAGACATGCGCAGAATAGTGAAAACTGTGAAGAGTGGTGGCATGATCTGGTACGCCCCTGATCAGAATTACGGGCTGAAAGGCAGCACTTTTGTGCCCTTTTTTGGCGTTGAAACTGCAACAACCATGGGGACATCGAAAATAGCACGCATGGCTAATGCCCTGGTGGTCCCAACATTCACCATCAGAAATGCTGATAACAGTGGGTATACACTCCATATTCTGCCCGCCCTGGAGAACTTCCCTGGCGAATCACCAGTTACTGATACGGCTAGAATTATCAAGCTAATTGAAGAATGGGCAAGATCGCACCCTGATCAGTACCTGTGGGTACACAGACGTTTTAAGGACCACCCTGAAGGCGGGAGAAACCGGTACGAACGCTACAAGGACAAACACGCTAAGAAAACATTCTGAGTGTATCAATATAAGAAATTTGCAATACTTTAACTGTAATAGCTGGTTGAAAAACACAGTGCTATAGCAATACCGCTTTTTTTAAACACAGAACTCACGCGGGACACAAACTCTCCAACGCGACGATATATGACGCTAAACAAAGCTATGAAAATACTGATAATCAGACGAGATAATATAGGCGATCTTGTTTGTACAACTCCGTTAATACACAGCATTAGAACTCACTTTCCAGAAGCAGAAATATACGCACTTGTAAACAGCTATAACCAAATAGTACTTAATCGCAATCCTGATCTTACAGCTATTTACCAATACACAAAAACCAAACACAGAGACTCTTACATCTCCATTTTTGGCATCCTGATAAATCGCATATTGATGACCCTTAAACTCAGAACAAAAAGAATTGATTATGCAATACTTGCTGGCGACAGCTATTCGAGAAACGCCTTGAAAAGTGCTTTGCTAATTAAGCCCAAACATATCATTGGCTTCTCCGATAAATCAGACGCAAAATCCTCCAAAATAGATCTGGCGATCGATCCTCCAAATGACAATTCTTTACATGAGACAGAAATCATCCAAAACTTACTCGGACCCTTAGGGATCAAAGAGGGTCCGGGTAAGCTTCGAATTTTCCCTGATCAAGACCTTCTTGAGCTTTATAAAAGAAAGATACCAGCCAACACCGTAACAATAGGCCTCCATATAAGTGCTCGAAAACCCTCCAGGCAATGGCCTATCGAGTTTTTTGTAAAAACCATAATGGAGACCACCCATATCGAAAACATCCATTATGCAATTTTCTGGTCTCCAGGAGACGAAAATGATCCCAGGCATCCAGGTGATGATAAAAAAGCGGAAAAACTCCGGCACGAGACATCACGCCTTAGCAACGTAACGTTAATACCTACACATTCACTCGATGAGCTAATCTCTTCACTTGGTGTATGTAATCTACTAGTATGCTGCGATGGGGGAGCTGTTCATATTGGGGCTGCCCTTAATATACCTATGGTTGCATTGTTTCAAAACGAAAACAAAAGGAGTCAATGGCACCCCTGGAAAAACAAATCAATCAGCCTCATATCAAAAACCGACGAAATCAAAGATATAAAGCCTGACCTGGTAATAAAGTCAATAGAGCAATTACTAACAGACAAATAACTGAGTTTCCTGTTTACCAAAATAAATTAGATGAAGAACATTACACTTGAAAACTAAGTCTTCAATAAATTTTGAGAAAATAAACAGAATTCTCATTATAAAGCTTCGCCATCATGGTGATGTTTTACTGAGCTCACCTGTCTTCCAGGTTTTAAAGAATCACTACCCACATTTGGAACTGGACGCTCTTGTCTACGAAGACACAAAGGATATGCTATCCGGACACCCTTCGGTTGACCAGCTACACTGTATTGACCGTTCCTGGAAAAAACTGGGCGTCCCACAACAGTTACATCATGAAGCAAAACTGTTATCAAAATTAAAGAAACGCCATTACGACCTCATCATTCACCTGACTGAACATAATCGCGGCGTTATACTGGCTCAGTTACTTCGTCCGAAATATGCCATTACAGCCTATAGAAAGGAAAAAAGCTGGTTATGGCAAAAAAGCTTCACCCATCATTACCCACTTCCTTTCAGGCAAAGGCATACCGTTGAAAAACACCTGGATGCACTACGCCATCTTGGTCTTCACCCCGCACAGTCAGAACGTAGTCTGGTATTTAACCCTGGTAAGCAAGCAGAATCTCGAATTAATTCAATACTAGACGAGCATCTTGGTCAAAACAGGAAATTTATTGTCTTCCATCCAACCTCACGATGGATGTTTAAAAGCTGGAGCGCAGAAAAGGCCAGTCATCTCATCCAGATGCTTCAGGATCATGACATACAGGTTGTTATTACTGCAGCACCTTCTGAAAAAGAACGATCACATGTTGAACAGATTCTAAAGCCCATACAGAGGCCTGTGATTAATCTGACAGGGGAACTTAACCTCAGGGAACTAGGAAGTATTATCGAAAAGGCCTCTCTCTTTATAGGCATGGACTCTGTACCCATGCACCTTGCCGCAGCCATGAAAACCCCCAGCGTTGCCCTGTTCGGCCCTAGCGGTGATAAGGAATGGGCGCCCTGGATGGTTCAGAGTCGAGTACTTACTAGCGACATATCCTGTCGCCCATGCGGCATGGATGGCTGCGGTGGAAGCAAGATAAGCGACTGTCTGGAACAAATCCCCCCTTCGACTGTATTTGGCGCCGCGATGGACCTGCTCAATAATGCCTAAGCCAAGAATTGCGCTCATACGGCAACGCTATAAGGCAGATGGTGGTGCAGAAAGGTTTGTCAGCCGCGCCCTCGATGCTCTCGGGCAATCTGGACTTAATGTCACACTTATCGCCCGGAAGTGGGATGGCGGCGAGCATTTCCAGATAGAGAAATGCGACCCACCATACCTGGGACGACTATGGAGAGATAAATCTTTTGCGCAGTGTGTCTGCAATACCGTAAAAAACAAGAAGTATGACCTGATCCAGTCTCACGAAAGACTTTCCTGTTGCAACCTGTATCGTGCTGGTGACGGCGTACATCGTGAATGGCTTAAACAGCGATCTCGTGTACTTCCGGCATGGCGCCAGAAGGCTTTATGGTTATCACCCTATCACCATTACATAATGTCAGCTGAAAAGGCCATGTTTGAAAGTGACCAGCTAAAGGCCGTGATCTGCAATTCAGACATGGTACGCAAGGAAATTTTAAGCTACTTCGCTATTAATGCTGAAAAAATACATGTCATCTACAGCGGCGTTGATACTGAGCACTTCCACCCCGACTGCCAAAAAGACTCCGATACAGTACGCAGTGAACTGGGTGTATCTGATGAAGATACGGTATTTCTTTTTGTTGGTTCTGGATTCGAGCGCAAGGGCCTGAATACCTTTATCAAGGCCTTAAGCATAATGCCTGCATCAGTCAAAGGCTTAGTTATTGGACAAGACAAAAAACTTCCTGACTATGAGAAGGCTGCAAAAGAATTAGGCCTCGAAGAACGATTACTCTTTTTAGGCAAGAAATCAGACGTAAGACCCTACTATGGAGCTGCAGATGCACTGATATTACCTACGCTCTATGACCCGTTTCCGAATGTTATTCTTGAGGGTATGGCCTGTGGGCTGCCGGTGCTTACCAGTACAAAGAGCGGGGGAGCCGAAGTAATCGAAGAAGGCAAACAAGGGTATGTACATGATGCCCTGGATTATCACGCCTTTAGTGAGTCAATGACAAAACTAGTGGATAAAAAGCATGCTCAGGCCTGTGGCAAGGCCGCACGCAAACGTATAAGCCCTTTCACACTGGAAAAGATGGCTATACAGCTTAATCTACTTTATTCTAATTTAATTAATCCCTGAATTGAGAACTAAATCTCTTTACCGGTCAGGGACCGATACACCGCCAGAATACGTTCTACCATTACAGATTCGCTGAAGTTGGCAGCGATGTAGGAGCGCGCCTTTTCTGAATAAGAATTTCTCACTTCAGCGCTCTCGACAAGCTTCCTCATTCCCTGATACAGGGCCTCTGCATTCCCAGGCTCTACCAGAATAAAGTTATCATCCTGTAACAGATCAGAAGTACTACCCGCAGCTGTTGCAACTACGGGAAGGCCCATGAGCAGGGCCTGCATAACCGACTGCGGCACACCTTCCTTGCTATCAGAGCTGAGTGCAAATATATCCAGAGCCGCCATAACCTTTGCTGGTTCAATGACATGTCCCAATAAAGATACCCGTTCTTCAAGTTTACGCTTAGCAATATCCTCTTCAATCCAGCTGCGCACCGGCCCATCCCCGGCAATGAGAAATTTCAGGTTTGGGAATTCATTTAGAAGACGATCGGCAGCTTCTACAAATAGATCGTGGCGTTTGAACTGACGAAGGACTGCAATAATACCTACAGCGACTTCATCATCACTAATACCAAGTTCTTTCCGTATCTCATTACGGTCAAAATTATTAATCGCAAACCTGTCAGCATTGATACCGGTAGGTACTGACAGGATACGCTCAGGGCGTATCCTGTTACGTTCAATCATATCTGCACGAACAGACTCACCTGTAGTAAAAATAAAATGCGCCAGTTCATTGATAAAGTTTGTTCTTGAGGAGCGGATTGGATTAGATAAATGTCTGGTTCGAATAAACTTGGCACCTGCCAGCCTGGCTGCGAGACCTCCCACCCAGGTGTCCTTGCCACTATGGGTATTTACAATATCAATTTTGTTCTTCCTGATAAGCTTAATCAGCCTGAACAGGGTTACCAGATCAGCATTTCCTCTGAATGGGAGTGTAAAGACCGGAATACCCTGCTCTATAGCCCTTTCCTGAATAAGCGCACCTTCACGGCAGGCGAGAAACACTTCTACACCTCGCGCCCGAACTGCGAGCATTTCATTCAGAATGCGGATTTCCTGACCTCCCCAACCATCAGACCACTCCGTATGTAACACCCTGATTTTATACATGTTGAATCCAGAACAAAGCGTTGCAAAGCAATAAATATCTATTCGAGCCAATTTTACCTGATTATCAATATCCATTTACAATAAACTTCTGTTCCGCATGCGGCTTCGATACAACTCACTATGAGAAAAATAAAACTCCTGCTCGTCAGGCTCTGGGTTTGGCTTCATTTAAAACACAATCCTGAACAACTGATAAAAATTTCTCCAGACTCAGGAATTCCTGAAGGATTCCCTGTTCATTCCATACTGGTATTCTCCAATACGGCAATGGGCGACACCCTGTTATCCACTCCAGCAATCTACAACCTGCGTCAGTGTTTTCCCGAAGCGAAAATCAGCCTGTTTATTCACAGAAACATGCGCCCAATGTTTGATGGGCTGTCTATCGTTGACCAGTTCATCGATTTTCATGGCTCATACAACAAATTCACTCAAACCATCCAGGAATTACGCAAGGCCAAGCCAGATATTGCGCTACTTCTACATTCCAACGCCCCTCAGGATATTCCTATGGCCGTTTTGTCCGGTGCCAGGATAATACTGAAACCCGAAACCAAAAGTCAGTTCAGAAATTATCTTTCTGCCCAAATCAAAGATTCTGGTGAGCACATAATTAAAGAACGTAGCAGACTGGCTGGCTTACTCGGGTGTAATACGAACCATATTCGCCTGTCTTTGCCGGACAGGTATCAAAAGCAAAAGCATAAACATCAGACAAGAG
>CAZXNH010000008.1:32107-101841 GCA_964641615.1 uncultured Ectothiorhodospiraceae bacterium | reverse complement strand
GCCAGTCAGTTTGGGGCGGCGATTTGTCAGGCACTTCCCTGTGCCTGACCCTGAAGGGCTTCCGCGATAATTTGCTCCCAGCAAATTATTCTTTGGTGACTTTCTTGTTGCTGGAGACAATAAAGTTACTCGCCTAAGACACGCAGTGGCAGGCGAAAAATCATACCCTAATGAAACACTCTACTCAGTTAGCAGAAGCTTTCACTTCTAACTGCTTCAAAACAATCATCAAAACTGTCCCAATCACCATCGCCCCACTAGCAAGGTAAAGCCCCTGGCTATACCCAGTCTGTTCACCCACCATGACGGCAATAATGGCTGGAGCGAGTATCTGCGCCACACTATAGGAAAGCGTCATCCTGCCCATCATCCTTGCAGGACGACTCGGGTAATAACGCCCCGCCATGGTCAGCACCAGGCTAACGATACCGACAAAGGTTGCACCAAAAAGAAATGCACTGAGCAACACAGGAAACAGGCTATTACTGATTAGCGGCAGGCCGATGCCAATGATCTGTAAAACGCAGGCAATGATGAGCGCATTAAGATCTCCCGTGACTCGGGCAACGCGATCCCACAAGATGGTTGCCGGTATCGCCCCCAGGCCGACCAGCATAAAGGCGAGATTTCCCTCACCCTGCAGGCCGGGTAATTGCTCAACTATGGCTACGATAAAGGTTGCACTGACGACATAGCCGACACCCGCGCAAAAATAAGCCGCCATGAAGATACGCAGAAATAATGCAGTAGGAGGCCTGTCTTCCAGTGGCTGCCCACCCACGGTCATTCCACTGTTTGCAGGGCGAGGCAGCCAGAACCAGGCCGGTATGGCCAGCAACAAGCCCATACCCGTCAGCCAGTACCACTGCTGACTCCAGTTGAAACCGGGATCGAGTAACTCGACCAGCAGGGTCGTGACAAAAATGCCCATACCTATGCCGGCGAAGTGAATACCCAGCTCACTACGGAACTGATGGCGCATTAACCAGTTAAGTACCAGCCCGGAACCGAGCATGAGTCCGGCCGCACTACTCAGCCCCGCGAGAAAACGTGAAACGGACCAGATACGCCAGTCGGTGGTGATGGCCATCATCAGGGTTGTGACGATGGCGATGATTATTCCAATGCGATAAAGCCGGTCCTTTAATGCCATATCCGATATCGAGGCACTAACCAGGACACCACAGAGATATCCCAGATAGTTAATACTGGCCAGCCAGGCACCCTGCTCTGCTGTCAGACCCGCCTGCTCCTGCATCAACGGCAACATGGGCGTATAGGAAAAACGCGCCACCCCCATCATCAGGGTCAGACTACAGACACCCGCGATGAGTACCCTAATACGTTCAGCAGTATGGGACATGGGAATTCCGGAAATGGAGTATCAACTAGCCTAATCCGGGAGAGGCGTTCTACACAATTGAAAATTTGGCCTGACTATATCGCTACTGTTCTTATCAGGCTCAAGGTGTCATCCAATCAGCAATGCGTTGCGTTTATAATCTGCTCACACCCATTCTTGATCTACGACAAACCGCAGGCCTTCATCATTCGTGGAATACTTTTCTGAACTCGGTTATTTCGGCCTGTTTGTATCGGCGTTTTTAGCGGCGACCATATTACCTTTAAGCTCGGAAGTCGTATTAAGCAGCTTACTTTTAGCTGGCATGTCACCATTAGTCTTAATCACCATTGCCACCACGGGGAATGTATTAGGCTCACTTGTTAATTACGCGCTGGGTTACTGGGGAAGTAAGGCAGCCGTTAAGAAGTGGCTGAAGATTTCTGATGAAGAGTTTGTACGGGCAGAACAGCGGTTTGTGAAATACGGCCTGTTTTCTCTGTTCTTTGCATGGGTACCGATTATTGGTGACCCATTAACCGTCATCGCCGGTGTCCTGCGTATTCGTCTGTTGTGGTTTGTCATTCTGGTCACGGCTGGCAAGCTGATGCGTTATGTCGTGATCAGTTATTTCGTACTACAAACCTTCTGATCTGCCTCAATAGATAAGCACCCATCCAGGCCATGAATCAATTACTAAATGGCCTCGCAAACCCGGGCCAGCCCAGCACCTCTCGTAGAGAAAATAAGCCATTCCTGATATATTGCGCGGCCAATCAAGCACCACCCCCAAGGATTCCCTATGTTCGACCTGACCTGCCCCGGCAAGCAATGCGTAAAGAATGACGTACTTTCGGGCCTGACCGTTGCCCTGGCCCTGGTGCCAGAGGCCGTGGCCTTTGCCTTCGTCGCAGGTGTGGAACCCCTGGTTGGTCTTTATGCCGCCTTCATGATGGGCCTGATCGCATCGACGCTGGGCGGTCGACCCGGCATGATCTCGGGTGCCACCGGTTCGATGGCCGTCGTCGTCGTAGCCCTGGTTCTTGAACACGGCGTTGAATACCTGTTTGCTGCGGTAGCACTGGCTGGTGTATTCCAGATCCTGGCCGGCGTATTCAGGCTGGGCAAGTTCATTCGCCTGGTGCCCTATCCCGTCATGCTTGGCTTTGTGAATGGCCTGGCGATCGTCATTCTTCTGGCCCAGTTCAAGCAGTTCCAGGTGCCAGGCCCGGAAGGTGACATGGTCTGGATGAGCGGCTCTCCCCTGTGGATCATGCTGGGACTGATCGCCCTGACCATGGCGATTATCCACTTCCTGCCCAAGCTCACATCTGCCATTCCCTCTTCACTGGCCGCCATTATCGTCGTCTCCCTGATCGCGATCTTCTTCCCCGACCTGGGTGCGCGTACCGTACAGGATGTCCTGGCCGCGATGACTGGTGATCCGGATGCCACCATGGCAGGCGGATTACCCAGCTTCCACATCCCCGCCGTTCCGCTAACACTGGAAACCCTGACCATCATCCTGCCCTATGCCCTGGTACTGGCCGGTGTCGGTCTGATCGAATCCCTGCTGACCCTGACCCTGATCGATGAACTAACCGAAACCCGCGGTCGCGGTAACAAGGAATGTGTCGGCCAGGGTATTGGCAACACGGTCAACGGCTTCTTCGGCGGTATGGGCGGCTGCGCGATGATCGGTCAGAGTATGATCAACATCCAGTCAGGCGGTCGTGGCAGACTGTCGGGTATTGTGGCGGCCCTGTCCCTGCTGGCGTTTATCCTGTTTGCCTCAGGCCTGATCGAGATGATCCCTGTGGCGGCCCTGGTGGGCGTCATGTTCATCGTGGTCATCGGCACCTTTGAATGGGCCAGTTTCAACCTGCTGGGTAAAATCCCTGTAGCTGATACCTTCGTCGGTATCCTGGTTGCAGTGATTACCGTGTTCTTCGACCTGGCGGTCGCAGTTATCGTGGGTGTGATTGTCTCGGCCCTGGTGTTTGCCTGGAACCACGCCAAGCAGATGTATGCCGACAGCTTCATTGATAATAATGGTTCCAAGGTCTATCGCCTGCGCGGACCGCTGTTCTTCGGCTCTATCCATACCTTCAATAACATCTTCAACCCAAAGGAAGACCCTGAAGATGTCATTATCGATTTTGCCGAGGCACGCGTTTACGACCATTCCGGCATCGAGGCCATCGATGCCCTGGCCGAGCGCTACGTGAAATATGGCAAGACCCTGCACCTGCGCCACCTGAGCCAGGAGTGCCATGACCTGCTGGATCAGGCAGGAAACCTGGTCGAGGTCAACCGTACCGAGGATCCCAAATACCACGTGGCTGACGACCGCCTGGCCTGATTATTGAGTTATTCCCCGGATAAGGGCAGATGATAAGTTGGGGTATCACCTGCCTCATCAGTTATCTTGTCATCTGCCCCATCATTACTTGCTGATTTTCTGATATGCCTGACACCCTGTTTCAGGGTGGCCATGAATCTTTTTTATCTCCCCTATTAATGGTTTTCGGTGGATATCTGTGCACAGTTTTCGTGCATCCCCGCAAAGCCTTGTCACACCTGCTTTTCAGCCTGCCCGGGGTACTTTTCCACCCAGTTTATCCACAGCTTACGCCCAGATTTCCAACCGCTATATACACACTATATAGTGCTTGACGACCCCAGCAAACACACTCTATAGTGTTTCGACATTAACCTCGGCGCAACACCGGGGATAAGATAGATATCCAAACACCTTAATAAAGATGTAACGCGGCCAGGGTCGGTTCAGGGAGTCCAGAGAGATGCAAACAGACAACACGAATACTATTGCTGAGGGCGCAGTCGCCACGAGCGTCACCAGCGAAACCACAGAACAACGCAACATGCCGGAGACGACGGCCTACGGTGAGTACCGTGTACTGCGTCGTAACGGCAAGGTCACCAGCTTTGACCCAAGCAAGATCAGTATTGCCATGACCAAGGCTTTTCTGGCCGTGGAAGGCAATACGGCAGCTGCCTCTTCACGCGTTCATGAGACGGTTGAAAAACTGACCAACGAGGTCGTTCAATCCCTGGTCCGCCGCCTGCCTGACGGTGGCACCGTCCATATCGAAGACATTCAGGACCAGGTTGAACTGGCCATGATGCGCGCCGGAGAACACAAGGCCGTTCGCTCTTATGTTATCTACCGCGAAAAGCAGGCCGAAAAGCGCGCCCAGGAAGAAAGTAAGAAAGCCGGCAAGGCGGGCAAGAAGGTTCATCCAACCCTGAACGTCACCATGGAAGATGGCAGCAAACAGCCACTGGACATGATGCGCCTCGAAGCCATTGTGGAAGAGGCTACCCATGGCCTGGAAGGCATCGACCAGGAAGCCGTGCTGAAAGAAGCCCTGCGCAACCTGTTTGACGGCATCGCCGATAAGGACGTAGGCCAGGCCCTGATCATGACTACCCGCGTCATGATCGAGCGCGACCCTAACTACGGCCGCGTTGCTGCTCGCATGCTGCTCGACACCCTGCGCCGCGAAGCCCTGACATTCCTCGGCACCGGTCAGGTCACTGCGACTCAGGCTGAAATGGCCGAGCGCTATCCCCAGTACTTCAAGAACTATATCTGCAAGGCAGCCGACCTCGAGCTGCTCGACTCCGAACTGACCCGTTATGACCTCGACAAACTGGGTGCTGCAATCAAGCCTGAACGCGATCAGGCGTTTACCTACCTTGGCCTGCAGACCCTGTACGACCGCTATTTCATCCACAGCAACAAGACACGCTTTGAACTGCCACAGGCCTTCTTCATGCGCGTTGCCATGGGCCTGGCGATTAACGAGATCGATCGTGAAAACCGCGCCATCGAGTTCTACAACCTGCTGTCCAGCTTCGACTTCATGAGCTCGACCCCTACCCTGTTCAACTCTGGCACCCTGCGTCCCCAGCTGTCTTCCTGCTACCTGACCTCGGTACCCGATCACCTCGACGGCATCTACGGCGCCATCAAGGACAATGCCCTGCTGTCCAAATATGCTGGCGGCCTGGGTAATGACTGGACCCGCGTGCGCGGCATGGGCGCCCACATCAAGGGCACCAATGGTCAGTCCCAGGGCGTAGTACCTTTCCTGAAAGTAGCCAACGATACTGCCGTTGCAGTGAACCAGGGCGGCAAACGTAAGGGCGCGGTCTGTGCCTACCTCGAGACCTGGCATGTCGACATGGAAGACTTCCTCGAGCTGCGTAAGAACACCGGTGACGAACGCCGTCGTACCCACGACATGAACACCGCGAACTGGATTCCTGACCTGTTCATGCAACGTGTTGCCGAAGACGGTAACTGGACTCTGTTCTCACCCGACGAAACTCCTGACCTGCATGACCTCTACGGCCTGGAATTCAAGAAGCGTTACGAGGAATACGAAGCCAAGGCCGAACGCGGTGAAATGACCGTCAGCAAGACACTCAAGGCCGTCGATATGTGGCGCAAGATGCTGTCCATGCTGTTCGAAACCGGTCACCCATGGGTAACCTTCAAGGATCCCTGTAACCTGCGTTCTCCACAGCAGCACATCGGCGTGGTTCACTCTTCCAACCTGTGTACCGAGATCACCCTCAACACCAATGATGAGGAAATCGCCGTCTGTAACCTGGGTTCGGTCAATATCACCCAGCATGTCGATGAAAACGGCCTGAACATGGAGAAGCTCGAGCGCACCATCAACACCGCGATGCGCATGCTCGACAACGTTATCGACTACAACTACTACTCGGTACCTCAGGCACGTCGCTCTAACCTGCGTCACCGGCCTGTGGGCCTGGGCCTGATGGGCTTCCAGGATGCGCTGTACAAGTTGCACATCCCTTACTCTTCTGAAGAGGCCCTGGAGTTTGCCGACCGTTCCATGGAAGCGATCTCCTACTACACCATCAAGGCCTCCAGTGACCTGGCTGAAGAGCGCGGTACCTACCAGACCTTCGATGGTTCACTGTGGAGCAAGGGCATCCTGCCTATCGACTCGATGAAGCTGCTGGCCGAAAGCCGTGGCCAGTACCTGCAGGTCGATGATAGCCAGACCTTTGACTGGGACAGCCTGCGCGATCGCGTTCAGGAAGTTGGCATGCGTAACTCCAACACCATGGCGATTGCACCAACGGCCACCATCTCGAACATCTGTGGTGTTTCTCAGAGTATCGAACCGACCTACCAGAACCTGTTCGTTAAATCGAACCTGTCGGGCGAGTTCACCGTCATCAACCCCTACATGGTTCAGGACCTGAAAGACCGCGGCCTGTGGGATGACGTCATGGTTAATGACCTCAAGTACTACGATGGTTCACTGCAGCAGATCGACCGTATTCCTGACGAACTGAAGTCCCTCTACACCACGGCCTTCGAAATGGATGCA
The DNA here is from genome assembly GCA_964641615.1 of uncultured Ectothiorhodospiraceae bacterium. GTDB lineage: Bacteria > Pseudomonadota > Gammaproteobacteria > J044 > J044 > JANTGN01. The sequence continues at coordinate 95,100 of CAZXNH010000008.1, read as the reverse complement.
CGCTGGCTGGTTGAAGCGGCATCTCGTCGCCAGAAATGGCTGGACCAGGCCCAGTCGCTGAACCTGTACATGGCTGAGCCCTCGGGCAAGAAGCTGGACAACCTGTACAAGCTGGCCTGGGTACGTGGCCTGAAGACCACTTACTACCTGCGCTCCATGGGTGCGACCGGTGTCGAGAAGACCAGCAGTGGTCCATCGACCAGCAGTTCAACCGGCACCGGCAGCACCGATGCCAGCGGCATGGTTGGCCTGTCCGCCAGTGCTGCAGAGGCGCCCAAGGCCTGTTCAATCCTCGACCCGGATTGCGAAGCCTGCCAGTAAGGAAACGCCATGACCCGTCTGCGACACTCATCATTCAGCAAGAGCATGATGCAAGCACGCAGGCGGGTTAGTTTTCTGAAGAGCCTGCAGAATGAGTCACAACGTCACGTGACTCCAATGAATGAAAAGACATTAGCGAGTTCCAGGAACTCACTACCTAGGAGACATCAATAATGCTGAACTGGGACGATCCACTTACCGCACCAGTACCCCAGGCCGACAAGAAGCCTGCCCCAGCCGTTCAGGCAGATGCGCCTGTGGTGGCTGACGAAGCACCTGCCATCAGTGACGCGCCTGCAGCCCCTGCCGCAAAGGCAGAGAGCAGCTATGCCCCGGCACCCGAGATGCCGATGGTAACTGACCTCAAGCCGGTCAACCCGGAAGACAAGCGTGTCATCAACGGCATGACCGACGTTAACCAGCTGGCTCCGTTCAAGTATCCCTGGGCATGGGAATACTTCATGAATGCCAATAAGAACCACTGGACGCCACTTGATATCAACATGACCCAGGATCTGCATGATTATCATCACAAGCTGACCCTGGAAGAACGTCATGTCTACGAAAACGTTCTGTCTTACCTGACCACTTCCGACATCCTGGCTATGCGTAATATCGGCCTGGCTGTCATGGAAAAGATGTCTGCACCAGAACTGCAGATATACCAGGCACGCCAGGTATATGAAGAATCCCTGCATACCTGGACCTACCAGCACTGTATCGAATCCATCGGACTGGACCAGGGCGAGATCTATAACCGCTACCGCGTAGTTCCGGCCATCAATGCCAAGATCCAGATGGCTAACCGCCGCCTGAACTCGATCCTGCGCCCTGACATTGACCTACGTGACCCTGACGAACTGCAGAACTTCCTCATGGCCTACATCTTTTTCGCGGCCGTGTTCGAAGGCACCTGGTTCTACAACGGCTTCTCGCCCATCTTCGCCCTGCAGCGTCGCGGCCTGATGAAGGGTACCGCTGAGCAGCTGCAGTACATCATGCGCGACGAGGTCATGCATGCCTCCTTCGGCCTGCGTGTCGTCAAGCAGATCATGCGTGAAGAAAATATCCAACCTGATCCCGCCGCCATTCGCCAGATGTGGGATGAATCTCTTCAGGCCGAGACCGGTTATGCCGAGTACCTGCTGAAAGATCCCATCCTCGGCTACACCGCCGAGGAACATATCGAGCAGTTCAAGTTCATTGCCAACCGCCGTGCCGCTATCCTCGAAATGGAAGAGCCCTTCCCAGGTGCTGAAAATGCCCTGCCCTGGCTGGATGAACAGGCCAATATGCGTAAGGAGAAAAACTTCTTCGAAACGCGAGTCACCGAGTATCAGACTGGTGGCGCACTGAACTGGGATTAAGACTCCACACGACTGATAACAATAAGAAAATAACTACGGCGCTGAAATCAGCGCCGTTTTTTTGCGTCCGTTTTTATGATCAGGATCAGTTTTTAAATCTATACAACAACCAGATACAAAAAAGATGACTTTCGTCCAATAGTGAGGTACTAAGATAGCCTGTATTGAATAAGGAAATATAACTACTACAAAATGGACAGGCCTACGAACACTCCTCGACAACATCTGGATCCGCGTACACGGGTTGCGGCAGATCTTCTGGACAATACCTATAAGGCATTGCCAGTCTCTCTACTGGCCGTTGTTATTACCAGCCTGATCCTGGTGATAACACACCAGGACGTCACGCCTGTTACCAGTCTGCTGACCTGGCTTGGTATCATTATTCTGATAACCAGTTTGCGCTGGATTGCATTGCGTTATTACCTCAGCGCACAACACCGTACTGATTTTTCTATTGCGTACTGGCACACGATCGCCATAGTTGGCGCTGCGCTCTCAGGCATATCCTGGGGCTCTGCCAGTATCTTTGTTTTTGCAGAACAGAGCATTCCTCATCAGGCCTTCCTGACCCTTATCGTTGCAGGCATGTGCGCAGGGGCAGTCACCACACTATCTGCCCAGATCGGCCTGGTTTTCATCTTTGTATCTATGGCCACGCTGCCACTGGCAGTACGTATATGGATGTCTGGTCACGATCTGGCAACCGAAATGACCATCATGGTTGCCCTGTTTGATGCCATGCTGATTCCCATAACGATCCGTTATCACCGCGTACTAAAGGATCATCTCACCGAACACTATGAGCGCGAACTGGCCGAAGAAAAGCTGGAACAAAGCGAAGAGCTATTCAAAAACATATTCGAAAATGCACCTATGGGTATCGGCGCCGTTTCTCTGGATGGGCAAATGCAAAACAGTAACCAGCTATTTTGCGACATGCTGGGCTATAGCAGAGATGAACTCCTGGACATGCGTTTTTCCGACTTCACGCACCCCGATGACATTGCCGACAGCAAAATAAAGTTCAAGGAGTTATTGCAGGGGAAGATACGTTCATACCGAATGGAAAAACGCTACATAAGAAAAGATGGTCAAACCATCTGGGCGCGCACCCATGTTCGCGGGATCTTCAATGATAACGGAGAGCTGGAATACGTGGTTGGCATGCTGGAAGACATTAGCAGCCAGGTAAAAGCTGACGAAGAACTTAAGGAACTGGTTGCCCATTTACAGGTAATTTATGACTCAACGCCCGACATGCTCATCATGCTTGATGACAAGGGTAATCTTGTCTATGCCAATGAGAGGGCCTGCAAAATGCTGGGCTATGAACTAGGGGCTTTATTGAAGCTGCCACTAACGCAAATCATGGGACAGGAGTACACCTTCGAACAGGCGATGGAAAAGATCACCCAGGCGATCGGTGGTCAAAACCTGGAGTTTGAGTGGATCGCCAGGACCTGTGAAGGCAGAGAGTTTGATATCGATGTTCGGCTTGCACCACTGATTGGTGACAATGCCCAGACCCGGGATAAAGTACTTTGCATCTGTCGCGATATCACCGAGCGCAAACAGGCTGAAGAGGCATTACGCGAATCGGAAGAACTCATTCGTTACCGAGCTAATTATGATGAACTAACCAATCTACCTAACCGTTATAACTTCATGCAACAGCTCGAGAACGCGCTTGCACTCAATGATCGTCGTGAAAACATGGTTGGCCTGCTGTACCTGGACCTGGACCGTTTTAAAAATGTAAACGATGCACTGGGCCATGATATTGGTGACGAACTTCTGACTAAAGTCGCGCAACGTCTGAAGAAAAACCTGCGTGTTACCGATACCGTTGCCCGCCTGGGTGGGGATGAGTTCACGATTTTGCTACAGGACCTTAACGACGATATACGTCCTATCATTATTGCAGAAAATATTATTGCTGAACTGGAGCGCCCGTTTCACATCCAGGGACATGAAATCTACACAGGCACCAGCATCGGTATCACCCTGGCACCTGATGATGGCGATGATGCACATACCCTGCTCAAGCATGCCGACCTGGCCATGTACAAGGCCAAGGAACAGGGACGTAATACCTTCCATTACTTCACCCGCGAACTCACGGACAAGGCCCAGCATTACGTAGCAATGGAGAAAGAGTTAAGACGCGCCATTCACCAGAATGAGTTTGTGCTGCATTACCAGCCAGTTATCGACCTGAAAGAGGAACGCATCGTCGGGGTAGAGGCCCTGGTGCGCTGGAATCATCCGGAGCGAGGACTGGTATTCCCAGATGAGTTTATTCCCGTAGCAGAAGAGAGTCACCTGATCCTCGAACTCGGGGAATGGGTACTGCGCAATGCCTGTTCTGAGGTTGCGCGATGGAATATTAATGACCTGCACCTCGCCATTAATGTCTCCACAAATCAGTTGCGCGGTAGTTTTAATCGTGAGGTTGTTGAAGGGATCATTGACCAGTCCGGATTCCCTCCAGAGCGTCTCAACTTCGAGATTACTGAATCTCTGCTGATGGAAGAGGAATCGGAAGTTACCCAGACCCTGCAGGAGTTTCGTGATCTTGCCATCCATCTGTCCGTCGATGACTTTGGAACCGGTTACTCTTCACTGAGTTACCTGAGAACCTTCCCGGTCAATATACTGAAAATTGATCGCTCATTTGTACGCGACATGGAAACTGACCCAGGTGATGCCCAGCTGGTTGCCACTATTATTGGCATGGCCAAGAACCTGAATCTGCGCGTTATTGCCGAGGGTGTAGAAACCGAGCACCAGGTCAGGATATTGCGCAGGCTCGGTTGCGATATGGTGCAGGGTTATTACTATGGAAAACCCCAGCCTGCAGAAAAACTCATACCACAGCTCAGTAACTGAGACCGCATCAGGCCAGTAACGCGACACTCTTGATCTGTACGTACACAGGCTTTCCTGGCTGAAGATCAAGCAATGATGCCGACTTGCGTGTAATTCGGGACAGCAGGGCCGTCTCGCCTACCCTGAGCCGCACCATAACCTGCGCAGTGCCTTCTGCTGACACCTCGTCTATAACGGCCGGGAAGATGTTCAGAATACTGGTATCTTCCTGCTGCCGCAGTGTCAGGCTAATATCACGAGCCGCAATCCTGAGCCGCACTTTCTGGCCAACAATAAGGTCCTTCTGGGGTACACAAAAGCGTCCTCCAGAGAAATGCAGATAACTCAAACCATAAGACTCATCATGCTCGACAACTTCGGCCTCAATCAGAGACTCTGCATCGTCGCCATGAGCCATGGGCAGATCCAGGCGCATAAGCATTTCATTGATAGCACCAGAGGCCTTAACACGACCGTCTTCGAGCAATACCAGGTGATCAGCAAGCCGCGCCACCTCATCCGTTGAATGACTGACATACAGCACCGGAATTTCCAGCTCCTGGTGCAGGGACTCCAGGTAAGGCAACACTTCCTGCTTACGGGACTGATCCAGGGCAGCCAGCGGCTCATCCATGAGCAACAGGCGTGGACTGACTGCCAGCGCGCGGGCAATCGCCACACGTTGTCGTTCCCCTCCTGAGAGCTGGTCAGGTTTACGCTCCAGAAGCTGCCCTATCCCCAGCAATTCAATCGCCCTGTCCAGGGATACCTTCCGTTTTGCCTGCTGTACACGCTTTAATCCATATTCCAGATTTCGGCGCACATCGAGATGCGCGAACAGACTGGCCTCCTGGAAGACATAGGCCAGTGGGCGTTTGTGTACAGGTAAAAACCATTGCTCACCCTGCCAGATATCACTCTCTAACCTCAGGAACCCCTCTTGACAGTGTTCCAGACCTGCAACGGCGCGTAACAGGGTCGTCTTGCCACAGCCAGAGGGGCCGAAAATGGCCGTAACACCACGGGCGGGCACCTTCAGATCAACATCCAGGGTGAAGTCTCCCCGGTCTACATGGAAGCGCGCCTCGATGCTCATGACTGCATCACCGAGAACCGACGGTTAATGGTATAGACGGATAGCAGCATCAGGAATGACAGGAGCAACAGGGTGCCTGAAAGCCAGTGGGCATGACCATATTCCAGTGCCTCAACATGATCATAGATCGCGATCGAAAGGACCTGGGTCTCTCCCGGAATATTCCCACCTATCATCAGCACAACACCGAACTCACCCACGGTATGAGCAAAGCCCAAGACCGAGGCCGTCAGAAACCCCGGGCGCGCCAGGGGCACGGCGATGGTGAAAAAACGATCCAGTGGGGATGCGCCTAATGTCGCCGCCACCTCCATTGGCCGATCACCGATGGCATTAAAGGCATTCTGCAGGGGCTGGACTACGAAGGGCATGGAATAGACAACCGAACCAATCACCAGACCGGTGAAGGTAAAGGCCAGGGGCTGTCCGCCTAACTGCATCGCGAGGCTGCCTAATGGTCCATTCGGCCCAAGGGCGATTAAAAGATAAAAACCCAGGACAGTGGGCGGCAGAACCAGTGGCAGGGCAATAACGGCCTCAAGCAGATACTTAAAGCGCCAGCGCGAGCGAGATAGCCACCATGCCAGCGGCGTACCAATCAGCAGAAGAATTATCGTGGTGATGAATGCCAGCCGCAGCGTGACAAACAAGGCCGCCATATCCGCTTCATTAAACATCAGGGCACACCGTAACCATAGCTGCTGATGATTGTCCGGCCTTCATCGGAGCGTATAAAGTCAAGAAAGTCACGGGCTATGTCTTTGTCTTTCAGCAGTACCACCTGCTGTTCAATCGGATCATACAGATCTTGCGGTACAAGCCAGAAAGATCCTGTTACTGCCACATCAGGTTGCCTGATCTGCGCATACGCCACCAGGCCAAGCTCGGCATTGCCACTGGCAACATACTGATAGGTCTGGCCAATGTTCTCACCCCTCACAAGTCTGCCCTGCATGTCTGCCCATAAACCCCGGCTTTCCAGCAGCTGTTGCGCAGCCCTGCCATAGGGGGCCAGTTTCGGATTGGCGATAGCAAGGTAACGAAATCCACCCTGCTCCAGCACCCATCCATGCTTATCAACCATATCAGCCTTCGGGCTCCACAGAACCAGCTTACCGATCGCGTAGGTATATCGACTGCCAGGCTGAGCAATCCCTTCTTTTTCCAGCAAGGCAGGTCTTCGGGCATCTGCAGCGAGAAAAACATCGAAAGGCGCACCATGACGGATCTGTGCGTAATGCTTGCCGGTTGAGCCCGTACTGATCAGGACCGAGTGCCCGGTCTGTTCCTCGTATCGCTCGACTATAGCCCTGATCGTCTCTGCAAAGTTACTGGCTACGGCCACGCGAACCTGCCCGGCAAATGCCGACATCGATACCAGTAACAGGCATGTAGTGATCAGTCCTGTTCGTAGAAAACCGCCTCTCAAGCCCCGCCCCTCAGCCGCCGCGCAAAAGAGTGGATTCTACCCCAGACCTGCATACAGACCATAACGACAGGATTAAACCCGGATGCTGAATAGAACAGGCATGGCTTATCCCCAGTTCACTCAGGTGTTAATTTTGCACGTACTGACCTAGAATGCCCGGCCTGAAACACTTAATAACATGGACACGCTCAATGCTTCTGAAAGCCCTTCGTGAAGGCCTAGGCCGACTGATTGTTTTTATCAATTTCGTGACACGCCCACGCCCCATGCAGCGCAGTGAAGAAGAGCAGGCAAGGGTGAATGAAGAAGCCAGCAGCCTGACGCTGTACCAGTTCTATGCCTGTCCTTTCTGTGTACGCACCCGCCGTGCAATCCATCGCCTCAACTTGCCGATCGAGACACGCGATGCGCAAAATGACCCTGTTGATCGTCAGGCACTTAAAGATGGTGGTGGGGAGATCAAGGTTCCCTGCCTGCGGATTGAAGAGGCTGGCGAAACGCGCTGGATGTATGAATCCAGGGACATTATTGCCTACCTGGAAGATCGTTTCGGCGCCCAGGCCTGAACATTCAGAATTCGTAAGTATTCTTGCCGTTCTGCTTGGCGCGGTACATGGCCTGGTCTGAGGCCCTGAGCAGTTCATCCATGGTCTCACCATTCCTGGGATAAGTCGCGATACCGATACTGGCGGTGAGTTCATGTGCCAGTGCATTCATTTCACAGACATCCCTGAGCTGAGTAACAAGGTAACCGGCCATATGCTCTGCCTTATCGGCATTACCGATATCATGCAGCAGCACAACAAACTCATCGCCGCCGATGCGTGCAACCGTGTCGGTCTCTCTTAAGGAGCCCTTAAGGCACTCGGCCACCTGACAGAGCGCGGCATCCCCGCCAGAATGACCCGCTCGGTCATTAATCTCCTTAAAATTATCCAGATCGATAAATAACAGGCCGAAGACAGACTGGTGTCTTCTGGCCCCAGCGATCGCCTGCTCAACGCGTTCGATAAGGAGGTGTCGGTTAGGCAGGCCAGTCAGCTGGTCATAATGGGCCAGCTCCTGAAGTCGTTCCTGGTGCCTTCTGCGTTCACTGATATCGCGGTTAATACCCAGGGCACCTATCATCTGTCCGTCATCATCGAGCAAGGGGATACAGACCGACTCGATCCAGCCATGACTGCCATCCTTATGCTGCATCCGCACTTCACCTGTCCATTTGCCTTCACGCCCTACGGCATCCAGAACTTCGGAGGTAATACGATCGATATCTTCCGGCACATGAAGCATGCTAACGGGCTGCCCAATCGCCTCATCACGCGTATAACCGTATAGCGCTTCAGAGCCGTGATTCCAGTCGATGATTAAACCTTCAAGATCTGTAACCACGACAGCATCGAACAGATAATCAAAGGCACGGGCGCGTTGTTCCAGAACATCTTTTTCCATGTAGGCATCTAATCTGTTTCTTGATTATGGTTATTTCCATGTAGTTTATGTTTTTTTAAGCAATTTTCGATGCTATGGCAATACCCTGACAAAACAGCAATAATACTTTTACCAAATCTATAAGCTGCTGCTATATAAGAAAAAGCTGTGAAAGATATAAAGTTTTACGACTTTCTGCACAAGCAGATTCCCGTCATGCTGGTGTTATCCCTGTTTCCAGGGCTGGGTTATATCTTTCTTGGCTGGCTACATGGTATTCCTGGCCGCGCCATCATCTGGTATACACTCATCGTACTCGCCTCTGCCTGGGGCTACCATCTCTATAAGCATTTCTCCCTGGACGAAATGGGCAACAGGCAGCGCGACCAGTGGTATACGAAGGTCCGATACTGGAATTATTTCATTTTCTCGCTGTGGACCCTGATTTTTATATTTTACTCTGGTGAAAGAGAACACAACCTGCATTACATCGCCATATTCACCCAGATTGGCGCCTCGGTTGTTGCCTCTGCCCTTCTCGGTTCCGATAAAAAACTTTATCAGCCCATACTGCTGGTCCTGATGCTGCCGTTGACCATCTACTTCTTTAATATTCATGAGTTCTACGGCTATGTACTGACCATATTCTCCCTGGTCTTTACCTTTGTACTTTTCTACGCGGCCAACGACACCAACAAACTTCTCCTGCAGACGAAGTACCAGGCGACCCATGATCACCTGACCGGACTGTATAACCGCCGCTATTTTATTAGTGAACTGCAACAACTCATGAAGTCGTTGGATAACACCCGCAATAGCTCATATCTCCTGCTTATAGACCTTGATCACTTCAAAACCATCAACGACTCGCTTGGACATGATATTGGTGACCAGCTCCTGCAGGAGATTTCATCCCGTCTTAAGAGTCATACACCTCAGCAAGGTACCGTTGCCCGCCTGGGTGGTGATGAATTTATTATTTTCGGACCCGAGTTCGATAATATCGAGGCCTGTAAGCAGGAGGCGCTGCAACTTTCGCGGCAGATCATGGCATCACTAAAGAACACCTATAGTATTGATCGGCATCAGCTCTATATCAGCTGTAGTATCGGGGTGAGCCTTATTGATGCAGGCAGTCAGAATGCAAACCGTTTCATTAAGGAAGCGGATATTGCGATGTACGAGGTTAAGGACAAGGGCAGAGATGATGTCTTCCTGTTCGACGATGAAATGTCGCGGCGCGTGGAAAGGCATCTTGAAATTGAACGCATGCTGCACTTTGCCATAGAGAAAAACGAGATCTGCCTGCACTATCAGCCCACGATAAATCGACAAAATCAGGTAAAAGGTGCAGAGGCACTGGTACGCTGGAATACTAAAAAGCTGGGCAACATTCCGCCCGACCAGTTCATACCTATTGCCGAACAAACTGGGCTGATTATTGAGCTTGGCAACTATATTGTTGAAACAGCCTTCAGGACCTACAGCCAGTGGTATCAACAGGGAATAAAGCTCAGCAAACTCGCCATTAATATCAGTATGCGTCAGTTCCTGCATCAGGATTTCATTCCCGAGATAATGCGACTCGCTGCCCTGTATATTCCAGAAGAACAGCGCAGTCATATTACTTTTGAGATCACCGAGACGATTGTTGCTGAAGACATCGCCAGGGCCATAGAGGTCATGAAAGAAGTCAAGGCAATGGGCATCCGCTTTGCTATGGATGACTTCGGCACAGGATATAGCTCCCTGAGTTACCTTAAGCAATTACCGATTAATGAAATCAAGATCGACCGTTCCTTCGTCAGTGCCGTGGATCAGTATGAAGGTGACCAGGCCATGGTTATCACCATTCTGAGAATGGCCAAGACCTTCGGACTCAGGGTTGTCGCAGAAGGTGTAGAAACGCAGGAACAGTATGAATTTCTCCAGGAGCACAACTGCGACTGTTACCAGGGTTACCTGTTTTCTAAACCCCTGCCCGAACAGGACTTTGTCCAGTTCTTCAGGGATAGCAATCCCGCCTAGTGTTCCAGGGCCTTCTCCATGGCCTTGCATACAGTTTTCAGAACCTTGATACGCGCATAAGGCTTGCTGTTTGAGGGTATGAGATGCCAGGGGGCATTGCTGGTGCTGGTATGCGCGATCATGTCATTCACCGCTGCCTTATAGTCGTCCCAGCTTTCCCTGTTTCGCCAGTCTTCATCGGTGATCTTATGCATCTTCCAGGGGGTCTTTTCCCTGTCACGGAAACGCTCCAGCTGTTCCTCGGGGCTGATATGTAGCCAGAACTTTTGCAGGATGATGCCATGATCGGTTAGCTGCTCTTCAAAGTGATTAATCTGCAAATAAGCAGAACGCCATTCATCAGGACTGGCAAAGCCCTCAACACGTTCTACAAGCACCCTTCCATACCATGACCGGTCATAGAGGGTCATATAACCGGACCGTGGCACCTGTCGCCAGAATCGCCACAGGTAATGATGGGCCAGTTCCTCATCGGTCGGGGCGGCCACAGAAATAACACGATACAGACGGGCATCAACAGGAGAAATCAGCCTGCGAATCACACCACCCTTCCCGGAAGCGTCCCAACCCTCGAAAACCAGTACGGTAGATCGATGTGCGAGAAAGGCCTTCCAGCTTAGCTCATGGATACGGGCCTGATAGAACTTTAGCTTTTCCCGGTACTCATCCTCACTCAGGCTCGCATCAAGATCGACCTTATCCAGTATGGTAAGGGCATGTTCTCCTTTCGCCGCTACAGGCTCTGGTAATTCAATATGCGTATCAGCCATTACCTGTTGCTTAAGTCGACGCTCCATAGCCTCCTGCAGGGCAAGACCGACACTCATATCCCTGAAGCGGGTATCATCACCCTCAACCAGACACCAGGGACTGGCACCGGTATCCGTATTTCTTAAAGTCCGCTCTGCGGTTGTCAGCAACGACTGATATTGTTCCTTATCAAGCAGGTTACCCTCCAGGGCGGGTACCTGGGTTTTACTATTGAGCTTCTTCTTTGCTCGCTTCACATGCTTCTTGTGCGAGAGATGTAACCAGAGTTTGATGATTAGCATGCCATCCTGACAAAGCATACGTTCAGTCTGATTGATCCGGCCTGTCGCCTCATCCAGTTCAGAATCAGATATCTCACCGCGCATATGCTGAACAACCGGATCGCCATACCAGCCACAGAACATGACAGAAATAGAACCTCTGGCTGGCATACGTTTCCAGTAGCGCCAGTAGTCAGGACGTTCCAGCTCTTCATCGGTTTCATCCCAGAATGCATGTGTCTGAATACCACGGGTATCCAGCCATTTATTCAGGCGATTGACTACATCACCCTTACCTGCACCTTCAACGCCTGCAACAATAATCAGGGTTGAAACACTGGCATCAACAAGCTTGCGCTGTAACTCATTCAGCTGCGTGCGAAGAACCCTCTCCTGCTTCTTAAAGCTTTGCTTATCCAGTTTTTGTCCTAGCTCTACTGCTTCAAACATTTCGTCACCTGTGCCATTAAACCAACGACTTCATTTTTATTTATTGGTTTAATTAAAGCACAGATAAACAAAGGCATAGAACGGTGAAAGCAATAGGTAGCTGATTAATATCAGCTTCTGCTATGAAATTCTGTTTATAATTTGCAAAAAGTGTAGCCCCTGTATGCAGACAGTAATCATCTGGAATCAATAATGCCTGTAAAGTTATTCAGTCTCAGAAACGTGCCCGAGGATGAGGCCGACGATATCCGAAAACTGCTGGATGAGCGTGGTTTTGATTACTATGAGACTCCACCGGGTAATTGGGGGATCTCGGCGGCGATCATCTGGTTAAACGATCCGGATGACCTGGCCTTAGCAAAGCAACTCATCAATGAATACCAGGACCGGCGGGGCATAGAAATGCGGGAAAAGTATGCCGAACAGAAAGAGGCTGGACAGACACAGAACATCATCGACAGGATGATCGAGCAGCCTATACAGTTCGTCTTTTACATACTTTTCATACTTTTCATCCTTTACGTATCAGTCTGGCCTTTCCTCAGCCTTGGCCAGTAAGCCACATAGTTATGATGTCATAATCATTGGTGCCGGTGCTGCGGGACTAATGTGTGCTATCGAGGCGGGGAAACGCAATCGGAAAACACTGGTTATCGACAAGGCAAAAAAAGCCGGACCGAAAATACTGATTTCAGGGGGTGGGCGATGTAATTTCACTAACCTCTATGTAGAACCTGAGGCCTATATTTCCGACAATCCGCATTTCGTCAAATCCGCCCTTTCACGCTATACGCAATGGGACTTCATCCATTTACTGGAAGAGCATCACATCACCTGGCATGAAAAAACCCTGGGGCAGTTATTCTGCGACCAGAAGGCAGGGGCCGTTGTCGATATGTTACTGGCAGAGTGCAGGGAACACGGTGTCCACATCCATATGCAGGAAAATATAGATGATATTCACGCAGATAACAGCCACTACCTGGTCAGAACAGACATTAGTAGCTACCGCTGTGAAAGCCTTGTCATTGCCACTGGCGGCCCCTCCATTCCACGCATGGGCTCCACTGATTTCGGGTATCGCATTGCCAGGCAGTTTGGACTCAGAATCGTACCAACGCGACCAGCGCTAGTGCCTCTGACCTTTGACCCTGGGGCACCGGACTATCCCTTCCAGGGCTTGTCCGGCATCAGCCTGGAGGTCACAGCGACATGCACGGATCATCAGTTTCGGGAGCAGCTGCTCATCACGCACAAGGGCCTGAGCGGCCCTGCCATTCTCCAAATATCCAGCTACTGGAAAAAGGGAGAATCCATCAGTATTAATCTCCTGCCTGATATCGAGGTGGCCCAATGGCTGCAGGACCAACAGTTAGCACGTCCCCGTATTGAACTCAGAACACTACTGGCAGAAGTTATGCCAAGGCGCCTTGCCCTGCAGCTATGCGAGCAGCTGCTGCCAGACCGCCCACTTAATGAACTGAGTAAAAAAGATATTCACCTCATTACTCAGCAGCTGAATAACATGGAGTTACATCCATCAGGTACGGAAGGCTATCGTACAGCCGAGGTCACTGCCGGGGGCGTTGATACAAACGAACTTTCCTCAAAGACCATGGAGTCCCGAAAGCGAGCCGGTCTCTACTTCATTGGTGAAGTCGTGGATGTCACCGGCTGGCTTGGCGGTTATAACTTCCAGTGGGCCTGGTCATCAGGCTGGTGCACTGGTCAGTACGTTTAAATTATGTACGGAACTGCTGAACCAGTTGCTGCAACTGTGCGGCCAGCTGTGCCAGATCTTCACCTGCACGAGAGATTTGCGCACTACTCTCAGAGACTCGACCCTGCTCATCATTCATACGAATTACATTTCTGTTCACTTCTTCAGAAACGAGCCCCTGTTCTTCTGCCGCATTGGCAATCTGCATATTCATATCATTGATAGTCGTTACAGAACTGGAGATATCACTCAATGCCCCACCGGCCTCAGAGGCCTGGTCCACGGTAGTTTGTGCCTGTACATTCGATTGCTGCATAACCTTCACAGCCTGTTGAGAACCTGCCTGAAGACTTTCAATCATGCCCTGTATTTCTTCGGTAGACTCCTGAGTCCGACTGGCAAGGGTGCGCACCTCATCGGCAACGACTGCAAAGCCCCTGCCCTGCTCGCCGGCACGTGCAGCCTCGATCGCTGCATTTAGCGCCAGCAGATTAGTCTGCTCAGCTATACCCCGAATAACATCCAGCACACTACCAATATTAACTGACTGGGCTTCCAGCTCATTGATCACACTTGCGGCACGATCGATCTCTGATGCCAGTCCACCAATACTATCTATGGTCGACTGCACAACGCCCTGCCCTTTTTCCGTCTGAGCCAACGCTGTAGTTGCTGCATTAGCTGCCTCTGCTGCATTACGAGCAACTTCCTGAATAGTTGTAGTCATTTCATTCATCGCAGTAGCAACCTGTTCGGTCTGCTCCTGTTGATGGGCCACGCTATCGGCAGCCTCATTCGTGATGGCGGCCATCTCCTCGGAAGAGGTGCCCAGATGCACGGTGACACCAGAAACGTCTGCAACGGTCTTGCGTACCTTTTCTGCGAACTGATTAAAGGCATCAGCCAGATCGGATACTTCATCAGACCCACTGGCATCCAGACGGCGTGTCAGGTCTCCCTCACCCTGAGCAATATCCTTCATTGCCAGGGCTGCCTGACGAATGGGCCCGCTAATACCGAGGCTGACAAAAGATGTAATCGCCAGACCAGCTAACAGTGCAATAAAACCGATCAGCAGTGAGAAGTTACGAATACCTGCAATCTGCTCGGCATAGAACGTCCTGTCTTTGGCCAACAGAAGAACACCGACAGGATTGCCAGAGAAATCTTTTATTGACCGTAAATATAGGTCATGTGGCAGTGTATTAACCTCGGCCCTGAGGCCAACAGCATCCCCCTGCAAGGCATTGTTTAGTTCACTCGGATTGATACGGAATTCCTTACCAAAGGTAGAACCAAATGCCTTGAAGCTGCCGGAGTCATCGGGAATGTACAGGGCAAGCTCCACTTCATACTGGGCTTTGAACTCATCAAAAAACGGCTGACCGAACGACAGGCCAAACTCGACAGAACCCGTATGCGAATCACCCTGCATGACTGGCACCAGGCCACGAATACCCAGACCGGCAACGCCCTTTTCAAGACCGGAAATTGGTTTCAGGGTCTTGTTGGTTTCTACCACGGTCTTTCGGAATGAAGACAGATCATCTCCAAACTTCTGTGGCTTATGAACTCTGAGAAAGGAGGTTGCAGGAGGCGTGTGAAACTGAAACTGCCGCACCGCATACTCGCTTTTCAGATACCCGAACAGCGGAACCAGTCTTTCTGCCAGGGCATCACGCTCTCCGTTGGCGAATTCTGCCTGCACCTCTGGAGTTGCTGCCACGATGGTCGCCATGGCCCTAGCCAGCTCACCCTTCGACTTTAGCTCGCCCTGGGCAATGTTGAACAGACCTTCAAGCTCACGAGATTCGGCCTTTTCCATCAGGGACTCAACCTGGTGGTTACTAAAGGGAATAATCAGCCCAATGACCAGTATCACCATGATCGCATTGGCAACCATGAGTCGGGTGCTGATCTTTATCTTTCTAAACATATTGGCGAACCTTGTCTGAGTGGCGCGGCACCACGCTTGATTACGGTTAATCTCTATAACTTTATATCGTCAGTGATACACAATACTTTATAGTCTGAAATTGATATTCTCGTGGCCCAACTTGTAACAACAGAATCATATTTGCAGGCAGGCACTATATCGATGCGCACTACTTTCTCGCGAATACCAGGTCATATGTTGTTTCTTTTCCTGGGGCTGCTGATGCCGACTATTGGTATGGGCGCCCTGGACCAGGACTGCCTGATTCAGCAACTGCAGAATGCGCACGATGAAACAACGGTGGGAGAACTACGAAAAGCCTGCCGACAGGAACCTGAAACAGCGGCTTCTCTGCAATCACCAGAGACCTCAGAAAACGAAGCGGAAGAACATTACGCCCTGGATGCCCGCTTCGAGGCAGAAAAAGTGGCACTGACTAACCCCTTTGTACTGCTGCCTCACAAGACTAATTATTTCCTGCTTGCCAATCACCATTTCACGGACATGAACACTGCTCCCTGGGAGCAACCACCCATCAGTGAAACACCTGACTTTCAAAACATTGAGGCCAAGTTCCAGGTCAGCATTAAAGCACCGATCGTACAGAACCTGTTCGGTGACAATGGGCATCTGTTTTTTGCCTATACCAACCTCTCTGTCTGGCAGATCTATAACAAGGATCTTTCCAGCCCCTTCCGTGACATTAACCATGAACCTGAGGCCTGGATCAGCTTCGACAATGACTGGGAGTTTCTGGGCTGGAGAAACAGGGCAATTGATGGCGGCATCGTGCACCAGTCCAATGGCCGTGAAGATCCCCTGTCGCGAAGCTGGAACCGTATTTATGCCAGGTTCCTGCTCGAGAAAGGCCGTTCAGCCCTGATGTTCAAACCCTGGGTCCGCATCCCTGAATCAGAAGATGACAACCCGGATATACTTGATTATATGGGTAATTTTGAACTAGGCGGGGCTACCAAACGTGGTAAGAACAGTTACAGCGTCCTGCTGAGAAACAATCTGGACTTCAATGAAAACCGCGGCGCCATACAGCTGGGCTGGACCTATCCCGTTTACAAAAATATTCGTTTCTATACCCAGTGGTTTTACGGATACGGTGAAACACTTATAGATTACAACCACAAGTCGAATTCATTAGGCATCGGTCTGCAGTATGGTGACTGGCTCTGATAGACAAGACTTTGGCGTAAACTACCAGGAACTCCTACAGATCCCAGCACTCTATCTACCTACGTAATTCATAAGATATTCCTGATGCTTCGAACTCTGCTTCTGGCTCTTTTGCCCTTGCCCCTGATGACAGCCTGCGTCTCTGTACCAGAACATGCCCAGCTTATTAATAGCTTCGGGGACAGCACCCCTGTCTCGCATGTCTGTCATTCAAAATCGCAGGCACAGGAACAAGCTAAGTCTCTCATTAATAATGAGTTCTCATTGGTAAGCTGGAACATTCACAAACTCAATGATGCTGGCTGGCAGGATGATCTGGCACGTCTTGGTCAGGAAATAGATGTACTACTGCTGCAGGAGGCCGCCTTACAGCCTGACCTTGAGGACTGGCTGGAACAGACTCGCCTGATGTGGGATATGAGCCCCGCCTTTGAATACAGGAAAACACCTACCGGGGTACTGACTGCTGGAAGGGCTCAGTCCGATGTGAACTGCAGCCTGATTCGACATGAGCCCAACATCTACCTGCCCAAGGCAGCACTGATCAGCTTTTACCCAATAGACGAGAACAAACAGCTTCTGCTGGTTGCAAACATACATGGCATTAATTTCACGACTAACGCTGTCGACCTGGCACAGCAACTGGATGAGGTTAAGGCAATAGTCCGTCACCATACTGGCCCGGTGGTTCTGGCCGGTGATTTTAATACCTGGAGCCAGGCTCGCATGAATACCCTGAAACAAGTGGCCCAGGAACTAGGGCTAAGCCCAGTGGAGTTTGATGGTCAGCAACCTGCAACGCATATGGGGCGCATCGTCGATCATATTTACTTCCGGGGCCTAGAGGCTGTGAATAGTGAGGTCCTGCCCGTTAAATCCTCAGATCATCACCCTCTCATGGTGCGTTTTGTCCTGAATGAGTATGAGCCCTATGAACCTTAAATTGACACTACTTTGTCTACTGACACTTCTTGCTTTACCTGCCTGGTCGGCACCGAATGAGAGGGAAATCAATCATCTGCTCAGCTTTATTGAGCAGTCTGGCTGCCAGTTCGACCGCAATGGCACCGTGCATGAATCTGCCCAGGCAAGCGAACATATTCAGATGAAATATGATTATGCGCGAAAATGGATTTCCTCGACCGAGGACTTCATCGAATACACTGCTACGAAAAGTAGTATGACTGGCAAACGCTATCATGTCGTCTGTGCCGGCAAGCGCATGCCCAGTGGTGAATGGTTATTGAATGAGCTGAAGCGTTACCGTAGCAATCCGTCAGAATAAAGACTCGTCTTCTTCCTGTTCGGTAATCACGGTCAGCCTTTCAACTTTTGGCTCTTCCCACGGACCAGTCAACTGGTATTCAATCTTTCCGCCCTCTTCCAGGGCCTGGCTTACACCGGGCAGCTTACCCAGCAAATAAAGGGCCGCACCTGCAGCCGGGCCTGCAACAATAGCTCCGGCAATTGGGACACCCGCATATAAATCGGGCATTACGTCAAGCTTCACATCCATTTCCCGGTTTTCCATATCTGCAATACCATCAAGACGAAGTTTACCGGCACTGCCGTCAAGCTCCATGTCGCGCGAGGTAAGCTTTGAACCATTAACACGCACCTCTGCAGTCCAGGTCTTGTAACCAAAGCCTTCTTCTGGCAAATCTGAAAAATCCAGTTGCAAACGACTACCTAACATATCGAGATTAAAGAGCCCGAGTATTTTCCCTGCTCCGGCATCCACACCGGTAATAACACCTTTTTTCAGATCAACGTCAACACGCCCCTGCAAATTATTGGCATAGGAAAAGTCTGCAGGCCCGCCGTCCCAGCTGGCTGACCCAATCAGACTTCCATCTCCTTTTTCAAGGCCTGATTCCCAGCCGATAAACTTGCTGGCCTTACCCAGGTCAGAGAGCTGCAGATTGTAGGTAAGCTGTGTAGTTTGCTTTTTATTACTGCCAACTGAACGCCAGTCACCATTGATACGAGCGTTTACCCCGTCAGCATCAAAAGAAAGGGCATGGATACGCAATCCATTGCGCAACTTTCGCGTGGAAAGGTTGACCTTACTAAACTCCCTGCCAGCAAATTTCAGGCGGCCAACCTGCATGGTAACAGCGGGGAATTCTTCTGGTTGAAGTGATTCCTGACGTTGTCTCGTAAGATCTGAATGATCCAGATCCAGATAATCCAGCTCTAGCTTGAGCGGTCTGTTAGCAAAATCCTGAACACTACCTGAAACCGTACCCAGGACCCAGGGGCTATCAATAAGTGCAGACCAGATCTCCTGCTTCTTCAGGGCATTAATCTTGAAACTATTATATTCACGCCCACCAAACACCAGGGTATTCGCATGCAGGGCTAGTTTATTGAGCTGCCCCATGGCGCCATCTGACTGGGCTTTTCTGGCATTACCAGGCTCAGAAAAGAGATCAATCCATTGATCTACGTTAATACGGTCAACATTACCCCTGATCTGTATACCCTGTTGCGGCAGGGCTGCTCGCGCAGACCCAAGCCGAATATCGGCACGTTTTATCGCCGCACCCCCTGAGGCCGCCAACTCGACCTGAGTAGACAATCGGTTTTTCAAATCAATCGAAACCTGTTGCAGTTCGTCCCGCCCCAGGTACAAGCCAACCTGAATGGGCCATGCCACTTCCTGCTCCTTGAATAAAGGAGATGGTAATGTGCTGGAGGTACCTACCAGATCTGACTGCAGGGACAGGTGAGGATAACCATGCCCCGCCTTACCCATCGGGGGTATCGTTAAACTGGCCAACCAAAGAGATTCACCAGCAAAGTGTTTCTGTATATGCGGCTCCAGGTAACGCACAATCGACGTCGCAGGTAGCACACCCTCAACAAGCACATTTATATGCCCGTCCGTTTGTGTATGAGCATTCACATTCACAGGCACCCGGTCAAAGCTTGCCGTTAAATCATCAGCATGTGCCGACTTTTCTGTGAACTTTAACTGCCCGGCCAGATCATTAAACAACAAATCCTGTTTCTTAAAGCGGATGCTGCCACCCGCCATATCCAGATGCCCGTTAACATGCACCTCCGGTGCAAGTTTGTTACTAAGCGGAATATCTATACCCAGAGTTAATTTGCTATTACCCCTGGCTTCCAGGTCATTGAGTATCTGCTCCTTGCCAACACCAAGGGGACTATCGGAAAGAAAACTGAAGACATTGGCCATTGGCCCCCTGGCCCTAGCATCGATCAGTAGTCGCGCGGCAAAAAGGTCTTTAATTGAAACCTCGCCACCTTCGATCCTGCTATCGTAGATGCGACCTCCATTCGCGACTATGTTCATACTGTTGTTGCGGAACTCGACCTCGCCGGATAAGCCCTCAATAGCTGGCCATCCTTTTCCATACTTGAGCAATACATCGCGAGCCGTGAAGCGAGTTATAAAAACACCTTCACCATTTCTGAAAGGAAAGTCCCTGAAATTACCTTTGAACAACAACTGGCCTTCAGGAACAAAACCATCCTGCAGGGCCATAACTAACCAGTCATAGGTTTTGGGCCTGAGTATACCTGCAGGCAGATAACGAGCAATCTGCTTCCCATTACCGTCAAAGAATGCAAACTGCATATCCATCTGACCCGGGCCGCCACCAAGTTCCAGGTCAAACTGTCCTTCACCGCGTATATCCTCATTACTGACTTTAATGGTGCGGCCCCTGAGACTGATCTTTTTACCCTGCCTGCTCCAGTCAAATTCACCACGCAGATTTCTTACAGACAGGTTGTCCTTGAATAACCAGGGATAATCAACAAGCGCATCTTCAGTTGCCAGCAGGAAGGAACCATCGTCCTCATCGAGACTGAACTGTCCATCCAGCCCGTTAATTCCAGGGATTTTTTTATATGGCTCCCAGCCAACATCCAGAAACTCGCCGCTGGCAACAAGCTGTTCAAGTGCCTTGTCCTCCAGCAGCACATTCACAGCTATATCTCTCAGGGCACCCCTGGGTTTGAGTCGCTCAACCCAGAGGCGCTGTTCATCTTTCAGTTCTGCCCGGCTGGAAATAAATTCTGTTATCTGCCCCAGGTTTAAATAATCTGCATCCAGCTGATAGCGACTGACTCGCTCATCTGATGTCATGCGTAAACTTACAGAGGAGCTGGGCCAGCGATAACCATTGCGTTCCAGCTCAAAGCGACTTAAATCAAGTGTCCAGCCCGATGCCTGACGCCGGAACAGAAAACGCCCACTGGTCTTGTCCAGACGGTAATCATCCTGTCCTTTTGCATGCGCCCAGGAAAGATCGTGTAACTTGAAATTGCCACGAAAATCTTCAAGCCCCTGTTGCCCCCAGTCCAGCCAAACTTCCATGTCGCCATGACCATCTTTCATTTCAGCAACACGTAACAAAGACTCCCTGGATAAGGCTGAGAAGTGCAGACCTGCTGCCTGGGCATAAACCCTTGCCTCCCAGCCACTGGGTAGCCACAAGGGTCCTTCAATTCGGGCATTAAGGCGTAGACGTTCGCCAAGACGATCAGGAAGCCCAACATCTGCTTCAATCAGCATTAGATCTTCATCGACGGCTAAGCGCGCATGAATCCTTGTAAATATGAAATCTGCATTTGTTAATTCACTACGCCAGTCGATACGGCTGTTAACGAGCTCGATAGAAACACCACTAAGCCTGCCCATGAGTTCTTCGAGGTCTGCCTCTTCAGTCTTATCAACACTGGCATTTTCGAGTATCTCCAGACCAGGAACGATCAGACGTTTGTCTTCAAGAAGATGCAGAGGGAAACGTGCACCAGAAAAACTGATCAGGGAGGGGTATGGCTGCTGCTCAAATATCAGCTTGAACACATCTGGGCGGACATTAATATTTTTGACAAAAATTACATTTGCATCATCTGAGGCATTTCGCACGCTAACATCATGTAAACGTAGTGCCGGGGCAATACCATGCCAGCTCACATCAATAGATTTGATTGTTACCTTCTGCCCTAGTGCCTCAGTCGCCTTATCCTGAATCATGGGCAGATAGCCCTGTACTGCCGGTGAAAGCATACGCCCTACACTGATCAGTACAGCCAACACTACGATCGTAAAGATCGTCAGCCAGCTCACTCCAAGATAAACACGTTTCAACATATACGTATGTGCTTACAGAGGAACCACGTCAAACTGTTCCTGTGTATACATTGTCTCAACCTGTATGCGAATGGGTATTGAAATAAATTCCTGCAACTGAGCAAGACTTGTCGACTCCTCATCAACCAGCAGATCAACGACTGATTGCCCTGCCAGTACAAGTAATTCCCTGGCATCAAACTGCCTTGCCTCGCGCATGATCTCTCTGAATACCTCGTAGCAAATCGTCTCTGCAGACTTGATATGCCCTCTGCCTTCACACATAGGACAGGGCTCGCAGAGAATATGTTCCAGGCTCTCACGAGTACGCTTACGGGTCATTTCAACCAGTCCCAGCGCGGAGACTTCACAGATATGACTCTTGGCGTGATCCTTTTCGAGTGCCTTCTCCAGGGCGCTGAGCACCTGTTCCTTATGACTATCCTGCTCCATATCGATAAAGTCGATAATGATTATGCCCCCCAGATTTCGCAGGCGTAGCTGACGCGCTATAGCCTGGGCGGCCTCCAGGTTGGTTTTGAATATGGTTTCTTCAAGATTACGATGACCCACGAAACCACCGGTGTTTACATCAATAGTGGTCATGGCCTCTGTCTGGTCAAAAATCAGGTAACCACCTGATTTGAGTTGTACCTTGCGCTGAAGGGCTTTCTCAATTTCATCCTCTACACTGTAAATATCAAAGATTGGTCGTTCACCAGGGTAATGCTCAATACGCGATGCCAGGCCAGGAATATAGGATTGTGCAAAGCTGGTCATCTTCTGCACAGTTTCACGCGAGTCGATACGAATGCGTTCAATATCCTCATCAACCATGTCGCGCAGGGTGCGTTGTATGAGTGGCAGATCTGAATAGATATCTGAAGCAGAAGGGGTTTTACTCACGCGATCCTGGATACACTCCCAGAGTTTATTCAGAAACTGCATGTCGCCGCGCAAGGCCTCTTCGGAAATACCTTCGGCAGCAGTACGAATAATGTAGCCATGCGGACTACTCATTTCATCGGCCAGGCGTTCTATCATTTCCTTCAGGCGAGGACGATTATTTTCGTTATCGATACGGGTAGAAACGCCAATATTATCGCTGTTGGGAATTAGCACCAGGAACCTGGAAGGAATACTCAGGCGCGTGGTCAATCGTGCGCCCTTGGTACCGATAGGATCCTTGATAACCTGAACCAGTAACTCCTTACCGACATACACCAGCTCACCGATATGTGGTCGACTGTCATCATCGCTTTCGTTTTGGGGCGTTTCTATATCAGAGGCATGTAGAAAGGCCGCACGTTCGAGCCCGATATCAACAAAGGCTGCCTCCATACCGGGAAGCACGCGGCTGACGCGGCCCTTATAGATATTTCCGACCAGGCCCTTACGACGATTACGTTCAATCGATATCTCCTGCAGGACGCCATTTTCCACCAGCGCAACTCGGGTTTCCATCGGGGTTACATTGACTAGTAATTCTGCACTCATGATATTTTGCTTTTCCGCTTTTTTATTTTTGCCAGTTAAGGGTGAGGTCGATGCCAAAACCCGTGAGCAATTCCGCAGTTTCATTTAAAGGCAAACCCATAACACCTGAAAAGCTGCCTTCCAGTCGACTGATAAATACCGCAGCCTTTCCCTGTATGGCATAAGCTCCGGCCTTATCAGCAGGCTCACCACTTTCCCAGTAACGTATTAGTTCCTCATAAGGAATATCCGAAAAAACCACCTTGCTTTCCGAGAGCCTGATACCAGTTTCATGTTGCCGTACCAGGGCAACTGCAGTCATTACCGTATGGTCACGCCCGGAGAGTTTTTGCAACATCTGCATGCCATGAGCCCTGTCACGCGGTTTTCCTAATATCTGCTCATCAATAACCACTGCTGTATCTGAGCCCAGAACCGGTAATGTCTTATTCGAGGTCTCCCAGCCGGCACGTGCCTTTTCCAGTGCCATACGTTCAACATAGGTGGCCGGGGATTCATCCATTAAGGGGGATTCATCAATGTCGACAGGACTGACAGTAAAAGAGACCCCGATCTGCTGCAGAAGTTCTTGCCTGCGGGGCGATGCAGAGGCCAGAACCAGTTGAGGAGCAGATGAGAATGTCATGTTCAGGCCCTGTGATAGGGGTGATTACGGAGGATACTCCAGGCCCGGTAGATTTGCTCGGCAATGACAATACGCACCAGGGGATGAGGAAAGGTCAGGGGTGAGAGAGACCAGCTCTGATCGGCCTTTTGCCTGCACTGTTCAGAGAGCCCTTCAGGTCCACCCACAAGCAAACTGACATCACGACCATCCTGCATCCACTGACCGAGTTGTTCAGAGAGCTGTTCCGTGGACCAGGCGCGACCTTTGACGTCCAGGGTAACAATCCGGTTCCCTTTTGGAACCGCCTGAAGCAGTTGCTCCCCTTCCTGCTCGATAATGCGTTGCGTATTGGCAGATTTGCCTCGTTTGCCGGCTGGTATTTCCTTTAGCTGTAGCTGACAGTCCTGTGTCAGCCGATGTGCATATTCCTCATAGCCACGGTTTACCCAGTCGGGCATACGATTACCGATAGCGAGCAGGTGAATACGCATAGGCGTAGGATTATTCGCCCTTGCTGGCCGATGTCCCCTGATCGTCCTGCCAGAGTTTCTCGAGGTTATAAAAATCGCGGACCTCGGGCAGCATGACATGCACCACAATGTCATTCAGATCGACCAGCACCCAGTCCCTGCTGTCCTGTCCCTCTACTCCCAGCGGCTGCACACCCGCCGCCTTGGCCTTGACGATCACATTATCTGCAAGCGACTTGATATGACGATCGGAATTACCACTGGCAATGACCATCAGATCGGTAATCGAGGTCCTGCCACGCACATCAATGATTTTGATGTCTACGGCCTTGACGTCTTCCAGGGCATCTATGACCAGCTCGGTCAGTTCTTCGAGATTCATTCAGTTCTCTTCTGTTTCCGGGGCCAGATAAAGCCCCTCTTCTTTAATATAGTCGCAGACTGGGTCGGGCAGTAGTCCGCGTATGTCCTGTTGCTCACGAATCATTGCCCGGATTCGCGTGGAAGAGATATCCACCTCTTCCTGGCTGATCATTGCCACATGCCCACCCGGACTATCTGCCAGCAGCTCAGGCTTAATCTGCCTGGGTGCCAGCCATGCTGCCAGATCCAGTTCCGGGCTTACCACATAGTCCGGCCGCTGCGTCACCAGTATATGGGCATGATCCGTCAGCATCTGCCACCGATCCCAGCCCGTCAGGCCCAGAAAGGCATCAGAACCCATAATCAGCACCAGCGGTACATCACGACCTACGCCTTGCCGGAGTTCCTGCAGTGAATCCACCATGTAAGAAGGACCACTGCGTTCCAGCTCACAGGTCTCAAAAGTAAAGCCCTCGATACCTTCGATTGCCATTCTGACCATATCCAGGCGCTGCCTGGCACTGGCCTGGGGCTGGGCCCTGTGCGGGGGAACCGAGGAAGGCATGAAACGTATTTCGTCGAATGGCAGCCTGTCGATCAGCTCCCTGGCCGGGCGGATATGGCCATAATGAATCGGATCGAAGGTCCCTCCAAGAATACCGATCATGCCTGGTTCTGCTTACTGTCGAATATGACCATCACCCAGCACGATAAATTTCTGCGTGGTCAGGCCTTCCAGTCCCACGGGGCCACGCGCATGCAACTTATCGGTACTAATACCGATCTCCGCACCCAGGCCATATTCAAAACCATCGGCAAACCGCGTGGAGGCGTTCACCATCACCGAACTGGAATCCACCTCGCGCAGGAATTTCCGTGATCGCGTATAGTCCTCAGTAATGATGCTGTCGGTATGGTGCGAGCCATGCGTATTGATATGATCGATCGCCTCATCGATATCAGCAACCACCTTGATGGACAGAACAGGAGCAAGATACTCGGTATCCCAGTCCTCGTCAGTGGCCTCATTAATCGTAGGCAGGATGGCCTGAGTTACCGAACATCCACGAAGTTCGACACCATGCTCATCGTAACGCGCCTTGAGTGCAGGTAGCACCTCATCAGCCACTCCCTGGTGCACCAGCAGTGTCTCCATGGTGTTACAGGTACCATAACGCTGGGTCTTGGCATTCTCTGCAACGGACACGGCCTTGCCAATATCCGCCCGATCATCAATATAAACATGGCAGATACCATCCAGATGTTTGATCACAGGAATCAGTGACTCCTTGCTGACACGCTCTATCAGGCCCTTACCGCCACGAGGAATGATGACATCGACAAACTCCTGCATGCGCAGCAATTCACCAACCGCAGCTCGATCAGTGGTTTCGATGACCTGCACGGCCTCTGCGGGCAGCCCCGCCTCTTCAAGCCCCTTCTGCACACAGCTCGCGATGGCGCGATTGGAATGAATGGCCTCGGAGCCACCACGCAAAATCGTGGCATTACCTGATTTCAGACACAGTCCTGCCGCATCGGCTGTCACATTGGGGCGGGACTCATAAATGATACCGATAACACCCAGGGGAACACGCATCTTACCCACCTGGATGCCGCTGGGACGATAGCTCATATTGGTGATTTCGCCCACAGGATCCGGCAGGGCTGCAATCTGTCGCAGGCCTTCGGCCATACCAGCGATACGCTCATCATTCAGGGCAAGGCGATCCAGCAGGGCATCATCCAGCCCGTTAGCACGCCCTGCCTCCAGATCCTTCTCATTTTCAGTCCTGAGCATGCCTGAACTGGCTTCAAGCTTATCGGCTATGGCCAGCAGGGCACGGTTTTTACTGCCGGGATCCGCAGCAGCCAGTACGCGGCTGGCCGCACGGGCCTGCTGCCCGACTTCATGCATATAGGCTGCGATATCTAGTGTTGGCTCTGACATGGAAGCACTCATTGACCTGTAAATCCTCGTTTAAGGGGTTGCCGTACGTATAAAAAGGCAATCCCCGCATGCGCAAATGATTAATTGTAACAATTCGTCCCAGACACTGCCTTCTCCCACCCCTTTTACGGAGCGGTCAATTTCGGCGCACCGGCGCAGCAGGTCCTGCAGCTGGGTGCTATTCAATCGTGACAGGGCCTGACGCACCAGCGGCTTTCTCTGGTTCCAGACCCGTGCAGACGCCATTACCTGCTCAACGGCCTCTCCACGCTGCACCCTGCGCCCCATGTCATAGAGTCCGCGAATCTCCCTGGCGAGTCCCCAGAGGATGAGTATTGGCTCCACTCCCTCAGCGCGCAGCCCTTCCAGAAGGCGTAGACAACGACGCTTTTCACCTGCGAGCACGGCATCAACGAGATCAAAAACACTATAACGCGACTGGTCTGCAACACTGGACAGAACTGCTTCCATATCCAGTTCTGTCTCGCCGTGCAGCAACACTAGTTTATCCAGCTCCTGGGCGGCAGCAAGCAGGTTGCCTTCAACCCTCTCGGCAATAAAATCCGTCGCTTCCCGATTTAGTCTCAGGCCCATTTTCTGCGCGCGGGATGAGACCCATTGCTGAGTCTGCTTCAGATCCAGAGGCCAAATCTGCACAACAACACCAGCAGCATCCAGGGCCTTGTACCAGCTGGACTTATCGGCGCCTTTTTCAAGCTTGCCTGTTTGAATCAGCAGGATCGTATCCTCAGGGGGACGCTCAGCATACTCACGGAGTGCCTGCGATCCTTCACGTCCGGGCTTTCCCGAGGGCATGCGCAAATCCAGAATCCGGCGCTGCGCAAACAGTGACATGCTGTTAGAGGATTCAACCAGGGACTGCCAGTTAAAATCCTTATCTGCAGTGAAGACCTCACGCTCTTCATAGCCCTCCTGCCTGGCGCGGGCACGAATAGCATCGGCCGCTTCCATCATCTGCTGCGGCTCATCTCCACTGAGCAGGTAAATAGAGGCCAGCTGAGAATCCAGCTGTTGATAAAACTGTTGAAGACCAAGGCGCATAAAATAGTTACTGGCGTACGAGGGCACCCAGGCGCTGGATAATCAGCTGTGAGAGTTCGTTATCCATATCCTCGCGCAGCTGCTTTTCCTCTTCAGCCTTACCGAGGACGTCGTCAGGATCATAGTTAAAGTCGCGGAAGACCTGGACTGAAGTTGAAGGCATTTCAAAACCCTCGCCACGGAATGCAGCATCCACACCACTGATCAGGCGATATTCCTGGACGCGGCCATCGGTTCCGACAACGAGGATTTCTCTTTCCTGGCGATACTGGCTCAGACTCAGCCTGGCGGTCTTATCAGTCGCTTCCTGAACAATCTCTACACCATTGGCCTCGAGAATTCGTTCAAGTTGCCTGCGCAGGGCATGATTCCGGTCCAGCCCGCTAACCTGCATCTTTGTCAGCTCAGGCGGCAGATCGATCTTGCCACGCAACTGAAACCCGCAGGATGAGAGCAATACCGCCACCAGCAGGGCAGCCAGAATACAAAATCTAGTTTGCGACCACATTGACCAGTTTTCCAGGAACTACAATGATCTTGCGAATAGTCTTGTCTTCGATGAAGCGCAGGACGTTCTCATTACCCAGAGCAATTTCTTCGATGGCATCCTTCTGGGCATCACTAGGCACCATGATCTTGCCGCGCAATTTGCCATTTACCTGCACCACCAGCTCCAGGGTGTCCTGACTCAGGGCATCTGGATCTACCTCTGGCCAGGCACAATCAATCACGGCCTGGTCATGACCCAGCGCATGCCAGAGGGCATGGGCAATATGCGGAACAATCGGTGACAGCATGAGCACGATAGACTCCAGCACTTCCTGACGCAGTGCGCCGGCATTTTCCGTGTTAGCCGTGAACTTTGACAGATCGTTAAGGAGCTCCATGTTCGCTGCAATTGCCGTATTGAAGGTATAACGACGCCCGACATCGTCCCCTACTTTCTGCAGGGTCTGGTGCAACTTGCGACGCAGATCCTTTTCTTCATCGGTCATCGAACCCTGGTCCATTTGCGCAGCCTGACCATTTTGCAGATGCTGGTGCACCTGGCTCCAGAGTCTTTTCAGGAAACGGTGCGCACCTTCCACACCTGAGTCAGACCATTCCAGGGACTGTTCCGGTGGGGCAGCAAACATGGTGAAAAGACGAACGGTATCGGCACCGTACTCCTCGATCAGTTCCTGCGGATCCACCGTATTGCCCTTGGACTTCGACATCTTGACCCCGTCCTTGAGCACCATGCCCTGGGTCAGCAAACGACTGAAAGGCTCGTCGCCAGAGACCAGGCCCAGGTCACGCATCAGCTTGAAGAAGAAACGGGCATAAAGCAGGTGCAGAATTGCGTGTTCGATACCGCCTATATACTGATCTACAGGCAGCCAGTGGTTGGCACGCTCGTCGAGCATCGCCTGGTCATTATCACGACAAGCAAAGCGCGCGAAATACCATGAGGATTCAAAGAAGGTATCGAAGGTATCGGTCTCATGCTCAGCCTTACCGCCACATTTCGGGCAGGTGGTTTCGTAGAACTCAGGCATCTTCTTGATGGGTGAACCGACCCCATCAAATTCAACATCTTCTGGCAATACCACTGGCAGCTGATCTTCAGGTACCGGGACAGGGCCACAATCAGGACAGTTGATAATGGGTATAGGACAACCCCAGTAACGCTGGCGGGAGACCCCCCAGTCACGCAGACGGAAATTCACCTTGCGCTGCCCCAGGTCGCGCTCCTCGAGCCAGCTTGCAATGGCATCAAATGCCTGAGCTGAATTCAGGCCGGAAAACTCACCCGAATTAACCAGCACCCCCTTGTCGACAAAGGCGCACTCTTCCAGGTTAATCTCGGAGGCATCATCTTCTGGCTGTATGACCTGAATAACAGGCAGCTCATTGGCGCGGGCAAACTCCCAGTCGCGCTGATCGTGAGCGGGCACGGCCATTACCGCTCCGGAGCCATAATCCATCAGTACAAAATTAGCGACCCAGACAGGCACCTTGTTACCAGTGACCGGGTGCACAGCCATAACACCGGTGTACATGCCCTTCTTTTCCATGGTGGCCATTTCAGCCTCGGCCACCTGGTTGCTGCGACACTCTTCGATAAAGGCATGAAGCCCAGAATTAGATTCGGCCGCCTGTTTCGCGAGTGGATGTTCGGCAGCAACGCCCACATAGGTCACACCCATCAATGTATCGGGACGTGTTGTGTAAACCAGCAGAGAATCATCTGAACCGTCGATGGCAAACGCCAGCTCGACGCCCTCTGAGCGACCGATCCAGTTACGCTGCATGGTGCGCACCTGCTCTGGCCAGCCTTCCAGGCCATCGAGGTCTTTTAACAGCTCGTCAGCATAATCGGTAATCTTGAGGAACCACTGGGGAATCTCGCGACGCTCTACCAGCTCTCCTGAGCGCCAGCCACGGCCATCAATAACCTGCTCATTCGCGAGAACCGTCTGATCGACCGGATCCCAGTTAACCATCGCCGTCTTGTTATAGACCAGGCCCTTTTCAAACAACTTTGTGAAGAACCACTGCTCCCAGCGATAGTACTCTGGGCGACAGGTAGCGACTTCCCGGCTCCAGTCATAACCAAATCCCAGACGCTGGAGCTGGCCACGCATGTAATCAATATTCTCGTAGGTCCACTTGGCCGGAGCGACCTTGTTCTTAATTGCCGCATTTTCAGCCGGCAGGCCGAAGGCATCCCAACCCATGGGTTGCAGGACATTCTTACCCAGCATTCGCTGGTAACGACTAATGACATCGCCAATCGTGTAGTTACGCACATGCCCCATGTGCAGGCGGCCACTGGGATACGGGAACATAGACAGGCAATAAAAAGCCTCCTTTCCCGGGTCTTCCTGTGCCTGAAATGTCTGGTTGTCATCCCAGTACTGCTGGGCCTGTTCTTCTATAGCCCGCGGGTCATATTGATCTTGCATGAGGTCTTCAGAAAATGGCGATAAAAAGGGGGGTCAAGGATACCAGCCATCAGGGCAGGCCCACAACAGAACAACGGCTGAAACCATCTATATCAGTGTTCGAACGAGACCGGGGCTACCTTGAGTACTTCGCTTATAGTGGTCAGTCCCCTGGCGACCTTCTGGGCACCGTCAATACGCAGAGGCAACATACCCTGCTTGAAGGCCTGGCGGCGTAGCATACCCAGATCAGCATCCCCCGTCATCAGGGCCTTGTAGCCATCGGTGATAGGCAGCATTTCATAAATCCCCATGCGGCCGCGAAACCCTGTCTGCCGACATTCCAGACAGCCTACTGGTTCATATAGCTGGGCAGGTGCCGCCATTTTCCAGGGCGATACCATGGAGGTCCACAGGATCTCATCAGTCTCCTGCGGCTGTTTGCAGTGTGGGCAAAGCGTTCGCACCAGGCGTTGGCCAAGAACACCCAGCAGGGTAGCCTTTAGCAGATAAGGTGGGACACCAATCTCCATCAGTCGGGTGATTGCCGAAGCGGCGTCGTTGGTGTGCAGGGTAGAAAAGACCAGATGCCCGGTAAGTGCTGCCTGTATAGCCATCTCAGCTGTTTCCAAATCGCGAATCTCACCAATCATGATGATATCCGGATCCTGACGCAGGAGCGTACGTATACCAGAGGCGAAATCGAGACCAATATTATGCTGAACCTGCATCTGGTTGAAGCTTGGCTCGATCAGCTCTATGGGGTCCTCTACGGTGCAGAGATTTACCTCAGGCCTGGCCAGTTCGTTCAGAGTTGTATAAAGAGTTGTGGTCTTTCCTGAACCGGTAGGCCCCGTAACTAGAATGATACCGTTTGGCTGGTGAATCATGGGCTTCCAGTGCGACAGAGTCTGCTCACTGAAACCGAGTTCACTATAGTCCTTAACCAGTACATCAGGATCAAAGATACGCATTACCAGTTTTTCACCAAAAGCAGTGGGCATCGTCGACAATCGAAGCTCTACTTCCTTGCCATCTGGTGTGCGGGTCTTGAGTCTTCCATCCTGTGGGCGCCGTTTCTCGGCGACATCCATACGACCGAGGATCTTGATACGGCTGGTAACCGCGGCCATGACCGAGGTGGGAATCTGGTAAACCGTGTGCATGACACCGTCGATACGGAATCGAACATTTCCCTGTTTACGCCTGGGTTCCAGATGAATATCACTGGCACGCTGCTCATAGGCATACTGCAACAGCCAGTCCACAATATTCACGACATGCTGATCATTGGCATCCAGCTTGCCGCTACGGCTCATCTCCATCATCTGTTCCAGATTCTGGACACCAGACATATGGCTATCACGATGCTCTTCAGCACCACTTACTGAGCGAGACAGGGAATAAAATTCGAGCAGGTAACGCTCAAGATCTTCAGGATTGATGATGACAACCCGGATGGTTTTAGAAAGTATCCTTTCTAACTCGCCCTGCCACTCCCGGATCCATGGCTGCGCTGTTCCGATCGTGACATCATCCGCGCCAACTTCGACCGCCATAATTCCAAAACGAGAGGCATAGGCATAACTCATCACTGAGGTGACGGCTGCCACATCGACTTTCAGCGGATCAATTCTATAGAGAGGCAAACCTGACTGGTCAGCCAGCCACTGTGTCAGCAATTCAAGATCGAGCTTTCTCCCTTCGCTTCTGGGATCATCCCAGTTCCGGTTCGCAATTATCTGCAAAGGGTTCTTTTTTTTACGTTCAGAGGGACGAATGACCGAGGTAAGCATACGCGCCTTATCCGCCTCAACAATACCGTCGCGAACAAGGTCTTCCAGGACCTGGTCCAGCATCCGTTCTTTGTCTGCCATACTAATTTCTGAATCCAGACTATGACTCATCGGGTAATCCTGAATCCTTTTCTATGCACGGTAAGTTCAGGGCCATCAAGGCATTTAAGTTCTTCGACGATAGCAAGTTCAGGACCATGCTGGAGCCAGTCGTGTAGTTGCCTGATCCTGTTTTCAGGGCCTGTTGCATATACCTCAACCCGACCATCAGGAAGGTTTCTCACCCATCCATCCAGGCCCAGCAACACGGCCTGATCCCTGGTACAGGCTCGGAAGAAAACCCCCTGGACTCTTCCTCTTACATAACAATGCAGAATATCCATTCTTCAATGAAAAAGGGCCCCGAAGGGCCCTTAAAAGAACTACTCAAGTAGCCAAGCTGATTACTGAGCCAGATAGTTACTATCAGATTCTTCAGCAGCGCCTACAGCCCATGCACCACGGTTCTTGGCATGTGATACGGCCTTTGCTACTTCGTCATCACTGTTAGTGCGAGAGATACCAAACTCCTGGCCAGGGAAGATCAGGTCAGGGTCGTTGATCTGGTCAGCATTTGCCTTGTAGATCAGGGGCCAGTGGTATGGGTTGCCATAAATGGTGTCTTTGGCAGAGATATTCCACAGGTTGTCACCCTTGACGACGGTGTACATGATACGGCTTGCAGCCAGGCTGGCTTCAAATTCCATGATGGCATCGTAAGCTGCGCGACCCTTGGCCTGCAGGTACAGATCCTTGGCATTTGCCAGCATTGCAGCCTGCTCATCGGTCAGACCACCCATGCCCTCGTACTTATCGAGTTTGAACTTGGCCTGCTGGAGATAATACTGATCAATAGCATCTTCAAGCTGGGCGATTGCTGCATTTGCCTTGCTGGTGGCTGTAGCATAGTCATCAGATGCGTAAGCAGCTTCTGCTTCCTTGATCATTTTGCCAGTATCACGCCACTCATAACCCAGTGCACTGGCTTCTGCCTGAAGTTCTTTAGCCTTGGCAATAGCTGCTGCAGCTTCAGACTGGGCATCGCTTGGTTCTTCAGTTGGGGTAGAAGCACAGCCCACCATGATGCCAAGCACCATCAGGACAGCAAAAATTCGGAAGATACGGAAGTTCATAAAAGCAGACTCCTGAGCA
Source organism: uncultured Ectothiorhodospiraceae bacterium (assembly GCA_964641615.1). GTDB lineage: Bacteria > Pseudomonadota > Gammaproteobacteria > J044 > J044 > JANTGN01. The sequence continues at coordinate 61,261 of CAZXNH010000008.1, read as the reverse complement.
AGATTATTAATGTAGTTTGGTAGCCTGAAGCTACACTTCACCCCCTTAAGTGTCAAGGGAGAGCTCACCTAAATTATAGAAGAAATGTGTTACATGTGAACTATTGGGCAGAAAGAGCCTGTTTCCTTGCCAGAATGGCCTTTTCTTTGGCCTTGTCCGCGAGTTCACGCGCCTTTCCATAATCTGATAATTTCAGCGCAGACTCGGCCTGGGTCAATAGCCCACTAGCCTCAGAATACAACGTCGAAGCCTTATCCTTTGCTCCAACCTCTGCCGCGGTCTGTAGTGCCTGACGAGCATCACTCATTTCCTGGACAGGAATACCCGCACAACCAGTTAATAAGAGACCAAGAAGAAGGGAAGCTAAAAGGAGTTTTATTTTATTTTGTTGCTTTAATATTGGCACAACTGGACTCAATAACAGCCATCTGTTACACATGCAGCGAAATTATCACCCACACTATATAGCGTCAAGTAATACGGAAGCCACCCATGAGCCAAGTCGTCATCTACCACAACCCCCGTTGCAGCAAATCTCGACAAACCCTGGAAATGATTCGCGCACAGGGCCAGGAGCCTGAAATCATTGAATACCTGAAAACGCCGCCCAGCGTTGAGGCCCTGAAAGAAATTCTGAACACACTGGGTCTTGAACCGCGCGAACTAATGCGCAAGAAAGAAGCCGAATACAAGGAACTCGGTCTTAAGGATGAATCACTGGATCGAGACACGCTCATTCAGGCCATGCACGATAATCCAAAACTGATTGAACGCCCTATCGTCATTAACGGGGGAAAAATGGCCCTGGGTCGTCCACCTGAAAATGTGCTGGATATACTTTAAGCCATGAAACCTGTACTGATTCTTTACTACAGCCGTCATGGAGCGACACGCACCATGGCCGAGAAAATCGCACGCGGTGTTGAGGAGATTGCCGGTGCAGAAGCCATGATCAGGACTGTGCCGGAGACCTCAAGTGTCTGTGAAGCCACGGAACCCGAAATTCCTGAAGAAGGCGCCCCTTATGCCACACTTGATGACCTGAGGAACTGCTCGGGCCTGATCCTAGGTAGTCCTACACGTTTTGGTAATATGGCCGCTCCGCTGAAACATTTTCTGGAACAGACGACGGAACTCTGGTTTGAATCTGCCCTTGCTGGCAAACCGGCCGCAGTCTTTACATCCAGCGCCTCCATGCATGGCGGGCAGGAATCAACTCTGCTCAGCATGATGCTGCCCCTGATGCACCAGGGGATGCTTATTTCTGGACTACCTTATTCCGAGGCTGACCTGACACGTACGGAATCGGGTGGCACCCCCTACGGTCCGACGCATGTGGCCGGCACCAACGGTGAAAAGCACTTCACAGATGAAGAAATTGCCCTGTGTAAGGCCATCGGTCGTCGTATTGCCACACTTGCACTAAAACTGAGTGCCTGAGAGTCATTTCATGAACCGTAGAATTCTTGCTTACTGGTCTGCAATCATCGGGCTGTTTGGCCTTATCTTCCTGATCATGGGCTGGGTAGTCTTGCTGGCGCCAGACAGTGAAACACCTCGCGGGCTGATAATTATCCTGCAACTGCCACTCCTTTTATTACCGATGCGCGGTATGCTGCATGGCAGGCCTTACACCCATGCCTGGGCCACCTTCGTTGCCCTGCTCTATTTCATTATCGGCGTAGACAATGCAGCCACGACAGGCAGAGAAGTCTATGGCGGCCTGCAGGTTCTGCTGAGCACCATGATGTTCATGGGCAGCATGATTTATACCCGTGATGAAAGCAGGCGATTAAAGGCCCTGTCTGCTTCAGAAGAAGATTAATCCAGAACTTTTTTTATGAACGGCACGGTCAGGCGGCGCTGAGCCGCCAGGCTGGCGACATCGAGTGCTTCCAACACACGCATCAGGTATTCCAGATCCCTTGGATATCTCCTGAATAGATAACTGCCAACCTCGTCCGGCAGATCAAACCCGCGGTAAGCGGCGCGTACCTGCAAAGCCTGTATCTTTTCTTCATCCTGCAGGGGCTGTAGCTGGAATACCGCCCCCCACTCCAGGCGTGATTTAAGATCCGGCAACTGCACAGACAACTCTCCGGGATTGGCATCGGCAGCCAGCAACAGCCCCCCCTCATGCTGACGCAGGGTATTGATGAAATTGAATAATGCCTGCTCCCAGGTATCGCTGGTGATCAGCTTCTGCAGGTCATCAATGCAGACAAGATTAATCTGTTCCAGGCCCTCGAATACCTCGGGGCCATAGCTCAGCAGATCCTCGGATTTTAATAACAGGGCGGAACGCCCTGCCTTTGCAGCCTCATTACAGGCCGCATGCAGCAAATGGGTCTTACCACTTTGTTTTCCACCCCAGATAAACAGCTGGGAATCACCCTGCCCAACCGAAACCTGTTTCAGGGCATGAATAACCGCACCATTCTGAGCCGGAAAATAGGTATCAAAAGACTCACTGTCTTTTAAACGGACATTTAATGGGAGTTGCTCAACCATTTTTGGCAAGAAATCAGTTGGAACCGTTCACTGAATGCAGAGCCTTCCGCGACCAGCGAATCACGTAATCCGCCCCACTAAGTACTGTGCTGGCCGTTACAATCAAGATAAGCCCCTGAAGCAACCATTCAGAAAGCGGCGTAAATCCTGCATTCCATAAAAGAGCAATGACCAGGCTGATCTGCAAAAAGGTATTCAGCTTGCTAAGAACACTGGGATCCATCTCTATCTTGCCGTTCAGCCTGAAATAAGACACAGCGCCAACAAGAATAATGACATCACGCAACACCATCAGGACGACCAGCCACCAGGGTATCAGTCCCAGGAAGCCCAGTATGATGATGGTGGTAACCATGAGAGCCTTGTCGGCCAGGGGATCCATAATGGCACCGAGCTTGCTGCGCCATCCAAACTGCCTGGCCAGGAACCCATCAACCCCATCGGAGAACCCTGCGACTGCGAACAGTATCAGGGCAATATCCATGCGATCTGCCAGCAACGCCACTGCCACAGGGATGATGAGTACAAACCTGAAAAAGGTAATTAAATTAGGGATGTCACGCCGGGTCACTGACTCAACCGGTAATAGAGCTCATTCTGCGCTACCGGAACAGGTGCAGGAGCTTCACCAGGAAGCGTTTCAGGATAGGTCATTGGCGCCTCTACAGGTTGCAGTGTTTCCCCAAGCATGATCAGACGTTGCAGGTTTCTCGCCGAACCACGCATGTTCACTCGAAGCAGCACCTGCGGTGGAGCCACCCTGACTGGCTGCACACTGCTCACCGTGTCAAAGGCCTTGAGATAATCTCTAACCTTCAGATAATCCGTCATGCTCTGAATGGCATCGATGTTAACCATGACAATTTCAGACTGGTCACTAAACCCCTGGGTCGCATGCCAGGAAGCCAGATAAGAAGCTGCGCCATTCGCACCTTGTCTGAGCGCGGTCTCAAGATCCACCCCCTCGGACTCAAAGAGTACGGTCTGCTCAGCCTCTTTCAGTCGCCAGCGACCAATCCACTGCCCTGACTGCCTTTGTACCCTGCCGATTAGAATCGCATCGGCCGAATATCGGCCCGACGCGGCATCCACCGTATCGTAAAACCCTCCGACGATGTCGCCGATACGCACCTTGTTTCTATCTTCAACATCCAGCACAGGAAAAATCAGGGGAATTCCGCGCTCCTGTGCTGCACTATTCATGAACTCGCGCTCTTTCTTGCCATCACGCTCACCCAGCATATAGCGTGAATTACCCTGTGAAACTGCCACCCACGAAAGCACTGATGGGCGCTCAGCGCCCCAGACTGGCAGGCCGCGATTAACCAGATTTTTGGTAAGACGGGCCTCATTGAAATCAATATTGAGCTCGTAGCGGTCTTCTTCTGCAGGCAGGTAACTGAAACGCTGAACATAACCTGCAGCACCACGGATCACATCATTCACTTCGGGATTCTGAGAGATGCTGCCATCACCGGTAACACGCACCAGAACCTGCCCCATTCCCTCCTTGATGGCTTCAAGACGTTCTTCGCGATCGCGTGTTTCTACAGGAATCTGTACTGAAAAAAGCCCCTTCACCTGAACGGCAAAGACAGAAGGCGTGGTAAGGAGGCTCAGCAACAGAGCGATAATTAATGATTGAATTCGATTCACGGGGTCAGAACACGAGGTCATTAGAAAGACGCTAAGATAGCATGTCAGGGAGCACCTCATAAAGCGCAACGGTTTACAGCCCCCTCGTCTATAGATACCATCTCCGTCCTTGCCAGCAGGGCCAATACCAATGACCGATTCAGAACAGAAAACCTCTCTCAGTTACCGTGATGCCGGCGTCGACATCGATGCAGGAAATGACCTGGTAGAAAAGATCAAACCCCATGCCAAGCGCACCTTGCGTGAAGGCGTACTCGGTGGTCTGGGTGGATTCGGCGCCCTGTTTGAAATCCCCCTGGACCGCTATAAAAAACCGGTACTCGTCTCCGGTACTGACGGGGTAGGCACCAAGCTCAAGCTGGCCATGGAAATGAATCGACATGACACTATCGGCATCGACCTGGTAGCCATGTGCGTGAACGATATTATTGTTCAGGGTGCAGAGCCCCTTTTCTTCCTGGACTACTACGCAACCGGGCACCTTGAAGTGGATGTGGCCGCAGATGTGGTCAAGGGCATCGCAGAAGGCTGCGTGCAGGCCGGTGCAGCCCTGAGTGGCGGTGAAACTGCCGAAATGCCCGGCATGTACAGCGAGGGTGATTATGATCTCGCAGGATTCTGCGTAGGCGTTGTCGACAAGGACAATATGCTTGACGGCAGCCAGGTAGGCTCTGGTGACTGCCTGATTGGGCTTGCTTCATCCGGCCCTCACTCAAACGGCTATTCTCTGATCAGAAAGGTACTTGAGGTTAGCGGTGCTTCACTAAGCGACTCGCTGGGTGACAAAACCCTGGGGGATTCGCTGCTTGAACCCACTCGTATCTACGTCAAAGCCCTTCTGGATATGCTGAACAAGCTGCCTGTACATGGGCTTGCCCATATCACCGGCGGCGGTCTGACTGAAAACCTGCCCCGCGTGATGCCGAAATCCACTGTGGCACGCATCGATCCCCGCAGCTGGGAAATGCCCGAGGTCTTCAACTGGCTACAGCAGAACGGCAATATCACCAATGAAGAGATGTGGCGCACCTTTAACTGCGGTATCGGCATGGTGGTTATCCTGCCGGAGACAGACGCCGCAGCGGCCATAGATCTGATGAAACAGCATGATATTCAGGCCTGGAAAATTGGTCAGATTGAATCTGGCAGCAACCAGGAACCCCGCGTCGAAATTTCATGACGGAGCCGTTGCCCTCGATTGTCGTTCTCATATCGGGAGGCGGCTCTAACCTTCAGGCTATTATTGATGCGACCCAGGATGGACGTATCAGGGGGAAGATTGCCGCTGTCATCAGCAATAAGGCCGATGCTTATGGACTAGAGCGCGCTAAGAAAGCCAACATCCCCACGCGGGTTCTGGATCACAGAGACTTTGATGACAGAGAGTCTTTTGATGCTGCCCTCGGAAATCTGATTGAGGACTTTAAACCCAGCCTCATCATCCTGGCGGGCTTTATGCGCATTCTCACCGAAGACTTTGTGCGTCGCTTTGAAGGACGAATGCTGAATATCCACCCGTCACTACTGCCTAAGTACCGTGGCCTGCATACGCATAAGCGTGCTATAGAAGCCGGTGATAACATTCATGGTGCCAGCGTACATTTTGTGACACCGGAGCTGGATGGTGGACCGGCAATACTTCAGGCCGAAGTTCCCATCCTTGAAGATGATACGCCTGAATCGCTGGCAAGCCGCGTACTGGAACAGGAGCATGTGATTTATCCGCTGGTTGCCTCCTGGTTTACGGATGGCCGGATTCGCCTGGATGGATCAGGGGTAGTCTTCGATGACAAACTGCTGCAACAGCCAGTCAAACTGGATCAAGTCAGCGATTAGTTTCGACTGAGACGCTGGACAGGCTTACCTGCTTCACACAGGGAAGAGAACTTCCCTGGCCTGATGCTTTTTTCAGGCTCTGCTCGGTAATCTGGACCCGCATCTTCCCGACCGGGGCCTCAGCCTGGAAGTTCAGGGGGATTCGAGCGGAGTCATCACTGAACCAGATTTTCACCCAGCCTTCTTTTTTAGCCTCTTTCTCATCTGTGCGCGAGACCTGGACTATCAGGGCATCAACCAGGGTCTTATCAATATAAATCTGATCTTTACCCACATAAGTGGCGCGATACATATCGATGTCTTTTTCCAGGGTTAGCACCAGGTCAATCTGGGGCTGCGCATTGAAATCGTGATGGCGTAACTTGTACACGAGGCTCAGGGGATCTATCGCATTATCAGTTTTCAGGCCTTTCTCGGTCTTGTCATGAATCAGATATCCGAGCTGGCCATCATTAACTGGCGGATAGCGGTCTAGAAACTCAGGTACTGTTTCGCGTCCATCCTTATCCCATTCATAAACAATTTCTGCATCATCACCGAAATCCCAGACCTCGGCTTTTTCTACTTCTTTAAGTTCTCGTTTTCTATAAAAACGAAATTTCTCTTTATCCCAGTCCAGCCAGACAATTCGGTGATTATCACTTCTACCTCGGTCAATCTGCTCGACCAGATAGGTACGCTCCAGCCCCGGATCGGACAGGCTGATCCATTCATAACGAATTGGATGAATGAGTTCAGCGAAAGAATGATTTTCTGTCGTCAGACGCATAATACCTTCGCAGGTTTTTATGCCCCGAAACTCCATCTCACCAGGCAGGATATGGAAGGAAACATCAGCGAGATCTTTCCAGACGAAGCCGGTGATCAGGCCGCTATAAGAGAGTTTATAGGTAAGGTACTCTATACCCTCTGGATGATTTGTCAGTAGATCTAAGCGCTGATATTTCTCATTACTGGCAAGCGCACTGCTGAAAGATAAAAGCAGCAGAGAAAAAATTGCTATTCGAAGATGAAGCCCTGAAAAAAAGAACCGCATTAGCCCCCTGCCTGAATCCTTATAATCACGAATCAGAGACAGCACTCTGACACCAAGGTTCCCATTTTAAATCATAGACCGTCACAACAGTCGTATTATTCTCCGGCAATTGTCATCTGGTCGATCAGAATGGAACCAGTTCGAATACTGCCGCGATTATCAATATCTGAACCTACCGCCTGGATACCCATGAACATGTTCTTGAGGTTCCCGGCAATCGTGATTTCCTCAACAGGGTAAGCAATCTCACCATTCTCTATCCAGAAGCCTGAGGCCCCCCGGGAATAATCCCCGGTCACCATGTTGATGCCGTGCCCTATCAGCTCAGTCACCAGCAAACCGGTTCCCATATCCTGCATGATCGACTGCAGGTCTCCTGCCGTGGGATCTACCATCAGGTTACGTACACCCCCGGCGTTTCCTGTCGTCTGCATGCCGAGTTTGCGCGCGGAATAACTGTCCAGCACATAGGATTGAAGCACGCCATCTGCAATCATATCCTTCTCTCGGGTCTTAACACCCTCGGAGTCGAACGGAGCGCTGCCAAGCCCGCCATGAATATATGGCTGTTCATGAATATGGATTTCTTCAGGAAATATCTGCTGACCCAGGTGATCGAGCAAAAAGCTAGCCTTACGATACTGCGCTGAACCACGTATGGCGCCAACAAAGTGCCCAATAAAACTTCGGGCGATATCCGCTGCAAAGATAATCGGCGCCTGACGGGTGCTAATTTGCCGGGCACCCAGCCTGTGCAGGGTACGCTCAGCCGCCAGGCGGCCAATCTGCTCGGGGGATTCAAGCTGAGAAGGATCGCGAGAAACGCTGTACCAGTAGTCGCGCTGCATCAGCCCATCGGTCTCACCAATCACAGAACAACTTATACTATGACGCGTGGAACTGTATCCGCCGATAAAGCCATGGCTGTTACCGTATACCGATGCGCCTCTAAAGGCATTAACGGAACCGCCGTCAGAATTAGTAATGCGCTCATCAAGTTCCAGGGCATTGGCCTCGGTCTGTTTGGCCAGTTCAACAGCAGCCTCGGCATCGATAGCCCAGGGATAGTCCAGCTCCAGGTCAGGATAGTCATAGGCCATGAGTTCAGCATCGGCCAGACCGGCGCACTCATCTTCCTCGGTGTAACGTGCTATGCGGCAGGCTGCTTCGACTGCCTCGGTGAGGGCTTCTGGCCTGAGATCAGAAGAGCTTGATGAACCTTTACGCTGACCGAAGTAAACGGTCACTCCCACGCCCTGGTCCTTATGATACTCGAGCGTCTCAACCTCCCCCAGCCTGGCTGTTACCGAAAGGCCTGTATCCGAACTGACCGCAGCCTCAGCCGATGTAGCACCTCGATCGGCAGACAGGTCCAGGACCTTCTGCACAATGGCTTCGAGTTCATCCACGCTATGGGGAATGGCTTGAGGTTCAGACATGGTCTCTCCTGTTAGTACGGGTTAACATCAGCATTATGGAACCGACTGACGACTATATCGAAGAAAAGAGTAAAAGCCAGCTTAAACGCGAGGCCGACGCACTCCAGAAAATTGGTGAACAACTCATCAATATGTCTGCTCACGAACTCGAAGACATCCCGCTGCCAGACAACCTGGTCTCGGCTATCGAAGATGCCCGCCAGATGAAAAAGGGGGCCCTTAAACGCCAGCGCCAGTTCATCGGCAAGCTCATGCGTGACCTTGACCCGGCCCCCATCATCGATGCCCTCGAGGCCAGGAAGGCGAAAGCCCTGGAACAGAACCGAAACTTCCATCGACTAGAAGCCTGGCGTGATCGTTTACTGGACGAAGGAGATGCAGCCCTGAACGAATTTCTGGACGACTATCCCGCAGCTGATCGACAGAAACTACGCCAGCTGACGCGCCAGGCAACAAAGGAAGCCGAACAGGGCAAACCACCCAAAAACGCCCGAAATCTGTTCCGATACCTGCGGGAAATCAGCGAACAGTAAATTAACTGCTCGTCCCGCCTACGGTCAGGCCATTCACACGCAGGGTGGGCTGTCCTACACCAACGGGCACACTCTGACCATCCTTGCCACAGACACCAACACCGGTATCCAGTTTCAGGTCATTACCAATCATGCTGACACGGGTCAGCACATCTGGGCCATTTCCGATCAGGGTCGCACCTTTAACCGGTGCCCCCAGTTTTCCATTTTCAATCAGGTAGGCCTCAGAGGCCGAGAACACAAATTTGCCCGAGGTGATGTCAACCTGGCCACCACCAAAGTTCACGGCATATAAACCTTTATCTACCGAGGCAATAATTTCTTCCGGGTCATGCTCGCCTGCCAGCATATAGGTATTGGTCATGCGCGGCATAGGCAGATGTGCATACGACTCACGGCGGCCATTACCAGTAGGCTCAACACCCATCAGACGTGCATTCATCTTGTCCTGCATATAGCCACGCAGAATGCCATCTTCGATCAGTGTCGTAGACTGGGTTGGCACCCCTTCATCATCGACACTGAGAGATCCGCGACGATCGGGCAGGGTTCCATCATCGACCACGGTAACGCCTTCAGCAGCCACGCGCTCACCGATTCGACCCGAGAAGGCCGAGGTCTTCTTGCGATTAAAGTCGCCTTCCAGTCCGTGCCCAATGGCTTCATGCAACAGAACGCCGGGCCAGCCAGGCCCAAGCACCACGTCCATGGTGCCGGCAGGGGCGTCGATCGCCTCAAGGTTTACTGACGCAGAACGCACCGCCTCACGTACATATTCCATGCCCTGATCATTCTCAACGAAGAAGTCATAACCTACACGGCCACCGCCACCAGCAGAGCCCTGTTCACGACGCCCTTCATGCTCAAGGATGACGCTGACATTCATACGCACCAGGGGACGGACATCACCAGCCAGGGTCCCATCGCTGGCAGCGACCAGGACCACATCATGCACCCCTGAGAGACTGACATTAACCTGCACAACACGTGGGTCCATCTTGCGCGCCTCGGCATCTGCCCGCTGCAGCAGCTCCAGCTTGTCCTGTTCGGTCAAACTACCCAGAGGGTCCATGGGCATATACAACTGATTGGCTGCCAGTGCCTTCCAGGCCTGAACCTGTCCTTCCTGCTGGCCACGAGCAATCGCACGAGCAGCCACGGACGCATCCATTAATGCAGGCAGAACAATTTCATCGGAATACGCAAAACCGGTTTTTTCACCGCTGATGGCGCGAACACCAGCACCCTGCTCGATGTTATAAGTGCCGTGCTTAACAATGCCGTCTTCCAGCGCCCAGGATTCTGAGCGGCTTAACTGAAAATAGACATCGCCATAATCGATCGATGGGCCCAGCATTCTGGACAACACGGCCTCAAGAGACCCCTCATCCAGGCCCGAGGGGGCGAGGATGTGCTCACGTGCAATATCAAGTATCTGACTCATAGGATTCCGTTAAGCAACTTAGGCCGCACCAATCGCGCAACTCAGGCGCCTGTGCTCCAGGGAGGGGAAACTGTTTCGAATTTTATTCAGGCGCGCCATGTCCAGGTCAGCAACGACAATGCCGGTACCACTCTTAAGCTGATTCAGCACATTACCCCAGGGATCAACAATCATGCTGTGACCATAAGTTTCACGACCATTGACATGGTAACCACCCTGCCCCGGGGCAACCACGTAAGAAAGATTTTCAATGGCGCGGGCACGAATCAGGCTTTCCCAGTGGGCATGGCCAGTCATGGCCGTAAATGAGGAAGGGAGCACAAAGATTTCGGCACCCAGGGACTGCATATTTCTAAACAGCTCGGGAAAACGCAGATCATAACAAACTGCCATACCCAGTTTCCCGACCGGGGTATCTACTACGATCACGTCCTCGCCACTGAGCGTGGTTTCCGATTCGGCATAGTGTTCATCTGAATCCATCAGGTGCACATCGAACAGGTGAATCTTGTTGTAACGTGCTACGAGCTTGCCCTGATCGTCGTAAAGCAGGCTGGCTGCATAAACACGCTCAGGATCATCACTCTTAATAGGCACCGTGCCTCCAACCAGCCAGATACCATGGCTACGGGCCTTGTTAGACAGAAAGTCCTGGATATGCCCACGACCTTCTTCTTCACTGACCTTAAGCTTGTCCTGCTCGGTCATACCCATGATGGCAAAATTTTCCGGTAGCACGACCAGTTTGGCACCAGAGTCTGCCGCAAGATCGATGAGGCGAGAAGCACTCTCGAGATTCGCCGCGACCTGCGGACCCGATGCCATTTGAATTGCTGCAACCCTACTCACTTTTTCCTCCAACACCTAACAGCGCGATTTCAACCCGGTCTTCGGGAAGACTCCCCGTCACTAAATCTATGGTTCCTGCCTCAATCCCCAGTGCTACCAACCAGTCAGACAGCTCCTGCGCCCAGAGGTTGCCTGATTCGCCCACCGGATAGCGAATCTGAATACGGGCATTCTGATTTGTCTCCCACAGGGAAACAGCCTCGCGCACGGCTGGCAATGTCACAATGAATTGCCCACTACGCGGGCGAGACCATTCTTCCAGGCCAATATTAAATACTGGGGTTTCTGCCAGCACCAGGGTCGGCACAAACAGTAAAACTGTTAGCAAGGTCCAGATCTTCATCAGGCCATAGTAGCGGATGTCAACGATACGGGATAGAGACTGCTGGCTAGTACGCATAAGCAAAAAATCAGAGTATCTCGGCAGCCTGAAGATCGGCGTGATAGGAAGAGCGAACCAGTGGTCCACTCGCCACCTGGCTAAAGCCCATTTCTTTTGCTCGTACTGCCAGTTCATCAAATTCTTCAGGTGTGACAAACCGCTTTACCGGCAGATGGTGACGCGTTGGCTGTAAATACTGACCAAGGGTCAGCATGTCGCAGCCATGGTCACGCAGATCCTGCATCACCTCGTGCACCTCGGAGAGTTCTTCGCCCAGGCCCAGCATCAGACCAGACTTGGTCGGCACATCGGGATGCTCTTCCTTAAACCGCTTTAGCAGATCCAGCGACCACTGGTAGTCGGCGCCAGGGCGAGCCTCTCTGTAAAGCCTGGATACGGTCTCGAGGTTATGATTAAAAACATCCGGTGGCGCCTGGCGGAAGATATCCAGCGCGATATCCATGCGACCGCGAAAATCAGGCACCAGCACCTCGATTTTAAGCTTTGGGCTGAGTTCACGGGCACGCTCTATACAGGCAACAAAATGTCCTGCACCACCATCTCGAAGATCATCACGATCTACAGAAGTAATCACGACATAGCGCAGCCCCATCTCCTGGATAGTGGTCGCCAGGTTTTCCGGTTCCTGAGCATCCAGTGGCTCAGGACGGCCATGGGCCACGTCACAGAAGGGACAACGGCGGGTACAGATGTCACCCATAATCATGAAAGTGGCGGTACCATGCTGGAAACACTCACCCAGATTGGGACAGGTAGCCTCTTCACAGACAGTATGCAGATTGCGTGAACGAAGCACCTGCTTCAGGCGGGAAACCTCGGGGCCTGCGGGCACCTTGGCACGAATCCAGTCCGGCTTCCTGGATGGTTTCTCTGTCGCCTGAATCTTGACAGGAATACGTGAGACCTTGGCTGCACCACGTTGTTTTTCGCCTGCCTGTACGCGCTTGTTGTCTGACATTAATTTGTTCCTGGATAACTCGGTATAGCTTCGGGCTCAGGTAGCTGCTGACCTGAAAGACTAGAGTACTTCAGTTCCTCAACAAGATTTCCACACAGTGCCCATGCTATTTCCTGCCAGCTTGAAGCAATTCCCAGATCTTTCAGCTGGGTAACCTCCAGCCCCTGGTAGCCACAGGGATTAATTCTCTGGAAGGGTAACAGATCCATATCATGATTGAGGCTCAAACCATGGTAGCTGCAACCACGCCGAATTCGCAGCCCCAAAGCGGCCACCTTGGCATCCTTAACATAGACACCAGGCGCATCAGGCCTGGCTTCAGATGTGATTCCAAAACCAGATAACAGATTAATAATCGAATGTTCCATGGCAGTCACCATTGCACGTACGCCAACGGCCTTTCTACGTACATTCACCAGCAAATAGATCACGATCTGACCAGGACCGTGATAAGTCACCTGACCGCCGCGATCTACCTGAACAACCGGAATATCACCCGTGTCCAGCAAATGCTCCGACTTACCATTCAGCCCCTGGGTAAAAACCGGCTCATGCTCAACAACCCAGAGTTCGTCGGCGGCATCTGTATCTCGGGTATCGGTAAAGGCCTGCATGGCCTCAAACACGGGTTCATAGGGCTGACGACCCAGATATCGAACATGCAACTGATCCATTAAACCCAGCTGGCTAGATAGCCCACTTCACCAGGTGGCAAGAGGTAATCTCACGATACAGATTATCCAGATGCTCGCGGCTCTGTGCGTTCACCGTGGCCGTAATAGATACATAACGACCCTTGCTACTCTGCCTGCTGGCAAAGGACTCATCAGTCACCTCGGGGGCATGGCGCACGACAATCTCTCGGATTGTCAGGTGAAACTCCTCGGTATCTTCCCCCATGATCTTGATCTGGAACTCACAGGGGAACTCCATAATTTCGGTATTTTCTTCAGTCATAGCGCTGATTATGGGGATGAGTGACCGTGAATAAAAGGCCAGCTTAACAGGCCTGTTCACCCTGCCTCAGGGCCAGTTTGCAACGCCCGTAAAGCTCTACCAGGGTATGCCAGACCGGACCCGGCTTGCCTTCACCAACCAGCTGACCGTCCAGCACGGTAACTGGCAGGATTTCCTTGGTTGATGAAGTAACCCAGATCTCATCAGCGGCCCTGAGCATCTGCTCCCTGATCGGCGCTTCGCGCACGGCAAGCCCATGCGTGACACAGAGTTCAAGCACCAGATCGCGTGTAATACCCCCAAGCAGATGTTCGTCCTTGGGCGGGGTTATAACCTCACCACTTTTAACGATAAAAACATTACTGGCCGAGCCCTCGGTCACCAGGCCATCGCGAATCAGTATGGACTCAGCCGCATCGGACTCAACGGCCTCCTGACGCATCAGAACATTACCAATCAGCGAGATAGATTTGATATCACAGCGAGACCAGCGAATATCTTCTCGAGCAATGGCATGAACCCCATTTTCCAGAACCTTTGCAGGAACAGGCTTGATCGGGTTAACCATGGCAAAGACTGTGGGCTCCACCGCCTTGGGGAAGGCGTGATCACGGATGGCAACGCCACGCGTCACCTGAAGATAAATGCCGCAGTCTTCGCTTTCACAGCTATCAATAAGCGGCTGGAAAATAGCCATCCAGTCATCAAGAGAATATTCGAGGGGAATACGTGTTTCTCTAAGGCTACGCTCAAGTCGATCCAGGTGCTGGATCAGCCTGAAGGGATGACCGCCGTAAACAGGGATAACTTCATAAACGCCATCACCAAACAGGAAGCCACGATCCAGAACCGGCACCCTGGCCTCCTCGAGGGGCATGAACTCCCCGTTGAGATAGATCTTCATCATGCCTATTCAAACATCTGAAGTACTGAATCACGTACCCAGGTCATCACACCACCTTCATCCGAAGATTCGAGGCCGACCAGAGGTCTCTTCAGCTTTACATCGCCCTCAAGACTGACGATGACTTCGCCCAGTTCCTGGCCCTTTTCTACCGGAGCCTCGACACTGGCTTCGATTTCCATTTCTGCAGTCAGTTTATCGTACTGCCCACGCGGTACGGTGATAAAGATATCTTCTACAGGGCCAGCACCGATCTGTTCGGGCTCTCCATACCAGACGCGCACATCGGTCAGTTTCTGACCGGCGGCATACAGCTTGTTTGTCTCGAAGAAGCGGAAGCCATAATTGAGCAGGGCCTTGCTGTCCGCAATACGGGCTTTTTCACTTTCGGTGCCCAGCACTACTGCGATCAGACGCATACCAGTACGCTCGGCTGATGACACCAGGCAATAACCCGCGGATTCGGTATGCCCTGTTTTCACACCATCCACGCTTTCATCACGCCACAATAGCTTGTTACGGTTGTACTGCTTGATGTTGTTGTAAGTAAATTCCTTTTCGGAATAGAGCTTGTAATACTCAGGGAAATCGCGGATCAGCGCCTGTGCCAGTAAGGCAATATCCCGGGCTGTACTGGTATGGTTCTCAGAAGGCCAGCCCGTGACGTTTTCGTAATAAGTCTGATTCATACCCAGGGCGCGCGCCTGAGCATTCATCATATCGACGAAGGCTGCCTCAGTACCTGCTACGTGTTCTGCCAGAGCAACCGTGGCATCGTTACCTGACTGGATGATCATGCCCTTGAGCAGGTCTGACAGCAGCACGGTCTTGCCGACTTCAACAAACATACGTGAGCCTTCCATGCGCCAGGCCTTCTCGCTGATCAGGACCTCGTCATCTTTAGAGATGCGACCGTTCTCGAGTTCCCGGTACAGGATATAAGCCGTCATCATCTTGGTAATACTGGCTGGTTCTACAGAAGAGTCACCGTTCTTCTGGGCTATAACCTCACCACTATCAAAATCCATCAGTAAATAACTTGTAGCTCCCAGCTCAGGTGCTGCAGGGACAGGCAGGGGGGCAGCATGGGCAGTTGCTGCAAACAGGAAGAAAAAGGCATACAACGCTGATAAAAATCGAACAGACATGGACATCCTCTGACAAACGGGGTTTATTAGATGGAGCGAATTCTAACCTGTTCGCATCCGCTAATCATCAGTACGACGATACTCACCTTCAATAACGCGCTGAACATCACGCTCGGCATAACCATGACCGGTAGCGTAGACCTTCCAGTGCGCGCTATGGGTCCAGGAACGGATCATCAGGGCCCTGACGGGGGGAATTAGTGTAAACAGGCCTATGGCATCAGTGATAAAGCCCGGCAGCAGGAGCAGGATACCGCCAAACATCAGGATGGTGGAATTGGCAAAAATCCGCACCTGGGCTAGCCCGGGGTCCTCACCTGCAGCAGCCTGAACATGTTGCATACCCAATACAGCACGGCGGCTGCCGTCCTGCATCATGGTCATGCCAATCATGGCGCTAAGAATGACCCAGACTACGGTCAACAGGGCGCCAATCTGGGAACCGACCGCGACCAACATGAAGATTTCGAGCAAAAAGCCCGTAAGAAGTATGAAGCCCAAGGGCACGTGTCACCTGAGATATGAATGAAATTAAATATTAGATATGAGGTCTACATCATGGAGAAACAAGCCAGAAAGGTGAAATATTCATATTTAATACAAACCCCTTGGCAGTATCGGCGGCCTTGTCTATTATGACCTGATAAAAACATAATAATGCCCTGCCAGAGGCCACGATAGAGGACAACAACATGTGGCTCGTACGAATCCCAACATTATTCCTGCTTGGCGCCTTTTTAGCCGGCACAGCTATCGCGTCCCAGACACGCGATCCCCAGGAACACTTCTTCCAGGAAACCTTCGGTGATTTTCAGGAAGAGCTGGAAATAGCTCGTGAAGAAGGTAAAAGCGGCATCCTCCTCTTTTTTGAAATGGATGAATGCCCCTTCTGTCATCGCATGAAGACCACCGTCGTTAACCAGGTTGAAGTTCAGGACTATTTCCGCGAACACTTTCGCATCTTTTCTGTTGATATCGAGGGTGATGTCGAGGTTGTGGATTTTGACGGCACCAGCATGAAGGCCAAGGACTTCTCCCTCAAGAAACACCGTGTCCGCGCGACCCCGGTTCTGGCCTTCTTCGACCTGGAAGGCAACAAGGTCTTCAAATATACAGGGGCAACCGCCAACCCCGAGGAATTCATGTGGATGGGCGAATTCATCGTCACAAAAGCCTATAACGAAACCAAGTTCAGCCGCTATAAGCGCGAAAAACGCCTGGAAGCCCAGAAAAAGTAAGCTATGCGCTGGTTTTTCCCACTCATATTTCTGGCACTGGCATGCCCGTCACAGGCAAGTGAACCACTTCCCAATCCATTAACCCTGGATGTTGCGCTGGAACTGGCTGACAACACCCACCCGGAAATCCAGCTACGCCTGGCCGAACTCGACAAGACCCGGGCACTCGGACTCCAGGCCTCGGGTGATGATGATATCGATGTCCGCCTGCTTTTATTCCCCAATTATGTCATTCCGCCGGATATCGCCCCCCAGGACCGAAACGATAGTCAGGCCCATTTCACGGTCAGCAAACGCCTGTATGACTTTGGTCAGACCTCGAGCCTGCTGGAAGCCGCTGAATTAAGTACACAGGCCAAGGAACTTTTTTACCAGGACGCGCGCAATCGCATGCGCCTGAACATCATCCAGCGTTATTTCAACGTGTTGCTCTCCGATATTGAATTCGCGGTACAGAACGAAGATATGGCCGTGGCTTATGTCACGGTTGATCGCGCCCGCGAAGAGAATGCCCTTGGTAAAAAATCCGATGTTGACCTGATGAAGCTGGAAAATGAATATCAGGCTATACGTATGAAACGCTATCGTGCTGAAACCCTTCAGCGCGCCACCCGCTCCCTGCTGGCCCAGGCCCTGAACCGGCCCAATGACCTGCCCAGCGATCTTGAACTGCCTGAGCTTGCTGATAACGACCGTCCCCTGCCTGAATACGAGGAACTTGTCGACCTGGCCCTGGCAAACAACCTGAAAATGAAGGCACTGAGCGTTGAAATAGAAGCGGCTCGCTACCGCATGGATGCCAGCCGCAACAAGAACTACCCGGTGTTGACCGGCGAGTTGCAGGCCAGCTACTACAATCGCGAGTTTGGTTCACGCAACCCTTTTACTGCTGGTGTACTACTCGATATCCCCATCTATACCGGCGACCGTGTAAATGCCGATGTTGCCTCTGAACAGGCTGATTTCATGCGCTATCAGGCTGAGTATAAGGCCGAGGAATTCAATATTCGTCAGGACATCCTGACGACCTGGCAGACCATCCAGACACTGGTCGCACAACGCGAACAGGCCTTTACACAAACCGATTACCGCGATCTATATCTGGATAGAAGCCGCACCCTGTATGAAATGGAGGCAAAGGCCGATATCGGAGATGCCATGGCTCGCCAGACCGAGGCCCGCCTGCTCAGTCTACGTACAGAGTTCCAGCTGGCCCTGGCCTGGGCCCAGCTCGACATCTTGCTGGGCCAGGCACCCATGGAATCGGATAGCGTGTCAGATGATGCTAAAGAGGCAACGCCATGAAAAAAATACTGATCCTGATACTGGCACTCAGCACAGCCCCGCTTTTCGCCGAGGATGCCGCTGATCAGAAGCAGCTAGAACTGGGGCTGTTCCAGTCCGGAGTCGTTGACCAGGTACTCGTCAAATCAGGACAAAAGGTGAAAAAAGGTGACATCCTTCTGAAACTGGACCAGCAACAACTGCAACAGCGCGTCAAGGCCTGTAAGGCCCGGATCGAGATGCTCGAGCTTGCCGAGATGGAGGCCCAGCGTGAATATGAGCGTAATGAGGAGCTCTACGATCGAGGCCTGCTTGCTGACCGCGATATACAAAATGCCGAGATCACCTACCTCAAGGCCCAGACTGAACTGGAAATGGCACGCGCAGACTCGGTCAATGCGCGCAAGGCCCTGGAATATAGCACATTAAAGGCGCCATTCAATGGTGAGATCAGGGCAGTCATGGCCTACCCAGGCATGGCCGTTAGTAACCAGATGAGCATCACGCCACTGATCATTCTGGCGCCTACAGGCAAATAGACTGTGACGACGACTGAGCCACTTCTGGTCCTGACTACCATGCCTGACGAGACCAGCGCAAAAATTCTGGCGCGTACGCTGGTGTCAGAAAAACTGGCTGCCTGCATTAACCTGCTGCCTCAGATGATATCTATTTATGAATGGAAAGGTGCCAGTGAAGAAGGCACAGAGCATTTGCTCCTGATTAAGTCGACGGCTGAGGCCTACCCCGGGCTCGAAGCCGCCATACGTGAAAACCATCCGTATGAACTTCCCGAGATCATAGCGACTCCAATAAGCCACGGTCTCCCCGATTACCTGAACTGGATAGTAGAGAGAACACAATGATGCGCACTCTAACCAGCCTGCTCCTGATATTGCTCACCCTGCCCGGCATGACATTTGCCGAGGAAGAGCTGCTCGAGCCCGAAAAGGCCTTTGCTCTTACCACCTCCATGAAAGATGCCAACACGGCTGTGGCCGAATGGCAGATAGCCGACGGCTATTACATGTACCGCAATAATTTCTCCTTTGCCTCGGCGACCGAGGGGGTTGAAGTGGGTACACCCAGCCTCCCGGCAGGCAAGGTTAAGAACGACGAGTTCTTTGGTGAGATCGAGGTTTACTACCAGAATGTTCGTGCCGAGATTCCCCTGACAGGCAGCCTGCAGGAAGGCCAGGTCATCAAGCTGGATATCGTGGGACAGGGCTGTAACGAACCCATGGGCGTCTGTTACCCACCCCAGCATTACGATGCCGAACTGACTGTACCCGCTGCCCAGGCAGAAAGTGCCAGCCCCCTGGCCCTGCTCAAGGACCTGACCGCCTCGGTCGACAGCCGCTCTGATGAGGAAGAACTGTTGCCACCGGAACAGGCCTTCGCCCTTTCCGTCGAAGCGATCAATGCCAATACCCTTCGTGCCACCTGGAACATTGCCAAAAACTACTACCTGTACAAAGACAAAATTCGCATCAACCTGCAGGACTCGGTAGGCAATGTCATAGGCCCCATTGCGCTGCCCGCATCCATCACCCAGCAGGACGAGATCTTTGGCGAAACCCAGATCTATAAGAACGAGCTGGTTATCAACATCCCGCTGATTCGTGATGAGGGAGCGAGTGACAAGCTCACCCTGGCCCTCGACTACCAGGGATGCAACGGTGCACTGGGTGTTTGTTATCCACCTATGCATGAAGAACTACCTGTCAACCTAGCTGGCCTGGCAGCAGCGAGCACTCCTGTAGAAACGACGCCTGCTCAGACAGCTGCCACCGCTGTGGACGAACCTGTTTCAGAACAAGATGAACTGGCTGGCAAACTCGCCTCAGGCAATACTGCCCTGACGCTGTTAACTTTCTTTGGCCTGGGTCTGCTACTGGCTTTCACGCCGTGTGTATTCCCCATGATTCCGATACTGTCCGGCATCATTGTTGGACAGGGTAAAGAGATTTCTACCAAGCGTGCCTTCATGCTGTCACTGGCCTATGTGCTGGCAATGGCGGCCACCTATACCGTTGCTGGTGTACTGGCAGGCCTGTTCGGCGCCAACATCCAGGTCTGGTTCCAGAATCCCTGGGTACTGGGTGTATTCGCGGCGATATTCGTGCTGTTGTCCCTGTCCATGTTCGGCTTCTATGAACTACAGATGCCTAATGCCATTCAGAGTCGTCTTTCTGAGGTCAGCAACAAGCAGAAGAGCGGCAGTCTGACTGGTGCCGGCGTCATGGGCTTCCTGTCCGCACTGATTGTTGGGCCCTGTGTAACCGCACCGCTGATCGGCGCCCTTATTTATATCGGTCAGACCGGTGATGCCGTGCTCGGCGGTGCCGCCCTGTTCTTCCTGAGCATGGGCATGGGCGCACCACTGCTATTGCTTGGCACCTCAGCCGGCAAGCTCCTGCCAAGAGCAGGCGCCTGGATGGATGCCACCAAGGCCGTGTTTGGGGTTCTCCTCATCGGTGTTGCCATCTGGCTCATTGAGCGTGTCATACCGGCAACGGTCACCATGTTGCTGTGGTCGGTACTGCTGATCATCTCTGCCATCTACATGGGCGCGCTTGATCCGATTAAGGAACAGGCCTCAGGCTGGATGAAACTCTGGAAAGGTGTCGGTGTCGTCCTGCTGATCTGGGGTGCCCTGCTCATGATTGGCGGTGCGGCTGGTAAAGGCGATGTCTTCCAGCCTCTGAAAGGTATGGGTGGCGGCTCAGGCGGAGCTGTAGCCGTTAAAGATGAGAAGCTCGACTTCAAGATGATCAGCACCATGGCCGATCTCGAGCGCGAAGTTGAACAGGCGCGCCAGAATCGTCAGTTTGTCATGCTCGACTTCTATGCCGACTGGTGTATCTCCTGCAAGGAAATGGAGAGATTCACTTTCTCTAAACCCGAGGTGCACGAAGCACTGGAAGGCGTTGTACTGCTCAAGATCGACGTTACAAAGAACAATGCTGATGACCAGGCCGTGCTCGGTGCGTTTGGCTTGATTGGACCGCCAGCCATTCTGTTCTTTGACCAGGCTGGTTTCGAGAAACGCAACTATAGACTGGTCGGCTTTAAGCCTGCGGATGAGTTTGTGGCCCATGTTAAGAAGGTGCGCAGCCCAGGCTAAGCGCGGATAATCATCATTGTCGTAATCAAGAAGCCCCTCAGAACGTTGAGGGGCTTTTTTATGATGAGAGTCCTGAGGCTATACTTAAATCACAGGTTCTTTTTAAGCACTTTCACCTAAGCTCGGGGACTGGAGCACAACTTGAATAAATCACTAATCCGGTTCTGTATTACGCTGCCATTAACAGCAGGGCTGTTCACTGGCTGCGCAACTGCACCGATTGATTATCCACGCACACCCAGTGAGGCCATCACTGACACCCGGGATACAACCCTGGGGAAGGCTGCTGCTGACTGGCAAAAAAAACACCCGGGCACCTCAGGGTTTTACCCCTTGCTTAATGGCACCGATGCCCTTGGTGCGAGGCTTGCCCTGATCGATGCTGCTGAAAGCAGTATCGATGCCCAGTATTTCCTGATGAAACATGACATGGCCGGCACGGTGTTTGTCGGCAAACTACTCGAGGCCGCAGATCGCGGGGTACGGGTACGCCTGTTGCTTGATGATGTCTTTACTACGGTTGATGACGATATCTTCTTGCTGCTGAACCAGCATCCAAATATCGAGATGCGCCTGTTTAACCCTGTGGGCCGTGGCGGAGCATCCTTCTGGCTCAACTACCTGGCCGACTTCGATCGTGCCAACCGGCGCATGCACAACAAGTCCTTCACGATTGACAACCAGGTCAGTATTGTCGGGGGACGAAATATTGCCGCGGAATACTTCGAGCTCATGGCTGGTGAAGAATTTCGTGACGCCGACATGCTGTGTTTTGGCCCTGTTGCCAGTGATATCGCCAAAACCTTTGACCGCTTCTGGAATCACGAACTCTCCTTACCCGTAGAGGCCTTTGACACCGGCAATAAAGATCTCGACCTGGCGAAGGTTCGTGCGGAGGTTTCTGAGGGTCGAGTAAACCAGGCAGAAACGATTTATAAACGCGCGATTGAAACGGATTTATTGCAGGACATCGCCAATGACCGCATTGCACTGTTTCCTGCCCGCTACGAAGTCATTACCGACGATCCTGACAAGCTTCTGAGCAAGGTATCGCAGGACCACCAGAAGCTGGTCACTCGTATGGCTCAAGTCATCATGAACGCACAGGACGAGGTCATTGTAGTCACTCCCTACCTGATCCCCGGAGATACAGGCATGGATTTCTGGGAGGAAGTAATCGACAACGATGTCCGCGTAATCATGCTGACCAATTCGCTGGCCTCGAACAACCATATTCCCGTGCATGCTGCCTATGCTCGCTACCGTCATCGCCTGATTGATATCGGCGTGGAACTCCGCGAGATGCGCGTCGACGCCACAACCACGAAAGATACGGATACAGAGGCGTTCGAAACCGCGACGCTGCATACCAAGGCCATCATGGTCGATAGAAAACTACTCTTTATTGGCTCCCTCAATCTTGATCCGCGCTCAATAGACATCAACACCGAGATGGGCGTTCTGATCAAATCAGCTGATATGTCTCAACAAATCGCAGAGCCTTTTTTTGAAACATTGCAAGAAAGGTCCTATAGGGTCATCGAGGCCGAAGATGGCAGCCTACGATGGATTGGCATTATCGATGGTGTAGAAGTTATCGAAAAGGGAGAACCACAGGCTGGTGCCTGGACCCGCTTTAAGGCCTTCCTGTCGAGGATACTGCCGGAGAGTCAGCTATAAATTGACTTACATTTTTTCGTTCGCCAGTTAAGCCAGCTAGAACATTCACTTTTCTAGCCTGTTCAATAAATCCTCTCCGGGAATAACATGTCTGGAACACAAATCAGGTAAGCCCTTCGGGGTAAGGCGCATGGATGTGCCTGACAGCATACTGCCCCGGTGACCTTACCCTTAGGGTCCTTTAATTTGCGCAACGGCATCGTTCTTATGCAGCATCTCTGCTGCAAATTCTGAATCCTTTTCTCAACACGGGAATTAGCTCTGGGAATCTGGGGTAGAAAATCCAGGGAATGATGTTAATGTCTACTTTTGTCCAACGCTGGTAAGTCATTAATATGGTCACCATATGTCTGCCCCTGAAATGAACTCGACAATGAAAACAGCACATAACGTTTTAGCATTTCCCGCCTTGCTCCTGGCCTTAGCCACCTCGCAAATAATGGCCAATACCGCCCTGGCAGAAGAGCAGCACTGGAATATAGGGCTGGAAACAGGTGCCACCTGGCAGACCTACAATGATGTGCAGATACCCGGTGATACGGGCACTCGCTTCTCTTTATCTGACCTTGTTGGGGATGACCCCCTGCCCTTTTTACGTCTTGAGCTCTTTTACGACATATCAGATAGACACCAGCTACGCTTTTTAATCGCCCCCCTCGGTTACACAAAAGACGGGGTTCTGGATAAGGATGTAGCCTTTGATGGACAAAATTTTTCGGCCGGAGAAAATACAGAAGCAACTTATAAATTTAATTCCTATCGCGCTACCTATCGTTATAAGTTTTATGAAGGACAAAAATGGAACTGGCGTGTAGGCGCAACAATAAAAGTACGTGATGCAGAAATTGCTCTGAAACAAGGAGATGTCTCTGCCAGTAACACTGACCTTGGGGTCGTGCCCCTGCTGAATCTCTACGGTGATTATCAGTTTGCCGACAAGTGGTCCTTCATTGTCGATTTTGATGGGCTAGCCTCAAAACAGGGTCGTGCCATCGATCTAGGTCTTAAAGTTAATTACGACATTAATAAAAACTGGTATGCCGGTGGCGGACTAAGAGTCGTAGAAGGCGGGGCCGACAATGAAACGGTCTACAATTTCGCTCAGTTTAACTATGCCGTCCTTTCAGCCGGTTACAGGTTTTAATACAAAACCACTATAACCAATAAGCTGCTTTAGTCATCACCTTCGACATCAGAGGCATCATCACCTTCTTTACTGGCCAGGGCAGCTCTGCCCCTCCATGGGCGACCGCAGTCGTAGCATGATGCGCTTCATCCTCTTTCATCTGCTCGAGAATCGCACGGCTCTTTTCATCATCTTCAGGTAATTGCTCAAGATGTTCTTCCAGGTGCTTGACGACCTGCTGCTCGGTTTCATTCACAAAGCCCAGGCTCCACTTGTCTCCCACTGCACCAGCAGTTGCACCAATCGCGAAGGAACCCCAGTACCAGAAAGGCCCCAGCAGGCTTTTATGCGTACCCATCTCGGCAATGCGTGACTCAGTCCATGCCAGGTGATCATTCTCCTCCATAGCGGCCCGTTCCATCTTGTCTGCAATATCTGGACGATGGGCGGTTAGTGCCTGTCCCTTGTACAGGCCCTGGGCAGAAACCTCACCAGCATGATTGATGCGCATCAGTCGACCGATGAGATCACGTTGCTGATCCGTCAGTTCATGATTCTCTTCTACTTCATCAGCTGGGTTAGGGCGCTCGGTAATGGCTGGTCTGCCATATACGGTACGCAGGGAGTGATCTATTTCAGAGCAAAGACGATCCAGAAGACTGTAGTGACGCATATTAATGTCCGCGTTCAATGTGAATTGGTTCATTTTACTGCTGCTTAAGCTGGCGCGCCAACAAGGTCACTGGGTGTAAGACTTCGAGGTTCATGCCAGACTCCCTGGCCGAGCGCGCGATATGCAGGCTACAGCCGATATTGGTACTTACCACCAGGTCTGGCTTGCTCTCGATCAGCCATTCAACCGTAGGGGCCATCAGTCGCTGGCCGAGTTCCTGCTGAGTCAGGATATTCAGCCCACCAGCACCACAACAGCCCTGTGCCAGAGGCAACTCAAGATATTCTACTCCAGGCATGGCATCAAGCAGGTCCGCAACGTGCTGGTCATTACCTATGACATTACGATGCGTGCAGGGTCGATGCAGGGCAACCCTTACACTCAGCGGAGCCAGGTCCAGTCGGTCGACAGCCATTTGTTGCTGAAGGAAACTGGTGATCTCGATATGTCGCTCTGAGAGATCATCAGGATAATCCGCAAGTTCCCCTGCACAGCCACTGGCAATCGAAAGCACCGGCGCTTTGGGGTGTTCAGCGAATAATTTCAGATTCTGCGCTCGGAGTTCATCGGCGCGCTTAGCCTTGCCGGCATGACGATGCATTGCCCCGCAGCAACTTGCTTCCAGACCGCTCAACACCCTGAATCCCAGCGCAGCTAGCACCTGTCGTGCGGCATAGATGGTTTCCTGGTCGGCTAGCTCCCCCATACAACCCGAAAACAGGAAAACCGGTGAGGCATCGGAGTGCTCTTTGATATGTTGATACTCAGCCTCTGTTTTATCTGGCACCAGGCCAAGCATCTGACCCAATTCTGTATCACCTGCCAGGCCTTTAAGACCCAGCCCTGAGGCCAGGCTAGCCATGCCTGAAGCCACACGCGTTCGGGTCTTCGAACCCGCCATGTCCAGCAGCATGCTGGGATAACGGGTATATCGATGTTTACCATGATGCTCATAAAGCGCTGCACGCGCCGTGTCCATGAGCTTCATGAAGGGGACCTTTGAGGGACACATGGCTTCACAGGCACGACACCCCAGGCACCGGTCCAGGTGAAAAGCCAGGCGCTCATTACTGATATCAATACGATCCTGACCCAGGGCCTGCATCAGTGCCAGCCTGCCACGCGGAGAATCCCCTTCATCCTGTGTCAGGACATAAGTTGGACAATGAGGCAGACATAGACCACACATGACGCACTGGTCCGTATCCCTGAAATCAAAATCTGTCATTGGCTGGCAGTTTGCACCCTGAATCAGTAGAATCCGCGCCCATTACGAACCGGGGGATCAGATCATGA
Organism: uncultured Ectothiorhodospiraceae bacterium; assembly: GCA_964641615.1. Classification (GTDB taxonomy): domain Bacteria; phylum Pseudomonadota; class Gammaproteobacteria; order J044; family J044; genus JANTGN01. The sequence continues at coordinate 35,163 of CAZXNH010000008.1, read as the reverse complement.
AACGAATCGCTTATCTTATCATTCTGTTGTCACTGCCAGTTATGGCTCTGGCTGAAGACGAGGAAAAAGGCCCATTCACTGGCTCTACTGAACTGGGTTATATCGCCAACACAGGTAACACCGAGAACACGAACCTGAACTTCAAGTTCGACGGCACCTATAGCTATGCACGCATGGCCCACCAGTTTATTGCCAATGCATTTCTCTCTACCGAGTCTGGGAACACAACCGGAGAACGCTACCTGGCCGCCTACCGCCCAAAATGGACCATCGACGAGAGGCAATATGCCTGGGGTCTATTGCGTTACTCAGACGACCGTTTCAGCGGATACAAATATCAGGCGTCAGGTACCGCTGGTTACGGTTATAAATTCCTCACTGGCCCTAAGCACCTGCTGGATGGCGAAATTGGTGCGGGTTATCGTAAGGATGAACTATCGACTGGTGAAGACAACTCAGGCGTTGTAGCCCAGGCTAACGGCCTTTATAAATATGTCATTACCGACAAATCAGATTTTGTGCAAAACGTATTCGTGATTTCCGGTAGCGACAACACGGAAGTTTCATCTTTCACCGGGCTGAAGGTAATGATCAACAGCAGCCTCGCTCTCTCCCTTGGTCTGGACGTGAAATACAATTCTGAAGTTCCTGACGACAAGAAAAACACAGATACCAAGACAACAGCGAATATCGTCTACAATTTCTAATTATGAGCTACTACCAGCACCACGTCTTTTTCTGCACCAACCAGCGCAATGACGGGCGCCAGTCCTGTAATGACTGCGGCGCCCAGAAACTGCGCGACTACGCCAAGCAGCGCTGCAAGGAGCTGGGGATTAGCGGGCCAGGACAGGTCCGCATCAACTCTGCAGGCTGCCTGGACCGCTGCCAGGATGGGCCCGTGCTGGTCATCTATCCGGAAGAGACCTGGTACCAGTACGTCGATCATGCCGATATCGACGAAATTATCGATCAGCACCTCGTTGCAGGCAAAACCGTAGACCGCCTGAAGATCTGATTCATTTTTTTGTTACAAAACTGTTGACATACCACATCAGTATATTAGAAAATGACCATATTCTGATTTGCAGCCAAGCTGCTCTTCAGAGGACTCCTCCATCCTCCTTTGGTGGTAATTAAGCGCAACCCCCTCCCTTCTGGTTGCGCTTTTTTTTGCCTGCGATTTGGCGCCGGGAATAAAGACTTGTATCTTGGCCCGGATTTCTTTATCATTTCGCGCCTTGTTTTGAAGGCCCCGTACGGAGCACAAATAGAGATGAAAACGTTCAGCGCCAAGCCACATGAAGTCAAGCGCGACTGGTATGTGATTGATGCCACAGACAAACCCCTGGGTCGCCTGGCGACCGAGATCGCCCGTCGTCTGCGTGGTAAGCACAAGCCTGTATACACTCCTCACGTAGATACCGGCGACTACATCGTGGTCATCAACGCTGAGAAGGTTGCCGTTACCGGTAACAAGCGTACTGACAAGATGTATTACAAACACACTGGCTACATCGGAAACATGAAGTCTGCTTCTTTTGACAAGTTGCAGGAAAAGAATCCCGAAGAGCCCATTAAGCTTGCCGTAAAAGGCATGCTTCCCAAGAATCCTCTTGGTCGTGCCATGTTCAAGAAGCTTAAGGTTTACGCCGGCTCTGAACACCAGCATGAAGCCCAGCAGCCTAAGCAGCTGGAAATCTGATAGCTAAGGATATATTGATGGCAGCTACACAGTATTACGGAACCGGCCGTCGCAAGACTTCGTCTGCACGCGTCTTCCTGCGCCCTGGTAAGGGTGATATCAATGTTAACGCACAGTCTCTAGATACCTTCTTTGGTCGTGAGACTGCTCGCATGATCGTTCGTCAGCCTCTGGACGTTACCGAACTGGGTGGTAAATTCGACATCCACGTTACCGTTAAAGGTGGCGGCATTAACGGTCAGGCTGGTGCGATTCGCCTGGGCATTGCCCGCGCTCTGTTGCAGTACGATGAGGCCCTGCGTGCTGATCTTCGTAAGGCCGGCTTGCTGACCCGTGATGCTCGTGAAGTTGAGCGTAAGAAAGTTGGTCTGCGCAAGGCACGTAAGAAAGAGCAGTACTCTAAGCGTTAAAGCACTTCCTGCAAAGCTGCTGGTTGCATTATCAGCAGCTTTGTCAGAACCGAACTCCGTCAAAGCGCCAGCGTTTCAGACGGAGTTTTTGGTTGGAGTTTTGGGGTGTCGCCAAGCGGTAAGGCACTGGATTCTGATTCCAGCATGCGTAGGTTCGAATCCTACCACCCCAGCCACAATAAAAAGGCCCGCGATTGCGGGCCTTTTTATTGGTTCGACTTGATTACAGCACGACCGAAAACTAAAGTTCCTCAGCGCTCGTCACATCACCGCAACGCGCAGCTTTTTCATCCTTATCGAAACAGATTTTCTTGGTCGAGGTCTTGCCCGTCCAGTACAACCATTCATTACTGTCCCAGCTGGGTGTTCTGTGCTCGGCAGGTGGCCCATAACTAATCAGTACACCTTCCTTGCTCATACCAACCACCACGGCCCCTTTCCTGATAGCCTCTTTCTCAGTTGCAGTCAGACCATCGGTCAGCTGGTCAAAATTTTTGCTGGTGGCGAGGTAATTCTTATAATCATCCAGGGTCTTTCCGGGGTGCCAGCCACTTTTAAAAAGGATTTCATAAGGGGTGCCATCCTTGGTTTCAAAATAAACATGTGGACCAGGGAAGTCGCTATCATCACCTCCCATAAATCCGCTACCGGGCGGACTCTTCAGGGCCTGTACGTTATAGATAGGGGTACCAGCAGGTAGAATGTTGCCACCACGCTTGTAATTGATAAAACGCTGGTTGTGCTTTTGAGATTTTGAAAGCACCCAGATATTGAAACCGGTATATAGCTGCTCGGCAGCTGCAGCCACCTGTGCATGTACAGCACTGGCTACCGTGAGGGCTAACAGGGATGATAAGGCCAGACCTTTCATAATTTACTCCTTGCGTTATAGTTTTCATTCCAGCTGTCATACGTATTTTTTTCACATGGCATCAAAGCTT
>CAZXNH010000008.1:0-32097 GCA_964641615.1 uncultured Ectothiorhodospiraceae bacterium | reverse complement strand
CCAGCCGTAAAATACACCTTTAGCTCCTCTCACTTTATCAGAACCTTCCCCCTGCATTGAGCCTATGCCCTTAATCACTCTTCGAAATATTCAGCTTAGTTATGGTGGTCCCCTGCTACTAGATCACCTTGACCTCTCAATTGAGGCTGGAGAACGCATCTGCTTAATCGGGCGTAATGGTGAAGGCAAATCGACGCTGATGAAACTGATCGCCGATGAAGTCAGGGCCGATGATGGTGAACGTGAAGTGCAGCAGGGAGCCGTCATACGTCGCCTGACCCAGGATGTACCTACAGACACTAGTGGCAGCGTCTTTGAGGTCGTTGCCAGCGGCCTCGGTGAACTGGGCACCCTGGTAAAGAACTATCACGAAGTCAGCCACCAACTGGCCATAAGCGGCGATGAGGCATTACTGGATAAACTGGCCAGGGCCCAGCAGGAGCTTGAGGCCGCCGACGGCTGGCAGACAGAACAACGTGTAGAAACCACTATTTCAAAGCTTTCTCTGAATCCTGACATCAACTTTGCCTCCCTCTCCGGTGGACTAAAACGCCGCGTCCTGCTTGCCAGAGCTCTTGTACAGGAACCTGACCTGCTGCTACTCGACGAACCTACTAACCACCTCGACATCGAATCCATTGACTGGCTGGAAGAATTCCTGCTCGGCTATAAAGGCACCCTGCTCTTTGTTACCCATGACAGGGCATTCCTGCGTAAGCTGGCGACTCGAATCATCGAGCTGGACCGTGGGCAGCTCACCAGCTGGCCTGGTGACTATGACAACTACCTCAGGCGCAAGGAAGAGCAGCTCAATGCCGAGGAAAAGGCCAACGCCCGCTTTGACAAGAAACTGGCCCAGGAAGAGGTCTGGATCCGCCAGGGCATCAAGGCGCGAAGAACACGTAATGAGGGGCGGGTGCGCGCTCTGAAATCCATGCGTGAGCAGCTCAAACAGCGACGCAGTCGCCAGGGTACTGCCAGCATGGCCCTGCAGGAGGCCGAACGTTCGGGCAAGCTGATCACTGAAGCCGAGCATATAAACTATGCCTGGGATGGAAACCCCATTATCCGCGACTTCAGCACCACAATTCTGCGCGGCGACCGCATCGGCATTATCGGACCTAATGGGGTGGGCAAGACCACCCTGATCAAGGTCCTGCTGGGGGAACTAACACCAGACTCCGGCACATTGAAGCTGGGCCACCGCCTCGAGGTCGCATATTTTGATCAGCTACGTGCTACCCTGGATGAGAACAAGACCGTTGCAGACAACGTTGCCGACGGGCATGAGAAAGTCGACATCAACGGCACTACCAAGCACATCATCAGTTACCTGCAGGACTTTCTATTCACCCCGGATCGCACACGCCAGCCGGTACGTGCCCTTTCTGGCGGTGAACGCAATCGCCTGTTACTGGCCAAACTTTTTGCCAAACCATCTAACGTCCTGGTCATGGATGAACCAACCAATGATTTAGACATAGAAACTCTGGAGCTACTCGAAGATCTGCTCATGGAATACAAGGGCACCCTGCTCCTGGTCAGCCATGACCGTGCCTTTATCAATAACGTCGTTACCAGCACCCTGGCCTTTGAGGAAGATGGGCTGATCCATGAATACGTCGGTGATTATGATGACTGGTTACGTCAGCGTCCTGAACTAACGTCGAAAAAGCAGGAAGCATCCCAGGAAACCAGGCAGGACAAACCGTCTAAAGCTGGAACGGAAAAACCAAAAAAACTCAGCTATAAGGACCAGCGAGAACTCGACCAGCTTCCGCAGAAAATAGAGACCCTGGAAACCGAGGTCGAAGAATTACAGGAACAAATGAGTCAGCCTGACTTTTACCAGCAGGATAGCAGCCAGATAAGCGAAGCCCAGACACGTCTGGAACAGCTAGAAAATGAACTCTCAGTTTGTTACGAGCGCTGGGAATTGCTGGAAGAACAAAAAGCCTGATGACAGTTGCCTGGCCCGAATACCACGTTACAACCTACACTAAGAAGATATAAACAACCCCATCCACACAAACATGCCAACCTCAAACAGCGCTATAACTCATAGACATCAACGACAACTCCGTCGCCTGGAATTTCTGATGGATGTCGTTTTTGCACTGGTCCTGTGGCGGGTCTTCTCACGCCTGCCCAAACCAGAAAATATGGACCTGACCGAGGATGCACTGATTGCTTTCTGGAACTCTGCACAGGCCGACCTGGAAATGATTATCATCGGCATCCTGCTAGTGGTGTTTTACTGGATCCAGAATAATCGGCTGTTTGGAAACCTGGAGCGCACCGATACACTTCATACGGCCATTTCACTGGTCCAGATCTTTGCCCTGCTGTTTTTCCTCTATACCAATAACCTGGGCATACAATTTGACGGCAACACTGGCTCTCTACTGTTACAGAGCATATCTCTGACAATGGTTGGACTGCTGGCATTGTGGGGCTGGCGCCATGCCTGTTCAACAGGTCTGGTGAGTGATGAACTTACGCAGGATGAACGCATTAAAACGACAGGCAGTGTTTCACTCGAGATGTACAGTGCCCTTATAACGATTCCCTTTGCCTTTGCAGGCGTCACCATATGGACCCTGTCCTGGCTGCTCTACCCTGTTGGTCGATGGTTATTTATGCGCGCCAGAAAAATAGCATGAAGTATCTTGGCGTTGATACCGGCGGCACCTTTACCGACTTTGTTTATTTTGACGGGGACTCACTCAGCGTTCACAAAACCCTGTCCACACCCCATGCGCCTGAAGAAGCCATACTCAATGGTATACAGGAGATGGGTATCACGCTGGACGAGGTTCAGGTCATTCATGGTTCGACTGTCGCGACCAATGCTGTACTGGAGGGCAAGGGCGTACGCACGGCCTATATTACCAACCGCGGCCTGGGCGATATTCTCACCATAGGCCGACAGGCCAGGCAGGCCCTGTACGATCTCACCCCGCCTGCTGTGCTTCCTCCAGTACCCCAGAGCCTGTGCCTGGAAACCGGTAGTCGACTCAGTGCCGATGGCAGTGAGGTTGAAGCACTGACCGGCACAGATCTGTGCCGGCTCAAGACAAGACTGCAGGAACTCAAACCCGATGCAGTGGCCATCAACCTGTTATTTTCATTTCTTGATGACCGACATGAACGCGCCATAGAGGCCATCGTACCCAGGGATATATTCTGCTCTCGGTCTTCCAGCATTCTCCCCGAGATCAGGGAATACGAGCGTGGCATCACCACCTGGCTGAACAGCTACGTGGGCCCGTTGATGGAGAAATACATCCTCAGGCTACAGGATGGCCTCGGCCAGGCCGGACTCTCTGTCATGCAAAGCCACGGTGGCACTATCAGTGCCCTTCAGGCCTCACATCATGCAGTACGCCTTTTGCTCTCTGGCCCGGCCGGTGGGCTACAGGGTGCACGCTACCTGGCGTCCATCGCTGATACCAGGCAATTACTCACCTTTGATATGGGTGGAACCTCGACAGATGTGGCCCTCATCGATGGCGACATACGCCTCACCTCGGAAGGCCATATCGACCGATACCCTGTTGCCGTACCTATGGTCGACATGCACACTATCGGCGCTGGTGGTGGTTCGATTGCCTATATTGATGCCGGTGGCATGTTACAGGTCGGACCAGAATCTGCAGGCGCCTCACCAGGCCCGGCCTGTTATGGCGCAGGTGGCAGCCGACCAGCCGTCACAGATGCAAACCTCGTACTGGGTCGCCTGCCACGGCACACAGCCCTGGGTGGTGGTATGCAGGTTGATCTTTCTGCTGCAGAAAAGGCCTTTGAGCCCCTGGCCAGGGAGATGGGTTGCAGTATTGAAGAGGCGGCACAGGGTGTTATACGCATTGCCAATGACCACATGGCCAAGGCACTGCGTGTCATCTCGGTTCAGCGTGGCCTCGACCCGGCGGATTACACCCTGACCTGCTTTGGTGGTGCGGGCGGCCTGCATGTCTGTGAACTGGCGGAGGCCCTGGGTATGACCCGCGCGCTCATACCCATACATGCAGGTGTGCTCTCAGCACTGGGTATGCTGGTAGCACCGGCATCTCGTCAGCTATCACTGGGTTACCTGCATCGGCTGGAAGACTGTTCTGCTGAAGAAATCGAGACAAAACTCGATGGGCTGATTCGTACCGGTGAGGCAGAGCTGCGCCAGGAAGGTGTCAGTGATGTTGAAACCCATCTTGCCCTGGATCTGCGCTATGAGGGACAGTCCAGCACCCTGCAAATCCCCTGGACGGATATTAAGACTGGTATCGAAGACTTCCATGCCGCGCATGAGCAACGCTTTGGTCACCGTATGGATATACCCGTAGAGCTGGTCACCCTGCGTGTAGGCCTTGAGGCATCGCACCAGCCGCCTGAGTTGCCGGAAAAACAGCCTCAGGAACTGGCTACGCCCTATACGCATGAAAAGGTATCTGGAATCGAACAGGCTGTACCTGTTTATAAGCGGGAAGACCTGGCGTCGGGTCAGCTACTCGAGGGGCCTGCCCTGATCACTGAAAAGGTATCGACCAGCTTCATTACACCTGGCTGGCAATGCACCTCAGATGCCTATGGCAATCTGCTGCTTACTTCATCTCCCTGATAGAAGCATTTGCCCAGTCAACAGCCTCAAGATAATGGGCTGAAATTTCTTCGATATCGAGCCCGGCAAACTGGTGCTCTGCAGGTACCTCAATCTGCTCGAAACTGATAGCACACTGAAGTGCCTCACCCATGATTCCCTCTTTTCTTAGCAGAGCCGCATTAACCTCGTCATTCATGGGCAGATCACTGAGTATCTGTTCGAGTGGTATCTGCAGAAACTGATCAAGGACAGAAAATAGTCCTACGGTGAAAAAACTATCCTTGTCTTTTGCCCTGTTCTCAGGCGTAAGTAATTCACACATCTTGGCACGCGTCATGGAAATGCCCATGAGGCTTTCGCTCTTCTCATCCAGGCTGGTCATCGCCAGCATGGAGACCCAGCTACTCAGCGTATCTTTTCCTATATAAACCAACGCCCTGCGGACGGAGTCAACCTTCTGCTGCAGATTAAATTGCGCTGAGTTAATCATCCTCAGCAACTTGTAGCTGAGGGTGACATCTTCACTGATGAGCTTTTCCAGCTTTTTGAAGTCTGCATCAGGCTTATGCACTTCCCGTAGTAACTGCATAACGGCTACCTGGTTGGTCTTCAGTCGACGGCCACGAACAATACGTGGCCGGGAAAAGTAAAAGCCCTGGAAATAATCGAAACCCAGGTCCCGGCAACGCTGATAGGTTTCCTCATCCTCGATCTTCTCTGCCAGCATCTTGACGCGATGTTTTCTCAGCAGATTGACCTGGCGACTAACCTCCGTTGGTGACATCTCCAGAACATCGACCTTGACGATATGCACCATATCCAGCAAATCCGCATGCTCCGGGTTATAGACGTAGTCATCCAGGGCAACGCGATAACCAGCCTTTACCAGGGCAGCGATGGCCTTGCGGGTGTCTTTGATGAAATCAATATTCTCAAGCAGTTCAAAAACCACCTGCTTGGGTGGAATCGGCGGCGGCTTGAGCAGGTGGTTTCGGGTCAGGTTGATAAACACGGGATAACGGCCTGCCAGGCGATCAAGGCCAATATCCAGAAAGGCACTCTCTATAACATGCGAGGTAGCCTCATCCTCTCCGGTCATTCTGGCGTGTTTGGCATGCTCCCCGTCACGGAACAACAACTCGTAGGCGACCACTTTATGGTCACGGTCAAAAATTGCCTGCCTGCCAAGAAAAATTTCTGTCATGGATAATAAAGTAGAACTTAGTGAAACCCGGTGTCGTTCTTATATTTTTTGATGAATAGTCAGGCGTTTATATCATAAAGACCCTGCATGAAATACAGGCCTTAAGGCCAGTCTGGCTAATTCCAGTGATGTCTTAAGGGTTTTACTCCATCTCCCCGGGGTTTATATTAGCGCCTCGATCGAAATCTTCTTGGGAGAGAGTCCCCGGACCGCCGAAGGCGCAACCTCCACTCGGAAACGCTCAGGCCAAAGGACCACGAAGATCATGATCGGCTCTGGAGAGCGGCCAGCAGGCCCACCGAAGGGGATGCCCACAGCGGCGAATCTCTCAGGTTTAAGGACAGAGGAGTGGTACTCGGCAATGCTAACTGGAGCACCCAATGAGCCAACGTACCGCCTTATATGACAAACACCTTGAAGCCGGCGCCAAAATGGTCGATTTTGCCGGCTGGGACATGCCCATCCATTATGGTTCCCAGATAGAGGAACACAGGCAGGTCCGCCTGGACGCCGGCATGTTCGATGTCTCACACATGGTCATCATTGATCTTGAAGGACCGGGCTCCAAAGCCTTTCTGCAAAAATTACTCGCCAACGACGTTGATCGTCTGAAAGATGCCGGCAAGGCCCTGTATAGCTGCATGCTGAATCCACAGGGTGGCGTTATCGATGACCTGATTGTGTACTACCTGGCCGATGGCCAGTACCGCATTGTTGTAAATGCCGGCACCCGCGATAAAGACATTGCCTGGATGGAACAGCAGCTTGTTGGCATGGAAGCAGAGCTGACCATCCGTGATGACCTGTCTATGATTGCCGTTCAGGGCCCCAACGCCCGTGACAAGTTTACCCAGATACTGTCTTCGCAAGATGCCGAAACCGCTTATAGCCTGAAAACCTTCTTTGGTGCCCAGTTCGGTGACCTCTTTATTGCCCGTACCGGGTATACCGGTGAAGATGGCTTCGAGGTCATGGTGCCCAATGAAGAGGCCGCAAACCTGTGGCAGAAACTGGTCGATAACGGCGTACACCCCTGTGGCCTGGGTGCCCGCGATACCCTGCGCCTGGAGGCCGGTATGAACCTCTACGGCACAGACATGGATGAGGAGATCTCGCCACTGGAAGCAGGCCTGGGCTGGACCATCGGCTGGGAGCCCGCTGACAGGGACTTCATTGGCCGCTCTGCCATCGAACCAAGGCGCGGCGCTGAAGACAACCGTAAGTTCATTGGCCTGGTCCTTGAAGGACGCGGCGTACTTCGTGGTCACCAGAAGGTCATCCTGCCCGACGGCTCCGAAGGCGAAACCACCAGTGGCACCTTCTCTCCAACCCTGGGCAAGGCTATTGCCATGGCGCGGGTACCAGCCTCGGTAAGCGACCAGGTCGAGGTAGAAATTCGGGGCAAGAGACTGCCCGCAAAACGCGTTAAGATGCCATTTGTTCGTAATGGCAAATCACTTATTGATTAATACGGGGGAAACATCCATGAGCAACATCCCATCTGACCTTCGCTATACCCGCAGCCACGAATGGGTACGTGACAACGGCGACGGTACTGCAACAGTCGGTATCTCCGACCATGCCCAGGAACTGCTGGGTGACCTGGTATTTGTTGAGACACCTGAAATCGGCGCCAATCTGGATGCCGGTGATGCCTGCGCCGTGGTTGAGTCAGTGAAGGCTGCCTCAGATGTGTATATGCCACTGGCAGGCGAGATTATCGAGACCAATGCCAATCTGGCTGATGAGCCTGAGCTGGTTAACAACGATGCCTTTGGAGAAGGCTGGATCTTCCAGATCAAATTCGATGATGAAGATGCCCTGGCCGAACTCCTGGACAGCGAGGCCTATGAGGCCGTTGTTGCCGAGGAAGAGTAAGAAGTAACGGAAAACCTGTAATGCCTTTCATTCCCCACACAGAAGACGACATTCGCGCCATGCTTGGCGCTATCGGCGCGGATAGCATCGAGGATCTGTTTGACGAGATCCCAGCCGCCCTGCGTACTGGTTCACTGGATGCTATTCCCGCTGCCCGTAGCGAAATGGCCGTCGACCGCATGGTACGCGAGCGCGCTGCCCGTGATGGTAATCAGCTGAACTTCATCGGCGCCGGTGCCTATGAACACTACATACCCTCTGCAGTCTGGCAACTGGCCACACGCGGTGAGTACTACACGGCCTATACCCCATACCAGGCCGAGGCCTCCCAGGGTACGCTGCAGCTGATCTATGAATACCAGACCATGATGACCGGTCTGACGGGAATGGAGGTCTCGAACGCCTCACTCTACGACGGCGCCTCTTCCCTGGCTGAGGCCGTGCTAATGGCCGTGCGTTCCAACAGGAAGTCCAAATCACGCAAGATACTCGTGCCTGACACCGTGCATCCTGCCTACCGTGAAACCACCCACGCCATTGTCCATGCACAGGACATCGAGCTGGTCACCGTGGAACATGACGCGACAACTGGCCGCATCGATCCTGCCAGCCTGGCACAGTGGAATGATGAAGACATTACCGCCCTCGTTATTCCCCAGCCCAACTTCTTTGGCGTGCTGGAAGATGTAGATGCACTCACGCACTGGGCAGAGGAAAAAGGCGTCATTGTCATTGCCGTGGTTAATCCCCTGACCCTGGCCCTGCTCAGGCCACCCGGCGAATGGGGCAAGGAAGGCGCTGACATTGTATGCGGCGATGGTCAGCCTTTGGGGGCTCCGCTGTCTTCTGGCGGCCCTTACTATGGCCTGCTCTGCAGCAAGCAGAAATATGCCCGCCAGATGCCCGGTCGTATTGTTGGCCGCACTGTTGATGCCGATGGCAAACCCGGTTTCGTACTGACGCTACAGGCGCGTGAACAGCATATCCGTCGCTCCAAGGCGACATCGAATATCTGTACCAACCAGGGTCTGGTAGTGACCGCTTCAACCATACACATGGCCCTGCTTGGTCCTGAAGGCCTGAGGCGAGTGGCGAGCCACAGCTGGAAGAACACCCATGACCTGCAGGGTAAGCTGGACGCTGCCGGCCTGAAGTCGGTCTTTAGCAGCGACTTCTTCCACGAGGTCGTCATTGATCTTGGGAAGCCTGCAGCCCCCGTACTACAGAAGATGGCCGACAGCGGCATAGTCGGTGGGTATGCCCTGGGTGATAAGTACCCGGGTATGGACAACTATATTCTGGTCTGTGCGACCGAAACCAAGACCGAAGCGGATCTCGATCACTATATCGAGACCCTGCAGGCAAGCCTGTAAGGAAGGAATAATGCTGATATTCGAACAATCCGAACCAGGCCGTAGTGCCAGCAGCCTGATGCCACTGGAAGCGGTTAAGGCAGACATCCCTGAGCAGTTCCGCCGGGAATCTGGTACCGACCTGCCCGAATGTTCCGAACTGCAGGTCGTCCGTCACTACACGCGCCTGTCACAGAAGAATTTTGCTATCGACACCCAGTTCTACCCGCTCGGTTCGTGCACCATGAAGTACAACCCCAAGGTCTGTAATAGCCTGGCCATGTTACCCGAGTTCCTGGGCCACCATCCTTATGCCCCTGAATCCTGCAGCCAGGGCATTCTGTCTATCCTGTATGACCTGCAGGATATGCTGATGGACGTTACCGGCATGAAAGGTGTTTCGTTGACACCGATGGCTGGTGCACAGGGTGAGTTCGCCGGTATTGCCATGATTCGCGCCTATCATATGGCCAGGGGTGATACCGAGCGTAACGAAGTCCTCGTACCCGACGCCGCGCATGGTACCAACCCGGCAACCGCCACCATGTGTGGTTACAAGGTGAAGGAAATCCCTACCGACGCCGAGGGTGATGTCGACCTGGAGGCCCTGAAGGCTGCAATCGGGCCCCAGACTGCAGGCCTGATGCTGACTAATCCTTCCACGCTGGGCGTCTTTGAACGCAAGATCAAGGAAATCGCTGACATGATCCACGAGGTAGGCGGTCTTCTTTACTACGATGGCGCCAACCTCAATGCGATTCTCGGCAAGGTTCGTCCAGGCGACATGGGCTTTGACGTCATCCACATGAACCTGCACAAGACCTTCTCCACACCGCATGGCGGTGGTGGCCCCGGCTCTGGCGCAATTGGTGTCGGTGAACGCCTGCTGCCCTTCATGCCTACCCCTGTAGTTGGCAAGAATGGCGACCAGTACCGCTGGCTCACCGAGAAGGATCTACCTCAGACGATTGGCCGCCTGTCAGCCTTTGCCGGTAATACCGGTGTGCTGCTACGCGCTTATGTCTACATGCTGTTACTAGGACGTGAAGGCATGCACCGTGTTGCTGACTTCTCCACCCTGAATGCCAATTACCTGATGGCACGCCTGCGTGAAAAAGGTTTCGACCTGGCCTTCCCCGGTCGGCGTGCAACCCACGAATTCATCATCACCCTGAAGCGCCAGGCAAAAGACCAGGGCGTGACTGCCATGGACTTTGCGAAACGCCTGCTAGATTTCAACATGCATGCACCAACCACCTACTTCCCGCTGCTGGTACCCGAGTGTCTGCTCATTGAGCCTACAGAAAGTGAGTCCAAGCAGGTGATGGATGAGTTTGTCGATGCCATGGTCGCCATACAGGCCGAGGCTGAAAGCGAACCCGATAAGCTCAAGGGAGCACCTTATACCCAGCCAAATCGTCGTTTCGACGAGGTAAAGGCTGCAAAAGAGCTGGATATCCGCTACTCAGAAGCCAGATAACGGTCAAGAAACACCTTAGAAAATTCGCGAACTGCGTCTATTTTTAGTCTATCTGCGCCGAATCCTGTGGACACCCCATGGGAATTGGGGCAGAATCCAACCCTAGTAAAAGTGTTGGCATACCAGCCAGCTTAGCTGGCGTTTTAAAGGACTTGTGACTGCAGATGGCTCAGATTTTATTGCTCAATGGCCCCAATCTGAACCTGCTCGGAAAGCGCGAGCCAGGGCACTACGGCAATGAAGACCTGCCCACCATCGTGCAACGCCTTGCTGACAAGGCAAAGGCCGCTGGCCACACACTGGAGCATCTCCAGAGTAACGCCGAGTCCGAACTTATCGAATGTATTCACGACGCCGCCAGGCAGTCGGTAGACTTCATCATTATTAATCCCGCCGCCTTTACGCATAGCAGCATCGCCCTGCGTGATGCCCTGCTTGGCACAGAGATCCCTTTCATAGAGGTGCATCTTTCCAATGTGTATCGTCGCGAAGAATTTCGCCATCACTCTTACTTCTCAGACATCGCGGTTGGCACCATCGTCGGACTTGGGCCCAAAGGCTATGAGCTTGCCCTGGACGCCGTGCTCGATCGCATCAATACATAAGTCATGAATTGACGGAAAGAGCCATGGATATACGAAAAATTAAAAAACTGATCGAACTACTGGATGAGTCCGGTGTTGCTGAAATTGAAATTCATGAAGGTGAAGAGTCAGTTCGCATCAGCCGCCAGTCAACTAGTGTTGCTGCACCGGTTGCAGCTCCTTTTGTTGCCGCTGCTCCAGCACCTGCAGCTGCCCCTGCCGCACCAGCAACCCCTGCAGCCAGCGAAGAAAAAGGCAGCGATATTCCCTCCGGCCACGTGGTGAATTCACCCATGGTAGGCACCTTCTATCGCGCACCTTCTCCTGGCGCCAAGGAATTTGTTGATGTTGGCCAGTCTGTTTCTGAAGGCGACACCCTCTGCATCATCGAGGCCATGAAGATGCTGAACCAGATCGAGGCTGATAAATCGGGAACCGTTAAGGCCATCCTGGTAGAAAATGCACAGCCTGTGGAATTTGGTCAGCCCCTGTTCGTTATCGAGTAAGCCTTGCTTACTAAATCTACGCTGAGCAGAATCACATGATTGATAAAGTCCTTATTGCCAACCGCGGCGAGATCGCGTTGCGCATCCTGCGCGCCTGTCGCGAACTAGGCATCAAAACTGTAGCCGTACATTCCGAGGCCGATCGTGACCTCAAGCATGTCCGCCTTGCCGATGAATCTGTCTGTATCGGTCCCGCTTCATCTGCCGACAGCTACCTGAGTATCCCGCGCATCATCAGTGCTGCCGAAGTAACCGATACGGTTGCGATTCATCCAGGTTACGGCTTCCTTTCTGAAAACGCCGATTTCGCTGAACGTGCAGAAGACAGCGGCTTTGTGTTCATTGGCCCCCGTGCTGAAACCATTCGCCTGATGGGTGACAAGGTTTCTGCCAAGGAATCCATGCTTGCCGCCGGCGTGCCCTGCGTGCCTGGTTCAGAAGGCGCCCTGGATGACGACCACGAACGCACTATCAAGATGGCACGCGATATTGGTTACCCTGTCATCATCAAGGCCTCTGGTGGAGGCGGTGGACGCGGCATGCGTGTCGTACATTCCGAAGCCGCACTACTGAATGCCGTTCAGATGACGAAGAGCGAGGCCGCCGCCGCATTTGGTAATGACATGGTGTACATGGAGAAATTCCTTGAGACACCTCGCCACGTCGAGTTCCAGATCCTCGCCGATGAACATGGCAATGCCATTCACCTGGGTGAACGTGACTGCTCCATGCAAAGACGCCACCAGAAGGTTGTCGAAGAAGCCCCGGCACCTGGCATTACCGAAGAAGAACGCGAACGTATGGGCAAGATACTCACCGATGCCTGCAAGAAAATCGGTTATCGTGGGGCCGGTACCTTCGAGTTCCTGTATGAGAAAGGCGAATTCTATTTCATCGAGATGAATACACGTCTGCAGGTAGAGCACCCGGTGTCTGAAATGATCACGGGCGTTGACATCGTCAAGGAACAACTGCGTATTGCCTCGGGTATGGAACTGTCTTACACCCAGGACGATATTGTATTGCGCGGTCATGCCATTGAATGTCGCATTAATGCCGAGGATGCCAGAACCTTCATGCCCTCCCCCGGCACTATCAAACAATACCATCCACCTGGTGGCCCTGGAGTGCGTGTCGAGACGCATATCTACAATGGTTATACCGTCCCACCGCACTATGACTCGATGATCGGCAAAATCATCACCTGGGGCGAGACGCGTGATACGGCCATTGCCCGTATGCGTGGCGCACTGTCTGAAATCGTCATTGATGGCATCAACACCAATGTAGATCTTCAGAAAGATATCATGGCCGATCACGCCTTCCAGGAAGGTGGCACGGATATCCATTATCTCGAGAAGAAACTGGGCCTATAAAACCTCGTTATGCCCTGGAACCAGATCAGACTAAGAGCACTGCGCGAACATAGCGAGGCTCTGGAAGACCTGCTTCTGGAACTTGGCGCCATGTCCGTTACCTTCTCGGATGCCGAAGACAACCCGGTGCTGGAACCAGCACCGGGCGAAACACCCATCTGGCCCGAACTTATTCTCACTGCACTTTTTGAAGCCGACGCCAATGTTGAACTGGTCATTAGTGCGCTTGAGAATTCAATTCATCCATTCACAGACCTGAAATCAGAAATACTGGAAGACCAGGACTGGGAACGCGCCTGGATGGATGACTTTAAGCCCATGCAATTCGGTAAGCATCTGTGGATCTGTCCCAGCTGGCAGAAACCACCTGATCCAGATGGTATCAACCTGATGCTGGACCCGGGCCTTGCCTTCGGTACAGGAACGCATCCGACAACGGCTCTCTGCCTGGAGTGGCTGGACGCAAACCCTCCTAAGGGGCAGCTGGTCATCGATTATGGCTGCGGTTCAGGCATCCTCGCCATTGCGGCCCTGAAACTGGGCGCTCGTCACTGCTGGGGGATAGACATTGATCCTCAGGCCCTGACAGCAAGTCGAGACAATGCCGAAAAAAATAATGTAGGCGATGCACATTTTTATGTTGCCAAACCTGATGGTCTGCCACCAGTCACTGCTGACCTCGTTATTGCCAATATCCTGTCCGGCCCCCTGGTTGAACTGGCCCCTGAACTGAACGCACTGGTAAAACCGGGTGGTCAGATTGTTCTTTCTGGCATCCTCCAGGAGCAGGCTGGCAGCGTCTTAAAAGCCTATAGCCAGTGGTTTGATATGCAGCCTCCTGTAACGCGAGATGACTGGGTTCGTCTCGAAGGCATAAAACGTGAAGCATAAAAAAGCCCGCTATTCATAGCGGGCTTAAGCCTTCTTGCACACTCCCTGTGCAGCACATAAACAAAACCCAATAGAGGGAGGTTTAGATTATTCCCCTGTAGCTACACAGGCCTTGATCTGGATCAGTTTTTATCAGGATGCTTCCTGGCCAGAAACCGGGTTATTAAGGCCCAGCATTGGCACAAATTCTTCTGGTGGCACCGGCTTGCCGTAGTAATAGCCCTGTCCCAGCACCGGCCCCATTCCCCTGAATAATTCCTCAAGGCTTTCGGTCTCTATACCTTCTGCCACTACGACCAGACCCAGATCCTGAGCCATATACACAATACTGCGGATCAGTCTCAGCCTGCGCTCATTCTGTTCCAGGCCTCTTAACAACGTATGGTCCAGTTTGAGAATGTCCGCAGGGAGGTCGGCAAGATATTTAAACGAGGAAAAGCCCGTGCCAAAGTCATCAAGGGCCACATAGATACCCGCATCCCTGGCCTCCATCAGCATTTCGCGAACCCCTTCCAGGTTCTCCATCAGGACAGACTCAGTAATCTCCATCACGACATCACCGGGCTCCAGCCCGGCTTCAGTAATCTTATGCAAAAGTGCGGGAATGAATCCGGGCAATTGCAGCTGCCGGGGTGAGACATTAAAGTTCATCTGCATGGGCCTGCCCGCATCCTTCCATTGTTTCAGATGCATCAGACCCTGCGTCAGTATCTGGTCACCGAGCGGGACAATGAGGCCTGTATCCTCGGCCATACTGATAAAGTGCTGCGGACCAATCATGCCATGTTCTGAATGAATCCAGCGTGCCAGGGCCTCTGCACCAATTGTCTCCCCTGTACTCAGTTCAATAATTGGCTGGAACCACGCCACTAGTTCGTCTCGCTCCAGGGAGTCACGCAACATGGTCTCATATTGCAGCAGGTCGGCTGCAACGTTGGCGAGGTTGGCCTCAAAGAAACAGAGCTTGTTATGTGAGCCCTTGGCTTCGTACATAGCCAGATCAGCATGCTTGATCAGAGTTTCCGGATCCTTACCATCCTGTGGGTACATAGCAATGCCAATACTGGCGCCAAGATTGAACTGCATCTCACTGACCGCAACCGGGTTCTGAATCAGCTTCTGTATTTCTCTGGCGGTATTCATTAGTTCATCGGCGTTGTTAACACCCGGAACGAGAATAACGAACTCATCGCCGCCAAAGCGAAAGGGTTCTGAATCGGTTTCACCCAGGGACTGCGACATACGCCGTGAGAATTCACTCAGGATGATGTCGCCAATAGAATGGCCATAAACATCGTTTATATATTTAAAACGATCCAGGTCGATATACAGAATACCAGTGCTCTTATCGAGCTCATCGCCCTCCTGCATACATTCGCGCAGGCGGCGTTCAAGGCGACGCCGATTACCCAGGGAAGTAAGCGGATCAAACTCAGCCAGCTGTTTGATGTGGTGTTCGCTCCGCAGGGTATGCGTGACATCAACATTCGTTGAACGTGTACCCAGATAGGTGCCATCTGAACTATAAAGGGGCCCGCAGAGATGACGCAGGGTACGTACCGTGCCATCTTTTTGCAGAAAACGAATATCCAGTGGCTCCGGTCGACCATCCTGATTCAGGGGATGATCATGATGTTCCCAGACATCCTGGTCATCCGGGTGAACCAGGCGATTGATTAGCGCAGGGTCCTCATAAAAGGCCCTCGCCTCATAGCCTGTCAGTTCCTGGGCTGCCGGAGATACGTAAATAAACTTCCCGTCCGGGTTCCGTATATAGGTAAACTCCTGAGCAAAGTCCGCAACCGCCTGAAACAGCTCTTTCTGATGCTGTAAGCGATGACGCAACCAGCGAATACTGCCCAGCAGAAAGCCGAATACTGAGGCTGCCAGGATGGGAATCAGAACAAACTGGGGACTAAATTCCTTATAGACAAACAGTATCTGCACCGTTGCCAGGAAACCGATAACGACATAGGCAATTGCGAAGCTACTTAGATATATCCTTGTTTTTGTGGCAGACATTACAGCTCTTCTCCGAGAAGCCTTAGTGCTAATCTACTTGAGCCCGAAATACATTGCAAAAGGCAAGTAGCGTTAATCCCGGAAACCCTTTATCCATATGCCCCTCTCCCAACAGATGCCTTTGATCTTCACGCAAAAACTTCATCAAAGCTTTATCTGCCAATGTCCAAACTATGAAACCGAGTGAACGGTACCAGGCAAGGCCACAGCGCCCTGATCCGCTTCCCCCAACCATCAGCACCAGTTAAAGATTACTTAACAACCCTGACGCGCACTATATTGGTGCACACACTGGCATGAGCATGAGCCAATTTAGTGCGGGCAATATGCCACCAAAACCACGACGCTGAAGCTATCTTCCTGTTTGTCCTATGAAATTAGGATGTGGCATGGATGATGCAAATATATTGCACAAGATGTGATCGACGGCTTCATCAGGTCTCGTGACTCAAACAGGTGAAAGCTGCACAGTCCGGCAACCTGTCTGGTTCACATCAACCTGTTGATGAGCACGTTGCTCACCGGAAGTCTTACAGGACTTGCAGATAAGGATTTCTAAGGCATTACGTTACGGCGTAAAACTCATCTTTTGTTTGGAGATATCTAAAGTATGAAAAGCAAGCTGGAATATATCTGGCTCGACGGCTACAAGCCAACCCAGAGCCTTCGCAGTAAAACCATGGTCCGTTCCGATTTCAGTGGCACCCTTGAAGAGTGTCCAATGTGGGTATTTGACGGTAGCTCTACTGAACAGGCCGAAGGTAACGCCTCTGACTGCCTGCTCAAGCCTGTAGCCATCATTCCTGATCCAGCGCGTACAAACGCTTACCTGGTAATGACTGAAGTACTGAATGCAGACGGTACGCCACATGAGTCTAACGGTCGTGCAACGATTAAAGATGACGACGATGACTTCTGGTTCGGTTTCGAGCAGGAATACTTCCTCTGGAATCCAGACACTAACCTGCCACCTGGATTCCCAGCCGGCGGTTATCCACCACCACAGGGCCCATACTACTGCTCTGTCGGCGCACGTAACGCTTACTGCCGTGATCTAATTGAAGAGCACCTGGATCTATGCCTGGAAGCCGGCCTGAACGTTGAAGGTATCAACGCAGAAGTAGCAGCCGGTCAGTGGGAATTCCAGATCTTTGCCAAGAGTGCTAAGCGTGCTGGTGATGAAATCTGGTTAGCTCGTTACCTGCTGGAACGCACCGCTGAAAAATATGACCTGGCAGTTGACTGGCATCCTAAGCCTCTGGGTGACACAGACTGGAACGGTTCAGGTATGCACGCCAACTTCTCTAACACGCCAATGCGTGAGTCAGGTGATGAATCGGTGTTTACACAGATCTGTGAAGAATTCGGCAAGCACATTCCTGAATGTATCACTGTATATGGTGCGCATAATGAACAGCGCCTGACGGGTAAGCATGAAACTCAGTCTATCGACCAGTTCAGCTACGGCGTATCTGACCGTGGTGCATCAATCCGCATCCCTGTCAGTACTGTGGAAGATGGCTGGAAAGGCCGTCTGGAAGATCGCCGCCCTGCATCCAATGCTGATCCATACAAGGTTGCCGCGGTTATCGTCAGCGTGACTAAGAAAGCGCTGGCCTGATCTGAAGTTTACAGATCGTAGCATCCAACCGGGGCAGCTATGCTGCTCCGGTTTTTTTATTTCTGAATCAGCGTTTAACCTGTATGAGGTCGCCAGCCCAGTCCTGTTCCAGGATACGTATCACTTCAGTCATTGTCTCAGGACGTGCGGCAGGATCCTTTTCAAGGCAACTCATACATAAATTTTCAAGAATTCTGGGTACAGGATATTTACTGATCTCGGAGGGCTTTGCAGGTTGCTGGTTTTGCACCATGTCCAGAATCTCATAAGTCATATCGCTATCAAAGGGCGGCTTACCTGTCAGCAATTCGTAGAGCACTGAGCCCAGGCTGTAAATATCGGTGCTGAAGCTAATATCCGGGTCGCGGCTAATCTGCTCGGGCGACATGTAACATAGTGTTCCCTGTAGCTTGCCGTGCCCCGTCATTGTCTTATCAGAATCAGCAACAGATTTAGTCTCTACTGCATCTTCGTCTGTGCTGATTCCGTCCTTCCTCCAAACCTTGGCCAATCCCCAGTCAAGTAACAGGACCTCGCCATAAGGGCCCACCAGGATGTTTTCAGGTTTGATATCACGATGAGCAACTCTGTGCGCATGTGCATAGGCCAGGGCATGGGCTATCTGCTCTATCACTTCAATCAGCTGCGTCAGGTCATATCGTTCACGATAGTCCATGATCTCACGCAAGGTGTAACCGTGAACGAGCTTCATCGTGAAGTAATAATGCCCTCGGTTATCGCGCCCAAGCTCATAAACCGGCATTGTATTCGGATGCTGCAGCATCGCTGAAATCCGAGCCTCACGCAGCAAACGGGTAATTTCCGTTTCATCTTCGACGAATTCAGGGCGCAATGTCTTATAGGCAACCACCCGGTTAAGATGCATATCTTTACAGGATTTGATGAGGGACTTCCCGCCTTTAGCAATCGTACCGAGGAACATGTAGCGGGTATGAGGATTGAGTTTCTCAGGAAGGGGTTTATCAGTGTCTTCCAGAAAGACGTCACCATAATCTTTTGGAGGCTGCTTAAATTTGAGCATTGCGCGTCAGCTCTTTTTCGCTGGTTTAGCCAAGTCTAGCATTCTTTTTATTGCGCCTGTTTAACGATGAGTCTTTCAGCTTAGCTGTATCAGAAATCGTTCTCCAGAAATGCGATTCGAATCAATATCGCAATACCAGTGTTTCTATCCTTCTGGTTTCAGTGGATAATCTCGAGATGGATTTAAAATCTCGGCACAACAACAGGACAATGCCTTGAGCCACCAGCCCAGGAAAAGGTTTGGTCAGCATTTCCTGCATGATCCCAATGTCATAGCTGGAATCATATCGTCCATAAATCCCATGCCTGGTGAAACCATGGTAGAAATCGGCCCAGGCCTCGGTGCAATGACCTGTCCTCTACTGGCAAGAATCGAGCAACTCCAGGTTGTCGAACTCGATCGTGATGTTATCCCTATCCTGAAGAATAACTGTGCCGGCAAGGGTGAGCTGACTGTTCACCAGGCAGATGCCCTACGCTTTGATTTTGGACAGCTCACGGATCAGCCTCGTGGCCTGCGCGTGGTCGGCAACCTGCCCTACAACATCTCAACACCCCTGATCTTTCATCTGCTGGAAACAACCGACAAGATCCTGGATATGCATTTTCTGCTCCAGAAAGAAGTCGTTGAAAGACTGGCCGCGAAACCCGGCGGCGGTGACTACGGACGCTTATCTGTGATGGTACAGTATCGCTGTAAGGCCGAGAACCTGTTCCATGTCGGGCGTGGTGCCTTTAATCCGCCACCCAAGGTGGAGTCTGCCGTGGTACGACTCACTCCCTATGAAACCCTGCCCCATGTTGCCCAGGATGAACGCCTGTTTGCCCAGATTGTAAACCAGGCCTTTTCACAACGACGCAAGACCCTGCGCAAGGCCCTGCAAAAAATCTGTTTCGATGAGGATTTTGCAAAAACTGGCATCGACTCTTCACTTAGACCTGAGCATCTTTCTGTCGCTGACTTTGTTCAGCTCAGTAACCAGGTCACAATGAGACAGGACTCCTGAACATGTATCTGCTGGCAGCTGACATCGGTGGCACCAAGGCGCTAATGGGGCTGGCACATATCGAACAGGGGCAGCTCCAGATGCAGTTCGAAACGCAGTTGCCTAGTGCAGATTACAAAGATATCGAACCTCTGCTTGATCACTTCCTGCAGCTCGCCGATATCCCAGGCGATCAGATTTCTGCCGCCACCCTGGCAGTAGCCGGCCCGGTACAGGAGAAAGATGGGCACAGCCATTCCAGGCTCACAAACCTTCCCTGGACAGCCGACAGCGAATCAATTTCTGCCCACCTGGGCGGAGCACCTGTTTCAATCATTAACGACTTTGCTGCGGTGGGTTTTGCCCTGCCGCATCTTGAACGCGAAGACCTGATCCCGCTACAGGCAGGGGCGCCCAAACCAGGAGCTGCCATGCTTGCCGTGGGGGCCGGCACGGGGCTTGGTGTCTGCCTGCTGGATCATCGGGAAGAAAAAAGCCATGTGTTTCCCAGCGAAGGCGGCCATGTAGGTTTTGCGCCCGCCAACCAGGAACAACTGGACCTTCTGCATTACTGGCTGGAAAAGAACGGACATTGCAGTCGCGAGTTCCTGCTTTCAGGTCCGGGCATTGCACGCATTGGTGCATTCGTTGCCGAGGCACTTAAGCTCGAACCTGAAACAGCCTTGGGCAGGAAAATGCAGGATGGAGATGCCTCGGCAGCGATCAGTGAGGCAGCATTTAACAGTGAAGACAGTTTTGCCAGGAAGACTATGCAGATCTTCGCTGATATCTACGCCAGCCAGCTGGGCGACCTTGCCCTGAGTTATCTACCACGTGGAGGCTTGTTTATTGCTGGCGGCATTGCCCCAAAGATTCTGCCCTTGTTACAGCAGCCGCAATTCCTTGAGGCCTTCCGCGACAAACCACCCATGGCATCTCTGCTGGAACAGATACCCCTGAATGTCGTTATGACGACACGTACTGGATTAATCGGTGCCCTGCACAGGGCGGCAGAGATCGCGAAGAACTAGCGCGGTCGGGCCAGTACCGGACGCTCACCGGTAACACCCAGGGCCTGGTACATAAACTGCTGCTTGAGCATGGGTGTTCGATCAACCAGTGACAGGCCCATTCCCCTGAGCATACTGACTACAGGCAACTGGCTGCCAAACAGGCGCTGAAAACCTTCCATGCTATGCATCATGATGGTGTTCTCACCACGACGTGCACGCTCGTAACGACGCAGGGTGAGCAGGCGCCCGGGATCACGCTCACCCTCGAGCGCCTCGGCCAGGGCCGCAGCATCCAGCAGGCCCAGGTTGACGCCCTGTCCTGCCAGTGGGTGAATGGTATGCGCCGCATCCCCGACCAGGGCCAGTCTCGGCAATACATAGTGCTCAGCCTGCGTACCACGCAGAGGGAAAGCCGCCCGCTCACTGGTCCACGTTACGCCGCCAAGCCTGTACTCAAAAGCCATACCCATACGTGCCATGAAATCTTCATCAGACAGGGCCATCAGCTCATCAGCATAATCACTATCGGCCGACCAGACGATGGAGGAGTAATGCACATCGGGTAGCGGCAGGAAGGCCAGAGGACCGGTATCCAGGAAACGTTGCCAGGCTGTGTACTCGTGGGGGTTTTCTGTCCTGGCCACACAGACGATGGCCTTCTGTCCGTAATCACGAACAACTGAATGCCCAATCCCTGCTCCCTGACGTACCTGGGATCGCGCACCATCGGCACCGACCAGCAGTGCTGACTCCAGTTGCACGCCCGATTCCAGATCGACAACTACCCTGTCTTCGTGATAGCCAATCTTTTCCACGCGCTCGGGGCAGAGCAGGTCAACATCATCCAGTACGGCTATTTTTTCCAGCAGGGCAGTCTGGATAATACGGTTCTCGATGATATGCCCCAGGTTGGGCTCGGCGATATCAGCGGCATCGAAATGGATAATACCTGCGGTGCCCTCGTCCCAGACCACCATGCGGTCATAGGCTGCCATACGGCGCTGCATGATCAGAGGCCAGACATCCAGGTTTTCAAACACCTGCTGTGAGGCGCGACTGATGGCGGAAACACGCAACTCAAAATCATCGCCTGGAGAATAAGGCTCAGGTTCGAAGGCCTCGATAATCGCTACGGAACGATGCTGTTCGGCCAGGGCACAGGCCAGGGCAGCGCCAACCATGCCGCCACCGACGATAATGACGTCATAGTGTTTCATTGCGCCTCCCTTCCGGGGTAAGCATGCAGAGGCAGGCCACGGGCCAGTCTGGGCAGATGCCCCTGCAGCCCCATACTCTGCCTGACCAGGGTGCGTTTAACCGGCTTCAGGATATTGGCGGCAGTCAGGCCACAGGCACGCGCATGAGCCACCGGGCCCCAGGGATTAGAAAACACGCGCACAAGAAAGTCGGTGTACTGCGATACGCGCTCCATATCTTCATGCCGCCAGCCACTATATTGATTCAGCAGGTCTCGGTTACCCGGATCCTGCTTATTCTGGGCGGCATCAAACAACAGGTCGGCCAGTACCGCCACGTCACGCAGGCCCAGGTTAAAGCCCTGGCCGGCTACCGGATGCAGGGTATGCGAGGCATTGCCGATCAGTACCACCCTGCCCCTGAAATCTTCTTTGGCCCGCATCAGGGCCAGAGGATAACTGGCGCGCTGGCCGACCCGGGTAAAACGGCCCAGGCGATAACCAAAACGTTCCTGCAGCTTTTTCAGGAAGGTCTCATCATCCAGGGCCTCGGTCGCTGCCAGCTCTTCTGTCTTATGCGTCCACACCAGCGAGCATCGACCATCACTCATGGGCAGCAGCGCTAGCGGACCATTCTCAGTAAACCGCTCATAAGCAACAAAGTTATGTGCCTTCTCGGTACTAATATTCGCAATCAGCGCCGCCTGCTGATAATCATGACGCTCCACTTCAATGCCGAGCATCTTGCGGACTGGCGACATGGTGCCATCGGCCGCCACCATCAGTCGGGCAGTGACTGTGCGCTTTTCGCCTTCACAATCCAGACTGGCCTGAACATGGTCCGCATGCTGTTCCAGCGACTCGAGTCTGGCCGGGGCCATGACTTCCAGATTGGACACATCAGGAAAACGTTCACTCAGCACCCGGCCTACACTACGGCTTTCGATGACATAACCCAGGGCGTCGACATGTTCTTCACTGCAATCCAGTTTTGTCGTGCCAAGATGACCCCGGTCGGAGACATGGATCTTTTTGATGGGGGTGGCCTCGGGCTCAAGATCGGGCCAGAGCCCCATAGCCTCGAAGATACGCGCCGAACCATAGGCCAGTGCAATAGAGCGGTCGTCGTAGGCAGGCTGCTGACCTGCGC
The DNA here is from genome assembly GCA_964641615.1 of uncultured Ectothiorhodospiraceae bacterium. Taxonomy (GTDB): domain Bacteria; phylum Pseudomonadota; class Gammaproteobacteria; order J044; family J044; genus JANTGN01. Next base: position 9,200 of record CAZXNH010000008.1, on the reverse strand, counting down.
CATAAGGAAATGCCTCTACAAGGCCAATACGACACTCCGTCTCTCCCAGTGCCACGGCCAGGCTGCCGCCAACCATGCCACCACCGATAATCAGGACATCAAAATCGTATTCGGCCTGGGTCATTTCCTGGCCTTTTTCTTGACGATCTTTTTCTTAACTGTCTTCTTCTTTACGGCTTTCTTCTTCTTTACGACTTTTTTCTTCGCAGCTTTCTTCTTAACCGTTTTCTTTTTCACGCTACGCTTTTTCTTAGGGCTCTTACGAGCTGGCTTTTTTGTAGCCTGTAGTTCAGCACCTGCCATCAGCGCTTCGATCTCATCGACCTCGCTAGGCACACCATGGGTCAGTACCTCGCAACCATTTTTAGTCACCAGCACGTCATCTTCAATGCGCACCCCGATATTCCACCACTTGCGCGAGATGCCTTTAGTGCCGGCAGGAATATAAAGGCCAGGCTCAACCGTCAGCACCATACCTGGCTCAAGCAGACGCCAGTCTTCATCAAGCTTGTAGTCACCGACGTCATGCACATCCAGTCCCAGCCAGTGGCCGGTGCGATGCATATAAAACTTACGGTATGCGCCCTTCTTCACGAGATCGGCTGGACGCCCCTTGAGCAGCCCCAGATCAACCAGCCCCTTTGTCAGCGTGCGTACCGCTGCCATGTGCGGATCATCCCAGTGATTGCCGGGTTTCACCCTGGCGATAGCTGCCTTCTGCGCCTTTAACACCAGTTCATAAATCGCGCGCTGTGCCGGACTGTATTTGCCGTTAACCGGGAAGGTACGGGTGATGTCACTGGCATAGCCTTCGTATTCAGCACCGGCATCAATCAGCAACAGATCACCATCATTGAGTACATCGGAATTATCGGTGTAATGCAGGATGCAGCCATTCGCACCACCACCAACGATGGAGGGATAGGCAGGCTCCATCTTGTGCCGATGATATTCATGCAGGAACTCAGCCTCGATCTCGTACTCGGTCATGCCCGGTTTACAGACCTGCATGGCGCGTTTATGTGCCTGGACCGAGACCTGCGCCGCCTTCTTCATGGCCTTGATTTCGGCAGCTGACTTGAACAGGCGCATGTCATGCACCAGGTATTCAAGGGTAGTAAATTCGTGCGGCGGATGCGTACCTGAGCGCGAGTGGGAGCGAATCTGGTTCACCCAGCCCATCAGCTTGTTATCGAACTCGGGATCACAGCCCATGGTGTAATAGACGCGCTCCCGGTCCTCGAGCAGGCCAGGCAGGATGTCATCGATATCGCTGATCGGGAAGGCGTCATCCGCGCCGTATTTTTCCATTACGCCTTCAAGCCCGGCACGACGACCATGCCAGGTTTCCATCACCTCGTCGCGCTCGCGACAGAACATCAGGTACTGGCCACTCTTGCGACCGGGCACCAGCACCATTACGGCCTCGGGCTCGTGGAAACCGGTCATGTACAGGAAGTCACTATCCTGGCGGAAGGGATACTCAACGTCGCGGTTGCGCGTGGAAGGCATGCCCGAAGGCAGAATGGCAATGGAGTCCGGCTCCATCATGCGCATGAAATGACGGCGGCGACGTGCAAATTCTGATACGGGAAGACTCATAGCTGACTCCGATTCTACTGCATCACGGGAGGCGCCTTGAAGGGCTGCAGCTCCTCATTAATCAGCAGGACACCTACGCGGATATATTCCACCAGCTCCATGTAGGCCTCCTCGTCATCATCCCCACCTTCAGCCTCCTCGCTAATTCGGGAGATCTCTGCAAAGTCCTTGAGCAATTCCGCAGCATCTCCTTTGAGTGTAGCTGTCGTGACACCGCCACGACCTACACCATAGACAAATCCCTGGCACCACTGCCCCAGTGCCTGCAGGCGTTTCGGCAGTGGATGTTCTTCATCGGGTAGCATCAGCTCAAAGCCCAGCTCGGGATCATTGAGGATCGACTTCATCTCATCAAAAAGCTGCTTGAAGGCCTTAACCGCTTCCCTGACCAGGGCATCGGCGGGGTCCTGCTCTTCTTCTAGTATCTCACCCAGCAGCTTTTCAAATGATATGGCATATGACGCCGATAGCATGCCCGTGAGCAGGCCGTGCAGTTCAACGGCGGTGAGTGGCGAGTCTACGCGCTTAAGGCTGAGTTCGAGAGAATCCAGTTCGATCATGAGTAATCTTCCAGGCCTTTATGCGGCCCTTTCAGGGCTTTATGACGCATCAATATTCAAGCTGCCATCATACCCCAATCAGGCCCTGATGAGGCCAGACGGTGACGGACTTATTGACCATATTGGATTCCCCGCCTAGACTCTGAGCTTATGGAAAAAGAACAAATAAATGATATCGCCGAGCAGGAGCTGAAAAAGCTCGAGTTTCGTATCAACGAGCTGATCCACACCTGCGAACGTCTCAAAGAAGAGAATCGCCTGTTGCGTGAGCGCCAGGGCGACCTTAACGATGAGCGCATGAACCTGATCAAGCAGAACGAAGTGGCACGCACCAAGGTCGAGAACATCATCGCCCGACTGCGCGCGCTGGAGGAAACTGCATGAGTTCGGATTCCATGAAGGCCGTCGATGTGCACATCCTCGACAAGGACTATCGCGTTTCCTGTCCTGAGGATGAACAAAGTGCACTGATCGCCTCAGCGAATCTGCTCAATACACGCATGCAGGAAATCAGGGATGGCGGCAAGGTCATAGGCTCTGACCGTATTGCCGTAATGGCTGCCCTGAACCTGACCCATGAATTGCTCCAGCAACGCAATTCCCGCGAAGACCTTAGCCACTCGGTTACTAACCGTATCAAGCTTCTTCAGGAAAAGATTGAGCATGCCCTGGAAAACGGGCAGCAAATGGAGCTTTAAGTTAGAATTAAGTTTGGGCACCTCTGCGGTGTTCGTGAGCTAACCGGGTAAAACCCTTGAGCCTAATTACGATGCCCCGGGAGCAGGTTTGCTGATAACTGTGTGCATTACCGCTACGGCGGGAAGCCTGACGATATCACCGAAGTTCCCACTTGAACCTTTGGTTCAAGGTTAAAGGTTAGCCACGGCACTGTGGAGCGTGCCCTTTACTATGTCCGACAGAGAAAACCTCCGCCGCAAGATCCGCAGCCAGCGCCAGTCACTCAATGACCAGGCCATTTTCGAATCCAGCCTGGCTATCACCGAACACCTGATCGACTCAGCGCTATTTAAAAGCAGCCAACGTATAGCCTGTTACCTGTCCAGCCGTGGCGAGGTAGACACGCAGGACATCATCGAAACCTGCTGGGCCCTGAACAAAACCGTATTACTACCTATCCTCTCACCGCTGGGAGATGGCAAACTTTGGTTTGTGCGTCACCAGCCCGGACAGGCCATGCACCTGAACCGATACGGTATTACCGAACCCGTCTTCAGCCGGCGTGACCTCGTCAAGGCAACCCAGATCGACCTGGTACTGGCACCGCTAGTTGCCTTCGACAATGAGGGGCACCGCCTCGGCATGGGAGGTGGCTATTACGACCGCACCTTTGCCTTTCTTAATCAGCGCTCCTACTGGTTAAGGCCCTGGTTTATCGGCCTCGCCTATCACTTCCAGCAGGTGCCACACCTGGAATCGCATTTCTGGGACGTCAATCTCCAGGGGGTAATCACTGAAGATCACTTGCAGATGTTCAGACGTTAAGCCCCTGACAATGCTCAGGCACTTGAAATTCAATGCCCGGTCTGGAACCCTTTCCAAACATTTTCTAGAGAAGCACTTCAATGAATTACTGGTTAATGAAATCTGAACCCGACGTCTTTGGTATCGACGACCTGAAAGAGGTCAAGGTTGAGCCCTGGGATGGAGTACGTAACTACCAGGCCCGCAACATGATGCGTGATGACATGAAAAAAGGTGACCTGGTTTTTTTCTATCATTCCAACACCGATGTCCCCGGCATCGTCGGCATCATGGAAGTCGTTAAGGAAGGCTACCCCGATCACACTGCCTTTGATCCAGAAGCCAAGTACTACGACCCCAAGAGTGACCCGGACAATCCGCGCTGGTACATGGTCGATGTGAAGTTCAAGAAAAAGCTGAAACGCACCATCTCGCTGGCCGAGCTCAAGGAAACCGCAGAGATCGAAGATATGCCCCTGGTGCGCAAGGGCAACCGCCTTTCCATCATGCCCGTCACAAAACAGCAGTGGGACTTTATTCTCGGTATGGAATAACCCCTAGCGCATACCTGCCTAATCTAACGCCCCTTTTTACAGGGGCGTTTTGATATAAGAGCACAAGGTATAAGGTTTATTACAAAAACATCACATCACGGCGTTATACTCTTACACTCCTTGCAGCCCACTTCTTACCCCGGGTGAATTATGTTGAAACGCCTGATCATCGTTATCGTTTTTTCTGCCGTAATATTCGGCGGTCTGTTTGGCACCAAGATCATGCAGATCCAGTCTGCCCAGGCAAACCGACAGGCACCACCGCCTCCGGTAGTCGCGGTGGCCACGGTTAAAGAAGAATCATGGCTGCCCTCTCTCTCAACGGTCGGCAGTCTGACTGTTGATGCCGGCATCGACATCACCAACGAAGTAGCCGGCACGATTAAGAACATCCATTTCAAATCCGGTGAGGCAGTTGAAAAGGGGCAGCTCCTGCTCGAGATGGATACCGCCACGGACGAGGCAGAACTGCAACGCTATGTCGCCCTGCAGCGCCTTGCCAAGGTGCGCTTTAATCGATCAAAAAAACTGATTGGCGACAAGATGACCTCGCAATCTGAATACGATGAGAACGAGGTATTGCTGCAGGAGGCCAATGCCACCATCGAACTAAAGAAGGCCCTGCTGGAAAAGAAACGCATCAAGGCCCCTTTCGACGGCAGGCTCGGTATCCGCCAGATCAACCAGGGACAGTATCTTCCCGCCGGTACCCTTATTGTTTCTCTGACCTCACTAGAGAAGATTCATGCTGACTTCTCGGTACCCGAACGTTCCCTGGCAAAACTGTCTGTCGGCCAGGCTATCCGCGTAAAGGTGCAAGCCTATCCTGACGAGTTATTCGAAGGCTCAATTACCGCCATTACCCCTAAGATCGATGCCGGCACCCGTAGCATCAGCGTGCGCGCAGCGCTGGATAACCCTGGTGAACGTTTACAGCCTGGTATGTTTGCCTATGTCGAGATTCTGATGCCGGAAATGCTGGATGTGCTTACGCTCCCAGATACTGCAATCACCTACAACCCCTACGGTGAATACGTGTATGTCATCGAGGCATCAGATACTGGCAACACGATCAGTTATCGTCAGGTCACTACCGGTGCAACACGCGAGGGACGCGTAGAGATTACCAAAGGGCTTAAGGCCGGAGAACAGGTCGTTGCCGCGGGCCAGGTGAAATTGCGTAATGGCATGGCCGTTCAGATTGATAGCAAGCCGTCACCGTCTGAACGCGAGGCCAGTGAATGAAGTTTACTGACCTCTTTATTCACCGCCCCGTACTGGCCAGTGTTATCAGCCTGCTGATCCTGGTGCTTGGCCTGCGTGCCATGACATCACTGGAAGTACGCCAGTATCCCGAGACACAGGACACGGTCGTTACGGTGACGACGACCTACCCCGGTGCCAGCAGTGAACTGGTACAGGGCTTTATCACCACGCCACTGCAACAGGCGATAGCCGAGGCTGATGGCATCGATTATCTCTCTTCTACCAGCAAGCAGGGTATCTCCACTATCGAGGCGCATATGCGTCTCAACTATGATCCCAATGCCGCCGTAGCCGAGATACAGGCCAAGGTCTCCAGCCGACGTAACGTGCTGCCCTCGGAGGCCGATGACCCGGTGATCACTTCACAAACGGGTGACCGTACCGCACTCATGTACATGGCCTTCTACAGCGACAGCATGTTGCCGGCACAGATCACGGATTACCTGCTGCGCGTCGTACAACCGAAGTTGCAGGCCGTAGAAGGTGTCGGCAAGGCAGAGCTACTGGGTAACAAGACCTTCGCCATGCGCATCTGGCTGGAACCCGATCGTATGGCTGCCTTCGGTCTGACGCCTGCAGATATTGCCGATGCCCTGCGTGCCAATAACTATCTGTCCGGCGTAGGCATGATCCAGGAGAACTATGTACAGATAGACCTGGGGGCAGACACCGATGTCTCGACCGTTGAAGACTTTCGTCGACTAATCATTACTGAAAATAACGACACCCTGATTCGCCTCGAGGATATCGGGCGTATAGAACTGGGTGCAGAAGACTACAACTCCACCAACTGGTACAAGGGTAAGAACGCCATCTTCATGGGTATTACCCAGGCACCGGGTGCCAACCCACTCACCGTTGCCCAGCTGGTTCGTGCCGAGTTTGAAAAGATCAAGACCCAGGTACCCGAGGGTATGCAGCTAGTGCTGCCCTATGACGCCAGTGAATTTATCCAGGACTCTATCGACGAGGTCATCAAGACCCTGGCCGAGGCGGTACTTATCGTACTGGTCGTCATCTACCTGTCACTGGGCTCTTTACGTGCCGCCCTGATCCCGGCAGTGACAGTACCGCTTTCCCTGATTGGTGCTGCCTTCCTGATGCTGTTGATGGGCTTCTCGCTCAACCTGCTCACCCTGCTGGCCATGGTGCTGGCCATCGGCCTGGTGGTGGATGATGCCATCGTCGTGGTCGAGAACGTACACCGACACCTGGCAGCCGGCGAGACACGTTTCAATGCTGCCATCCAGGGGGCGAGAGAACTGGGGCTGCCTATCATCTCCATGACCACCACCCTGGTTGCCGTCTATGCGCCAATCGGATTCATGGGCGGACTGGTCGGCACCCTGTTCACCGAGTTTGCCTTTGCCCTGGCCGGCGCGGTGGTTATCTCTGGTGTTGTCGCACTGACACTGGCGCCCATGCTGGGCTCCCGTGTGCTGGTCGAGGCCTCTAAAGAAGGCCGCTTCGAACATGCCGTCGAAAACTTTTTCAATGGGCTTGCCACTCGTTATCAACGCGCCCTGCATAGCGTCATCGAATACCCCTGGGCCGTCGTCGTCTTCAGTGCCGTCGTCATGGTCAGTATCTATTTCATGTTCATCCTGTCGCAGAACGAACTCGCTCCTACCGAGGATCAGGGCATCCTGTTCTTCTTTGCCCAGGGCCCACAGACCGCAACCCTGGATTACAACGAGACCTACACGCGAGAGATTGTCGAGACCTTCGAGTCGGTACCCGAATATAAAGAGAGTTTCCTGATCCTGGGCTTCGGTGATAACAACCTGGTCTTCGGCGGTTTCAAAATGCCGCCACAATCCCAGCGTGAACGATCGCAGATGGAGATCCGGCCCGAGGTACAGGGCAAGGTGAGCCAGATCGCCGGCTTCCAGATTGCCATGGTGCCCCGCCCCAGCCTGCCCGGTACCGGTGGCGGCTTCCCGCTGCAGTTTGTCATGACCAGTGATGCCGACTATCGCCAGATGGATGAGATGGCTGATGCCCTGATTGGCAAGGCCATGGAAAGTGGCAAGTTCATCTTCCTGCAAAAAGATCTGCAGTTTAATCGGCCAAAGATCAATCTCGTGATCGATCGTGACCGTGCCGGCGACCTCGGCATCTCCATGCAGGAAATAGGGCGCAACCTTGCCAATGCCCTCAGTGGCCAGTATGTGAACCGTTTCAGTCTCCAGGGCCGCAGTTACAAGGTCATCGCGCAGATCGAAGACAAGGAGCGCATGAATACTGAGGCTCTGGCAAACTATTACCTCAGCACGGCATCCGGCAGCCAGGTCCCCTTATCTTCCCTGGTTACCTTTGAGAAAGTTGTAGAGCCGAGTAAGCGTACCCAGTTCCAGCAGCTCAATAGCCTGACCGTTCAGGGGCTTATGCCCCCCAATGTTACCCAGGGTGACGCCATCGCCTTCCTCGAAGAGACTGCCGCTGAGTTATTCCCGCGCGGATATGGCTGGGATTACACCGGAGAATCCAGGCAGTATGTCCAGCAGGGCAGCGCCCTTCTGATTACCTTTTTCATGTCCTTACTGGTCATCTACCTGGTACTGGCTGCACAGTTTGAAAGCTGGCGTGACCCGCTCATCATTCTGATCTCGGTGCCGCTATCTCTGGCCAGCGCCCTGGCCTTCATGATGCTCGGCTTCGCCTCGGTCAATATTTATACCCAGGTGGGCCTGATCACCCTGATCGGCCTGATTGCGAAAAATGGCATCCTTATCGTGGAGTTTTCCAACCAGCTACAGATCAAGGAAGGCCTGGATAAACGCAGTGCGGTGGAACGCGCCTCGGCCATACGACTACGCCCTATCCTGATGACCACTGTCGCCATGGTGGTTGCCATGGTGCCCCTGCTTACCGCTTCAGGACCCGGCGCCGTCAGTCGTTTTGATATCGGCCTGGTCATCGCTACAGGTCTGGGCATAGGCACCCTGTTTACCCTGTTCGTTGTTCCCGCATTTTATTTACTGCTTGCCCGCGACCACCATGCGGCACAGCAGAAATTGCAGGAACAACAGGCACAGGCCTAAACTTGAAAAACTTATACCACCAGCAATAAACAGGTACGCGGAAGATGAATAAATACTATCTACACATCCTGGCCCTGATAGGGGTGCTCGGTATAAGTACCGCATATGCTGAAGAAGGTAAAAGCAAACAGGTTCTCATCGCCCCCGGCGTGATCAGTGTTGAAGTGATGCACAACGGCAAGCCCGTCGTGATTCAGCGTAAACAGGAAAAGAAAAACCAGATTGTAGAGTTCTACCGGGCAACCGGGCGCGGTAAGATCCAGCCCATGAACCCTTTCTCACCACACGTCATTGAGACCATCGGCGAACTGGAACTGATCGACTATATCAAGCAGCACTCTGATGGTGATGATTCGATCATCATTATCGATTCACGCACCAGGGACTGGATCAGGCTCAGCGGCATGATCCCGGGAGCCGTGAGCATCCCCTTTACTGAATTCAAGAGCAGTGACTCCACCATGGAAGTCATGGAAGACCAGTTCGATGTGCTGGTTGGAAACACCTATGACTTCTCCAATGCCAAAACCCTGGTAATGTATTGCAATGGCAATTGGTGTGGTCAGTCACCTACGGCGATTAACAAGCTGCTGAAGATGGGATATCCCGCAGCGAAAATTAAGTACTATCGCGGTGGCATGCAGAGTTGGTCGGCATTGGGATTAACAGTGGTGGAGCCATAAGGCGCCACC
>CAZXNH010000007.1:0-108046 GCA_964641615.1 uncultured Ectothiorhodospiraceae bacterium | reverse complement strand
GGCCAGTAGCTCAATTGGCAGAGCAGCGGTCTCCAAAACCGCAGGTTGGGGGTTCAAGTCCCTCCTGGCCTGCCATCTTTCCTTATTCTGATTGGTTGCGGAGTTATTAATGGCATCTAAGCCTGAAGATCAGTCATCGCCTTTAGATACAGTCAAGATGGTGTTTGCGCTTGCGCTGCTAACTGGTGGTGTGGCCGGATATTATTATTTTGAAGATCAGGCATTTCTGTACCGGGTGCTTGGCCTGCTGGCTTTTGTCCTGATGGCTTTGGGTGTGGTGTTTACTACTGCAGTCGGTCAGCGCACTTGGGGGTTTCTAAAAGAGTCCCGAGTTGAGTTGCGCAAAATGGTGTGGCCCTCCAGGGGTGAGACTGTGCAGACTACGCTGGCCGTGTTTGTCATGGTCCTGGTCATGGGTATCTTTTTGTGGTTGCTGGACATGCTGCTCGGCTGGGCTGTTCAGTTCGTGATTGCCTAAGGGGTCCTGGATGTCATTGCGTTGGTATGTTGTTCATGCGTATTCAAATTTTGAATCGCAGGTAAAGCGCTCGCTGGAAGATCGTATTAAGCGCGCAGGCCTGGAGGATAGCTTCGGTGAGATTCTCGTGCCTACCGAAGAGGTGGTCGAGATGCGTGAAGGTCAGAAGCGCAAGAGCGAGCGTAAGTTTTTCCCAGGTTATGTCCTGGTGCAGATGGAGATGAATGATGAGACCTGGCACCTGGTAAAAAGTGTGCCCAAGGTTCTTGGTTTTATTGGTGGGTCAACTGATAAGCCTGCGCCTATTTCAGATGCAGAGGCGGATGCGATCCTGAGCAGGGTTCAGGAAGGTGTTGAGAAGCCAAGGCCTAAGGTGTTGTTTGAGCCCGGCGAAGTTGTTCGTGTCTGCGATGGCCCATTCAATGACTTTAATGGTGTCGTTGAAGAGGTTAACTACGAAAAAAGTCGCCTTCTGGTGGCGGTACAGATTTTTGGGCGTTCTACGCCTGTGGAACTTGAGTTCCACCAGGTGGAGAAGGCCTGATCCGGCGATATAGCTGGCTAACCGGGGAGCCGAAAGGCGCTCGCACCCGTATTAGGAGTAAATAGTAAGATGGCTAAGAAAGTAGATTCGTATATCAAGTTGCAGGTGCCTGCGGGTTCTGCAAATCCAAGTCCACCGGTTGGTCCGGCTCTGGGTCAGCATGGTGTGAACATTATGGAGTTCTGTAAGGCGTTTAATGCGCAGACCCAGAATATGGAAAATGGTCTGCCGGTCCCGGTTGTAATTACTGTATATAACGACAAGAGCTTCACCTTTATTACCAAGACCCCTCCGGCTTCAATTCTTCTGAAGAAAGCAGCCGGTATCCAGAAGGGCAGTGGTACGCCAAATACCGCCAAGGTAGGCAAAGTGACGCGCGCTCAGCTGGAAGAAATTGCCACAACTAAGATGGCAGACCTGAATGCGGCAGATATGGATGCGGCGGTAAATATCATTGCAGGAACTGCTCGCAGCATGGGCCTTGATGTGGAGGGTGTGTAAATGGCAAAGCTTGGTAAGAGAATGAAGGCCTCTATCGAGATGGTCGAGGCGGATAAGGCATATGATGCTACTGAGGCATTTGATCTGATTAAGAAAATGCCTGCGGCCAATTTCAAGCAGTCGGTTGATGTGGCGATCAACCTGGGTGTTGATCCACGCAAATCAGACCAGGTTGTGCGCGGCGCAAGTATTCTGCCTAACGGCACTGGTAAAGAAGTGCGTGTAGCGGTTTTTGCTCAGGGTGAAAACGCAGAAAAGGCCAAGGCAGCAGGGGCCGATATCGTTGGTTTTGAAGATCTGGCCGAAGACGTTAAAAAGGGCAATATGGACTTTGATGTTGTTATTGCTACGCCTGATGCCATGCGTGTTGTTGGTCAGCTGGGCCAGATTCTGGGGCCTCGCGGTCTGATGCCTAACCCGAAGGTTGGGACTGTAACTGCTGATGTTGAAACAGCTGTTAAAAATGCCAAGTCTGGTCAGGTGCGCTACAGAACTGATAAAGGCGGCATTATTCACTGCCCAATCGGAAAAGTTGATTTTGAGCCTGCTGCGCTGGTTGAAAACCTGAATGCGTTGCTGGCGGATCTGATTAAGGCGAAACCTTCTGCAGCTAAGGGTTCATATATCCGTGCTGTAAAAGTATCTGCCACCATGGGTCCAGGTGTTGCCATAGATCAGGCGACGCTCGCTATTTAAATTTTGAACTTTGGTGGGTCGCAGGGAAGCGGCTGACGTCAAAGACCGCAGGTGCTTTCGGGCTTAATCTTACAGCCTGCGCAGACGGTGTATCTGAATCAGGAGTTCCTGGTGAGGAAAACCGTTAAGGTGGCAACTTAATAAGTTGCTCAACTAACCACGATGGAAGTTAATTCCATCGTTACCAGGAGATTGTATCGTGGCTTTAAGTCTCGCAGACAAGAAACAGGTTGTCTCAGAGGTTGCTACGGTGGCTCAAAGTGCTCATTCCGCGGTTGCTGCAGAGTACCGTGGTCTGACCGTTGAGGAAATGACTGCTCTGCGCGTTAAGGCGCGTGAGGGTGGTGTTTATCTTCGCGTGGTGAAGAATACTCTGGCTCGTCGTGCTTTCGAAGGTACTGAATTTGAATGCATGAATGATCAGCTAGTAGGTCCACTCGTGCTTGCCCTGTCCCAGGAAGATCCTGGCTCGGCAGCTCGTGTTGTTAAGGACTTCGCCAAAGAGCACGAAAAGCTGGTGGTTAAGGTTCTCGCAGTTGGTGGCGAGGCTCTGGCCGCTTCTGAAATTGACAGGCTCGCTAGCCTGCCTACTCGTGATCAGGCAATCAGCATGCTGATGGCTGTGATGAAGGCGCCGCTCGACAAGTTCGCGCGTACCGTCAACGAGGTTCCTGGCAAGCTGGTACGTACCGTTGCAGCGGTACGCGATGCCAAGCAATAAGCCGCCGTTAGATTTCTGGGCTTTCTGATTCAGATTATTTTTTAGGAGTAATTATCATGGCAGTATCAAAAGACGACATCTTGGAAGCGATTTCCAATATGACTGTTATGGAGATCGTTGATCTGATCTCTGATATGGAAGAAAAGTTTGGTGTATCAGCTGCTGCTGCAGTTGCTGCTGCTCCAGTTGCTGCAGGTGGTGGTGAAGCCGCTGCTGCTGCAGAAAAAGACGAGTTTGACGTTGTTATGTCAAGCTTCGGCAGCAACAAGGTTGCTGTTATCAAGGTTGTTCGTGGTATCACCGGTCTAGGCCTGAAGGAAGCTAAGGATATGGTTGAAGGCGCTCCTTCTACCATTAAGGAAGGCGCTTCTAAGGACGAAGCTGAAGATATCAAGAAGCAGCTTGAAGAGGCTGGCGCTAGCGTAGAACTCAAGTAATTGGTTCATCGTTCGCGACTTGGCTAAAAGGATCAGGCTGGCGGTTTTTTAACCGCCGGCCTTTTCCTGTTTTATTTTTGCCGGTTTTCCGGCGACCAGTTTTTGGTGTTTGATGGAATGCAGGTGACTCAATCTGTATTCCGACAAGCACCAACCCTTATCTTCAGTGTGAGGAATCGTGATGGCTTATAGCTACACCGAAAAGAAACGAATTCGCAAGGATTTCGGAAAGCGTCCCCAGATTCTGGAAGCTCCCTACCTTCTGGCGATCCAGGTAGATTCATATCGTCAGTTCCTTCAATTGGACAAGAAGGCGGAAGACCGTAGTGATGTCGGTCTTCACAGCGCGTTTAGCTCAGTTTTCCCAATTGAAAGCTATTCCGGCACTGTTCGCCTCGAGTATGTCACTTACCGCTTGGGTGATCCGGTATTCGATGTTAAGGAATGCCAGCTGCGTGGCCTGACCTATGCGGCACCTTTACGCGTAACCTTGCGCCTGGTCATCATGGATAAAGATGCGCCAGCAGGCTCAAATGTCGTCAAGGATATTAAGGAGCAGGAAGTCTATATGGGCGAGCTGCCTCTGATGACTGAGAACGGCACCTTTGTTATCAATGGTACCGAGCGTGTCATAGTATCTCAGCTGCATCGTTCTCCCGGTGTGTTCTTTGATCACGATAAGGGCAAAACCCATTCTTCTGGCAAGCTGCTGTTTAATGCGCGCGTCATTCCTTACCGTGGCTCATGGCTTGATTTTGAATTCGATCCAAAGGACAACGTCTTCGTTCGTATCGACCGTCGTCGTAAGCTGCCAGCTACTATTCTTCTGCGCGCACTTGGCTATGATACGGTCCAGATCCTGGATATGTTCTTCCAGAAGAATAGTTTCAAGCGCACCAAGGATGCTTACAGTCTTGAGTTGGTTCCTGAGCGTCTGCGCGGTGAAATTGCTGCCTTTGATATCAAGGTTAAGTCCAAGGTTATCGTTGAAGCTGGCCGCCGTATAACGGCGCGTCATATCCGAGAGCTGGATAAGGCATCCGTTAAAAATCTGGAAGTGCCTGCAGAATACCTGGTTGGTAAGGTTCTGGCTCATGACGTCGTTGATGAGTCGACTGGTGAGGTTGTTATTGAGGCAAACTCCGAGCTTACAGATGAGCTGCTGGAGAAAATGGATGAGCTGAAGGTGAAGGAGTTCAAGACTCTGTTCACCAACGATCTCGACCAGGGGCCTTATATATCTACCACCCTGAATGTGGACCCTTCTCGCAATGAGCTTGAAGCCCAGGTTGAAATTTATCGCATGATGCGTCCGGGTGAGCCGCCAACCAAAGAGGCAGCCCAGACCCTGTTCCAGAACCTGTTCTTTACCGAAGAGCGTTATGACCTGTCCGCCGTTGGACGTATGAAGTTCAACCTGCGCCTGGGTCGTTCTGAAGAAACTGGTTCAGGTGTTCTGAATAATGATGACATTGTTGATGTCCTGAGGACCCTGATTGATATTCGTAACGGTAACGGCATGGTCGATGATATCGATCATCTGGGTAACCGCCGTGTACGTAGTGTCGGCGAAATGGCTGAAAACGTGCTGCGTGTTGGCCTGGTTCGCGTAGAGCGTGCTGTTAAGGAGCGTCTGAGCGTCGCTGAAAGTGAGGGCCTGATGCCTCAGGACCTGGTCAATGCTAAGCCTGTCGCTGCAGCTGTTAAGGAATTCTTTGGTTCTTCGCAGCTTTCACAGTTCATGGATCAGAACAACCCTCTGTCAGAAGTGACTCACAAGCGTCGTATTTCTGCTCTTGGCCCTGGTGGTCTGACGCGTGAGCGTGCTGGTTTTGAGGTTCGTGACGTACATCCAACGCACTACGGTCGTGTTTGTCCTATCGAAACACCTGAAGGACCAAACATCGGTCTGATCAACTCGCTGGCTGTTTATGCGCGGACCAATAGCTATGGTTTCCTGGAAACCCCATATCGCAAGGTTGTAGACGGTAAGGTGACCGATGAAATCGATTACCTGTCAGCGATTGAAGAAAGCAACTATGTGATTGCTCAGGCAAATACTGAGCTGGACGTCAAGGGTGCGCTGACCAGTGACCTGGTTTCCTGTCGTTACCTGAATGAATTCGGCCTGTTCGGTCCGGATCGCGTTCAGTACATGGATGTATCTCCTCGTCAGATTGTCTCTGTAGCGGCTTCAATGATCCCATTCCTCGAGCATGATGATGCGAACCGTGCACTCATGGGCTCCAACATGCAGCGTCAGGCGGTGCCCTGTCTGCGTTCAGAAAAGCCTATCGTTGGTACGGGTATGGAGCGTACCGTTGCGATGGACTCCGGCGCCACTGTTAAGGCGTGTCGTGGTGGTGTTGTTGATTCGGTTGATGCGGCACGAATTGTTGTTCGTGTAAATGATGATGAGACCGTGTCCGGTGAGGCAGGTGTCGATATCTACAACCTGACCAAGTACACCCGTTCTAACCAGAACACCTGCATGAACCAGTTGCCTCTGGTTAAGCCTGGCGATGTTGTCGCTCGTGGCGATGCACTAGCTGATGGCGCTTCTACCGACATGGGTGAGCTGGCGCTTGGTCAGAATATGCTGGTCGCATTCATGCCATGGAATGGTTACAACTTCGAGGATTCAATCCTGATCTCTGAGCGTGTTGTTCAGGAAGATCGTTTCACGACTATTCATATCGAAGAAATGACCTGTGTTGCCCGCGATACCAAGCTGGGCCCCGAGGAGATCACCGCGGATATTCCAAATGTCAGCGAAGGCCTGCTTTCTAAGCTCGATGAGTCGGGCATTGTCTACGTGGGTGCCGAGGTTAAGCCGAACGACATCCTGGTTGGCAAGGTCACCCCTAAGGGTGAGACCCAGCTGACCCCAGAAGAAAAGCTGCTGCGCGCTATTTTTGGTGAGAAGGCCTCCGATGTAAAGGACACCTCTCTGCGTGTTGGTTCTGGCATGGAAGGTACTGTCATCGATGTGCGTGTCTTTACTCGTGATGGTGTCGAAAAAGACAAGCGTGCCCTGCAGATCGAAGAGACTGCGCTGGAAAGCGTACGTAAGGATCTCCAGGATCAGCGTCGTATTTATGAAGATGACATCTACAGCCGTGTAGAGAAGCTGGTAACTGGCAAGGTTGCTGAAGGTGGTCCTGCGGGCCTCAAGGCTGGCGCAAAAGTCACCAAGTCTTATCTGACTGATCTTGAGCGTGAAAAGTGGTTCGAGATTCGTATGCGTAACGAAGATGTTAACAAGCAGCTCGAAGACCTGGCTCAGCTGATCAAGGATCAGAAAGAGGCCTTCGAGAATAAGTTTGTTGAGCAGAAAACCAAGCTGACCCAGGGCGATGACCTGGCGCCTGGTGTTCTGAAGATGGTTAAGGTTTACATCGCCGTCAAACGCCGTATGCAGCCTGGTGACAAGATGGCCGGTCGCCACGGTAACAAGGGTGTTGTCTCCATGATCGTCCCTGTGGAAGACATGCCATACAGCGCCGATGGCACTCCAGTCGATATCGTTCTGAACCCGCTGGGTGTTCCCTCGCGTATGAACGTGGGCCAGGTGCTGGAAACGCATCTTGGTTGGGCGGCGATGGGTCTTGGTAAGAAGATAAACCAGATGATCGAGGCCAAGGCCAAGGTCGATGAGCTGCGCAAGTTCCTCGACAAGGTCTACAACCACAGCAAGGAAGTGCAGAAGGTTGAGCTGGATACTCTGACAGACGAAGAAATTGTCAATCTGGCGTTTAACCTTCGTAAGGGTGTTCCAATGGCGACCCCGGTCTTCGACGGTGCCCACGAAGAGGAAATCAAGGCCATGCTGAAGCTGGCCGGCCTGCCAGAGTCTGGTCAGACCACGCTTTATGATGGTCGAACCGGTGACTCGTTTGATCGTCCTGTTACCGTTGGCTACATGCACATGCTGAAGCTGAATCACCTGGTCGATGACAAGATGCATGCACGTTCTACTGGCCCGTACAGCCTGGTTACTCAGCAGCCGCTGGGTGGTAAGGCGCAGTTCGGTGGTCAGCGCTTCGGTGAGATGGAAGTCTGGGCGCTCGAGGCCTACGGTGCGGCCTATACCCTGCAGGAAATGCTGACGGTTAAGTCGGACGACGTGAACGGCCGTAACAAGATGTATAAGAACATCGTGGACGGTGACCACAGAATGGAAGCCAGTATGCCTGAATCCTTCAATGTACTGATGAAGGAAATCCGGGCGCTCGGTATTAACATCGAGCTGGAACATGACGAGTAATTCGCGCTGCGAAATTACTGGTCATTCTGATTGAGAGGCGGAAAAGAACATGAAAGATTTATTGAATCTTTTTAAACAGCAGGGACAACACATCGACGAATTCGATGCCATTCGTATTGGGCTGGCATCACCTGAGATGATTCGTTCCTGGTCCTTTGGCGAAGTTAAGAAGCCCGAGACCATTAACTACAGGACCTTTAAGCCTGAGCGTGACGGCCTGTTCTGCGCTAAGATCTTTGGTCCGGTTAAGGACTATGAGTGTCTGTGTGGTAAGTACAAGCGCCTGAAGCACCGCGGTGTCGTGTGTGAGAAGTGTGGTGTCGAAGTCACCCAGACCAAGGTCCGTCGAGATCGAATGGGCCATATAGAGCTGGCCAGCCCGGTTGCCCATATCTGGTTCCTGAAGTCTCTGCCCTCTCGTATTGGTCTTCTTCTGGATATGACTCTGCGCGATATTGAGCGCATTCTTTACTTCGAGGCCTTCGTGGTTGTTGATCCGGGTATGACTACACTGGAGCGCGGTCAGTTGCTCTCTGATGAAGCCTATCTTGAAGCCATTGAGGAAAATGGAGATGAGTTCGTGGCCCTCATGGGAGCCGAAGCCGTATTCCACATGCTTGGCGACATCGAGCTGGAAGAAGAGCGTAAGCAACTGCGTGAAGAAATCGAAAGCACGCGTTCGGAAACCAAACTCAAGCGTATTACCAAGCGCCTGAAGCTGGTTGAGTCATTCATCGAGTCGGGTAATGACCCACAGTGGATGATCTTGACCGTGTTACCGGTTCTGCCACCCGATCTGCGTCCTCTGGTTCCTCTGGATGGTGGCCGTTTCGCGACATCAGATCTGAATGACCTGTATCGACGCGTTATCAACCGCAACAATCGTCTCAAGCGCCTGCTCGAGCTGAATGCCCCCGACATTATCGTGCGCAACGAAAAGCGTATGCTGCAGGAATCCGTGGATGCGCTGCTGGACAATGGACGCCGTGGTCGTGCAATCACAGGCACAAACAAGAGGCCTCTGAAGTCTCTTGCAGATATGATCAAGGGTAAGCAGGGTCGTTTCCGCCAGAACCTGCTGGGTAAACGTGTTGATTACTCTGGTCGTTCTGTAATCGTTGTTGGTCCTACCCTGAAACTGCATCAGTGTGGTCTGCCCAAGAAAATGGCGCTGGAACTGTTCAAGCCGTTTATCTTCGGTAAATTGCACCGCATGGGTCTGACAACGACTATCAAGGCCGCCAAGAAGATGGTAGAGAAGGAAAGTGCCGAGGTCTGGGACGTACTCGAGGATGTTATCCGCGAGCATCCCGTTATGCTGAACCGCGCACCTACACTTCACCGTCTGGGTATTCAGGCGTTCGAGCCGGTACTGATTGAAGGTAAGGCAATAAACCTGCACCCGCTGGTTTGTGCGGCTTTCAATGCTGACTTTGATGGTGACCAGATGGCTGTGCACGTGCCGCTGTCTATCGAGGCGCAGCTTGAGGCACGTGCCCTGATGATGTCGACCAATAACGTACTGTCTCCTGCGAATGGTGAGCCTATCATCGTGCCTTCTCAGGATATCGTACTTGGTCTGTATTACATGACACGTGACCGTGTTAACGCCAGGGGCGAGGGCATGGTGTTTGCTAACCCTGAAGAGGTTAAGCGCGCCTATGCATCTGGTCAGGTGGATATCCATGCCAAGATCAAAGCCCGAATTCCTTTGTATGAAATTGCTGAAGATGGCGAGATCAGTGAATCCTGCGCGCTGCTGGAAACGACAGTCGGCCGTACTCTGCTGTCAGAAATCCTGCCTAAGGGGCTGGCATTTGATCTGATCAATCGCGATCTGACCAAGAAAAACATCTCGAATCTGATTAACGCTTGTTATCGCCAGGTTGGCCTGAAAGAAACGGTAATTTTTGCTGATCAGCTGATGTACACCGGTTTCAAGATGGCGACCCGCGCCGGCGTCTCTTTCTGTTCAGACGATATGGTTATTCCAGAAGAAAAGAGCGAGATTCTTGCTGCGGCCGAGGCCGATGTTAAGGAAATTGAGGACCAGTACGCATCAGGTCTGGTTACCAATGGTGAGCGCTACAACAAGGTAGTTGATATCTGGTCACACACGAATGATCGTGTAGCCAAGGCCATGATGGATAAGCTGGGTAAGGAAGAAGTCGTCAACGCTGAAGGCGAAACCGTTACGCAACCGTCTTTCAACTCGATCTTTATGATGGCTGATTCAGGAGCTCGTGGTTCTGCCGCGCAGATTCGTCAGCTTGCTGGTATGCGTGGCCTGATGGCTAAGCCGGATGGTTCGATCATTGAAACGCCTATTACTGCCAACTTCCGTGAAGGTCTGAACGTACTCCAGTACTTTATCTCTACCCATGGTGCTCGTAAGGGTCTGGCTGATACCGCTTTGAAGACTGCTAACTCGGGTTACCTGACGCGCCGTCTTGTCGATGTGGCTCAGGACATGGTCATCATTAATGAAGACTGTGGTACCGAGGAAGGTGTCATCATGACGCCTATTATCGAGGGTGGTGACGTTGTTGAGCCGCTGCGTGAGCGTGTGCTTGGCCGTGTCGTAGCTACAGATACCTGTAAGCCTGGTACTGAAGAAGTGGCTATTCCTGCAGGTACCCTGCTCGACGAATACTGGGTTGATGTTATTGAGCAGCTTAGTATTGATGAAATCAGGGTCCGTTCGGTTATTACCTGTGATAATCATCATGGCGTTTGTTCGACCTGTTATGGTCGTGATCTTGCTCGTGGCCACAAGGTCAATATTGGTGAGTCTGTCGGTGTTATGGCAGCCCAGTCTATCGGTGAGCCAGGCACACAGCTGACCATGCGTACTTTCCATATCGGTGGTGCGGCATCGCGTTCTGCTGCGGCCAGCAACATCAGCGTTAAAAATGAGGGTGCGATTCGCCTGCATACCATCAAAACTGTAGAGAATGAGGCTGGCAACCTGGTTGCTGTCTCTCGTTCTGGTGAGTTGGGTGTTATCGATGAGCAGGGCCGTGAGCGTGAGCGTTACAAGATCCCTTACGGTGCGGTGCTGAGTGTTAAGGATGAGTCGGCTGTAAAGGCAGGCCAGGAAGTCGCCAGCTGGGATCCGCATACCCACCCAATCATTACCGAAGTGGCGGGACGTGTTCAGTTTGTTGACTTCCAGGACGGCGTCACCGTCAACAAGCATGTTGATGAGATTACCGGCCTGAGCTCAACCATTGTTAGTGACCCTAAGCAGCGTGGTTCTGCAGGTAAGGACCTGCGTCCGGTTGTACGTCTGATCGAAGAAAATGGCGATCCTGTATTCCTTAAAGGTACGGAGATCCCGGCCCAGTACGCCCTGCCAGCGGGTGCGATCGTTAACTTGAAAGATGGTGAGCAGGTTCGCATCGGTGATGTTGTTGCACGTATTCCGCAGGAATCGTCCAAGACCCGTGATATCACGGGTGGTCTGCCACGTGTTGCTGACCTGTTCGAGGCGCGTAAGCCTAAAGATCCGGCAATTATGGCAGAGGCCTCCGGTACCGTTTCCTTCGGTAAAGAAACCAAGGGAAAACAAAGGCTTGTAATCACTGACGAACATGGTGAGGCAAATGAGCTACTGATCCCGAAGTGGCGTAACGTGAATGTGTTCGAAGGTGAAACCGTGGAGCGAGGTGAAATTATCGCTGATGGTGAGCCTAGCCCGCACGATATACTGCGCCTGCGTGGTGTTACCCACCTGGCTGAATACCTGATCAAGGAAATACAGGACGTTTACCGTCTCCAGGGTGTTGGTATCAATGATAAGCACATCGAGGTCATTATTCGTCAGATGCTGCGTAAGGTCATAATTACCGATTCTGGCGAGTCGAATTTCCTCCGTGGCGAGCAGATTGAGCGTTCACGTGCTCTCGAAGTCAATGAGCAACTGGAAAAAGAAGGCAAGCTACCGGCCAAGTATGAAAATGAGCTGCTGGGTATCACCAAGGCATCATTGGTTACCGAGTCGTTCATTTCTGCGGCTTCTTTCCAGGAAACCACCCGTGTACTGACCGAATCTGCCGTCCGCGGTGCTCGTGATGATCTGCGCGGACTGAAAGAAAACGTCATTGTTGGTCGTCTGATCCCAGCAGGTACAGGTCTGGCTTACCACAATGAGCGTCGTCGTAAACGTGCTGGTATCAGTATTGAGGATCTGAATCTTGGGGCTGCTACCCCAGAGGAAGCTCCGGTAGAAATGACCGAGGCCCCAGGAGAAGCAGAGGCTCCGGCAGAATAGGGATAAGGTCCGGGCTTGACAGTTGCCCGGACAGTCTCTAGAATTTCGCGTCCCTCGACAGGCCATTGGTTTGGCCTGTCGTTTGTTTTTGAGGGAACCTCTTGCTGTCAGGAGGTTCTAGAAAAGCTTGGAGAATAGCTTAAATGGCTACTATCAATCAGCTGGTGCGCAAGCCACGTAAGCGCCAGAAGGAAAAAAGTAACGTTCCGGCACTGGAGGCTAGCCCTCAGCGTCGCGGAGTTTGTACGCGTGTTTATACCACCACGCCTAAAAAGCCAAACTCGGCAATGCGTAAGGTTGCCCGTGTGCGCCTGACTAATGGTTTTGAAGTAACCAGCTACATCGGTGGTGAGGGGCACAACCTTCAGGAGCACTCAGTTGTTCTGATTCGTGGTGGCCGTGTTAAGGATTTGCCTGGTGTGCGTTATCACACCGTGCGCGGAAGCCTTGATACTCAGGGTGTTCAGGATCGTAAGCAGGGTCGTTCTAAATACGGCGCTAAGCGTCCAAAAAGTTAAGTTTGAGAATCTAAGATGTCCAGAAGAAGCGAAGCACCAAAGCGTACTATTCTGCCTGACCCTAAGTTCGGCAGTCTTCAGTTGGCTAAATTTATTAATCACGTTATGCGTGATGGTAAAAAATCTACCGCAGAAAGCATTCTGTACGGCGCCCTTGATGATATCGCCGCTAAAAAAGGTGGTGATGGAATGGAGGTCCTGGAAAAGGCCCTGGAAAACGTCCGTCCGATGGTTGAGGTTAAGTCCCGTCGTGTTGGTGGTGCCACATACCAGGTGCCTGTAGAGGTTCGCTCAGTACGTCAGGCGGCCCTGGCAATGCGCTGGATTGTTGATGCTGCCCGTAGCCGTGGTGAGAAATCTATGGCTCAGAAACTGGCTGGCGAGCTGATGGATGCTGCGGAAAGTCGTGGTGCTGCTGTTAAAAAGCGTGAAGATACTCACCGTATGGCAGAGGCTAACAAGGCCTTTTCTCACTACCGCTGGTAACAGACCGAGCGCGCCACAATGTCACGTACGACGCCTATCGAACGCTATCGTAACATTGGCATTATGGCGCATATCGACGCCGGCAAGACGACTACTACCGAGCGTATCCTTTTTTATACAGGTGTGTCTCATAAAATAGGTGAGGTGCATGACGGTGCTGCCACCATGGACTGGATGGAGCAGGAGCAGGAGCGTGGTATTACTATCACCTCTGCGGCAACGACCTGTTTCTGGTCTGGCATGGATAAGCAGTTTGAGCAGCATCGAATCAATATTATTGATACCCCAGGGCACGTTGACTTCACGATTGAAGTTGAGCGTTCGCTACGTGTTCTGGATGGCGCCTGCGCGGTCTTTTGCGCGGTTGGTGGTGTAGAGCCTCAGTCCGAGACTGTCTGGCGTCAGGCTGACAAGTATGGCGTGCCCAGGATGGCATTCGTGAACAAGATGGATCGTTCCGGCGCCAACTTTCTGCGTGTTGTAGATCAGATTCGCGAACGCCTGGGTGCTAATCCTGTGCCATTGCAGCTCAATATTGGGGCTGAAGACGAATTTAAAGGTGTTGTCGACCTTATTCGCATGCAGGCGATCTACTGGAATGAGGCGGATCGCGGCACAACATATGACGAGACGGACATACCGGCTGATCTGCTGGATGACTGTAGCAATTATCGTGAGCAGATGGTGGAGGCAGCAGCAGAGGCCTCTGAAGAGCTCATGGAAAAATACCTGGATGCTGGCGAGCTGAGTAATGAAGATATCGTGGCGGGGCTGCGAATTCGTACTCTTGCCGGAGAGATTGTTCCGACACTTTGTGGCTCGGCATTCAAAAACAAGGGCGTTCAGGCGATGCTGGACGCCGTTGTTGCGTTTATGCCTTCGCCGATTGATGTGCCGGCGATTGCTGGTCATCTTGAAGATGATTCGGAGGGTGAGCGTCACCCTGATGATAATGAGCCGTTTTCTGCTCTGGCCTTCAAGATTGCTACCGACCCGTTCGTGGGCACCCTGACATTCTTCCGCGTCTATTCCGGAGTGCTTAAGTCTGGTGATAGCGTTTTTAATCCGGTCAAGGGAAAAAAAGAACGTATTGGTCGCATTCTTCAGATGCATTCCAATAGTCGCGAAGAGATCAAGGAAGTTCGGGCGGGTGATATTGCCGCAGCGGTGGGTCTGAAAGACGTTACAACTGGGGACACCCTGTGCGATGAAAATAATCGCATAACTCTGGAGCGTATGGACTTTCCTGAGCCGGTTATCTCGGTAGCGGTCGAGCCGCGCACCAAGGCCGACCAGGAAAAAATGGGTATAGCGCTTCAGAAACTGGCGCAGGAAGATCCTTCATTCAGGGTTCGAACTGACGAAGAGTCTGGCCAGACGATTATTTCTGGAATGGGTGAGCTACACCTCGACATCATTGTCGACCGTATGAAGCGGGAGTTTAAGGTAGAGGCAAATGTGGGCGCTCCGCAGGTGGCCTACCGTGAAACCATTCGCAAGGCGGTCGAGGCGGAAGGTAAGTTTGTTCGCCAGTCTGGTGGTCGTGGCCAGTATGGTCATGTAGAGCTTCGCATCGAGCCCCTGGTGGATAGCGAAGAAAATTATGAGTTTGTCAACGAGATCGTTGGCGGTGCAGTGCCTCGCGAATTTATACCTGCGGTGGACAAGGGTATTCAGGAGCAGATGGAAAATGGCGTTCTCGCGGGATACCCCATGATGAACGTTAAAGTGACGCTGTTTGATGGCTCATATCACGATGTGGATTCAAGTGAGATGGCCTTTAAGATTGCTGGGTCCATGGGTTTCCGGGAAGGGGCAATGAATGCGTCCCCCGTGTTGCTTGAACCTATGATGAAGGTTGAGGTGGTGACGCCTGAA
This sequence comes from uncultured Ectothiorhodospiraceae bacterium, assembly GCA_964641615.1. Classification (GTDB taxonomy): domain Bacteria; phylum Pseudomonadota; class Gammaproteobacteria; order J044; family J044; genus JANTGN01. The sequence continues at coordinate 93,247 of CAZXNH010000007.1, read as the reverse complement.
GATTATATGGGCGATGTTATGGGCGATCTAAATCGCCGTCGTGGCATTGTTCAGGGTATGGATGACAATCCTTCAGGGAAGGTGATCCGTGCCGAGGTTCCATTGGCTGAGATGTTTGGCTATGCCACAGATCTGCGATCTGCAACCCAGGGGCGTGCCACTTATTCAATGGAATTTGCTGAGTATTCAGAGGCGCCGGCAAGTGTGGCCGATGCCATTATTAAGAAGGTTTCTTAATCGTTTTGACACGAATTAACCATAGAGGAATTTGAGCCGTGTCCAAGGAAAAGTTTGAACGTAGTAAGCCGCATGTAAATGTTGGAACGATTGGTCACGTTGACCATGGTAAGACCACTTTGACGGCGGCGCTGACGAAAGTAATGGCCGAGAAGATGGGCGGCGAGGTTAAGGCGTTTGACGAGATTGATAACGCCCCTGAAGAGCGTGAACGCGGTATTACCATCGCGACCTCTCACGTTGAATACGAGTCAGACAACCGCCACTACGCGCACGTTGACTGCCCTGGGCACGCGGATTACGTCAAGAACATGATCACTGGTGCTGCCCAGATGGACGGCGCGATCCTGGTATGTTCTGCTGCAGACGGCCCAATGCCTCAGACCCGTGAGCATATCCTGCTGTCTCGCCAGGTTGGTGTTCCTTACATCGTTGTGTTCCTGAACAAGGCCGACATGGTTGACGATGAAGAGCTGATGGAACTGGTTGAAATGGAAGTACGTGAGCTGCTGAGTCAGTACGACTTCCCGGGTGACGACACGCCTATCATCAAGGGTTCTGCTCTGAAGGCCCTGGAAGGCGATACTAGCGACATCGGCGCACCTGCTGTTGAAGCCCTGGTTGAAGCCATGGACAGCTACATCCCTGAGCCTGAGCGTGCTGTAGACGGTGACTTCCTGATGCCTGTGGAAGACGTTTTCTCGATCTCTGGTCGCGGTACTGTTGTTACCGGTCGTATCGAGCGTGGCGTGGTTAACGTTGGTGACGAAATTGAGATTGTTGGTATCAAGGACACTCAGAAGACCACTGTTACTGGTGTTGAGATGTTCCGCAAGCTGCTGGACCAGGGTCTGGCAGGTGATAACGTAGGTATCCTGCTGCGTGGTACCAAGCGTGATGAAGTTGAGCGTGGTCAGGTACTGTGTAAGCCTGGTTCAATCACGCCTCACACCAAGTTCGAAGCAGAAGTTTATGTTCTGTCCAAGGAAGAGGGTGGTCGTCATACCCCGTTCTTCAATGGTTACCGTCCTCAGTTCTACTTCCGTACTACTGATGTGACTGGTGCCTGTGATCTGCCTGAAGGTATCGAAATGGTTATGCCTGGCGATAACGTCAAGATGACCGTGAGCCTGATCGCGCCGATCGCGATGGAAGATGGTCTGCGTTTTGCGATCCGTGAAGGCGGTCGTACCGTGGGCGCCGGTGTCGTTGCTAAAATTATTGAGTAAAGCTGATGAAAAACCAGAAGATTCGTATTCGTTTGAAGGCATTCGATCACAGGCTGATCGACCGTTCCGCGCTGGAAATCGTTGAAACAGCCAAGCGCACTGGTGCCAGGGTTAAGGGGCCAATCCCTCTTCCTACCAAGAAAGAGCGCTTCACCGTCCTGATTTCACCTCACGTGAACAAGGATGCTCGTGATCAGTACGAGCTGAGGACCTATAAGCGCCTGCTGGATATCGTTGATCCGACAGATAAGACTGTTGATGCTTTGATGAAGCTTGATCTTGCCGCCGGTGTGGATGTGCAAATTAAGTTGCATTAAGTATTAACAAACCAGAATAACTCTGTCATAATAGTCGGCTTTCCGTGGCCCGGAGCAGATTCTGCTCCGGGCCACGAGTTTAGTTGAGAAGAAATTTATTCTCCCTCTGCCCATTTTCGAGGCACGGAGACACATGAGGTTTAATGTGATGGCAATCGGCATTGTCGGTCGTAAGCTGGGTATGACGCGCGTCTTTACTGAAGATGGCATGTCTATCCCTGTAACTGTTATCGAGGCTCAGCCCAACCGTATTACTCAGCTCAAGAATGCTGAGGTAGATGGGTATGAGGCTATTCAGGTAACTACTGGCTCACGCAAGGCTTCTCGCGTGAGCAAGCCGGAGGCAGGTCACTTCGCCAAGTCAGGCGCTGAGGCGGGTCGTGGTCTGTGGGAATTCAGGCTCGAATCTGCAGGTGAGCTTGAAGTTGGTTCCGAGCTGGCGGTCGATCAGTTCGAAGAAGGTCAGAAAATTGATGTAACAGGTGTCTCAAAGGGTAAAGGCTTTGCTGGCACTATCAAGCGTCACAATTTCCGCGGTCAGGATAATACGCACGGTAACTCTATTTCTCACCGTGTTCCTGGCTCGATTGGTCAGAACCAGACTCCTGGTCGTGTATTCAAGGGTAAGAAGATGTCCGGCCACATGGGTGCCGAACGTACTACCACCCAGAACCTTCAGGTTGTCAGAGTTGATGCTGAAAAGGGTCTGCTCCTTGTTAAGGGTGCTGTACCAGGATCTAAGGGTGGCGACGTTATCGTGCGCCCAGCTATGAAGGCGCGGGGTTAATTGAGTTATGGAACTTCAGGTTGCAAATTCTAGTGCCAAGGTTGAGCTTTCTGATGCGGCTTTCGCTCAGGAGTTTAATGAGACACTGATTCACCAGGTGGTTGTGGCCTATATGGCTGGCGGCCGCTCTGGAACAAAAGCGCAGAAGACTCGTTCTGATGTGCGCGGTGGTGGTGCAAAGCCATGGCGTCAGAAAGGTACTGGTCGTGCCCGTGCCGGCACCATCCGTAGCCCTCTGTGGCGCAAGGGTGGGGTTACATTCGCGGCGCGTCCACGTAATTACGAGCAGAAGGTAAACAAGAAAATGTATCGTGCGGCAATTCGCTCGATCTTTTCTGAGTTGGTTCGCCAGGAGCGCCTGGTGGCGGTTGAGGATATCTCGGTATCTGCACCTAAGACCAAAGAGCTCAAAACCCAGTTGGATGCGCTTTCTGCTAATAACGCGCTGATCATTACTCACAAGGCTGATGAAAATCTGTATCTGGCTTCTCGCAACCTTCCTTATGTGGATGTGATTGAGGCTGGTGCTATTGATCCTGTTAGCCTCGTTGGGTTTGACAAGATTGTAGTAACTACCCCTGCTCTGAAGCAGGTTGAGGAGTGGCTGGCATGAACCAGGAGCGAATTTTAAAGATCCTTCAGGCTCCAGTGATTTCTGAGAAGGCGGCTGTGGGTGCTGACGCTATGAATCAGCATGTGTTCAAGGTTGCTGCTGATGCCTCGAAGCATGAAATTAAGAAGGCTGTAGAGAGTTACTTTAAGGTTAAGGTAGATAATGTGCGCACTCTGAACATGAAGGGCAAAAGCAAGCGCTTTGGTCAGATGCAGGGTCGCCGTTCAGACTGGAAAAAGGCGTACGTCACACTGGCTGAAGGTAGTGACATCGATTACGCCGTAAGCGAATAAGACTGGGAATTGACATGGCAACCGTAAAGGCAAAACCTACATCAGCTGGCCGTCGCTTTGTCGTCAAGGTTTCTAATCCTGACCTGCATAAGGGTAAGGGTTACGCGCCTTTGATGGAAAAGAAGACCAAGTCTGGTGGTCGTAACAATAAAGGTCGGATTACTACTCGCCATGTGGGTGGTGGTCACAAGCAGCAGTATCGTGTTATCGATTTCAAGCGTAACAAAGACGATATTCCTGCCAAGATCGAGCGTGTTGAATACGATCCAAACCGTAGTGCAAATATTGCGCTTGTTCTCTACGCAGATGGTGAACGTCGTTACATTATTGCGCCAAGTGGAGTGAAGGCGGGTGATCCTGTTATGTCCGGATTGCATGCGCCAATTAAAGTTGGTAACGCTCTTCCGCTGCGCAATATCCCGGTGGGTTCGGTAGTTCATTGTATTGAAATGAAGCCTGGCAAGGGCGCGCAGATGGCGCGTAGTGCTGGTACTTCTGCTCAGTTGGTAGCGCGTGAAAGTGGATATGCCACTCTTCGTTTGCGTTCAGGTGAGATGCGCAAGGTTCCTGCAGATTGTCGTGCCACTATCGGTGAGGCGAGCAATTCAGAGCATAGCCTGCGTAAACTTGGTAAGGCGGGTGCAACTCGCTGGCGCGGCGTTCGTCCAACCGTTCGTGGTGTTGCTATGAACCCGGTTGATCACCCACATGGTGGTGGTGAAGGTCGTACCTCTGGTGGTCGTCATCCAGTGTCTCCATGGGGTATGCCTACCAAGGGCTTCAAGACCCGTAAGAATAAACGTACAGACAAGCTGATTGTCCGTCGTCGCGGCAAATAATTGAGGTATTGAGATATGCCACGTTCGTTGAAAAAAGGCCCATTCATTGATCATCACTTGATGGCTAAGGTTATGGCCGCAAGTGAAAGTAACGACAGACGTCCTATTAAGACCTGGTCACGTCGTTCCATGATTCTGCCTGAAATGGTTGGTCTGACAATTGCTGTGCACAACGGCCGTCAGCACGTGCCTGTTCTCGTAAACGAGAACATGGTTGGTCATAAATTAGGTGAGTTCGCAGTGACCCGTAACTATCGTGGTCATGTGGCTGACAAGAAGTCCAAGTAAGGGGTTGCCGTGATGGAAGTCAAGGCTCGTCTCAGTCATGCAAGAATTTCGGCTCAGAAGGTAAGGCTGGTTGCGGATCAGATCCGTGGCAAGAACGTTGAGGCTGCTCTTCAGGTGCTTAGCTACAGCCCCAAAAAGGCTGCTTCAATTATGAAGAAGGTTCTCGAGTCAGCTATCGCAAATGCTGAGCATAATGAAGGTTCGGATATCGACGAACTGAAGGTTTCTACTGTCTTTGTTGACGAGGGGCCTACCATGAAAAGAATTCGTCCCCGTGCTAAGGGCCGTGCGAACCGTATTTTGAAGCGTACCAGTCACATTACTGTGGCCGTTAGCGACAAGTAACGAGGTTAAAAATGGGTCAGAAAGTTCATCCAATTGGTTTCCGCCTTGGCATAGCCTCAGACTGGACGTCGAAATGGTTTGCAGAAGGTGACGATTACGCGAAGTTCCTGAACAACGATCTTGAAGTTCGTGCGTATCTTAAAAACAAGCTGTCTCAGGCTTCTGTAAGCCGTATTCAGATCGAGCGCCCTGCGCGTGCAGCATTTGTGACCATTCACACTGCGCGACCAGGCATTGTTATCGGTAAGAAGGGCGAAGATATCGAGAAGCTGCGGCATGAAGTCGCCAGGCTAATGGATCTAAATGTTAACAATGTGAAAATTAACATTGAAGAAATTCGCAAGCCTGAGGTTGATGCCACACTTGTTGCTGAAAGTATTGCTCAGCAGCTCGAGCGTCGCATTATGTTCCGTCGCGCCATGAAGCGTGCAGTTGGTAACGCCATGCGCCTTGGTGCTCTGGGTATCAAGGTTTATGTATCAGGTCGTCTGAACGGTGCTGAAATTGCGCGTTCAGAGTGGTATCGCGAAGGTCGTGTGCCGCTTCACACCCTGCGTGCGGATATTGATTACGGTACGGCCCGCGCTAATACAACTTATGGTGTTATTGGTGTGAAGGTCTGGATCTATAAAGGTGAAGTGTTTGATCTCGAGGCAAAGTCCGCGGGTTCTAAAAGCACTCAGGAAGGCAAGTAAGGATTTGAACGATGCTACAGCCTAAACGTACAAAATTCAGAAAGCAGCAGAAAGGTCGTAACCGCGGTCTTGCTCAGTCTGGGAACAAAGTGAGCTTTGGTGAGTTTGGCCTGAAGGCTGCTGATCGTGGTCGTCTGACCGCGCGCCAGATTGAGGCGGCTCGCCGTGCAATGACACGTCATATTAAACGTGGCGGGAAGATCTGGATTCGTGTATTTCCAGACAAGCCTATTACCAAGAAACCTCTTGAGGTTCGTATGGGTAAGGGTAAAGGTAATGTTGAATACTGGGTTGCTCAGATTCAGCCCGGTCGTATGCTCTATGAAATGGAAGGTGTCAGCGAAGAGATTGCGCGCGAAGCTTTCAAGCTCGCTGCTGCAAAGCTGCCAATCAAGACAACCTTCGTTGCTAGGCAGGTGATGTAATGAAAGCAAGTGATTTGCGCCAAAAAAGTACTGATGAGCTGAATAAAGAGTTGCTTGAGCAGCTTAAGGCTCAGCTGAACCTGCGTATGCAGAAGGCTACTGGCCAGGCATCTCAGACTCATCAGTTCAAACAGATCCGTCGTGATGTTGCGCGCATTAAGACGATTCTGAATGAAAAGAAACCAGGTGATGCGGCATGACTGAATCAGTAAAAATCGAACGTTCTCAGGTTGGACGTGTTGTTAGCGACAAGATGGACAAAACCGTTACCGTTCTTATCGAACGTAAGGTTAAACACCCTATCTATGGCAAGTTTATTCGTCGCTCAACCAAGCTCCATGTGCATGACGCTGAGAATGCTTGCAAGGCAGGCGATACTGTAGAGATTAAAGAGTGTCGCCCGATGTCAAAATCTAAGTCCTGGACGCTCGTTCGTGTTGTTGAACGAGCTAATGGCTAAGTTTATAAGGCAGGTTTAGTCATGATTCAGATGCAAACCGTTTTGGACGTTGCTGATAACAGCGGCGCCAAAAGAGTCCAGTGTATTAAGGTGCTCGGTGGATCTCACCGACGCTATGCCAGGATTGGTGACGTTATTAAGGTTAGTGTTAAAGACGCTATTCCGCGCGGCAAGGTCAAGAAAGGTGAAGTGTATAACGCCGTTGTTGTCCGTACTGCCAGTGGTGTACGTCGTGGCGATGGTTCTCTGATCCGCTTCGATAATAATGCGGCTGTTCTGCTGAATAATCAGCATCAGCCAATTGGGACTCGTATCTTTGGTCCTGTAACACGTGAGCTGCGTGGAGATAAGTTTATGAAAATTATCTCTCTCGCGCCTGAAGTGCTCTAAAGAGGTTAGGGGCATGAATAAGATTCGTAAAGGCGATGACGTTGTAGTCATCACTGGTAAAGACAAGGGTCGCCGTGGCCAGGTTGTTAATGTGCTGGACAATGGAAAAGTAGTTGTTCAGGGCGTAAACATGGCTAAGAAGCACCAGAAGCCTAACCCCCAGGCTGGTACGCCTGGAGGTATTGTTGAAAAAGAAATGCCGCTGGATATCTCCAATGTCATGCTTTTCAATCCGGCTACGGGCAAAGGTGATCGCGTCGGTATTAAAACGCTTGAAGATGATCGCAAGGTTCGATTTTTTAAATCGAACGGCGAAGTCGTTGACGCTTAAGGGTTATTGTCATGGCTAGATTGCAAGATTTTTACAAAGATACGGTTGTTAAGGAACTGCAGGAAAAGTTCAAATATGACAACCCTATGATGATTCCTAAGATTGAGAAGATTACCCTCAACATGGGTCTCGGCGAGGCTATCGGTGACAAAAAAGTTATCGAAAATGCTGTTGGTGATATGGAAAAGATTGCTGGTCAGAAAGCTGTTGTCACTCTGTCACGTAAGTCAATTGCGGGCTTTAAGATCAGGGACGATATGCCAATTGGCTGTAAGGTGACTTTACGCAAAGCCCGCATGTACGAGTTTCTGGATCGCCTGATTTCGGTAGCGATTCCTCGTATTCGTGATTTCCGTGGTCTGAGTGGCAAGTCATTTGATGGTCGTGGCAATTACAGCATGGGCGTCAAAGAGCAGATCATCTTCCCTGAGATTGATTATGACAAGATCGATGCACTGCGCGGTCTTGATATTAGTATTACGACAACAGCCAAAACAGATGAGGAAGCTAAGGCACTGCTTGAAGCGTTTAAGTTTCCTTTCCGTGCATGAGGATTTAGATAAATGGCTAAAGTATCAATGATGCAACGTGAGCTTAAGCGCGAGAAACTGGTTCGAAAATATGCAGCTAAGCGTGCTGAACTCAAGGCAATCATTAGCAACGAAGAGCTGGATTTTGACGTTCGTATGGAAGCTGTGGATAAGCTTGCGAAGCTACCGCGCGATTCCAGTCCTAGTCGTCAGCGCAAACGTTGCGGCCTTACAGGTCGTCCTCACGGTTATTACCGTAAATTTGGTCTTGCTCGTAACAAGATTCGTGAGCACGCCATGCTTGGAGATATTCCAGGTGTGGTTAAGGCTAGCTGGTAAGGAGAATAGCAATGAGTATGTCAGATCCTATTGCTGATATGTTGACGCGCATCAGGAATGCCCAGGCAGCAGAGAAAGTCGAAGTCACTATGCCTGCATCCAGAATGAAAGAGCGTGTAGCCGCTGTTCTTAAAGACGAAGGCTATATCACTGATTTCCAGCAGTCAGAAGTAGATGGACAGCCTGCGATGACCGTTACTCTGAAATATTTTGATAACAAGCCGGTTATCGAAAATATCGAGCGAGTAAGTCGTCCAGGACTGCGTATCTATCGTAGTAAGGATGAACTTCCACAAGTCCTTGGTGGACTGGGTGTTGCAATAATCAGCACCTCAAAGGGAGTTATGAGCGACCGCGCAGCACGTGCGGCCGGTATTGGTGGTGAAGTTATCTGCACCGTAGCGTAACGGATATAAGACGATGTCCCGAGTTGCAAAGAAACCAATTGAGTTGCCTAGCGGTGTAGAGATGAATGTCTCTGGCCAGGACCTCAAAGTAAAAGGACCCAAGGGTTCTTTTGAATTCGAAATACATGACACTGTCAGTGTTGAAGTCAATGACAATGCTGTCAATGTTGATGCGAAAGATGCTGCGCAAACCGGCTATGCAATGGCTGGAACGATGCGCGCACTGATCAACAATATGGTGGTCGGTGTTTCACAGGGCTATGAAAAGAAGCTTGAGCTTGTTGGTGTTGGTTATCGTGCTCAGGCCCAGGGTCAGAAATTGAATCTGACGCTTGGTTTTTCACACCCGGTTGAATATCCGGTACCTGAAGGTATTACTGTGGAAACACCTAGCCAGACTGAAATTCTGGTTAAGGGCGCGGACAAGCAGAAGGTTGGACAGGTTGCAGCTGAAATTCGTGCCTACAGACCTCCCGAGCCTTACAAGGGTAAGGGTGTTAAATATGCTGATGAGCGCATCATCCGCAAAGAGGCTAAGAAGAAGTAAGGGTACAGCGAAATGGATAAGAAAGAAGCTCGTTTACGTCGTGCCCGCAAGACGCGTGCACATCAGAAAAAGCTGGATGCACACCGTTTGTGTATCCATCGTACGCCTAAACATATTTATGCACAGCTTATTGCGCCTAATGGTGCAGAAGTGCTGGCTAGCGCCTCTTCTGTAGAAGCTGATGTTAAAAAAGCCGTGAAGTACACGGGCAATGTTGATGCTGCCAGCGCAGTAGGCAAGCTAATTGCCGAACGTGCCAAGGAAAAAGGCGTCAATGCTGTTGCTTTCGATCGTTCAGGTTTTAAATACCATGGTCGTGTGAAAGCTCTAGCCGATGCGGCTCGTGAAGCCGGGCTTGAATTTTAAGGGGTATTTCAATGGCCAATTTCGAAAATACTACTGATGGTCTCCAGGAAAAACTGGTTTCTATCAACCGTGTAGCAAAAGTTGTTAAGGGTGGTCGCCAGTTTGGCTTTACCGCGCTGACTGTCGTCGGTGATGGTAATGGCAAGGTAGGCATGGGTTACGGTAAAGCGCGCGAAGTTCCTGTAGCGATTCAGAAAGCTATGGAAGCAGCACGCAAGAACATGATTACGGTTTCACTGGATGAAGGCACACTGCATTACCAGAAAGTAGGTATTCATGGCGCAGCCAAAGTTCATATGCAGCCTGCATCAGAAGGTACCGGTATTATCGCTGGTGGTGCTATGCGTGCCGTGTTTGAGGTGGTAGGTATCAAGAACGTTCTGGCTAAGTGTATTGGTTCTCGTAACCCTATTAACGTTGTACGTGCAACCATGAATGGCCTGGCGTCGATTAATTCACCTGAGTCTGTAGCTGCAAAGCGCGGTATCTCAGTTGAAGAAATCCGAGGTTAATAAACATGTCTGACAAAAAAATTCGTTTAACGCTGACGCGTAGCCTTATTGGCAGATTAAAAAGCCATCAGGCGTGTGCGCGTGGCCTGGGTATTCGCAAGATGCATAACCCGGTCGAGGTGATTGATACACCTGAAAATCGCGGGATGATCAACAAGATCTCCTACATGTTGAAAGTGGAGGAGCTGTAATGCGCCTGAATACACTGAAACCTGCAGCTGGTAGTCGCCCAACGCGTAAGCGTGTTGGACGTGGTATCGGTTCTGGCCTGGGTAAAACCTGTGGTCGTGGCCATAAAGGTCAGCATTCACGTTCTGGTGGTTACCACAAGGTAGGTTTTGAGGGTGGCCAGATGCCACTTCAGCGTCGTCTACCTAAGGTTGGCTTTAGTTCACGTAAAGGTGCTTTTGTCGCTGAGGTTCGTCTGAACGAGCTTGAAAAGGCGAATGCCGACGTGGTTGACCTGGATGCACTGAAGAAGGCTGATATCGTTGCTGAAAATATTCAACGTGCAAAAGTTATTTTATCCGGTGAGCTGAGCAAAGCCATTACCGTAAAAGGTCTGGCTGTTACAAAGGGTGCCAAGGCGGCTATTGAAGCTGCTGGCGGTAAAATCGAGGACTGATAATGGCATCTGCGCAGGGGGGTCTGGCAGGATCAATTGGTGATCTCGGCAAGATAACAGAGCTGCGTCAGCGCATTGTTTTTCTGATCCTTGCTCTGGTCGTTTACCGGTTAGGTACATTTATTCCTGTACCTGGTATTAACCCAGTTGCATTGCAGCAGTTTTTTGATACGAACACCGGCACCATTCTTGACATGTTTAACATGTTCTCGGGCGGTGCGCTGAGCCGTTTGAGTGTGTTTGCACTCGGGATCATGCCGTATATTTCGGCGTCGATCATCATGCAGTTGATGACCGTGGTTGTTCCCACACTTGAGCAGCTTAAAAAAGAGGGTGAATCAGGCAGACGCAAAATAACGCAATATACGCGTTATGGAACCGTACTTCTGGCTACTTTCCAGGGGATCGGTATTGCCGTTTCGCTGCAGGGTTCGCAGATTACTGGTGGTCAGTCAATCGCGATTACTCCGGGTATGGGGTTTGTCTTTACAACAACCGTTACCCTGGTAACCGGTACCCTGTTCCTGATGTGGTTGGGTGAACAGATCACCGAAAGAGGTATTGGTAACGGTATCTCTATGATTATTTTTGCCGGTATTGTTGCCGGTCTGCCAAGCGCAATTGGTGGAACACTGGAACTTGCGAGAACAGGTGAAATGTCACCTGCTCTGGTTCTGGTTCTATTGATTCTTGTCCTGGCTGTGACCGCCTTTGTTGTGTTTGTAGAGCGTGGTCAGAGACAGATACCTGTCAATTATCCAAAACGGCAGGTGGGTAGAAAAATGTATGCGGGTCAGACAAGTCACCTGCCACTGAAGCTGAATATGGCTGGAGTAATTCCTCCGATTTTCGCTTCGAGCATCATTCTTTTCCCGGCCACACTGGGACAATGGTTTGGTCAGGGTGAAGGCATGGCGTGGATGCAGGAGATTACTGGCGCATTATCACCGGGGCAGCCCCTTTATGTTGGCATGTATGCCCTGGCGATCGTTTTCTTCTGTTTTTTCTATACCGCGTTGGTATTTAACTCGCGGGAAACTGCAGACAACTTAAAGAAGTCTGGTGCTGTAATCCCTGGTCGTCGTCCAGGTGAACATACGGCTCGTTATATCGATCAGGTTATGACGCGTCTGACCGCAGTAGGTGCAATGTACATTACTGCCGTATGTCTGATGCCTGAATTCCTGATTCTGTACTGGAATGTGCCATTTTATTTTGGTGGTACTTCTCTGTTGATCATTGTCATTGTGGTCATGGACTTTATGGCCCAGGCGCAGGCGCATCTGATGTCTCATCAGTATGAAGGCCTGATGAAGAAGGCGAATCTCAGGGGACTGAGATAAGCCATTTTGTATGAGGTTTGAATCATGAAAGTACGTGCATCAGTTAAAAAAATGTGCCGTAACTGCCGAATTATCAGGCGTAAGGGTGTTGTTCGCGTGATCTGTACAGATCCACGCCATAAACAACGTCAAGGTTAATGTTGAAAGACGTCGCGAGTTCCGCTAAAATTGCGCGCTTTTCTCGAGACGGTCTTGTGGAGTAGGCTTTAATGGCTCGTATTGCTGGGATTAATATTCCCGATCAAAAACATGCAGTTATATCGCTTCAGGCGATCTATGGTATCGGCCCGACCCGTGCACAGGCTATCTGTGAGGCGGCCAATATTCAGCCAGACACCAAGATCCGTGATCTGACCGAAGAGGAGATCGAAACTCTCCGTACTGAGGTTGGTAAGTTCACTGTTGAAGGCGATCTGAGACGTGAAGTGTCAATGAACATCAAACGTTTGATGGACCTTGGTACATATCGCGGTATTCGCCACCGTCGTGGTCTGCCTGTTCGTGGACAGCGCACCAAGACTAATGCACGCACTCGCAAGGGACCTCGTCGTCCCATTCGTAAGTAATAGCTAGGAAATAAGCATGGCTAAGGCACCAGTTCGCAAGAAGAAGGTAAAACGCGTTGTAACCGACGGTGTTGCGCACGTTCACGCCACCTTCAACAACACCATCATTACTATCAGTGATCGCCAGGGTAATACTCTGAGTTGGGCAACTGCTGGTGGTTCAGGTTTCCGTGGTTCAAGGAAAAGTACACCATTTGCGGCACAGGTTGCTGCAGAGCGCGCTGGTGAGGCTGCCAAAGAATATGGTGTAAAGAATCTCGAGGTTATGGTTAAGGGACCAGGACCTGGTCGAGAATCTGCCGTTCGTTCATTGAACAATATTGGATTCAAGATTACACACATCGCTGACGTAACACCCATTCCACATAATGGTTGCCGTCCGCCTAAGAAACGTCGCGTGTAATCAGGAGTATTAGAAGATGGCAAGATATACAGGACCAAAGTGTAAACTGAGTCGTCGCGAAGGTACCGACCTCTCTCTTAAGAGCCGTGTTCGTGCGCTTGACAGCAAGTGCAACATGGAAAAAGTTCCTGGTCAGCACGGCGATCGCCGAGGCAGACTCTCAGACTATGGTGTACAGCTCCGCGAAAAGCAGAAAGTTCGCCGTATGTATGGAGTTCTGGAAAAGCAATTCCGTAACTATTTCAAAAAGGCTGCATCAACCAAGGGTTCAACTGGTGAAAACCTGCTGAAACTGCTTGAGTGTCGCCTTGATAATGTTGTCTACCGTATGGGTTTTGGTGCAACTCGTGCCGAATCTCGTCAGCTGGTTAGCCATAAGGCAATCATGGTCAACGACGTTATTGTTAACATTCCTTCTTACCAGGTTAAGGCCGGTGACAAGGTCTCTGTTCGTGAGAAAGCACGTAAGCAGAGCCGTATTCAGGATTCACTGAACGTGGCCGAACAACATGGTTTCCCAGAATGGATCGAAGTTGATTTGAAGGGTATGTCAGGCACATTTAAAAGTGTTCCTGAGCGTAGCGAACTCCCTGCTGAAATCAACGAATCACTGATCGTCGAACTGTACTCTAAGTAATCTAGGATCCTGGGGTTAGCCAATGTCATCAAATGATTTGTTAGTGCCGCGCAACATTACCGTAAAGTCGGATAATGAACGCCATGCCAAGGTAATTCTGGAGCCGCTTGAGCGTGGCTTTGGTCATACTCTTGGTAATGCACTGCGTCGTATTCTGCTCTCTTCAATTCCTGGTGCTGCCATTGTTGAAGTAGAGATTGAAGGTGTACTTCATGAGTACACTACTATTGAGGGCGTTCAGGAAGATGTTGTTGAAATCCTGCTTAACCTCAAAGATATTGCCATTCGTATGCATAATCGCGAAGAAGCTACCCTGACCCTCAAAAAGTCTGGTGCTGGCGCGGTTACTGCGGGTGATATTACTCTGGACCACGATATCGAGATCGTTAATCCCGATCATGTCATCGCCAATATTACCAAGGGCGCTGAGCTGAACATGACCCTCAAGATAGTTAAAGGCCTGGGTTATCAGCCTTCAACTACTCGTCGTGGTGGTGAAGAAAGTGATCGTCCTATTGGCCGTCTGCTGCTGGATGCCAGCTTCAGCCCGATCCGTAACGTTGCATACAATGTTGAAAGTGCTCGTGTTGAACAGCGTACCAACCTGGACAAGCTAATTATCGAACTGGAAACCAACGGTACTGTAGACCCTGAAGAAGCTATACGCGAGGCTGCTGGTATTCTGCATAAGCAGCTTGAGCCTTTTGTTGATCTGCAGGGTACAGAAGAAGCTTCTGGTGCAGAAAAGGGACCAGAAATTGATCCTATCCTTTTGCGTCCTGTAGATGATCTGGAACTGACTGTACGTAGTGCCAACTGCCTGAAAGCAGAAAACATTTATTACATCGGTGACCTGATTCAGAGAACTGAAGTTGAGCTTCTTAAGACTCCTAACCTCGGTAAGAAGTCTCTGACAGAAATCAAAGATGTACTGGCTTCTCATGGTCTTTCCCTGGGTATGCGCCTTGAGAACTGGCCTCCAGCCAGCCTGCAAGAGAACAAGGGCTAATAGCCCCATATTGAATTAAGTAAGGAATCAGAGTCATGCGTCACCGCAAATCTGGTAGAAAACTGAATCGTAATAGCTCGCATCGCAAGGCGATGTTCGCCAATATGGCAAATTCACTGATTCAGCATGAAGTTATTCGTACCACCCTTCCTAAGGCCAAGGAACTGCGCCGTGTTGCAGAGCCTCTGATCACCCTGGCGAAGGAAGACAGTGTGCATAAGCGCCGTGTTGCTTTTTCACGCCTGCGTGATAAGGAATCAGTAGGTAAGCTGTTCAACGAACTGGGTCCCCGCTATAAAGCACGCCCAGGTGGTTACCTGCGTATCCTCAAATGCGGTTTTCGTGCTGGTGACAATGCCCCTATGGCATTGGTAGAACTGGTAGACCGTCCGGAAGAAACTCAGGCTGCTGCCGAGTAACATTTTTCTTCCCGTGCAGTATGATAAAGGCCGGTACTAACCGGCCTTTTTCTTTGTATGATTGTTTTACTGACAGATTTTGGTGTTCGTGATCCCTACATTGGTCAGATGCAAGCGGTCATCTATCATGATGCCCCTGATTCACCAGTTATCAATCTATTTCCTGAGCTCCCTCCCTTCGCCGTAATGGAATCTGCGTACTTACTGGCGGCATACCAGGAAGTATTTCCGGATGATACGGTCTTTTTGTGTGTCGTAGATCCCGGTGTGGGTTCGCATCGTCTCCCTGTAATACTGCGTGCAAACAACCGGTGGTTTGTCGGTCCGGAAAATGGCCTGTTTGATATTGTTAAGATGCGCCATCCCTTGTCTGAGCAGTGGTTTCTAGAGGATCAGCCTCAGGACTGTTCTACCACCTTCCACGGTCGGGATATCTTTGCGCCTGCAGCCGCAATTATTGCAAGTGGTAAGATGCCCAGAGTGAAAAATATGCCTGCAGTCCAGCTGCATCAGGACTGGCCAAGCGATTTGCAGCGCATCGTCTACTGTGATCACTACGGTAATGCCATGACGGGCATCCGAAGTTCTGAGGTGTTAGAAGATGATCGTTTCCAGGTAGCGGGTAGAGAGCTTTCCTATCAACGAACTTTTGCGGAGGCTGGTACAGAGCCCTTCTGGTACTACAACAGTAATGGCCTGGTCGAATTTGCCCTGAACGAGGGCAGTGTGACCGATACTCTGCAGCTAAAGGTTGGTGACGAACTGCGCTGGATCAGGACAGGCTAGCCCTTCTGTCGTTCCAGGATAGGTTTCAGGAACTGGCCTGTATAAGAGGCTTTGATTGCTGCGATATCCTCCGGTGTTCCGGTTCCAACGAGCTGTCCTCCCCCATTACCGCCCTCGGGTCCAAGGTCGACAATCCAGTCTGCTGTCTTGATGACATCCAGATTGTGCTCGATAACTACAATGGTATTACCACGGTCTCTGAGCTGGTGGAGTACAGATAAGAGTTGTTCGACATCATGGAAATGTAGTCCAGTGGTTGGCTCATCCAGGATATACAGTGTCTTGCCGGTATCGCGTTTCGATAATTCACGGGCCAGTTTCACGCGTTGGGCTTCCCCACCGGAAAGTGTCGTCGCGTTCTGGCCAAGTGTGATGTAAGACAGGCCTACATCCATCAGGGTCTGTAGCTTTCGTTTAATGACGGGAATGGCATGGAAGAAATCGAGTGCGTCTTCCACAGTCATGCCAAGAACTTCGTGAATGTTTTTACCCTTGTAACGGATATCCAGTGTCTCGCGATTGTAACGCTGTCCATTGCAGACATCACAGGGTACAAAGACATCGGGCAGGAAATGCATCTCGACCTTGATAACACCATCGCCCTGGCATGCCTCACAACGTCCACCCTTGACGTTAAAGCTGAAACGCCCGGGCGTATAGCCTCGGGACCTGGCTTCCTGGGTTCCGCTGAAGAGTTCTCGAATTGGGGTAAAAAGACCCGTGTAGGTAGCCGGGTTGGAGCGTGGTGTACGACCGATAGGGCTCTGGTCGATATCGACAATCTTGTCGATATGCTCCAGCCCTTCTATGCCGTCACAGTAGGCAGGTGTTTCGCCACTACCATTGATCTTGAGGGCGGCATGTCGGTATAGCGTGTCGTTGATGAGTGTCGACTTGCCTGAACCTGATACGCCGGTAATACAGGTAAACAGGCCAACGGGAATGTCGACATCAATCTGTTTCAGGTTGTTACTGGCTGCGCCACGAATGGTGAGCATGCGACCGTCGTGCTGGGTGCGTTCAGCGGGTAGCTCGATAGCCTTTTTGCCAGACAGGTACTGCCCGGTCAGAGATTCCGGGTTGTTCATAACTTCATCAGGCAGGCCCTGGGCGACGACCTTGCCGCCATGTACGCCAGCACCCGGGCCAATATCAATTACGAAATCAGCACTGCGGATTGCATCTTCGTCATGTTCAACGACAATCACGGTATTGCCCAGGTCACGCAGATGATTCAGGGTTTGAAGCAGGCGCGTATTGTCACGCTGGTGCAGGCCAATAGAAGGCTCATCCAGGATATACATGACGCCAACCAGGCCAGCACCAATCTGGCTGGCCAGACGTATACGCTGGGCCTCGCCCCCGGACAGGGTTTCTGAACTGCGGTTCAGGGTCAGGTAATCCAGACCGACATTGACCAGGAACTGCAGACGCTGGCTGATTTCGCGCAGGATTTTTTCAGCAATTTTCCCGCGCTTACCAGGCAGGTCCAGCTGTTCAAAGAACTCATAAGCCTGACCAATTGGCAGGGCAGTAACATCTGGCAGATTATATTGCTCAATAAAGACATGACGGGCCTCGCGATTCAGGCGCGTACCTTGGCAGTCGGGGCAGGGCTGTATCGACAGGAAACGAGACAGTTCTTCACGTACGGTATTGGAGTCGGTTTCTCGGTAGCGGCGTTCCAGGTTGTGGATGATGCCCTCAAAAGGATGCGTTTTGGTCGTGACGTTGCCGCGATTGCCTATGTAGGTGAATTCGATGTCTTCAGTGCCACTACCCATCAGGATGACCTTCTGAATTGATTCATCGAGTTCCTCGAAAGGGGTCTCTATATCAAAGCCATAGTGATCGGCTAGCGACGAGATCATCTGAAAGTAGTATGCATTTCGGCGATCCCAACCACGTACGGCACCACCGGCCAGGCTGAGTTCCGGCGTGGCAACGACACGCTGTGGATCGAAGAATTGTTTGACACCGAGACCATCACAGCTTGGGCAGGCACCAACAGGGTTATTAAATGAGAACAGGCGTGGTTCGAGCTCACTAAGTGAGTAGCCGCATTCAGGGCAGGCGAATTTGGATGAGAAGACAGTCTCACCCTGGTCGCCTTCCATCCAGGCAATACGCACCAGGCCATCGGTCAGGCGAAGGGCGGTTTCAAAGGATTCCGCCAGGCGTTGTTGCAGATCTGAACGAACCTTGAAACGGTCAATCACCACCTCGATGCTGTGCTTCCGACGCAGGTCCAGGGCTGGTGGGGAATCCAGTTCGACAACCTCGCCATCGATACGGGCACGGATGAAGCCCTGGGCTTTGAGGTCTTCCAGGACCTGCACATGCTCGCCCTTGCGCTCCTGAACGACCGGGGCCAGTAGCATCAGTTTGCTACCTTCAGGCAGTTCCAGGACATGATCCACCATTTGACTGATAGTCTGGGCTTCCAGTGAAATATCATGATCCGGGCATCGTGGTGCACCTGCGCGGGCGAAGAGCAGACGCAGGTAATCATAGATCTCGGTGATGGTACCGACGGTGGAGCGGGGATTATGCGAAGTGGTCTTCTGCTCAATGGAGATGGCAGGGGAGAGGCCCTCGATATGGTCGATATCAGGCTTTTCCATCATGGACAGGAACTGGCGTGCGTAGGCCGAAAGCGATTCAACATAGCGACGCTGACCCTCGGCAAACAGGGTATCGAAAGCCAGGGATGATTTGCCGGAACCAGACAGGCCGGTAATAACAATCAGTTTGTCCCGTGGCAGGTCAATATCAATGTTCTTAAGATTATGGGTTCGTGCGCCACGAATCAGTATCTTGTCCATCGTCGAGTCCGCGTTGGGAAAACCCGGTATTTTATCACTAAACAAAACCAGGACGTCGCACTAATCACAGGGCTTTTATCGGTGAGCGTGCCCCTCAGCACAGAAGTTGGTAGACTCGCTCCTCCATGAAAGAGTCCACCCATCAGAACATGACGTCCTTTGAACGCAGGGCTGCCCTGTCTATGGCGAGCATCTATGCCGTGCGCATGCTCGGCCTGTTCATGATTCTACCGGTCTTTTCCCTCTATGCCTCTGGCCTGGAAGGTGTGACACCATTTCTGGTCGGTATTGCGATCGGTATTTACGGTATGACTCAGGCGATTTTCCAGATTCCGCTAGGCATGCTGTCAGACCGCTTTGGTCGTAAACCCGTCATAGTCGCGGGCCTGTTGGTTTTTGCTCTTGGTAGCGCCGTGGCTGCCATGTCTGACTCTATCTACGGGATTATCTTTGGTCGTGCCCTGCAGGGGGCGGGCGCAGTGGCCGCAGCAGTTATGGCACTGGCGGCTGACCTGACCCGGGAAGAACACCGAACCAAGGTGATGGCAACCATAGGTGCCAGTATTGGTGTTGCCTTCGCGCTTTCCATGATTCTCGGTCCCATACTCAACACTATTATTGGTGTACCAGGTATTTTCGGCCTGACCGTGCTGCTGGCACTGCTCGCTATAGCCATTGTTCTTTTTGCTGTGCCGACCGTGGCCATACATTTCCACCGTGATACCGAACTGGTACCCGCGACCCTGGGCAGCGTGCTTAAAGATACCCAGTTGCTACGTTTGAACTGGGGAATTTTCAGTCTGCATACCGTGCTCACGGCCAATTTTGTGGCCCTACCGCTGGTGCTGGCAGGCCTGATGCCGAGTGAAACGCACTGGCAGCTTTATCTGCCGGTATTCGTGGTGGCCTTTATTGCCATGGTGCCATTCATCATCATTGCCGAGAAGAAACGCAAGATGAAGCCGGTTTTTGTATCGGCGATACTGCTGCTGGTACTTGCTGAGCTGGGTCTTCTGTCGTTGCAGGACTCCCTTACTGGCCTGGCGATATTCCTGTTGTTCTTCTTTATTGCTTTTAATCTGCTCGAGGCGAGCCTGCCCTCACTGATTGCAAAGCAGTCTCCAACCGACAGGAAGGGTACCGCGATGGGTGTTTACTCCAGCAGTCAGTTCCTGGGAATCTTTGTCGGTGGTGCTCTGGGTGGTTTCCTGTATGGCCACTGGATGGCAAATGGCGTATTTCTTTTTGGGGCAGGGATACTCCTGCTGTGGCTGGTACTGGCTGTGAGCATGGAGTCCCCTCGCTATCTGGCAAGCTATGTGCTGAACATAGGGGTGATAAATCCTGCCGAGGCCGATCAGCTAGCCACCCGCATCGGCCATGTTCCCGGGGTCTCAGAGGTCACTGTCATACCCGAGGAAGAGTCCGCTTATCTGAAGGTGGATAACGAGCAACTGGATATCGACGCACTCAATGAATTCTCGATCAATCGCGCGTAGAATGGGGTGCCACTGGTTCAGGTAACAGCCGTTGCCGGATTGATAAAGTACAAATGATTAGGAGTTAAAGCATGGCAAGAGGAGTCAACAAGGTCATCCTGATTGGTAACCTGGGCAATGACCCGGATACCCGTTACACCGCCAATGGTGGTGCTGTGACTAACCTGAGCCTGGCGACCACGGATAGCTGGCGCGATAAGCAGACGGGTGAGAACCAGGAGCGCACCGAATGGCACCGTGTTGTGCTGTTCGGCAAGCTGGGTGAGATTGCCGGTGAGTATCTGCGCAAGGGTTCCAAGGTCTTTATTGAAGGCAGGCTGCAGACCCGCAAGTGGCAGGGCAAGGATGGCCAGGATCGTTATACGACAGAGATTGTTGCTAACGACCTGCAGATGCTCGATTCCAGGGGGGGCAGTGCCCCTTATGACGCTGAGCCTTCCAGGCAGTCTTCAGCGCCAGCGCAGAAACCCGCTCCTCAGCAGGCAGCTCAACCTGCTGGTGGCGATTATCCACCGGATGATTTTGGTGACGATATTCCCTTCTAGGCCCTGACTGAATGGCAAAAAAAGCGGAAGGTTTCTTCCGCTTTTTTTGTGTCTGTATGCAGCTTAATTGATCTGTGTCGCTTGCAGTACCCCCCTCAATCGGCCAATACTGCGTTCCATGTCCGATAGCCATTCCACGGAGTGTCATGTTCTTCCGAAAACTGCCTGAAACCGTTGCCGCGATTGATCTGGGGTCCAACAGCTTTCACATGATCGTCGCGAAAATAGAAAATGGTCAGATCCACGTCGTGGACAAGATTAAGGAAATGGTTAGATTAGGTGGTGGCCTGGATAAGAATGGCAACCTCACCGAAGAGGCCCAGGAAAGGGCGCTGGCCTGTCTTTCTCGTTTTGGCGAACGCCTGAGTAGCCTGCCGCGTGGGGCCGTGCGTGCCGTTGGCACCAATACCCTGCGCAAGGCGCGCAACTCCCATCACTTCCTGCCACTGGCCCAGCAGGCCCTGGGGCACCCCATCGAAATTGTTGCTGGTCGAGAAGAGGCCCGCCTGATCTACCTGGGTGTGGCCCATAGCCTGGCAGCCAGTACCGAGCGGCGCCTGGTCATGGATATCGGTGGTGGTAGTACTGAGTACATCATCGGCACCGAATTTGATCCCATCATGATGGAAAGTCTGCACATGGGTTGTGTCAGCATGACACAGAAGTATTTTGCTGATGGTGAGATCAACGAAAAAAACTGGAAGGCTGCTGTCATGCATGTAAGCAGGGAACTGCGTTCGATCAGGCGTGATTATCTCGATATGGGCTGGGAACAGTCTGTGGGAGCCTCCGGAACGTTGCTGGCCATATCCCGAGTCCTGCGTGAACAGGGCTGGAGCTCAGAGGGGATCACACTTAAGGGCCTTTCCAAATTGCGTAAGGCCATGATGGAGATCGGCAATATCGACAAGCTTTCGCTCAAAGGTCTGGGCGAGGACAGGGCACCGGTATTCGTGGGTGGTGTTGCCATCGTTCAGGCCACCTTTGAGGCCCTTGAGATTGAACTGATGGTGCCCTCAGATGGAGCACTGCGTGAAGGCATTATCTACGACATGCTCGGCCGTAGTGGTGATGAGGATGTGCGGGGAAGAACCATCGAAACCCTGGCCAGTCGCTATCATATCGACCAGCAGCAGGCGCAGCGGGTAACCGTCACAGCCATGAAGCTATTTAATGCCGTGGCCGATGAATGGAGTCTGGATGGTGATCATGGCAACCTGCTGGACTGGGCAGCCAGCCTGCATGAGATAGGGCGTGTCATCGCGCATAACCAGTATCATAAGCATGGCGCCTATATGCTTGAGCATTCAGATCTGGGTGGATTTTCACTGCAGGAGCAGATGCGTCTGGCGACCCTGGTGCGGGCACACCGTAGGAAATTTCCCGTCAAGATCTTCCAGCAGTATGAGTCTGCTGAATTCACGACCATGGTCAGGCTGGCGATTCTTTTAAGGCTCGCCGTACTATTCCACCGAAATCGGGATGAGCGTGACCTGCCCCTGCTGAGTGTAGAGGCCAGGGAAAACGGGCTTTACCTGGAGTTTGCAGAAGGCTGGTTAAAGGAGAACGGCCTGACCAAGGCCGATCTCAAATCCGAAAGAAAACTACTCCAGACCTTCGATTTCAATCTCGAATTCTAGACCACCCATATCTTAACTACTGAGTTCTTCCAGCAGACGGCTATGCGTGGTGCGCGGTTGGGTGCTACCCCTGTTTACGCGTGCATAGCTGCCATCCTTTTTCAGAACCCAGGCGTTGGTGTTGTCAGCAAAATAATAGCTGAGGGTTTCTTTGACCACCCGATCACGCAGTTCCGGGTCTTCGATCGGGAAGGCGGTTTCCACACGGCGGAAGAAGTTGCGTGGCATCCAGTCAGCACTGCCGGCAAAGAGTTCCGGTTCGCCGTTATTCAGAAAATAGACAGCGCGGGTATGTTCCAGGAAACGCCCCATGACGGAACGCACATGGATGTTCTCAGAAACACCGGGGATGCCGGGTCGCAGGGCGCAGATACCCCGAACCAGTAATTCAATCTTCACCCCGGCCTGCGAGGCCTCGTAAAGAGCGCGGATCACCTGGGGTTCGATCAGGGAATTCATGCGTGCCATGATGTGGGCCTTGTGGCCATTTTTGGCATGCTCGGTTTCACGCTGGATTTTCTCCAGCATGCACTTGTGCATAGTAAACGGGGCCTGCAGCACTTTCTTCAGCTTGACCGTCTTACCCAGTCCGGTCAGCTGCTGGAAGATCTTGTGGACATCCTCACCAAGCACCTTGTCATGGCTCATCAGGCCGATGTCTGTGTAGGCGCGGGCAGTACCGGCATGGTAGTTACCGGTGCCCAGGTGTACGTAACGACGCACATGATTCTTTTCACGGCGTACAACCAGGGTCAGTTTTGCATGGGTCTTGTAACCCACCACGCCATAAACAACATGTGCACCGGCCTCGTGCAGGATATTGGCCAGCTGGATATTGGCCTCTTCATCAAAGCGGGCCTTGAGCTCGACGACGACAGTGACTTCCTTGCCGGCGCGCGCTGCCTTCGCAAGTGATGCAACCAGGGCGGATTTTTCACCGGTACGGTAAAGGGTCTGCTTGATGGCCAGCACATTCGGGTCTTCTGCGGCCTGGCGGATAAAATCAACGACCGGGCTAAACGACTGGTAAGGGTGGTGTAGCAGGATGTCACCTTTTTTCAGGGCTCCGAAGATACTTTCACTCTGACTGATCTGGGTAGGTACGCTGGGCGTGAATGATGGGTATTTCAGGTCTGGACGATCCACCAGGTCAGGTACCGCCATGAGGCGGCGCAGGTTGACCGGGCCATGAACCTGATAGAGATCTTTCTCTGTCAGCTTGAACTGGCGGAGCAGAAAGTCATAACCGGTATTCGTACAGTTATCAGCAACCTCGAGGCGTACGCCATCGCCATAGTTACGTGAGGGTAGCTCACCCTCCAGGGCCTGAAGCAGGTCCTCGGTTTCTTCCTCGTCGACGAAGAGGTCGCTGTTACGGGTGACACGGAACTGATAGCAACCGGTCACTTCCATGCCGGGGAAAAGCTCGGAGACGTGGGCATGGATGATCGAGGACAGGAATACAAAGTCATAGGGGGCCTCACTGGCGCCTTCAGACATACGGATCACCCGGGGTAGTGAGCGTGGGGCCTGGACCACGGCAATTCCATTTTCCCGGCCAAAGGCATCCTTTCCCTTGAGCATGACAATGAAGTTGAGGCTCTTGTTAACAATCCTTGGGAAGGGGTGGGCCGGATCCAGACCCAGGGGGCTGAGTACTGGAAGCACCTCACGGGTAAAATAGCTTTTCACCCAGCGTTGTTGTGCTGGCGTCCAGTGGGTACGGCGTACGAAACGGATGCCTTCTTCGGCCAGGCTGGGAATCAGCTCCCGGTTCAGAACCGAGTACTGGTCATGTACCAGCTGATGGGCAACCTCCTGAACCTGCTCAAACTGTTCCTGGGGCGTCAGGCCGTCGGCGGCGGCTGCGTGCCCGCCCAGCTGTAGCTGCTGCTTGAGGCCGGCCACGCGGACCTCGAAGAATTCATCCAGGTTGGAGCTGGAAATACACAGGAAGCGCAGGCGTTCGAGCAGGGGGATCGACTCATCCTGTGCCAGGTCAAGGACGCGCCTGTTGAACTGGAGCAGACTTAGCTCCCTGTTGATGTAATATTCGGGTTGGGTCAGGTCAATTTTTGTGCTCATATCGTCCAATTTAGTCCCTGTTTATGACGGCTTCGTTACACTGCTAACTCATTAATTGTCAAATCAATTATGACACTTCATCAAGCCGATAAGACATGACATAAGTTAATTGGGCCACAGTCTGTAAAAAACTGTAATAACCTTGTAATAATCCGAGCGTAACGTTCGCGACCATGGATAATTCAACTGAAACCTTGAAGAACCTGATTCCGCAGCAGGATGACCCGATTGCAATTCGCCGTCGGGCCTGGCGCATGTTAAAGGATTCCGTTGCTCGATATGGCATTGCCGTTGGCGGAATCAGCGTCATTATTTCCATCGTACTGATATTCTTTTACCTCGCCTACGAGGTGATTCCGCTGTTCAAGCCAGCGCATGTCGAGACACTCACAGAGTATAGCCTGCAGACAGACAGGAATTCTCCGACAGTTTACCTGGGGACTGAAGAGCATGCGGAAGTGGGTATACAGGTTCAGCAGAATGGCCTGATTAGTTACTTCGACATGGTTGGCGGTGATATCCGGGACAGCTTTCAGCTGGAGCTGGATGGGGCCGAGATAACCAGTTATGCATTTGGACGTGTCGATAGTGATGTGATCGCCCTGGGCACATCAGATGGCAGGGTTCATGTAGTTAAGCAGCGCTATAAGCTCAGTTTTCCCGATGACAAGCGTTATGTTACACCCAGCATTATTTTCCCTTTGGGTGAGGCGCCCATAGTTCTGGATGAAGCCGGTAGGGCGATCAGGAAGCTGGCCCTTGCCAATGATGAGGAAGGTAGTTTCCTGATCACCGGTATTACCGAAGACAATAAGGTTGTGTTCAACCAGCTAAGCCTTGAAGAGAGCCTCTTCGGGGAAGGTGAGATGGTGTCTAGCCTGGGTACGCTACCGGTAATGGAAAGTACCCCCGAATTTGTTGCCGTTGCTGGAAATCTACGCTGGCTGTTCGTAACCAGCACACATGGAGACATCTCTCTATATAACGTATCCAATGCCAGTGACCCCAGCTTGATTGATAGCAGGCACGCCGTCACCGATGACCAGAAGATCACTCAGGCCCAGATGCTAATGGGTGGTATTTCCCTGCTGGTGGGGTATTCCGATGGCGAACTTGAACAGTGGTTCCCCGCAAAGGACGAAGAAGGGAATACCTATATTGCCAATGTGCGCTCATTTGAAGCCGGTGATGCGGCGATACGTCAGATTGTCCCTGAGCGCCAGCGTAAGGGCTTTGTCACCCTGGATGATAACGGTAATCTGGGTGTGCACTACTCCACATCTCATCGCACCCTCCTGAACAAGGATGTTGAGTCCACCAGTCTACAGCGAGTTGCAATATCCCCACGTTCCAACCGCATCATGCTGCTGGATGACCAGGGCAAGTTAAGACTCTGGATCCTGGATAATGAACATCCCGAGATTTCCCTGTCGCAACTCTGGGGCGAGGTCTGGTACGAAAGCTGGAACGAGCCTGATTATGTCTGGCAGTCATCAGCAGCCAACCAGGACTTCGAACCCAAGTTGAGTCTCGCGCCCCTGGCCTTCGGTACCTTTAAGGCTGCCTTCTACGCGATGATGGTCGCTGTTCCCCTGGCCATTATGGGTGCGATCTATACGGCTTATTTCATGGCGCCGCTGATGCGTCAGTACGTTAAGCCCACCATCGAGATCATGGAGGCCCTGCCAACGGTTATCCTGGGTTTTCTGGCAGGTCTGTGGCTGGCCCCCTTCCTGGAGGCACATCTACCCGGGGTCGCGATAATGCTGTTTATGCTACCGATAGGTGTACTGCTCTTTGGGTATGCATGGCACAAGATGCCAAAGCATGTCCGTTTGCTAGTTCCAGAAGGATGGGACGCGGCCCTGCTGATACCTGTTGTAGCTATCCTGGCCTGGTTGAGCTTTGCGATTAGTGCCCCCATTGAGCAGGCCTTCTTTGGTGGCAACATGCGTGGTTTCATTACTGACGACCTGGGCATCACCTATGATCAACGCAACTCTATTGTTATTGGTTTTGCCATGGGTTTTGCGGTAATCCCGACTATTTTCTCTATCACTGAAGACGCTATCTTTGGTGTACCCAAGCACCTGACCATGGGTTCACTGGCCCTGGGGGCTACATCCTGGCAGACCCTGGTACGTGTCATCATGCCAAGCGCAAGTCCAGGTATCTTCTCAGCCATCATGATCGGCCTTGGGCGCGGTGTGGGTGAGACCATGATCGTACTCATGGCGACCGGTAATACACCGATCATGGAAATGAATATCTTTGAGGGTATGCGTACCCTGGCCGCGAATATCGCGGTGGAGATGCCCGAGGCCGAGGTCGGCAGTAGTCATTTCCGGCTGTTATTCCTGTCTGGCCTGGTGTTGTTAATTTTCACTTTTGTGCTGAATACCCTGGCAGAGCTTATTCGCCAGCGTCTGCGCAAGAAATACGCACAGCTGTAATAAATACTATGTGGACTGATATTAAACTCTGGTTCAAGTCTGGCGAGCCCTTCGTCATGATGAATGCGGCAGCCGTTGCCGCCAGCATCATCATGGTTGTTGGCCTGCTGATTCTTCTTGCTGTTCGTGGCCTTGGCCACTTCTGGCCTCACGCTGTTTACGAGTTTCAGTATGACTGGCAGGGCAAAACCGAGAAGGTTATCGGTGAACAACATGACAAGGAAAGTGTCAGTGTTCTGCAGCTGACTGAATCCGGGGTCAAGATCAACTCGGAGGAAAAATTCGTTGATCGTTACCTGTTCAAGATCGGTAATCGCGATGTCTATGGCGTTGATTTCAGGACGATAATTGAACCATTTATGGCCAAACAGACCAGGCCAGAAGGCCTCCTGGTCATAGAGCGCCATGAATATGGTAATTTCTATGGTTATCTGAAATCCGTTAAGCAGGATGGGCAGGTTATTGCCAGCGGAGAGGCGGCCTGGGACGCCCTGCAGCCTTTGCTTGAGAGGGCCTATGATCTGCATGACGAGATCAAGAAAATCCAGAAGTCCGACATTGGTAGCATCAATTACAAGTTAGAGCGCCTACGCCTTAAAGAGCGCGGTCTGGAACTTGAAGGCAATAAAACGCCGGAGCGCATGGCTGAGATTCAAGCTGAGCGTCAGAGTCTGGACGAAGAATACAAGGTTCTTGAGCAGAGACTGCTTGATATCTACAACGAGGAAGGTCGAGATAGCCTTCTGGCTGAAGTTCAGACTGGCCAGGTAGTGGAAATCCCTCTCTCGAAGATAGTTTCCGTGTATCGTCCCAACGACATGAATATCTTCCAGAAGCTGGGATTCTATTTCGCCAAGATCTGGGAGTTCCTGTCTACTGATCCTCGTGAGGCCAATACTGAGGGTGGTATCTTCCCTGCAATATTCGGTACCGTGATCATGGTGCTGATCATGTCAGTGCTGGTAACGCCCATGGGTATTGTTGCTGCGGTCTACCTGCGTGAATATGCCAAGGAAGGGGTGCTCGTTCGACTGATTCGTATTGCCGTCAACAATCTCGCGGGTGTGCCCTCGATTGTTTATGGCGTATTTGGCCTGGGCTTCTTCGTCTATTTTATTGGTAGCGGTATCGACCAGGTCCTGTATGCGGAAGCCCTGCCGGCACCTACCTTCGGTACACCTGGCCTGATGTGGGCCTCACTCACCCTGGCCCTGCTGACCCTGCCCGTGGTCATTGTATCAACCGAGGAAGGTCTGGCGCGTATTCCATCTGCAATTCGTGAGGGCAGCCTGGCACTGGGCGCAACCAAGGCAGAAACGCTCTGGCGTACGATTCTGCCCATGGCCAGTCCCGCCATGATGACCGGCCTGATCCTGGCGGTCGCGCGTGCGGCAGGCGAGGTAGCACCCCTGATGCTGGTCGGTGTGGTCAAGCTGGCCCCTTCGCTGGCTGTCGATGGGAACTGGCCCTTCCTGCACCTGGACAGGAAATTTATGCACCTGGGCTTCCATATCTATGATGTAGGCTTCCAGAGTCCTAACGTTGAGGCGGCCCGGCCACTGGTCTACGCTACGGCTTTACTGCTGGTGCTGGTAATCATCGTGCTGAATATCTCTGCGATTACCATTCGTAACCATCTGCGCGAAAAGTATCGTGCCCTTGAACACTGATAAATGAGTTGAGAAGTATATGATGAGCGGCGAAGAACAGACTCCCTCCCATGGCCTGGATGTCAGCGTCCTTGGAGACATGAAAGAACGCAACCTGCCTGAAGAAACCATTGCGATGGATGTCAAGGATGTCGATCTCTTTTATGGTGATAAACAGGCCCTGTTTAATGTCAACATGGTTATCCCCGAGAAGCGTGTCACCGCCTTCATCGGCCCCTCGGGTTGTGGTAAGTCGACCCTGCTGCGTTGCTTTAATCGCATGAATGACCTGGTGGATAGTTGCCGTGTAGAAGGCAAGATCATGCTGGGTGATCAGAACATCTACAGCAAGGGTGTCAATGTTGCAGACCTGCGTCGCAATGTGGGTATGGTTTTCCAGAAGCCTAATCCGTTCCCCAAGTCAGTGTATGAAAATGTGGCCTATGGCCTGCGTCTCCAGGGTATTAACAACAAGAGCACCCTGGATGATGTCGTTGAATGGGCGCTCAAGGGTGCAGCCCTCTGGGACGAGGTGAAGGATCGCCTGGAAGACAGCGCGTTTGGACTCTCGGGGGGGCAGCAGCAGCGCCTGGTGATTGCCCGTGCCATCGCGGTTCAGCCGGAAGTATTGCTGCTTGATGAGCCAGCCTCGGCACTGGACCCGATCTCAACCCTGAAGATCGAAGAACTGATTTACGAGCTGAAGTCGACTTATACCATTGCGATTGTTACCCATAATATGCAGCAGGCTGCACGTGTTTCGGATTACACGGCCTTCATGTACCTGGGCGAATTGATCGAGTTTGATTCCACCAACCAGTTGTTCACCAATCCCAAGCAAAAGAAAACGGAAGATTACATCACAGGCCGTTACGGCTAACGAGGAGCCGCAGGATGGAACGCGAAGATATCAGCGAACATATTTCCCAGCAGTTCAACCTGGAAATGGAGGATCTGAGGAACAAGGTCCTGACCATGGGTGGGATTGTTGAAAAGAACATTGCAGATGCTATCACTTCGGTTATTGAAGGTGATAGTGATCTGGCTGAAAAGGTTTCCAGTGAAGACCTTAAGGTCAATGCCATGGAAGTGGCCATCGATGAAGAATGCGCACGCGTCCTGGCACGTCGTCAGCCTGCAGCCGGCGACCTGCGCGTTATTACCATGATCATCAAGACCATTACCGACCTGGAACGCATTGGTGATGAGGCAGAAAAGATTGCACGCATGGGCATTACACTTAATGACGCCAAGCGTGATTCTTTAAGAGGCCACTTCGTTGAACTCAGACACCTCGCTGAAAGTGTACGCCGTATGTTGCGTGATGCCCTGGATGCCTTTGCGCGCATGGATGTTGAAACGGCCTGTACCTGTATTGAGTACGACGATACGGTTGATGAAGAGTATGAAGCCATCATGCGCCAGCTGATCACGCACATGATGGAAGACCCGCGTAATATTCGCCGTACCCTGGATGTCATCTGGTGTACGCGCTCCCTGGAACGTATTGGTGATCATTCCAAGAATGTCTGCGAGTACATCATCTACATGGTTTCAGGTAAGGATATACGTCATTTGTCTCTGGATGAGGTGGAGTTTGGCAAAAAAGGTGAACAGAAAGTATCCTGATCTTAGTGTCCATGCTTGCTCTGCACAGCCCCTCGATGAGGGGCTTTTCTTTATCTGTCAGCCAATCCAGTCTCCAGTGGTTTGCTGTTTACGAATGATAAAGTTGAGGGAGCCCGGGAATGTCTGAAACGAGTACGGACTTTGTAGAAAGCAGGAGAAATATTTTCAATGTTTTTCTGACTTTCCTCAGGCTGGGGCTGACCTCGTTTGGCGGACCGATCGCACATATCGGTTATTTTAGAAAGGAACTGGTTGAGCGCCAGCACTGGGTAAGTGAGGTACAGTTCAGCCAGTTAATTGCGATCAGCCAGTTCCTGCCTGGACCTGCCAGTAGTCAGCTTGGATTTGCTCTTGGACTGTTAAGGGCGGGTTGGTTTGGTGCCTTTGCTGCTTTTCTGGCATTTACACTCCCCTCGGCACTCCTGCTCATCGGTTTTGCATCTCTGCTTCCACTCTTATCCGGACCTGTTGGTGGGGCTGTTATCCATGGCCTGAAGCTGGTGGCCTGCGCGGTTGTTGCTGATGCAGTTCTGGGTATGGCGAGAAAGCTCTGTCCTGATGTACCAAGGCAGGGCATCGCTCTGATCGCGGCAAGTATTCTGTTACTGGCAGGAACCGCCTGGTTCCAGGTCTTCGTGATCATCGGGGGTGCCGTTGCAGGTATCATGCTCTGTCATACAACAATCGAAAATCATGAAGTAAATCTTCACCCGGGTTTCGGAAAGCGTAGCGGCATTATCCTGTTTGTGATCTTTATCGCACTGTTACTTGGCCTGCCTGTACTAGCCTCCCAGGGAGGCTTATTTGCACTGGCAGAAACCTTTTATCGTTCAGGTGCCCTGGTATTTGGGGGCGGTCATGTGGTCCTGCCGCTGCTTGAAGAATCCTTAGTACAGACTGGCTGGGTATCAAGGGAGGATTTTCTTGCCGGTTATGGTGCATCGCAGGCCATTCCGGGGCCCATGTTCGCATTTTCGGCCTTTCTGGGTTCCATTATGCCTGCCGGGCATGGTAGCTGGGCGGGTGCCAGTGTTGCGTTAATCTTTATTTTCCTCCCGGGCTTCCTGTTGATAGCGGCAGCTTTACCCATGTGGAGCATGCTGTCTCAGAATCAGAAAGCAGCCAATGCGATCGCAGGCATCAATGCCGCTGTTGTTGGTCTTCTGGCAGCTGCGCTCTATGATCCAATTCTGACTTCAGGGATCACTTCAGGTCCTGATCTCGCGATTGCACTCATAGGTTTTGGGCTTTTAACAATATGGCGCTTGTCACCGTTGCTCGTGGTTGTCTGGTGTGTAGCAACCAGCATATCCATGCATTACATCATGTCTTGAGATATAGCATGTGCTAAATACTGAAATATGTTTTCAGGCCAGAGAGGATATTTGTGGTGGCAACAGAAGCAAGAATTACTCCCATGATTCGACTAACAACACTTGCCCCACTTTTACCTATAAAGCGATCAATCCACCCGGCGAGCAACATCAACAGGAAGGTTATTAAAAGAACAGACAGCATGACTGCGGCAGTCTGAAATTGTTCCAGAATGCTAAATTTGGATTTTTGAGTCATCAGCACTGCTGCCAACATCGCCCCTGGACCCGCAATCGATGGTACAGCAAGGGGGAAGATGGCTGTTTCTCGATGGTCGTCAATCAGTTTTAACTCTTCATCAGGCTTGCTTTCTCCAAAAATCATGTTCAGAGCAAACAGGAATAATATAATCCCGCCTGAAATCTGGAACGCAGATAAGGGGATGGACATGCCGGAAAGTATCAGCTCGCCTGCGATCATGAAAAATAGCAGAACACCACTTGCGGCCAGGAATGCAATTAAGGCAATGCGGCGTTTTGTTGCCTGGTCGTAACGACTGGTAACGGCAATAAATACGGGAACTGTTCCAATAGGATCTATGACCGCAAAGAAAAAAATAAAGACTGATAGCAGGTCAATCATGACTGGAAGTAAGGGATTGGTTAGGGGTGTTGTTACCTTGCATGATCAGTCTCGTTAAATGAGGGGCAAGTTTTAACTGTTATTAAGAGTCAACTTGCTCTGTAATTCGTTTTTCACGTTGATATACAAGAACTGATCCTATGCGTAATGCACCCAGGACCAGCAAGAAAACTGATAATGCATAAAGCATTTCCGGTTTGATTTCGTGTTTAAACAGAGCAATTAATATTTCTCTTATTACAAATACAATTGCAGCATCTACTATGAAGGTTAGTCGAAGTTTGTGGCTGTGAAAGTACTCCACAAGTGATCTGGAAAGTTCGATAAGCACATAAAGCGTTAGCACATCTGCGATAATATCAATGTATTTTCCTGTTATCCCTTCAAGGGAGAATAAGCTCCATAATGTTCCGAAAAGCTGGACCGTCCCAACGCCAATTCCAACAATAATAATTATAAGAATGATCCCGAAAACCAGATCTACAGTTTTATCGAAGACGAATCTGATTTTCTCGCTCATTGTTGTAGTTATATTTTTCATTTCACTATTTAACCGCAAAAGAGCAATAAAACTAATATAGCACTTTTAACGGTTAGCCCCCCGCCTTTCCAAACCAGAACTCGATGCCTCGTTCGAGGAACTCATCGGCACTCATGTAATGCGAACCATCGCAGGAGAAGGTCAGGCCGATAATGCCATTCATAACGTTTATGGAGGCCGATCTCAGGTAAATGTTCTCGTCTGCATTTCGCAGTTGCTTAAAGCGCTCAAAAATCTCGGGTAACCTGTCAGCCGCAACCACGGCATCATCTGAGTAGGCATGACGTGGATAGGCCATAACACTTTCCGGCTGTATCAGTTCATCAGGACTCATGAGTTGATAACGATAGGGGTCATCGAGTAACCAGATAATGGCGCGTGCACTGGAGAAGTGCAGTAGCACATGAAAGACGCCACGGTTTTGCATTAGAGAGACCAGGCTTGCGTTGACGCTATCGTGATGCTGATCAAGAACACTGGCAATACGCTCCTGAAGGAATAGGGTGCTGCGTATGGCGCGGTCACCACGAAACTGTGTCCACTTGGTGGTCTGTGGCAACAGGCGTGATGTCAGCAGGTCCAGGTCGTCAAGCAGGAAGTCGGCGGCAATGAAGCCTAGCAGACGCTCATTTTCATTGAGGCCAAACAGGGCGGTAATCGTAAGCTTGCGGTCAGACTTTCTCGAATAGACGTTAGACAGGGTGATGCCACGCCAGGGCAGGTTGCCGGTGAAGTAGGGACGGTCTGAAAGGTCCTGGTTCCGGAAGTCGGATTCAATGGCATCCTGAAGAATATTGGAGGAAAGCTGCACACCCTCGGGACTAAGGATGTAGAGCATGCGGCACTTGGGCTGTTCGCCGATAACGTCAGCGAGTCGTTGATCTATCTGGTCTATATCCGGCCATACAGAAATGACGGCCTCTGCAGCCTGTGTAAGCCAGGGAATTAACGCCTCCCGGATTTCGGTCTTTTGGGCCTGAACCAGGGTGCCTCTTTCATCCAGTGCCATGTCTGTTCCTGAGCATTTAACAGCTGAGTATTATGCAGCATTTATGCCCAGGTTTTATGAACGTGGCCGCAGAAGTGAACAGGCCAGTGGTCGGGCTCAGGCCATCAGGAATTCGAGCAGGGCCTTCTGGGCGTGCAGGCGGTTGCCGGCTTCTTCCCAGACCACGCTCTGCGGACCTTCCAGGACCTCTGCGGTGACCTCCTCGTCACGGTGTGCAGGCAGGCAGTGCATGAACAGGGCATCCTTGTCGGCCTCGGCCATCATGGCGGCATTCACCTGGTAGCCGGTAAAAGCAGCTTCTCTGGCCTTCTGTTCTTCTTCCTGACCCATGCTGGCCCAGACGTCGGTGACGACCAGGTCGCTATCACGAGCGGCCTCCATGGGATCGCGAATGATCTTTGCGCGGTCGCCAGCAGCAGCCAGAATGTCGGCATCCGGATCAAAGCCTTCCGGGCAGGCAATATTGAGCTGGAAGTCGAACTGGCGTGCCGCATTGATGTAGGAATGACACATGTTGTTGCCATCACCGACCCAGGTCACGGTGGCCCCTTTGATAGAACCGCGTTCTTCGACATAGGCCTGCATGTCAGCGAGCAACTGGCATGGATGGTAAAGATCGGTCAGTGCGTTGATAACAGGTACATCAGAGTACTCAGCGAAGCGCTCGATCTTTTCATGCTCAAAGGTACGGATCATGACACCATCGACCATCCTGGACAGGACGCGTGCCGTATCTTCGATGGGTTCACCACGGCCCAGCTGGGTATCACGAGGTGACAGGAATAGTGCATGACCACCAAACTGGGTCATGCCGCTTTCAAAAGAAACACGGGTACGGGTCGATGATTTTTCGAACACCATTGCCAGCGTCTTGTTCTTGAGCGGTTCAAAGATTTCGCCACGCTTCCACATCTGTTTCAGTTCGATGGCGCGCTGGATCATTGCCTCCAGTTCTTCAGGAGTCAGGTCCAGCAGAGTGAGAAAATGGCGAACAGACATACCCTTGTCCTCGCTTATGAATAAAGGTTCCTGACCAGGTCGATGACTATTGCCACGATCTGATCGGCTTCGGTTTGTTCCAGGGTGAGCGGCGGCAGCAAACGAATCGTATTGCCGGCGGTCACGTTGATCAGCAGCTTCCTTTCGAGTGCCTGGGCGACCAGTTCAGGGCAGTCACGATCCAGTTCAATACCGATCATCAGTCCCTTGCCACGGATATCTTTAACGCCCGTATTCCCTTCGAGTTGTGCTGCAAACTGCTCAAGCAGGTAATGCCCCATCTGGGCAGCCTTATCGCTGATGCCAGACTCGAGCATGGTCTCAAGCACGGTCAGACCTACCCGGCAGGCCAGTGGGTTGCCACCAAAGGTCGAGCCATGTGTACCGGGTGCCAGTACATCCGCTGCTGCACCATGCGCCAGGCAGGCGCCGACGGGGAAACCATTGCCCAGGCCCTTGGCCAGGGTCATGACGTCGGGTGTGATGCCATCGTGCTGATGGGCGAATAACCTGCCGGTACGCCCCATGCCAGTCTGGATTTCGTCCAGCATCAGTAACCAGCCATGCTGGTCACAGAGTTCGCGCAGGCCAGCAAGATAGCCCTCTTTGGCAGTGCGTACGCCGCCTTCGCCCTGTACGGGTTCTACCAGTACGGCAACGATTTCCTGGTTGTTTTCGGCAATCTGCCTGATGGCCTCCAGGTCGTTATAGGGCGCACGGATAAAACCACTGACCAGTGGCTCAAAGCCGGCCTGAACCTTGCGGTTACCAGTGGCAGACAGGGTGGCCATGGTGCGGCCATGGAAGCTGTTTTCCATGACGATGATCTGGGGGGTGTTGATTTTCTTATTGTGGCCGAAGAGACGGGCGATCTTGATTGCGGCCTCGTTGGCCTCGGCACCCGAGTTGGAGAAAAAGACCTTGTCCATGCCTGATTCACGGCATAGTCCTTCGCCAAGGCGTTCCTGCGTCTCGATCTGATAGATATTCGAGGTGTGCACCAGGGTCGCAGCCTGGTCGCAGATGGCTTTATGGATTGCAGGATGGGCGTGCCCCAGGTTGCATACGGCAACACCAGCCAGAGCATCTAAGTAGCGATTGCCTTCGTTGTCCCACAGCCATACACCTTCACCCCGTTCAAATTTAACGGGCAGTCGTGCGTAGGTGTTCATCAGGTATCCATTCATAACTACAGCCAACCAGAAAATAAAAACGGCAGCGCCTGGCTGCCGAGAAACGAATAATTATATGCCTATGAAGGCCTGTTGCAAAGGGTGTGGTTTAACGGGCCAATTCGTAGTTGATCGGAACGCGGAACTCCATCTTGCTCAGGCCGATGGACTCAGGGATGGGTTTGAACTGGCCGATCCTGAGTATGGCATCGGTAGCAGCCTTGTCCAGAGTCCTGTGGCCGGAGCTTTCGAGTATGTGGATATCCGATATGACGCCCCTGAGATCGATGATAAAGGCGACCATAACGGTACCTTCCTGGTTTCGGCGTCGGGCCCGGTTCGGGTAGTGTTTGGCACGTTCAATAGCCGCCAGCAGCTCCAGGTTATAGCGTTGTAGTTCAATATCCCGTTGCTCGCTGTTACGGGTGCCCATCGCAGCCTGTTCCTGTGCGCTACTCTCTGCAGCGGCCAGTTCGGCTGACTGTGGTGAGGGAGCTGTCTCTGTTTCAGGTTCTGCCTGCTCCTCTTCCATGGATTCGGTCCTGGATTGTATTGCTTCAACCTGCTCTGGCTGGGTTCTGGTCACGGACTCTCTGGGTGTTACCGGAGGTGGGGGCGTATTGGCGACGGTCTGTGGTGCCCTGGTCTTCTGGGGTTGAGGCTGAGCATCTTTGGGTAGCTCGACGGGTTCTGCTGCTGCAGGCTGGGCGAATGAGGGGGCTGCAGACATGGCCTGGAACATATTTAGTGACAGCTCCAGGGGCGAGCCCTCAGGCTGCACGGGCGGTTTCAGGTTGGTGTTCAGGTAAAACAGGACCAGCAGGGCATGCAAGCCTAGCGAGACAATCAGGCCGGTATGGAGATGGGCGGGCTTCACTGACTCTTCAGGGTCAGGATGGAAACGCGTTCCATGCCATGACGTTTGATGGCATCGGCAACACGAACGAATGACTGGAAGTCGGCACGTGCATCGACGCGTAGCCAGATTGGCATCTGCGGACCAGCATCCTTGAGCATGGTTTCCAGGCGCACCAGGTGGATGGCTTCTTCCTGGTAATAGATCAGGCCGTCCTGATCGATGGAGAACTCCAGGTGTTCCAGCTGCTCAATGGATTCTGACTGCTCGGCTTCTGGCAGCTGTACCGGGATGCTGCCCTGGGCAATAAAGGTTGCCGTCGTTAACACGATCGCAAGCAACACCAGCATGATGTCGATGAAGGGTATGACATTGATGTCTTCGAAGCGCTTCATGAGTTCATGGCTTCCCAGCGGGCTTTTTTGACATCGGCAATACGTAGCAGGCTCGTATAGATAATGATTGCAGGAATCGCGACAGCCAGCCCCAGGGCGGTAGCCTTGAGCGCGAGGGCCAGGCCGACCATGATGGTCTGGGCGTCGAGGTTGGCGCTATGGCCCAGATCATAAAAGGTAATCAGGATGCCCAGCACGGTGCCCAGCAGACCTACGTAGGGGGCATTTGCACCCACGGTAGAAATAACGGTGAGGTGGCTGGTCAGGTCGATATCCAGGTCATGCAGATTGCTGTACTTGTTCAGATCAACCTGGCGGTAAAACAGGAAACGTTCTATGGCAAAGGCAATCATCAGGACGCTCATCAGGCCCAGGATGCTGAAAATTGAGATATCGAGATAGGCTTTCAGTAACTCCACCGGGTACTCCAGATATTCGTGATAACGGTTCGGAGTGCAATTAAACCACAGACGGCGCGGTTATTGGGGGCTGTGGGGGCTATAAACAGACGCGATGAATGAGCTGGCGCAGGATGTCGATCATGGGATTAATACGGTCCAGGGCCAGGTATTCATCGGGCTGGTGGGCCTGGTCGATATCACCGGCACCGAGGATGATCGTCTCCATACCCAGTTCACTCAGGTAGGGCCCCTCGGTACCAAAGGCGACAGATTCACTGCTGTGGCCGGTGAGTTCTTCCGTCAGCCGAACAATCTCGGCATTGGCATCGGTCTGCATTGCGGGAACCCCATCAAACAGGGGTTCAAACTCAATCCCCAGTTGCCGTTGCGCAGCGATGGGCTGTAGTCGGGTCTGTATGTCCTGACGTAGTTCGTCCAGATCCATGCCGGGCAGGGGGCGCAAATCGATGTGTAGCTCACAGCTGCCGCAGATACGGTTGGGATTATCCCCGCCATGAATATGACCCAGGTTAAGGGTGGGAACCGGTACCTCGAAGGCCGGGTTCTGATAGCGCGCCTGTAGTTCTGCACGGTACTGCAAGAGCGATTGCATAACTTCGTGCATGCCTTCCATGGCATTGTTGCCATAAGCCGGATTACTGGAGTGGCCTGACAACCCCTGTAGCTTTATGGCCTCCATCATGATGCCCTTGTGCTGGCGAATCGGGCGCATGCCCGTGGGTTCGCCAATGACGGCGTAGCGCCCCAGGCGAGTGCCCTCTTTGAGCAGGGCCTTGGCGCCACTCATGCTGGTCTCTTCGTCGGCTGTAGCGAGAATGATCAGGGGGTGCTTCATCTTAGCCGGTTCCAGACCTCGTGCAGCCTCGATAGCCAGGGCAAAGAAGCTTTTCATGTCTGAGGTGCCCAGACCATAGAGCCTGTTATCATCCTCTCTCAATGTGAAAGGGTCGCTGCTCCAGTGTCCGTCATCATAGGGCACGGTATCCGTGTGGCCGGCAAGCACCAGGCCGTCGGCGCCTCTGCCGAGGGTAGCGATCAGATTGGCCTTGCCGGGTTCCTCGGGCACAGGTTGTATGCGTACCGAGAAACCCTCTTCCTCCAGCAGGTTGGCCAGCCAGTCGATGACGGGTCGGTTGCTCATGTCCAGGTCTGCCTTCGTGCTGCTGACAGAGGGCAGTTCTATGAGAGAGCGAATCATGCTCAGGGTATCGGGTGTATATGATTTAACCATGAGCAGACTTTAACTGATTCATTACCGGCTTGCCCGAAACCTTGGTCTTTATTGCGCGCTCATCTGCCGCAGTTCCTGCTTATCCTGTAGAATCGGTGGCTTTCGTTTGTTTCGGAGTTGTTGTCATGCCCGCTTATCGTTCTCGTACTACTACCCATGGCCGTAACATGGCTGGCGCACGTGCCCTCTGGCGTGCAACTGGCATGAAAGATGGTGACTTCGAGAAGCCGATTATTGCCATTGCAAACTCCTTTACCCAGTTCGTCCCCGGCCATGTCCATCTCAAGGACCTGGGACAGATGGTGGCAAGAGAAATCGAGCAGGCCGGTGGTGTTGCCAAGGAATTCAATACCATTGCTGTCGATGATGGCATCGCCATGGGTCATGGTGGCATGCTGTATTCGCTACCTTCACGTGAAATTATTTCTGACGCTGTTGAATATATGGTGAATGCGCATTGCGCGGATGCCCTGGTCTGTATTTCGAACTGCGACAAGATCACTCCGGGCATGCTCAATGCCGCGCTGCGTCTGAACATCCCTACCGTGTTTGTCTCGGGTGGCCCAATGGAGTCGGGCAAGGCAATCATCAACGGTCAGGAAGTACACCTCGATCTGGTTGATGCCATGGTCTCTGCGGCGAATCCAGATGAATCCGATGATGATGTCATGACCATGGAGCGTTCGGCCTGTCCTACCTGTGGTTCCTGCTCAGGCATGTTCACAGCCAACTCCATGAACTGTCTGACAGAAGCTCTGGGCCTTTCTTTACCTGGCAATGGTTCAACACTGGCTACGCATGCTGACCGTAAGGAGCTGTTCCTGAAGGCGGGGCGTCTGGCCGTGGATATCGCAAAGCGTTATTACGAGCAGGACGATGCCTCGGTACTGCCTCGTTCTATTGCGACCTTTGAGGCCTTTGAAAATGCCATGAGCCTGGATATCGCCATGGGCGGCTCAACCAATACAATCCTGCATCTTCTGGCGGCGGCACAGGAAGCTGGTGTCGACTTCACGATGGAAGATATTGATCGTCTTTCTCGCAAGGTACCCAATATCTGCAAGGTGGCTCCAGCCACGCAGAAATACCACATGGAAGACGTGCACCGAGCCGGTGGTGTCATTGGCATACTCGGTGAACTGGATCGTGGCGGTCTTCTGCACCGTGATGTATCTACTGTTCACAGCAAAAGCATGAGTGAAGCACTGGATGTCTATGATGTGATGCGCACTGGTGACGAGGAGGTGAAGACCTTCTTCCGAGCCGGGCCCGGCAATGTACGTACCACCGAGGCTTTTAGCCAGGACAAGCGTTGGCCTGAGCTTGATATGGATCGAGAGAATGGATGTATCCGCGATATCGAACACGCCTACAGCAGGGATGGTGGTCTGGCAGTGCTCTACGGCAATATTGCACCTGAAGGCTGCGTGGTGAAGACCGCGGGTGTTGATATGAGTATGTTTGAGGCCCACGAGCTGCGCTACACCACTAGTGTGCCAACCTCCACGCTTCGCGGTTTTGCCGGTCCTGCGCGTATCTTTGAAAGTCAGGATGCTGCTGTAGAGGCTATTCTTGGAGACCAGATCAAGTCGGGTGATGTAGTCATCATCCTGTACGAAGGTCCGCGTGGAGGGCCTGGCATGCAGGAAATGCTATATCCCACCAGTTACCTGAAGTCCAAGGGCCTGGGCAAAGAGTGCGCCCTGATCACGGATGGTCGCTTCTCTGGAGGAACCTCGGGACTCTCGATCGGCCACGTATCGCCTGAGGCTGCTGAGGGTGGCCCTATCGGACTGGTCGAGGAGGGCGATATCATCGAGATCGATATCCCTGGACGTAGTATTAATGTTCGCCTCAGCGACGAGGAACTGGATGCGCGTCGCAGTGCGATGGAGGCTAAGGGTAGTGATGCCTGGAAACCTGTTGGCCGTGAGCGCGTAGTTTCTAATGCGCTTAAGGCTTACGCGGCGATGACAACCTCGGCCTCCAGAGGGGCAGTCCGAGATGTCAGTCAGATAGAAAAATAAATCAGACCACCGCCGTTATGACCAACATACCGGCAGTATTGTATTTGGAGGATAGAATGAAAAAACTTGCCAGGTTAACGCTGCTTTCTCTGTTTGCGACGATCATGCTAACAGCCTGTGATTCTGGTCCGGGTGCCAAGGTCTGGTGCTGGTACATGGACCAGAAAGACAAGACGGACTGGTCGGCCAGTGATGCAAGCAATTATGCAAAACGCTGCCTGTTTGATTAAAACAATCTTGCAGTAATGATCCGGATTATTTCTGGTGGACAGACGGGGGTAGACAGAGGGGCGCTCGACGCGGCACTGGATGCTGAGGTGCCCTGCGGCGGCAGTTGCCCGAAAGGCTTTCTGGCCGAGGATGGTCAGATTCCCGAGCGTTATCCGCTAACAGAGCTGGACAGTGAAGACTACGCGGAGCGCACA
Source organism: uncultured Ectothiorhodospiraceae bacterium (assembly GCA_964641615.1). GTDB lineage: Bacteria > Pseudomonadota > Gammaproteobacteria > J044 > J044 > JANTGN01. The sequence goes on along the minus strand of CAZXNH010000007.1, from coordinate 52,151 downwards.
TTGCGCAATGTGTTGGATGCTGACGGCACGGTGCTTATCTACCAGGAAGGTCCCAGTGGGGGGACAGAATACACACTGCTGGAATGCATACAACAAAAGCGGCCTTATCTGCTACTGGATGCCAGCGAGGTCGAAGTTGGGCAGGCAGCGCGGCGTATCCGGCAATTCGTTCTGGAGCAGAATATTGAGGTCCTGAACGTTGCCGGACCGCGAGCGAGCCTGGCTGATGGTATCCGTGATTACACCTATCTGGTCGTTTCTTCTTTCCTGCGGATGCACGGTATTTCCTGAGCCTTCGAGGTAAGGGCGGGATATTTCATGTGATAGGCATCACGATTTTGTGCCTGCCAGGCCATATTTCCATAAAAAAAGTAATTATTTCTGGTTTGTTATGAACTTTCCTGGCGGTGCCGCGTCATAAGAGTCGTGAACATCATGTTGAAGATGTGCTGAAGATTTTCTCCAGATTTCAACTTCATGATTTTCCTCCCTAGTTGTGGTTAGACATATTTATCCCCGGCATTGCCGGGGATTTTTTTTGCCTGTCATTAAGCGGGAGTTAGCTGAGCTTGCAGCGGCGGCGCAGATCCCTGAGCAGGACAAAAATCCATGGCCAGAGGAGGCTGCTGCTAAGTACGGGTAGCCAGTAAAGCCAGGAGCCTGGTGGCTGGCCGGAAATACCATAAATCCAGTACACCAGGGTCATGTAAATCGTCAGGATAATGCCCACGCTTACAGCCTGTTGCCAAAGCGGGAAGACACGGATGCGCTGGTAGAATTTAATGACGATAAAGGCCAGGACCGTAAGGCCGAGGGCGTGCTGGCCAAGCAGGGCGCCCTGGGAAACATCGAGTAGCAGTCCCAGGGTCCAGGCGGTGAAGAGCCCAACACGCTGAGGCAGGGCCATGACCCAGTAAATCAATACCAGGGCAATCCAGGCTGGGCGAAAATGTATGGCCCAGTCAGGCAGGGGCATCAGCGTCAGCAGGAAGGCCACCAGGAAACTGAGGGGGATAACCATGGGCCGGCAGCGAAGATCTGTATTACTCACTGGTGGCCTCCTCGGTCTGTTTTTCAGTCGTATCGTCAGAAGCGGGCTCAGCGTCTTCTTCTACAGCAGCTTCTTCAGTAATGACTTCCGGTTCTTCTGTAACGACCAGTAGTACCTCGCGACTGCGGTCCAGGTAGGCAAGAGGTTCCGCTTCTATATTGGCAAAGGGCTCGCCGGGTATGCGATCAATCTTCGTCACCCTTGCAACCGGGTAATCGGTTGGAAAGCGGCCACCCAGGCCCGAGGTGCTGACTATGTCGCCTTCAATAATGTCGGCGCTGGTAGGAATAAAGCGTAATTCCAGCAGGGCGGGATTCCCGGTGCCAACGGCAAGTGTTCTCAGGCCATTGCGATTAACCTGCACGGGCAGCGCGTGACTGGGATCAGAAATCAGCATGGCCACAGAGCGAATCGCCGAGACCTCGATGATCTGTCCCATGACGCCCTGGGCATCGAGAATGGGCTGGCCGACGCTGACATCGTCCTGGCTCCCCTTATTGATCACTACCAGTTGCTTGTAGGGATCAAGGTCGATGGACATGATCTGGGCGATCTGGAAGTGATCTTCGACCAGCTTCGAGGCCTGCATCAGGTCGCGTAGACGGCTGTTTTCGTTCTTTAAGGCATCAAACTTTTGCAGCAATGCCTTGAGGTGCAGGTTCTCCTGATGGAGGCGCTCATTCTCACTGAGCAGATGTTCCCGGCTGGAGAGCGACTCTGTGGCATCACTGGCCAGGCGTATAGGTAAATCGACGACGTATTGCAGTGGAGAGATCAGCAGGCTGATACCGCTACGCAGGGTCTGTAGCTGGTTAAAACGGTGGTCCAGTGTCATGAACAGTACGGAAATAGCGACCAGCACCATCAGTTTGATGGTGAGCGGCGTACCGTAGAGAAACAGTGGCTGTTTGATGCCGTTGCTCCCCGTTCAGACAGGATTAGTCGAGGGCGAGAAAGTCGGTGCCCTGTTCGTCCATCATCTCGAGAACACGACCGCCGCCACGGGCAACGCAGGTCAGGGGATCGTCAGCAATGACAACAGGGATGCCGGTTTCTTCCATCAGCAGCCTGTCAAGATCGCGCAGCAGGGCGCCGCCACCGGTCAGTACGATGCCACGCTCGGCAACATCGGCGCCCAGTTCAGGTGGTGTCTGTTCCAGTGCGGTCTTCACGGCTGAAACGATGCCATAAAGGGGTTCCTGCAGGGATTCGAGTATTTCGTTGCTATTGAGGCTGAAGCTGCGGGGTACACCTTCTGACAGGTTGCGGCCCTTGACTTCGATTTCGAGCAGTTCCTTGCCGGGATAGGCAGAACCGATTTCATGCTTGATACGTTCGGCAGTCGCTTCACCAATAAGAATGCCGTAGTTGCGGCGTACATAACTGGTAATGGCCTCGTCGAATTTGTCGCCACCGATGCGTACGGAAGCAGAATAAACAATACCGTTCAGAGACATGACGGCAACCTCTGAGGTACCGCCACCGATATCCAGAACCATCGAGCCACGTGCCTCATCGACCGGGATGCCTGCGCCAATAGCGGCGGCCATGGGCTCTTCAATCAGGTAGACCTTGCGGGCACCTGCACCAGCGGCAGATTCACGTATCGCACGGCGCTCAACCTGGGTCGCACCACAGGGTACACAGATCAGTACGCGTGGGCTGGGACGGAACAGGTTGCTCTCGTGCACCTTCTTGATAAAGTACTGCAGCATCTTCTCGGTCGTGGTGAAGTCGGCAATTACGCCGTCCTTCATTGGACGAATGGCAGTAATGTTTTCGGGTGTACGGCCCAGCATCTTCTTTGCGTTGGTACCAACCGCCTCGATAGACTTGGGGCCGCCGGGGCCGCGATCCTGGCGAATAGCAACGACCGAGGGTTCATTAAGGACGATGCCCTTGCCGCGCATATAAATCAGTGTATTGGCGGTACCCAGGTCAATAGATAGGTCGTTGGAGAGGAATCCAAGAAGGCTGTTGAACATGCTGGTGAGTTGATCCGTGGTTGATTTGATCCGAATTCGCAACTCTAGCAACGTGGCGGGCTTTGGGCAAGGCGTGAGATATGGTACTTTTGTGCGCTTCTTGGAACTTTTCTACTTTAATTTCATTTTGGAGAATTGCGATGTCGCTCGGACCTGACGAGGTCAAGAAAATCGCCCACCTCGCTCGCCTCGAAATCAGCGAGAACGATATTCCGGAATATGACCGGAATCTGTCGGATATCCTCAGCTTTGTCGAACAGCTAAGTGGGGCTCAGACCGATAATGTGGAGCCCATGGCCCACCCGGTACATGCCGTGCAGCGCCTGCGTGCTGATGAGGTTACCGAAACAGATCAGCGTGAAAAATACCAGGCGCTGGCTCCCCAGTCTGAAAACGGACTGTTTCTCGTGCCCAAGGTCATTGAATGATCTTTCCCACCTCTGGATTCCAGGTAAATAGCAAGCATGCATAACAAAACGCTTTCCCAACTTTCAGCTGAACTGCAGGCAGGCAATGTCAGCAGCGTTGAGCTGACTAAACACTTTCTGGGCCGCATCGAAAAATATGATGGTGAGCTGAATAGCTTTGTCACTGTCACGAAAGAGCAGGCCCTCGAGCAGGCACGTCTTGCCGATGAACAGATTAGTGCAGGCACTGCGGGTCCGTTGACCGGCATCCCCATCGCGCACAAGGACATCTTCTGTACCGATGGTGTACGTACCAGCTGTGGTTCGAAGATGCTGGATAACTTTATTGCGCCGTATAACGCCACCGTGGTCGAGAAGTTCAAACAGGCCGGCCTTGTGGTACTGGGCAAGACCAATATGGATGAGTTCGCCATGGGCTCTTCCAACGAGACCAGTTTCTACGGCCCTGTGAAAAATCCCTGGGATACCAGCCGTGTACCGGGTGGTTCATCGGGTGGTTCTGCCGCCGTAGTCAGTGCCAGGCTGGCAGCAGCCTCAACTGGTACCGATACAGGTGGTTCGATTCGCCAGCCTGCCGCCCTGTGCGGTATTACCGGCCTCAAGCCAACTTATGGCCGTGTTTCGCGCTGGGGCATGATTGCCTTTGCCTCAAGCCTGGATCAGGCAGGCCCGATGTCCCAGAGCGCTGAAGACTGTGCCCACCTGCTGGGCGCCATGGCGGGTTTTGATGAGCGCGACTCCACTTCTATCGATCAGTCCGTGCCCGATTACACTGCGAATCTGAACGATGATCTGTCCGGTCTGAAGATTGGTCTGCCAAAGGAATACTTTGGTGAAGGGCTGGATGCCGATGTAGGCAAGGTCATTGATGAGGCCATTAGTACCTATCGCAAGATGGGTGCCGAGGTGGTTGAGATCAGTCTGCCCAACACACATCTGGCGGTACCGACCTATTACGTCGTAGCACCTGCCGAGTGTTCGTCTAACCTGTCACGTTTTGATGGCGTGCGTTATGGCTATCGTTGCCAGGATCCTAAAGACCTGCAGGATCTCTATATGCGTTCTCGAGGAGAGGGCTTTGGTGAAGAGGTTAAACGCCGCATCATGATTGGTACCTATGCCCTTTCCGCAGGTTACTACGATGCCTATTACCTGAAGGCGCAAAAGGTACGCCACCTGATCAGTGATGACTTCAGGAAGGCCTTTGAACAGGTTGATGTCATCATGGGTCCAACTGCCCCGAGCACGGCCTTCAGCCTGGGCGAGAAGGCCGATGATCCGGTGACCATGTACCTGTCTGACATCTACACCATTGCGGTCAACCTGGCTGGTCTGCCCGGCATGTCGGTACCTGCCGGCTTTGCCAATGGCCTGCCCGTAGGCTTGCAGCTCATCGGCAACTACTTCGATGAGTCGCGCCTGCTGAATGTGGCGCACAAGTATCAACAGGAGACCGACTGGCATCTCCGTGTACCAGAAGGTTTTGAGGGTTAAGACATGGAATGGGAAGCAGTAATCGGGCTGGAGATTCATGCCCAGCTCGCGACTAAGAGCAAGATCTTTTCGGGTTCATCTACACAATACGGCGCCGAGCCGAACACCCAGGCCAGCCTGATTGATCTGGGTATGCCCGGCGTACTGCCGGTCCTCAACAGGGAGGCCGTGCGCATGGCGGCCATGTTTGGCCTGGCCATTGAGGCGGAGATGGGGGAGCGCTCCGTTTTTGCCCGCAAGAATTATTTCTATCCTGACCTGCCCAAGGGTTACCAGATTTCCCAGTATGAACTGCCGATTGTTGGCCTGGGGCATCTGGATATTGAGCTTGAAGATGGTACCCAGAAGCGCATAGGGGTCACCCGCGCTCATCTCGAGGAAGATGCCGGTAAGTCCCTGCATGAAGACTTCCATGGCATGACCGGTATCGACCTGAACCGTGCAGGCACACCCCTGCTGGAAATCGTTTCAGAGCCAGACCTGCGTTCGGCAAAAGAGGCTGTGGCCTACATGAAGAAGATTCACTCCCTGGTGACCTACCTGGGCGTGTGTGATGGCAATATGCAGGAAGGTTCTTTCCGTTGTGACGCCAACGTCTCGGTACGCCTGAAGGGTGAAGATGCATTCGGTACCCGTGCGGAGATCAAGAACATCAACTCCTTCCGTTTTGTAGAGAAGGCTATCGATCATGAAATCGAGCGCCAGATCGAGTTGCTGGAATCGGGTGGTGAAGTGGTGCAGGAAACGCGTCTCTACGATGCAGACAAGGACGAAACCCGTTCCATGCGTTCTAAGGAAGAGGCTAATGATTATCGCTACTTCCCTGACCCCGACCTCCTGCCGGTGGAGATGACTGCAGAGTTTCTGGAGCAGGTGCGTGCCACGTTACCGGAGTTGCCCGATGCCAAGAAGCAGCGCTTTATCGATGAGTATGGTCTGAAGTCCTACGATGCCGAGGCTATTACCGCAAGTCGTGCCATGGCCGAATACTTCGAAACTACACTGGGTGCGATTGATAATAAGGATCCCAAGCTGGTGGCCAACTGGATGATCGGCGAGGTTTCCGGTGCCCTGAATCGTGATGGTATTGATATCACACAGTCTCCTGTGTCTGCTGAGAAGCTGGGCGAGATGCTGATGCGCATCCTCGACAACACCATCTCAGGCAAGATTGCCAAGGAAGTCTTTGAGGCCATGTGGCAGGGAGAGGGTAGTGCCGATGAGGTCATCGAGAAGCGGGGTCTGAAACAGGTTACTGATACGGGGGCTATCGAGGCCCTGGTTGATGAAGTCATTGCGAACAATCCGCAGCAGGTTGAGAACTACCGCAATGCTGAAGAGGCAAAGCGTGGCAAGATGATTGGCTTCTTCGTCGGGCAGATTATGAAGGCGTCCAAGGGCAAGGCGAACCCGGGTATGGTGAACCAGTTGCTGAAACAGAAGTTGGGTGACTGATGGCCGAAATCGAACGAGACAGCCTGCATCGTTTTATTATCGAACGTACCAATGTTCGTGGCGAGTGGGTACACCTGGACTCTACCTGGCAGGCGCTAATTGAGCGTGGTGACTATCCTGAGCCGGTTCGCCGTCTGTTGGGCGAGGCCCTGGCAGCGGTTGCACTGCTTTCTACCACCATCAAATTTGATGGTTCCCTGATCATGCAGGTCACCGGTAATGGCCCGGTCTCAATGCTCGTTGTTCAGGCTGACGGTAACCGTCATGTGCGTGGACTGGCACACTGGGAAGGAGAGGTGCCTGAATCTGACCTGGGTACGCAGTTTGGTCATGCGCGCATGGTCATCACTATCGATCCAGGAGTAGGCAAGGAGCGCTACCAGGGTATCGTCGAACTGGAAGGCAATAGCCTGGCCGATGCCCTGCGCGAATACTTCACTCGATCCGAACAGTTGCGGACCCGCCTTTGGCTATGTGCAGATGAAGAACAGGCTGCGGGCATTCTGCTGCAGGCCCTGCCCGGAGAAGAGCCTGATCCGGATGCCTGGGATCGTGCTATTGCCCTGGCCGAAACAGTTACTGACCAGGAGCTGTTAAAGTTGCCTGCCACCGAACTGATCCATCGCCTCTACCACGAAGAAGATGTGCGCCTGTTTGAGCGAGAGCCAATGAGTTTCCGTTGTAGCTGTTCGGCAGAACGGGTCGAAAACATGATTCGTAACCTGGGCGCTGAAGAGGCGCAGAGCATTATCGCTGAAGAGGGTGCCATCAATGTGACCTGCGAATTCTGCAATGCAAGGTATTACTACGATAGCGTTGATGTAGAGGGCCTGTTTACCGAGGTCAGTAAGGCCGGGGAATCACAGACCCTGCATTAAATACTGTCCGCAGACAGGACAGTCAGGGTCTTTCTTCAGTTTCATGGAGCGAAACTGCATACGCTCAGCATCGATCAGTAATAACCTTCCTGTATCAACTGGTATGTCCAGCAATAACTTCAGGGTCTCTGTAGCCTGCAGGCTGCCAATGAGTCCTGCCACGGGTGCGAGAACGCCGGTCTCACTGCAGCGATTTTCATCTTCACCTTCTTCACGATAAAGACAGGCATAACAGGGCGCCGATGGATCCCGGGTATCGAAAACGCCAAGTTGGCCCTCCATGCGAATTACGGCACCGGAGACCAGGGGGGTGCCCGTTTTGACACAGGCCTCGTTCAGGGCAAAGCGGCTGGAAAAGTTGTCGCTGCATTCAATTGCGATGTCAGCGCTGTGCACCTGCTCCAGCAGGGCCTCACCACTGAGTTGTGCAGGGATGCAGTTCACCTGGCAATCGGGGTTAATAGCCAGAATTTGATCGCGGGCAGATTCGACCTTGTCTCGCCCGATGTCTGCGCTTGTGTGAATCACCTGGCGCTGCAGGTTAGATAGGTCAACCTGGTCGTGATCAACCAGGGTAAGGCGGCCAACACCGGCAGCAGCCAGGTACAGGGCCACGGGCGAGCCGAGTCCGCCAAGACCAATAATCAGGGCATGACTGGAAAGGAGTTTTTCCTGGCCCTTGATATCGATCTGCGGCAGCATAATCTGCCGGCTGTAGCGTAGGAGTTGTTCATCGTCCATAGACATGCGGGCGATGGTAGCCTGAGCAGACAGGCAAGGCTAGTAGATCGCGTCTTGCTTAACCCATGCAGACCTGATCACGTCCATTGCGCTTGGCTTCGTAAAGGGCCTGGTCAGCGCGGGTGAACAGGGTTTCAGTGACATCATCTGCAATCAGGGTAGAGATGCCAATGCTAACGGTTACGGTCAGGCCACTTTGATCGCAATAACCCATTTCCTTGATGTTTTCACGCAGGCGCTCAGCCAGTCGACGCGAACCTTCACGGTCTGCACTGGGCAGCAGCACGGCAATTTCTTCCCCGCCATAACGGAAGGCAAGATCGCTACCGCGAATGGTATCGCTCACAATCTGGCCAACCTTCTGCAGGATTTTGTCACCGCACAGGTGGCCATAGGTGTCGTTAATGTTTTTAAAGTGGTCAATGTCGATCATCATCATGCTGAGTTCCATGCCATTGCGATGGGCCAGCTCGATGCTATGTGGGGCTTCCATGTCCAGTGCTGCACGGTTGTGCAGGCCAGTAAGGCGGTCTTTATAGGCAAACTGAACTGCCTGAAAATACTGGAGGCCGTTACGTAGTGGGTGCAGAAGATGTGGCAGCACACTTTCCAGCTGCTTGATCTCGTTTTCCTTGAATTTCCAGTTACGGAACAGAGTCAGGGTGCCCAGAACCTCTTCATTGATGGTGAGGTTATAGGAAATTTTGTGCCGTGACTGTCTGCCCTGGAGGAAAGAGATTGCCAGTTCTTCCAGCTCAAACAGGTAGCCCTCATGTGGAATCATGTCGAGGATATTGCTGGAGAAAAGATCGATAATCTGTTCGATGTCGAGACTAGTCTGCAGTTTTTGCAGCAGCTCAATGCCTTTAACCGCTGGATTTATCGCGGGTTGGACGGCTGGGTCCGGGCGTACGCCCATCAGGTTCGTCTTGCGCGTTGTTTTAGTTGTCTGGCTGGCGATTTGTTGAATCATGTTTCGCATTCCCGAGGTTGTTGCCCCGGTAAAAGCGAGATTCATGCCAATTCTAGGAAAAAGCGTACAAGTCTAATAAAAACAGATAGATAGAAAGTTTGTGGTGTGAAGTATTTATCAAGCGACGGAAAATTGTCGCCTATGGTGAGCGCCCTGGCGTCAAATAATCATCGCCGCGGGCCTGCCAGTATTTTGACGTTGTTTAGCGGTATTCCCGCCAATGCTGAGGGCGTTGATCACGACAACCATGCTGTCGCTTTCTGTAGTGCTCGATAAATACCTGCTGGGCACAATTCTGAGAACAGCTAATTCCACTGATGCCCAGGTCTTCAAGCTGTATGTCTTCTGAGTAGGTGATCATGGCCCGGCGAAGTTTGTACATCAGGTTGTTATCGAGATGGAAGCCGGTTTCCTGAAGGGCCTTTTCGATGGCGGCGAAATGGACCAGGCGCAGGTCATACCGGACCATGACGGCGCGGTTGCTGACCTTCTTTGCCTCGAGTACGCCATGGGCATCATTCAGCATGAGCTCGGCGCTGCCGCCCTGGTCAGAATCAGGATGGGGGCCCCTGAAACCAATCTCTCTTTGCTTAATGAAATTATCTGCATCTGGCATAGGGTCAATCCTAGCCAGATTTGTGGATCTTGCAAGATATTCCGGATTAAACGGGAAGTCTTCCGATGCAGATGCGATCCAGCCCCTGCAAATCCTGATGACAGCAGACCTGTTCGAGACCAGATTCCGTGAATCGTTGTTGTACAGCTGCTCCCTGGTCGTAGCCATGTTCTACTATGAGCCAGCCACCAGGTTTTAGATATTGTCTGAGTCCGTTGAGAATCTTCTCTATGTCATCCAGCCCTTCCTTGCCTGATGCCAGGGCGGAGCGCGGTTCATGAGGAAGGTCGCCCTGTTCCAGGTGTGGGTCATCATGCCGGATATAGGGTGGATTGGAGACAATAAGATCAAAATTAGCCTGTTCAGGAAGTGCCTCATACCAGTTGCTATTTACGAAACGGACATTTTTTAGGCCGTGTTTTTCAGCGTTATGTTTTGCAACATCCAGCGCGGCCTCTGACCGGTCAATCGCGTAGACATCAGCATGCGGGCGTTCACGGGCTATTGCCAGTGCGATTGCGCCACTACCAGTGCCCAGGTCCAGGATGCGGACTGCTTTATCAGCGGGTGTTTTTTCCAGTGCCTGTTCGACCAGTATTTCGGTATCTGCCCTGGGGATGAGCACATCGGGTGTAACAGAAAGATCCATGGACCAGAATTCACGTGTGCCCAGTATGTACGCAATAGGCTTTCCGCTGAGCCGTTGCTGAAGCAGCTCCTCAAAGGCCAGCTGAAGTTGAGGAGGCAGTTCCTGGTCCGGCCACGTGTAAAAGTAACCGCGGTCTTTATCCATGACATGGGCCAGCAGAAGCTCGGCATCCAGACGCGGGCTGTCGGAACAGTCTGCAAGCGAGGCTGCAGCCTGAGTGATAACATCCTGGAGGGTGCTACTCATGCCTCTTCGGACAATGCTGCCAGCTGGTCTGCCTGGTATTCCGTGATTAGTGGGTCGATGACCTGGTCCAGGCTGCCCTGCATGACATCTTCCAGCTTGTATAGGGTCAGGTTGATGCGGTGATCCGTGATGCGGCCCTGGGGGTAATTGTAGGTGCGGATACGCTCTGAGCGATCGCCGCTACCAACGAGGTTGCGACGGGTTGATGCCTGTTCGGCAGCAAGCTTTTCCTGCTCGGCGTTGAGCAACTTGGCCTGGAGAACCGACATGGCTCGGGCGCGGTTTTTATGCTGAGAACGTTCGTCCTGGCATTCAACCACGATACCGGTTGGCAGGTGGGTAACGCGGATGGCCGAGTCGGTCTTGTTGACATGCTGACCACCGGCTCCTGATGCGCGGAAGGTGTCGATGCGCAGGTCGGAAGGATTGATCTCGATGGCTTCTACTTCTTCAGCCTCGGGCAGTATGGCTACAGTGGCCGCAGAGGTGTGTACGCGGCCCTGAGATTCGGTTTCAGGTACACGCTGAACACGATGTGCGCCGGACTCGAATTTCAGTCGTGAGTAAACGCCCGAGCCAATAATGCGAGCGACGATCTCCTTGTAGCCACCATGCTCGCCCTCGCTCTGATTCATGATTTCCATTTTCCAGCCCTGCTGTTCAGCGTAGCGCGAATACATGCGGAACAGGTCGCCGGCAAAGATTGCCGCCTCGTCACCACCGGTACCGGCACGGACCTCGAGGAAGACATTGCTCTGATCATGAGGGTCGGCCGGTATGAGCAGCTTTTGTAACTCTATATCGAGTTCTTCGAGGCGCGTATCCGCGGCCTTAATCTCTTCCTGGGCCATGGCCTTGAGATCGGCATCATCCTCGGCCAGCATTTCCTGAGCATCCTCCCTGTCATCCAGCATCTGCTGGTATTCACGGAAGGACTGAACCACGGGTTCGATCTGGCTGTACTCCATGGAGAGCTTACGAAACTGGTTCTGGTCACCAATGATATCCGGATCAGACATCAGTCCTGCCAGTTCTTCGTAACGGTCGGTAATACCTTCAAGCTTATGGAGTATGGATGCTTTCACAATTGATGTTATCTACTGAATCAGGAGTTGTTGTCCAGGCCGAGCAGTTCTCGGGCCAGCTCAACGAGATCGAGTCGACCCTCACGTGCGGCCGCGTTGATACGCGTCGTTGGGGCATGGGTCAGCTTATTGGTGAGGGTATGCGCAAGAAACTGTAGGGCCTCTTCAGGTGACTTGCCCTGTTCGAGCATGCGGCGCGCCTTGTCCAGGACCTCCTGCTGGGTATCCTGTGCCTGGTTGCGATAGCTGCTGATCAGGTCTACCGCCCCCTGTCCGCGTAACCAGCCCTTAAATTCTTCAGAGCGACCACGAATAATTTCTTCTGCCTGTTCTGCGGCCTCACGTCGTGACTGCAGGTTTTCTTCAATGACTTCCTGCAGGTCGTCCACGGTATAGAGAAAGACATCATCGAGTTCGCCTACCTCAGGTTCAATATCACGTGGCACAGCGATATCAACCATAAAGAAGGGGCGATGCTTACGCAGCTTTAGCGCGCGTTCTGTTGCGCCCTTGCCAAGAATAGGCAGGGGACTGGCCGTGGAAGATATGATGATATCGGCCTCATGCATGCGATCGGCGATCGCCGGCAGGGTAAAGGCCTCACCATTAAATTCATCAGCCAGGTTAGCAGCACGTTCCAGGCTACGGTTAGCCACCAGGATCTTACCGATGTTATTGGCGTGCAGGTGTCGGGCCGCAAGCTCTATAGTTTCACCCGCGCCTATCATCAGGGCGGTCTGATTACTCAGGTCACCAAAGATCTGCCGGGCCAGGTTAACAGCAGCAAAGGCTACCGAGACGGCGCTTTCTCCAATGGCGGTATCGGTTCGTACCTGCTTGGCCACAGAGAAGGCATGCTGGAATAGTCTGCCCAGCTGACTGCCCAGGGTGCCGGCATGCCGTGCATCCTGAAATGAAGACTTTAGCTGCCCCAGGATCTGTGGCTCTCCCAGTACCAGGGAATCCAGTCCGCAGGCCACGCGCATCAGGTGGATGATCGTATCATCATCGATATGGGTGTAGATGTAAGGCTCCAGCTCACTGGCTGGAATATTGTGATGCGCTTCCATCCAGCTGACGATCGGGCTGGGTGAGAGATCGTCGTCGGTTCTGCAATAGAGTTCGGTTCGGTTGCAGGTGGAGACGATAATAGCCTCTGCGACGCCATCAATATCTTTCAGGGCCTGTAAGGACTGATCCAGCTGCTCAGGCGCAAACGCTACCTGCTCGCGCACGGCGACAGGGGCGGTTTTATGGTTTATGCCTATAGTTAGCAGGGACATGAAAGAGACTAAGGATCGGGCAAACGCGGAATTTTGATGGATGAACCCCGTGAATACAAGAGACAGTGCTTATTCCCGGGTGGAACCAGGTGCTAGAGAATGTGTCTTATCAGCGATTTAGCCCTTATTGGGTTATAGTTAGCCCTAGTTATATTCGGATACTCGATACATGCCTTATATCGTTCTGTTACTCCCATTTGCTCTGTTGCTGGCCTCCTGTGCCAGTACATCAGTGTCGACTACACAGCTTGAGGAAACACCGGGACAGCTGCCGTCGGTTTCACAGGTTACTGAAAGCGATGTGATGTACCAGGTACTACTCGGGGAGCTGGCAGGAAAGACGGGTGACCTGCAAACGGCAACCAGGGCTTATGTTGATGTGGCGAGAATGTCTGCTGATCCGGCAGTGGCTGAACGCGCAACGCGTATTGCACTGTTTGGTCGTGATTACCCCAGGGCGCTGGAGGCTGCCCGATACTGGGAGGCCCTGGATCCCCAGAGCCTTGATGCCAGGCAGATTATTGCGGTTCTGTATGCACGCTTTGGAGAAATTGATCTGGCGGTTCAGTATTTTGAAACCATCATCATGGCCACACAGGGCGCGCATAATGGTGGATATGGGCTGGCCGCAACCCTGCTTTCCCAGGATGTCCCCAAAAAAAATGCTCTTGAGGTTATGGGACAACTCACGAACCGTTCTCCCGATGATTTTCGTGCGAAATATGCCTATGCAAGTCTGGCCAATACCTTTGCCGCCTATGGTGATGCCCTGAATTCAGCCGAGGCGGGGCTGGCATTAAATCCGGATTACCGCCCCCTGCGGCTGCTCAGGGCTCAGATATGGTTGCAGATGGGGAATACGGACAAGGCCCTGGATGATGTTGCAGCCATGACAAGGGATGAGCCCGAAGACCTCGAGACCAGGCTGGCCTATGCCCAGATGCTGGTTGAGGCAAAACGCTATGACCAGTCCAGGCTACAGTTTGAATACATTATTGAACGCCAGCCAGAAAACGCGGACCTGTTGTATACCCTTGGGCTGCTGAATGTTGAAATCCAGCGCTACGATGATGCCATTGTGTACCTGATGAAGGTGCTGGAAACCGGCAAGCATTCCATGGATGCCAGCTACTACCTTGGACGTATTGCTGAGCGCAGGGAGCAGTACAAGGAGGCAATTTCATGGTATCTGCGCGTCAGTGAAGGCGAGTATCGTCTTGAGGCTCAGACGCGTATCGCGATCATGATGGCCAAACTGGGCTATCTGCCCAAGGCCAGAGAGCAGTTTTCCCTGCTGCGTCAGGAACTCGATAGTGCTGAACAGCGCATCAAACTGTATTTAACAGAATACCTGGTTCTCGAGGAACTTGAGCAATACGAGCAGGCCATGCATCTTCTGACGCGCGGTCTGGATGAGTATCCTGGCAATACGGACATCCTCTATTCACGCGCCATGCTGTCGGAGAAAATGGACAGGGTTGATCTCATGGAGCGAGACCTGTTGCATGTACTTGAGATAGACCCGGGTAATGTCTCAGCGCTAAATGCCCTGGGTTATACCCTGGCTGATCGTACCGATCGGTATTCCGAGGCCCTGGTATATATCCAGCAGGCACTACAGGCGCAACCGGATGATCCGGCAATTCTCGATAGCATGGGCTGGGTGCAATACCGGTTGGGTAATTTTGACGAGGCCGAACATTATTTACGACGCGCTAATGCATTGATAGATGATGACGAGATTATGAGCCATCTGAGCGAATTGATGTGGGTGCGCGGACGGCATGAAGAGGCGCTGGAAATGCTAAATCAGGGCCTGAAAAAATTTCCTGATAGTGAGTATCTGCAGGGACTGAAGCAACGGATTCAGCAGTGAAGCGATTACTTTTAGCCCTGATGGCCTTGGTTCTGGCGGCCTGTGAAGGTGTTCCTGTACGAGAGATGGCGGGTGCCGACTGGGAGCAGCATCGTCTGAGTGTTTCTCAACTCGATAGCTGGGCACTCAGAGGGCGACTGGCCGTCCATTACGATAATGAAGGTGGGCAGGGCATTCTTTACTGGCAACAGGACCACGATGCCTACGAACTCAGGCTGATGGACCCCCTGGGCCGCCAGTTGATGCAGATTAGTGGTGACAACACACATGCCCGCATGCTGACCCGTGAAGCCGAGGTCTTTGAGTCTGCCAGTGCTGAGGGTCTTATGCAGAATTACCTGGGCTGGTCCGTACCGGTTAATGCCCTGAACCAGTGGGTGCGTGGAATGCCCGAGCCGAAAATGAACGTTGAAGAAACGCGGCTTGAAGAGGGACGCCTGAGTTTTCTCAGCCAGGAGGGCTGGCTGATTGAATACCAGGCCTATGAGCAGGTCGATATGGTCTGGTTGCCCAGACGTCTGAAAATCACCAGGCCGGATCTGAATATCAAATTAATCGTTGAAGAATGGAACCTGTCCTGAGTGACAACGGCCACTGGCCGGCTCCGGCCAAACTAAATCTTTTCCTGCATATCACGGGACGCAGGGATGACGGCTATCATCTGTTACAGACAGTCTTCCAGTTTCTGGATTATGGCGATGAGCTCGACATCCACGCACGGGAAGATGGTCTTATTCGACGCCTGAACGAACTCGATGGGGTTGCTGAGAAGGACGATCTGGTGGTTCGCGCGGCCCGTATGCTGCAGCAGGAAACAGGCTGCCAGCTGGGTGCGGATATCGAGGTAATCAAACGCCTTCCCATGGGAGGCGGTCTGGGCGGTGGTAGTTCAGATGCGGCAACCACGCTTGTGGCACTCAATGCCCTCTGGAAGACCGGGCTGGACTCCAAAGAACTTGCCAGGCTGGGGCTGAAGCTTGGTGCCGATGTGCCCATATTTATTCATGGTCATGCGGCCTGGGCTGAAGGTGTCGGAGAGCAGTTTGAGCCAATCGAGCCTGAAGAGCCATGGTATGTGGTACTGAGACCCGCGGTATCAGTACCTACAGGCCCTGTTTTCGGGGCTCCGGAATTGACACGTGACTGCCCGCCAATCACAATATGCGACTTTCTTGCGGGTGGGGGTAGTAACGTCTTCGAACCAGTGGTTCGAGATCGCTATCCTGAAGTTGGTCAAGTAATTGATTGGCTTAGTGAATTTTCCCCGGCCAGGATGACCGGATCAGGCAGTTGTGTGTTTGCCTCGTTTCCGGATCGAGCCAGTGCCGCCAAGGTTTTTCAGCAAGCACCCGGAGAATGGCAGGGGTTTATCGCTCGGGGAAGAAATCGGTCGCCATTACTCGACAGGGTGGCAATCGAAAATTCGGCCCGGCGAAACTGAAGATTTGATGGGCCGTCGCCAAGCGGTAAGGCACCGGGTTTTGATCCCGGCATTCGCAGGTTCGAATCCTGCCGGCCCAGCCATCTCCATCACCAGGATGTAACAGTATGTCTGACAGCAATCGGATGATGGTCTTTGCGGGTAATGGTACCCCGCAATTGGCTCAGTCTATTACTGACTATCTGAATATACCTTTAGGTAAGGCTCAGGTGGCGCAGTTCAGTGATGGAGAGGTTCAGGTCGAGATCCTCGAAAATGTCCGCGGTAAGGACGTTTTCATTGTCCAGTCCACCTGCCAGCCGACCAATGACAACATGATGGAACTGCTGATCATGGTCGATGCACTGCGTCGTGCATCGGCTGCTCGTATCACGGCGGTGGTTCCCTATTTTGGTTATTCGCGTCAGGATCGTCGTGTGCGTTCCCAGCGAGTACCCATCTCGGCCAAGGTTGTTGCCAACATGATGCAGAGTGTTGGAACAGACCGTGTGCTGACCGTGGACCTGCATGCAGACCAGGTTCAGGGCTTTTTTGATATACCGGTGGACAATGTTTATGCCTCACCGGTACTGCTGGGTGATATTTATCGGCAAAAATTGCCGAATCTGATCGTGGTATCTCCGGATGTGGGTGGTGTTGTACGCGCGCGTGCCATTGCCAAGCGTCTTGATGATGCCGACCTGGCTATTATTGATAAGCGTCGTCCCAGGGCGAATGTCTCACAGGTGATGAATATCATTGGTGAGGTTGAGGGCAAGACCTGTGTCATCGTCGATGACCTGGTCGATACAGCCGGTACGCTGTGTAAGGCGGCAGGTGCCCTGAAGGACCATGGCGCTGAGAGGGTGCTGGCCTATGCCACTCACCCCGTGTTGTCCGGCCCTGCCGTCGACAACATTATGAATTCCAGGCTCGATGAACTGGTTGTCACTGACACCATTCCGTTGAGCGCGCAGGCTGAGGCCTGTGATAGAATCCGCCAGCTCAGCGTAGCCGCTATGCTGGCAGAAACCATACGCAGGGTTAGCCGGGAGGAATCGGTAAGTACCCTGTTTATGGACTAGGCTTATCTGGTCGCGGATAAGCCAGGCCGCCTTTGGGCGGCTTTTCTTATTAACGTAGTTTGGAGTACAGACAATGAGTACCAATTTTGTAGTTAACGCCGAAAAGCGCGAAGACCAGGGCAAGGGTGCGAGCCGCCGCCTGCGTCGCGAAGGCCTGGTACCAGCAATCGTATACGGTGCTGGCAAGGAACCTGAAGCGATTACCCTCAGGCACAATGAGCTGATTCGTCAGCTCGAAGAAGAAGCCTTTTATTCTCAGGTTCTGACCCTGAAGGTTGATGGCAGCGAAGAAAATGTTGTTCTACGTGACCTGCAGCGTCACCCTGCCAAGCCCATCATCCTCCACGTTGATCTGCAGCGCATCAACATGAACGAGAAGATTCACGTTCAGGTGCCTCTGCACTTCCTCAACGAAGACAGCTGTGTAGGTGTGAAGATGGAAGGTGGCGTGGTTGGCCATCTGGCAACCGAAATCAATGTTTCCTGTCTGCCCAAGGATCTGCCTGAGTATATCGAGGTGGATATGGCCGAGGTTCATGTTGGCGATACTGTCCATCTGTCAGACATCAAGCTGCCTGAAGGTGTTGAGAGTATCGAGCTGGCACACGAACACGATAACGGTGTTGCTACTGTTCACAAGCCTCGCGGTGCTGCGGTTGATGAAGAAGGGGAAACCGTTGCTGAAGAGGCTGGCGAAGAAGAAGCCGGCGAATAACGGCTGCCAATGGCAGACGTTGCTGTCCAGCTGATCGTGGGCCTGGGTAATCCAGGCCCTGATTATGAAACGACCCGGCATAATGCCGGGTTTTGGTTTGTAGAGCATCTGGCAAACCGTTTTAACGGACAATTCAGAAAGGAAACCAAATTCTCTGGCGAGGCCTGCAAGGTCAGGATTGCCGGAGAGGATGTCTGGTTGCTGAAGCCCACAACCTTTATGAACCGTAGCGGGCAGGCAGTCAGGCAGATCAGTAATTTCTATAAGATTCCTGTGGAAGCCATCCTGGTTGTGCATGACGAACTGGACCTGGATCCAGGCACAGTACGACTTAAACGTGGTGGCGGTCATGGTGGTCATAATGGCCTGCGCGACCTGGTGAGCCATATGGGCAAGGATTTTGCCCGCCTGCGCATAGGCGTCGGGCACCCCGGGCACAAGGACAAGGTGGTGAACTTTGTACTGGCCCGTGCCGGTAAGCAGGAACAGCAGCAGATTAATGAGGCCATCGATGAGGCCATTACTGTCATCGAAGATATTGTTTCCGGCCAGTTTCAGAAGGCCATGAACCAGTTACATACCCGATAGTACCAAGAGGTCCAGTATGGGATTCAAATGTGGCATTGTAGGTTTGCCTAACGTAGGTAAGTCCACGCTCTTTAACGCCCTGACAAAGGCCGGTATTCAGGCTGAAAACTATCCGTTCTGTACCATCGACCCGAACGTCGGTGTTGTACCCATGCCAGATCCCCGTCTTGATGCCCTGGCCGGTATTGTCAGTCCGGAAAAAGTCATCCCGACTACCATGGAGTTCGTGGATATCGCAGGCCTGGTAGCAGGTGCTTCAAAGGGCGAAGGACTGGGTAACCAGTTCCTGGCCCATATCCGTGAGACTGATGCGATCGCTCATGTCGTACGTTGTTTTGAAAACGATGATGTTGTCCATGTAGAGGGTAAGATCAATCCGCTCGATGACATCGCCACTATCGAGACCGAGCTGGTACTGGCAGACATGGATACGGCAGAAAAGGCCGTGACTCGCGCGGCCAAAAACGCCAAGTCAGGCAACAAGGAAATGATTGCCAAAAAGGCCTTCTACGAGCGTGTGCTGGCGCATCTACAGGAAGGTGATCCAGCGCGCACCCTGGAGCTGACGGATGATGAACGTCGCGATATTCGCGAGATGCACCTCATTACAAGCAAGCCCATCATGTATATCGCGAACGTGGCCGAGGATGGCTTTGAGAACAACCCTTTCCTTGA
This sequence comes from uncultured Ectothiorhodospiraceae bacterium, assembly GCA_964641615.1. Classification (GTDB taxonomy): domain Bacteria; phylum Pseudomonadota; class Gammaproteobacteria; order J044; family J044; genus JANTGN01. The sequence continues at coordinate 32,908 of CAZXNH010000007.1, read as the reverse complement.
CCAGGTACGTGAGCATGCAGAGAAAGAAGGCGCTGTGGTTGTTCCTGTCTGTGCCTCCATCGAGGCAGAGATTGCCCAGCTCGAAGACGAGGAAAAAGAAATGTTCCTCGAGGAAATGGGCTTGCATGAACCTGGCCTCGATCGCGTCATTCGTGCCGGTTATGCACTGCTGGGTCTGCAGACCTACTTCACCGCTGGCGTGAAAGAAGTGCGGGCATGGACGGTGAAGGTTGGTGCCACGGCACCGCAGGCGGCAGGCGTGATTCATACTGATTTTGAAAAAGGCTTTATCCGTGCCGAGGTTGTTTCCTATGACGACTATATTGAAGGCAAGGGTGAGCAGGGTGCCAAGGATGCCGGTAAATGGCGTCTGGAGGGTAAGGATTACATCATGCAGGAAGGTGATGTGGTCCACTTCCGCTTTAATGTCTAGGCGCGTTCCTGATTGACCCGGTGACCTTAATCCGGTATTCTTCGCGCCCTCTTGGAATGGCTATGTAGCTCAGCTGGTTAGAGCACATCACTCATAATGATGGGGTCCCCTGTTCGAATCAGGGCATAGCCACCATTTCCCTCTTTTATATCTTTTATTGTTCCGCACTCTGTGGTTACCATTGACCCGATCAAGCTTTCATCCAGGGTCATGATTTACGTGAATACCAGTTCAGTGCCCTTGTTTTTCATTAGCCTCATACTGTCAGCGATTTGGCCTGTGCAGGTCTTGGCAGCTAATGAGGAATTGATTATTTCCCTTTCCAGTGATGTCGACATCCCTGTCGAGCGCTTTGGTGAAAATGGCCGTGACCGTGTGCTTTTATTGCCATCTGAATATGGTTATGGGACAGAGCGTCGTAATGAGCTGGCCAGGGGGCTGGCTGCAAATGGATTTGAGGTCTGGCAGGCCGCTATGCATGAGGCCTATTTTCAGCCTGTTGGAAGAAAAAGCCTGACCATGATGCCGGTATCGGATGTTGCTGAGCTTATTCAGCAATCCATGCCCCAGGAACCACAAAGACTATTTGTACTTAGCGCAGGTCGCGGTGCCGCGCTGATATTCATGGCTTTGAAAGAGCAACTGGTCCAGGCAAAGAAACTGGATGGCCTGGCTGGCGTTCTGCTTTTACACCCTAATTTCATGGTAAGTACACCACAACCGGGCAGGCCGGCGGACTATCTGCCCGTGGTCAGTGAAGTGTCAGTGCCAACCTTTATCGTGCAACCAATGGATTCGGCTAAACGCTGGTATCTTGCGGAGCTGGTCGATCAGATGGCAGAGGCTGGAACCCCTGTGTATTCTCAGTTGATACCGAAGGTTTCTGATGGCTACCAGGGGCGGCCGGATGCGACTGACTACGAACTAAAGGCAGCAAAAGAACTCCCGCAGGTACTTGCCCGGGCTACGCGCATACTTAGCAAGAGCGCACAGCAGCCGACCCTGGCCGGTGCAGCGAATGAAACTGACACCAGCACATGGTCGATTGATCCCATCAAGGCTACGCTCCAGAAATACCCCGGCAATCCTCCGGCGCCATTGATGGCGCTGGACACGATTTCTGGGGACTCGATTAATCTCGGGGACTCCCGGGGCAAGGTCGTTCTGGTCAATTTCTGGGCAACCTGGTGTCCACCCTGTGTGGAGGAGATACCCTCGCTGGGAAGGCTGCAGGACGAGTTTTCCAAAGATGAGCTTGTTGTGCTGAGTGTGGATGTCGGAGAGCCGGTAGAGCGAGTCAGGGAGTTTTTGCAAAAGGTGCCTGCGGCCTATCCTGTCATGCTGGACCCGGAAGGGGAGACAGTCAGTGCCTGGAATCTGCGCGCCTTTCCCACAACTTTTGTTATCGACGCCGAGGGCCGTATAAGTCTGAGTTATTTCGGCGGCCTGGACTGGGATGCCCCTGAAATTGTCGAGCAATTGCGGGTAATGGTTAAAAACTAAGCAATCTTCCGCCTTTATATGTTCGTATGATCTGAAAGCACTGGTTAGAATGCGCGTAACCGTAGAAAGAGATTGTTATGCCAGCGCCACGACTAGTACTGACACCGCGCCTCCCTGACTGGACACCTGATAATGCCGGAATCATCGTCAGGGCCCTGCAAGATATTCAACTGATAGATAACAGCCTGCCAGTATCAGGCTATTACAGTGCGGGGCCTGCCTTTCTGGATTACCTCAGCTTCCTGGGCTGTGCGCCTACTGTCGTGTTCGAGCCGCCTGCCAGTGACGCCGTTGGCAGTGGAGACTTCTATCATTTTCAGATAGCTATAGCATCCGCATACAGCGTTCTGCGCAGTGATGGTTTTAGTTACACCCCAAAATGTCCTGCCTGTAAGGAGGCACTGTCTTCATGGCGGGAATGGTGGCCGGACCAAAAGGTCAGTGAACAGTCATGCCCGACCTGCGGAACGCTTGTCAGTCCCGAAAAGATTAACTGGCGCAGAAGGGCAGGTTGTGGTCGTCTTTTTATCGATGTGCTGGGGATTCACGCGGAAACGGTTAAACCCGTTCCCTTGCTGTTTGAAAGACTTGAGCAGGCTACTGGCACGGCCTGGCAGTATTTCTTTGTCGAGGATGATGGTCTTTCATCATCGTAGTCTTATTCATCGTGCTGCCACCTTCACGTGGCATGATTAAACCAGCATTTAACGCACAGGGCCATGGAGCACGCTGTTATGTCTGATCCGCATAGTCATCACAGTAATCTTGAAATTACCATCCGCCATATTTCCGAGCTAATCGACAGGCAGGCAATTGTCTCAGGCATGGTCGAAAAACAGGAGATGCATCGACATGACCTGGTTCAGACCCTGGTCGAAAAGCAGGGGCTGTCTGAAGTAAAAAATCTTGTTAACAGCCTGCATCCTGCTGACATCGCATTCGTCCTCGAAAACCTTCCCTTGTCCAAGCGTAAGATCATCTGGGATGTGGTCGAGCCTCGATATCATGGCGCTGTGTTGCTCGAGATGTCTAATGCCGTTCGCGAGACGCTGTTATCTGACATGGAATTACATCAGATATTCCAGGCTACCGATGCCCTGGATTCAGATGAAATTGCTGACCTGTTCCCGGAGCTCAGTGATGAGATGGCAGTCGATCTGCTGGCCAAACTGGATATCACTGAGAGAGAGCGGGTCAAGTCCCTGCTCGCCTTTCCGGAGGGCAGTGTCGGCGCATTGATGGACCTCGATTTTGTCGATGTGCAACCAGATCAGACACTGGATGAGGTCCTCGAACAGCTGCGAAGGCTCAGGGAAATTCCCCGAGACTCTAAACTCATCATGGTGCTCGATAGGTCAGGTGTATTACTTGGCACCATGGAAATGGATGCCCTGCTGGTTAACCCGGGCTCCTACTGTGTGCGTGATGTCATGAATGATACGCCTGTTCATTTTCGTACAGATGACGATGCAGGTGATGCGGCTAATGCCTTTAAACGCTATGACCTGATTTCTGTTCCGGTTGTGAATGCCTATCATCAGCTGGTAGGCAGCCTGAACATTGAGTCAGTGCTGGATTACATCCAGGAGACATCTCAGAAAGACCTGCTGGGTCAGGTTGGTCTGCATGAAGAGGAAGAAGACCTGTTTGCCCCGGTCTGGCGTGCAGCAAAAAATCGCTGGCACTGGCTGGCCCTAAACCTTCTGATTGCCTTTGTCGCCTCACGTATTATCGACCAGTTCGAGCACACCATAGCTGCCGTCGTGGCTCTGGCCGCGCTCATGCCCATCACGGCCAATATTGGTGGTAATGCGGGCAACCAGTCACTGGCGCTGGTCATTCGTGGTCTTTCCACCAAGCAGCTTAATGACAGCAATATGCTGCGGCTCATGTTCAAGGAAACCAGGATAGGGTTCATCAACGGTACCATCTGGGGGGCAGTCATGGCCGTCATGACGCTTGTGTTATATGGGGACTTCAGGCTCGCCATCCTGATGCAGATTTCCATGATCCTGACCCTGGTGATATCCGGCATGATGGGGGTACTGGTGCCGGCAACGCTCAAGCGTTTCGGGCATGACCCAGTGCTGGGTAGCAGTATCGTGATTACCGGCGTGCTGGATACCCTCGGTTTCTTTATTTTTCTCGGACTGGCGGGGCTGATAGTGCTAAAGGTCTAAGTTTTACCACCGATATTTATTCCATAGGTCCGGGTTTGCCCAGTTGCGGTTATTGAGCCAGTCAGGCGTGGGCTTGTAGTCATAGAGATCATGGTAAAAAACACTGCCATTTTCTGGCAGCTGATGCAGGCCCAGCCCCATTAGATACTGGCGTGTTATCGAATCCGGGGCCTGGTTCAGCAGGATAACAAGACGCCGGGAGCGTATGTCCCGACAATGGCTGATGAGTCGCTGCATACCCGCGGTGTCCGGGTCCAGGGCGCTGGTCCTGATGACGACAAGGTCCCATTTGCCGGAAGGTAGTTGGTTGTTCAGTGCGTCAGACAGGCTGCAGGCCGTGGTGCCTTCAGGGGGGGTAACATCAGCAGCTTCGTCCGAAATCAGCAGGATATGTTCAAACTGTTCGGACGGGAAAAGCTGAGTAAATGAAGGTGTGTTCATGTTTCTGTCGCTACCGAGGGTCTGTCGATTTGTAGTAGCATGAACACCTGTTGAATGATTTGCAAAAAGGAATCTGAGTAGTGGTACAGATGTTGCGTTGGGCTGGGGTTCTGGTTCTTTCCATGATGTTGTCCGTGGCGGTTGCCGAAGAAGGCGAGGCCGAGAAGAAAGACTATTCCTATATCAAGCTGAGCCCTGCCTTTGTGCTCAATATCAAGCGTGGCACCGGACCTCGTTTCCTGCAGGTCAAGGCCGAGGCCCTGGTGGGCTCCAAGGAAGATGGCGAAGCAGTGAAGAACCACATGGCAGCTATACGTCACACCATGATTATGACCCTGAGCAATCAGGATGGAAAAACCATACGCAGTACCGAGACACGTGAGCAGCTAAGGGGTCAGGCCGAAGAAGCTGTTAAACAGGTGCTGACTGAAATGAATGGCAAGCCCACTATCGAGGGGTTGTTCTTCACAAATTTTGTCGTCCAGTAATCAGATCACGGTCAGCCGGCATACGGCACCATTTTCTATGGTGAGCCCGCTGCGACCATCCAGTAAATCAAGCAGTTCGCGTCCGACCAGTTCCATACGCCAGCCCTGAAGTAGATCCAGTTCCCTGTTGCCGTTGACCAGGGCCTCGATATCTTTGCGGGTTGCAATGGCCTGGGGGCTGATCGAGGCCTCCTGGGCGAACAGACGCAGGCCAGCCATCAACAGATCAGCAATGGTTTCCTGTTCGGGACTCAATCGCTTACGAGACGCTATTTCAGGCCATTCGGATTTTGGCAGCTGCTGGGCCTGATCTATTAGTTGAATCCACTCCTCTCCATGCTTGCTGATCTGGCGCTCTTCAAGGCCACGAACTCTGGAAAGTTCTTCAACACGTTTTGGGCTGCGACGGGCCATCTCAAACAGTACTTCATCCTTGAGTATCCAGCGCCTGGGGCGGTTGCTACTGATTGCCCTGTTTTCGCGCCAGGCAGCCAGCGCTTTTAATACCACCAGGTGTTGCGGACGCAGTTTCTGGATGCCTTTAACGCGCATCCAGGTATTCTCAGGTATGGGTTGATAACGGCCAGGATCAGTCAGTTTTGCAAAATCATCCTCAAGCCAGTCCAGTCGGTCTTTCTCGGTAAGCCACTGGAGTTGCTGTAAATAGCAGTCGCGCAGATAGCGCACATCATCTGCAGCGTAACGAATCTGCTCAGGCTCCAGAGGTCTTTGCGACCAGTCTGTACGACTATGGGATTTATCGAGTGAAACACCCAGCATTTCCTTAACCATTCCGGCATAGCCAATCTGGTCGCCCAACCCCATCAGCGAAGCAGCAACCTGGGTATCAAACAATGGAGCAGGCACCGTTTCGTTGAGGTGATAAAACAGCTCCAGATCCTGTGAGGCGGCATGAAACACCTTGGTAACGCCTGGATCAGCCAGCAGTGAAGAAAGCGGGGACAGGTCCTCGATAGTCAGAGGGTCGATACAGGCGATGATATCGGGAGTAGAAACCTGGATCAGGCATAGCTGGGGGTAATAGGTCTTCTCGCGAATAAACTCCGTATCCAGACATAGCCATGTGTTTCCTTTGAGCTGCGCGCAGAGGCTGGCAAGTGCATCAGGGCTGTCGATATAGAGGATGTCGTCATTATTGTCTGCGGAGGGCATTGTCATGGCTCGGGCAAAAGGGGCACTATGTTCGTTCGCAGCCACAGATTCAAGGGAAGTGTGAAATTCATGACACGAGTTTTAATACCTGTCCTGCTTCTGGTGATAACAGGACTGGGAGGATGCAGTATGCATAGTCCCGGGCAATGGCAATCAGAGTACTATCGGGATCATGCCCTGGCAGGCAGCACATGGGATTTACAAACAGGCATGCCCCTGTCGCAGCAGGCCCTGTCTGAACAGTTAAAGTCAGTGGACTTTCTGCTCCTGGGTGAGGTCCATGACAACCGAGATCACCACAAAATACAGCTGGATTTGTTGAATCTATGGTTAAAGCAGGGCATGCGGCCTGCGGTTGTCTTTGAACAGTTCGATCGCAGCCAGCAGCCAATCATCGATGCCCACCTTGATGACCTGGAGAAACTTGAGTCCGAAACCAGGTTTGAAGAACGTGGTTGGGAATGGAATGCCTATAAGCCCTTGATTCAAACTGCTCGTGACAAGGGCCTGCCTGTCTTTGCAGGGAACCTGTCTCGTGACGAGCTGAAAGCGATACATGAAAAGGAAAGTGTCAGTGAGTTTGATGACCTTTTAAAGCCTTGCCTGCTGCCATCGGCAGAGGCTTTGCTGAAACAGGATATCGCTGAGGCGCACTGTGGCATGCTGAATGAGACGATGATTGACCGGATGTTCGGGGCTCAGCGTCTGCGTGATGCCAGTCTGGCACAGATGATGATAACCGCGGGTACACCGTCCCTGATGATTGCCGGCAATGGGCATGTGCGACTGGATTACGGGGCAGGCCAGATTCTATCGCTGAAGCAGGATAAGCAGGTGCTGAGCATTGCGCTGGTTGAGGTCGCAGGGGAGCTTCAGGGCCTGCAGGACTATGAGTATCTATTCTCAGATGGCGTCCCGGTATTTGATATTGCTATATTTACCCCACGCGTCCGTGACGAAGATCCCTGCGAGACCTTCAAGGAACAATTGAAGCAGATCCAGCACGGAACCAAGCCTGGATCCAACTAATGGATAACTGCCATGAATGACTCTCAAACGGCCATGAGCCGTCAGATACTGCTCAGACTCCTCGTTGCCGTTGTCTTGCTGGCGGGCGTTGCCATCCTGAACAGTACCTATCTCTACCGCCTTTATTTCAGCGATCAGCTGACGGTTGTTGGCTGGATTGTCAACGGCGCCATTCTTTTATTGTTTGCTATTGGCCTGTTCAGGATTACCACTTTACTGATGCGCTATGCCGGCGAAGAGTCTGCATTGCGCAAGTTTATTATTCAGGTTGAAGATGGCCACCAGGACGTACTTAAGGGAATCAATGATAAGAGCCTGATCGCCCGTCGTTATGCGGCTGTAAGTCTGCTGCACGATCGTCATGCCTCGATTAATCATGCCGCCCTGGCTTCGGCCATGCTGGCGACAGAAAGCACCCGACTCTCTTTCCCGCGCTTTGTGCATAACGTGCTTATCCTGATGGGCGTGCTGGGTACGATTATTTCCCTGTCGATTGCCCTGCTGGGTGCCTCGAATCTGATGGATGTGTCTCAGGGTATTGGTGGCGACATGGGGCTGGTGATACACGGCATGTCGACCGCCATGTCGACTACCATTACGGCCATTATCTGTTACCTGTTTTACGGCTACTTCTATCTCAAGCTGACCGATGTGCAGACCCATTTGCTGGGCAGGGTCGAACAGGCCACCACGCTCTATCTGATGCCGCAGTTTGCCGGTAGTGAAGAGGGCATGATGGCTGAAGTGCAGGGACTGGTCAGCAGCCTGCATGAGGTGGCACGGCAGATGGAACATGCGCAGAGTCATTACACCGAGGCGGGCAGCCAGCTCAGGGATATCGTCTCCAGGCTGGGCTCGGATATGAATGCCCTGAGCCAGGATGTTGATGAGATCAAGGGGCTTCTGCGAGAAGGCTTCCGACTGCCTGCGCGAGATGATGATTAATGCAGGGCTTTGTCGATCTTCGTCAGAACACCGATGACGGTAACTCCGGGGGACACTTCTGGCCCTCGTTTACCGACATTATGACGGTGATCGTCATGATCTTTATGCTGGCCAGCGTCGTGCTGGTGATCAAGAACTGGGAGTTACTTGAACACCTGCGCCAGAGCATGGAGGCGGAGCGTGAAATCTCCGAAAGCCTGCGTTTCAAGACCGAGGAGAATGCAACCCTCGAGGAACAGCTGGCCCAGGCCCAGCACCAGCTGTCGATGCTGCGTATGCAGCTAATGCAGGCCCAGGAGATTTCTGAGCAGCAGGGGCAGTTAATCCAGACCCTGAAAACTGAGAACCGTCAGCTGGATGCAGGACTGAAGGCTGCGGATCAGCGTGTGCTTAGCCTGGATGAACAGCTAAGACAGTCCTCCGAGGCTTATAACAGGTTGCAGCAGGACTTCCAGGGCCAGACTGTACTGGTAGAAAGCCTGCAAAGCCAGGTCAGCGGCCTGGAGACCGAGAACCGTCGTCAGGCCGATCGTATTAATGCCATGACCGAGGAAGATAGCCTGAACCAGCAACAGCTGACAGCGCTACGCGGTGAGTATGATGCGCTCAAGCAAAAATACGACAAGCTGGTCAAGCCGGCACGTACACCCAAGGGTAAGTATGTTGTAGAGGTGCGTTACCGTAAGCTGGCTGAAGATAAGTATCGTATCCAGTTTAAGGACCAGGGCACGAGCAAGCTTGAAACCTTAAGCCGCAAGCAACTGGATGATCGCCTCTCTGCACTGAAGAAGGCACACCCGGGCAAGCTCTATATCAAGATTATTATTCCTTCCGACAGTGGCCTTTCTTATGCCGAGGCCTGGAAGTTCATGAAGTCGACGCTAGAGAAATACGATTACTATCATCAGGAATAAAGCCCCAGCAGGCTTCTGATAGAACGTATATCTTCCTCTGCCTCAGCCAGTACTTCTGGCTGATGGTCTTCGCCCAACGTTCCAAGATTTAATTTCTGGTAGGCCGGTACGGTATCCGGGCAGGGCAGTGTATTACAGGAGTCGTAGATCAGCTGCGCCATGAGAACGACATCCACGAGGTCAGCCTGTGGCGAGGGATCGCGGTTCCAGTTCATACACTCTTCTATAATCATGCCGCAGTGAACTTCCATACCCCACTGGGTGACGACCAGTACACCGACCAGGGGATGCAGTTTGTTAATCGCGGCCTTCAGGCTGCTGTCATCGAATTCGAGGTCGTGTGTGTCGATATGGGTCAGGATCGGTATGGCGCCGATACGATGCAGCAGGCCGGCCAGCATGGCTGTCTCTGGAGACAGGTGGCGCACATGGCGGGCAATGGCATAACTCAGGGCAGAGACATGTACACAACGCTCCCATTCCTCATGCATCACCTTCTTAGTGTCAGGGTGTCTGGCCTTGAAGACATTCTGCATAGCCAGAGAGATGGCCAGGTCGCGGGTGGCATTCAGACCGATGCGGACGATGGCATCCTTGATGGATGTGATCTTGTGCGTCCCCCGATAGAGCGCACTGTTGGCAGCCTTCATGACCCCGCCGGAAACCACCGGGTCCATCTGGATGATACGGGCGATATCCTGTGTGCTGACATCGTCATCTTCCATGGCCTTGCGAATGGCAAAGGCTACTTCCGGCATGGTGGGTAGTTCGAGTTTCTGCAGGGAGTAGGCCTGGTAGAGAGACTGGAACAGGGCGCCTTCTTCCTGGTTGATCTGTACATCACGAATCTCGATACCATCCTCATCCTGTTCCCGTAGCAACAGTTCATACAGCTGTCGGTCGACCTTGATCACCCGGGAGCGTGTCATGCTCAGGGCGACGCCCTTAATCGTGTGGCTATCAAATATGGGTCTGAGGCTGCGTGGCGAGGGGGGAGTAATCGTTTCTGGCTCGTGATGTTCACTGGCGACTCTCAGGGTTCCTTCTAACAGGTACAGTATCCAGCGATTTTCCGTGTAGGCATCCAGACGGTCGCGCTTGTCCAGCTCAACAACCTGTGCCTTCTTCAGTAGTTGCCTTTCCAGGCGATTGGGCAGGTTCTTGATCGGGTTGAGCTGACCCAGCAGGGATTCAAATGAACTGTCAGGGGTAAGGTTCATGCCGTTTCATTCTTATTCGATAATGGCAGGTTAGCATGAAGCCACCAGTGCGCAGAACTCGGGCTATTCACGTAGTTGCCAGCTTGGGTGTGCGTGTTCATCGATAATGCCGTGCGTCAAGAGCCATTCCCGGGCATCTTCCGCATCCCGCTCAAACCAGGCGCGTGTCGAGCCGAGGCGAAAGCTATAACCCCAGCTGTCCATGTCCTGCATAAGCCGGTCTGAACCAACGGAGGGCAGGTGGGCTGCCAGTAGTATCTGCAGATAACAGACACCATTTTCTTCATCGTAGTCTCCACCCGCGTCGGTATGCAGGCCTGTTCTGCGTTCTCTGTCCATACAGATGTAATGGCAGGCCTCGTGCAAGGCGGAATGCACCGGTGTGTCGGGGCGAACGAACAGCCTGTTGTCGACGAGACCGGCCTCGGCATCACCCCAGAAGCTTCCGGTAATCTCTTCCTTTTCCGGTACCGACTCAATAAGCATGTCATAGCGGGCCAGGAGCCTGGCAAGTTCACTGGCCGTTAAGTCATCAAAGCGCATGACGGGATTGGGTTCGTTACTCATGCGGTTTCATATCCACGGAAGAACTGTCTGTGCGGAAAGTCTTGCTCAGTCGTTGCCAGCCAGAGAATGGTTTCAATGCGTTCCCGAAAGATGCGTTCAGCTTCTTCAGGGGACGCGTTTTCAACGCTGCCGATATTAACGGAGTTGAACAGGATGTCCCGATGATCAAACAAATGGTCGTAGCGGTTTTCTATGGTCTGGAGCTGATGCAGGCTCAGGCCTTTGCTTGAACCGGGTCCGTAGAACAGGTTTACCACGCGGCCATAGTCCTGTTGCTGCATCCTGGACAGCAGGTATTCATAAAGATCATAAGGCGGATAATTGATGTTCTGTGCAGGGGGGAGTTGCATGGGCAGGCAGCTTGATGTGATCAGGCAGTGTACGTCCAGGTCTTCATTACGTATCCAGTCGAGTAACTGCCGGCTATCCAGACTGATGCAGTCGTAAGTCTTCTCGTCTGGGCATTCCTGTTCTGGTAGTCGTACCTGTGTAACCTGATAACCCTGTTTGCTCAGTTCGTGGCTTAGTGCATCGCGGTATTCAGGCGCGAGATGTAATAACAGGGCTGAAGGTGAGGTCATAAATGATTTCCGGGCTGCGATTCGATTTCGTTGTCTATATCGCCAAGAAGTTCCAGCTGATTGCCATCATCTGCCGTTTGTTCGAAGTGTACGCCAATACCAAGCAGGCGCACGGGACGATGATGTCGACTCCAGCCCTTACGCATGAGGGTTTCAATCATTTTAGATTCAGGGCTGGTGCCGGGGGCTTGCACGGTAGTGAGCTGGAAATTATCAAATTTAATCTTTACGAAGATAGAGTGAATGGGATGCATCTTCTCACCTGGAATCCGTGCAAGTCGGCGCAGGAGTTCATGCAGAAGCTCGGGTATCTGCTCCAGGCAGGCATCCAGACTGGGCAGGTCCGTACTATAGGTGGTTTCCGTACTGAGAGATTTGCGCACACGTTCAGTACGCACCGGTCGCTCATCAATACCCCGTGCATATTCATAAAGTGCCTGACCAAAGCGCCCGAAGTGAGACTCGAGTACATCCAGAGAAAGTTGCTGTAGATCGGCACAGGTTTTGATACCCAGTTCATTTAGCCGGGCCTCGGTTACCTTGCCGACACCGTGTATGCGTTTAACAGGCAGGGGTTTTACGAAGGACTCAATGTCTTCAGGAGTGATTACAAAAAGGCCATCGGGCTTGTCCCAGTCGCTGGCAACCTTGGCCAGGAATTTATTGGGTGCGACACCGGCCGATGCCATGAGTTGTTCTTCTTCCCTGATGGCCTTTTTGATATCGCGCGCGATCAAGGTGGCACTACCCAGTCCGCTGACATCGAGAAATGCCTCATCCAGCGAAAGCGGTTCGATAGTTTCGGTATAGCGTTGGAAGATATTAAAGATGTTTTGAGAAGCCTGTTTCACCATGGCCATGTTGACAGGGCGAAGAATCAGGTCAGGACACTTTTGCAGGGCCGTGCGTGTCGGCATGGCCGAATGAAGCCCGTAACGACGGGCCTCATAGTTACAGGTTGCCAGAACGCCTCGGTGCTCGGCGGAGCCGCCAATGGCAACAGGCATGCCTTTTAACTCAGGGTGTTCACGTTCTTCGACGGCCGCGAAGAAACAGTCCATGTCTATGTGAATGATTTTCCTTTCAACTGCTGCATCCGGCATTGCTTAGCCTGCCTGGAGTGCCTCCCATTCAGCGGGAGTATAGGCCTTGATGGTGAGCGCATGAATGGCACCACTGGCAATATGCTCATTGACCTGGGCATAGACCAGTTGATGTTTCTTGACCATATTCATACCTTCGAAGGCGTTACTGATAATGGTCGCTTCATACTTGTTGCCATCACCGGTCACGCTGGCCTCAGCGCCTTCGATTCCGGCCTCTAGGATTTTCTTGATTTCTTCGGGTGCCATGATGGGTGGTTCCTTGCTGAAAATAAGGGGGCGAAGCTTACACTATTCAGCCCTGTTCCTCATCCAGAGGCAGGTTGAGTTCGAGCACTATGTGTTCCTGGTCCAGCCCCAGGAATGCCTCGATAACAGGCATCTGATCCTCGATCAGGGTGTTCATCTGTGCTGAATGTAGTCGACTTCGGTCAAGGTCTTCTATCCAGCCGTATAATGTCAGCTTGAGATGCTCAGCGGTGCGTACATGCAGCTGGATATCATGAATAATCTTCTGGTACTCGTTCAGAGTCGGACTGACCTTGAGCCCATCAAAGATGCGATTCAGGGCATGGATCATCTCCTGCCCCTCGCTGCCCAGTCCCAGTACCTGAGGCGTGATGTCGCCAGCAAGGTTGCCCGGTTGCGCATCGACCCATATCCTGAAACTACTTTGTTGTAGGGTGTGGAACAGGTCTTCTTCCGATATCAGGAACAGCATCAGGTTGGCATGATTGGCGCTTAGGTGCAGATCGGCATAACTCCAGACAGCCGTATTTAGAAAGTCCGCAATACGCAGGTGTTGTACGAAGGGGGCCAGCTGTAACTGGTCCAGGATCAGTATAGTTGTTTCACCCTCGCTCAGGGCACAGGCCTCGGAAATGACCTGGTCAATAGCCTCAACCGGTTGCTCACCCGGTGTTTCTTCTTCGTTGCTGGGCATGCGAACGGGCTCAATCGGCTCAACCTGGCTGGTGAATTCATGGTAGAGCACATGTTCATACCCCAGTGCGTGTGCCAGGGCATGACCAAAGGCAGTTTTTCGGCGCCCGGGGTGACCCTGGATATTCAGGCAGCGCAGATGCTCGGCAGGTGCTCCCAGAAAGCACTGTACCGGGTAATCAAAGTCCTGGTTGGCAGTAAATCCAAATTCTGCGAGGCGTTGTTTCAGGCTTTTCATGCAATTCCGGGAATAATGACTATTCCGGGATTATATGCAGGATTTTCATGGAAGGCTCGTTCAGCGTCGGATTCTCGTTAAAACCGGCCATCATCAGAACCGGAGCCTCACCTGCCACCAGGCCATGAGTCCGGGTCAGATCACATAGCAGAAGACGCCAGTTATTCATGACGTCGGGCTCTGTGTAAGCCGGCATAATGCCCCAGGACAGGCAAAGCTGCCGCGCTAGGCCCTCATCAGAACAGACCCCGATAACCGGGGCCAGCGGGCGCCTTGAGGCAATGACCCTGGCAGTTATGCCGGTGCGTGTGGGCACGACAATGGCCTGTAGGCCGAGATCACGAGTCATCGAAAGTGCGGCATTACTCATGGCTTCACGTATGGGGATTTCGGCGCGTTTTTCGTCGTCCGGTGTCTGTGCGGGCTTAAAGAAGCGGCCATGTGCCAGTCGATGTGCCTCGATCTGGCGCAGTACCTTGTCCATCTCGACGACCGTTTTTACCGGGTGTTTGCCAATGGCCGTTTCTGCAGACAGCATGACGGCGTCAGTACTGGAGCGAGCGGCGTTGAAGACGTCTACCACTTCGGCACGTGTAGGTCTGTGTGCGGTAATCATCGACTCCATCATTTGCGTGGCAACAATGGCGGGCATGCTTCGCTCACGTGCCATGCGAATGAGTTCATCCTGTATCAGCGGTACTTTTTCGGCCTCTACCTCAATACCCAGATCACCACGGGCGACCATGATTCCATAGCTCTGGTCGAGGATGTCTTCTATGGCATGCAGGGCCTCGGGCTTTTCAATCTTGGAAATAACCGGGATGTCGGCGTTATGTTTGGCCAGGTAGCGATTGAGTTGCTGAACATCCTTGCCAGCACGAACAAAGCTCAGAGCAAGAAAATCAGCCTCAATCTCGATCGCCAGCAGCACATCTTTTCTGTCCTTGGGCGTAAGCGAGGGAGCGCTGATGCGCGTGTCTGGCAGGTTGATACCTTTCTTGTTTTTGAGGCGCCCGCCATAAACAACCGTACAGTGAATCTCGGTGTCTTCAACCGAATCCACACGTAGTTCAAGATTCCCATCATCCAGCAGGATACGTTCGCCTGGTGAGACATCCTTATGCAGGCTCCGGTACTGGCTGCATATCAGGCCGGCATCACCGATAACCTGCCGGGTAGTGATGACAAGTTTCTCGTTATTTGCGAGATCGATATAACCTTTTTTGAACTGGCCAGCGCGTATCTTGGGGCCACACAGATCAACCAGGATGCCTGCCTGCTGTTTTTCCAGTCGTGAGGCCTTGCGAATATGGGCTGCGAGTTTGCGGATTTGCTCATGTTCACCATGCGACATATTCAGGCGAAAGACATTAACACCAGCCCTGATCAGTTCACGGATTTTTTTCAGTGAAGATGTTGCTGGGCCTAGCGTTGCGACGATCTTGGTACGTCTCTGTGCATGATGGCTATGCGAGATACTTCGAATTAGTTCATCCATGCCAGGGAACTCTAGAGGCAAATTATTACGTTTCAATGTAGGTGATATCGCCAATCTGGTCGGGTTGCCCGGTAGATTCGAGGATGTTGAACCATAACTCCCCTCTGGGATTAACCTGTCTGGACAGGCCGCTCAGGGCCAGCATGGGTACATGCGTAATTTGCCCATGCCAGAAACCAATCAGCATGCCGCCTTTGCCAGCCATGGCTGCGTGTGCGGCATTCTGTGCCAGGCGTAGGCAATAAAGCTGGTCGCTGGAATTAGCAGGGGCAGAGCGGATCAGGTAACTTGGATCGATGTATTTTATGGCGTTTGTAATGCCTTTTGCCTTGAGGTGTGCCTTCAGGCGGTCACGTATATAAACACCAATGTCGCCGAGCTTCTTGTTGCCGGAAGCATCAACCTCACGATCGGGTGATTCGAAATAGTACTGGCCTGCCCCCTCGGCTATGACGATGACGGCATCACCTTTTTGTTCCAGTCGTTTTTCAATCAGTTCAAAAAGTCCGTTCTTACCTTCCAGTGAGAAAGGTACTTCAGGAACCAGGCAGAAGTTTGCATGCCCAGATGCCAGGGCAGCAGTGGCAGCAATATAGCCTGAATGACGACCCATGAGCTTAACGATGCCGATACCACCAGGCGCTCCCCAGGCCTCGATCTGAGCAGAGTTAATGCTCTCTGCTGCAATGCCTACCGCGGTATCGAATCCAAATGCGCGCCGGACAAAGGGAATGTCGTTGTCGATAGTTTTTGGGATACCGATAACGCTGATGTCCAGCCCGCGTTTGCGGACTTCATTCCAGATCGAGCTGGCGCCACGCATAGTGCCGTCACCACCGATAGTGAAAAGCATGTTGATACCAAGGCGCTCAAGATTATCCACGATCTCTTCTGTTGGCGGAGTACCACGTGAGGAACCGAGCATGGTTCCACCCTGACGATGGATATTGGAAACATCTTTTGGCGTCAGCGGTCGTGGCTGCTGGCCCTGGTTACCCAGACCGTGATAGCCAAAGCGTATTCCAAGTATGTCCCGGCAATCATAGTTAAACCACAGCTGCAGTACGAGTCCCCTGATGACCGAGTTCAGGCCTGGACAAAGCCCCCCGCAGGTCACGATGGCAGCGCGATTATTACCTGGTTCAAAGAATATTTTTTCCCTGGGGCCGGCAAGTTCAAAACTTTCAGGTTCCTGTCCGGCCTCCAGGCACTCATTTAAGGCGGTGGTATGTGGCGACACTAACAGGCGATCTTCATCGTCAATGAAGTTGAAACTGCCGTGTTTTTTTATGGGGTTACTTCTTGTGGGAATGCCAAGCTGGTCGACAACAAAACGATTCGTACTCATGAGGCCCGTGGCTCACAGTTTGTGGTTTCAGACTTATGGTATCAGTACTGACGAGGTATGAAAGGGCTTGGACAACTTATTTTGACTGGGTGTGGCTGACGCCGATTTTAGGGAACAGGGGAGAGTACTGGCTAATCCATTCATTGGCAGCTTCCTGGTCATTCAGGAAACGTCCTACCTGGTGTTGTTCCTGCTGGTAACACTTGATATAGCAAAGCTGTTCGGCCATTCGCGCCTTGAAAGCATCTTCAGGATTGTCAAAGATCAGGCTCATCTCGCCGCTGTTTCCATCCTTGCACCAGAGTACGCGTCCGGAAAAGCACAGTTCCTGGTCATTGATCTGGGTCTGAATCTCAACAACCGAGCCAGGTTCAAAGAACTTGCTGGTGGAAAGGCGAATGCCACCATTGATGCAGTAGGTCAGGCTTTTCGAAGAAGGGGCAGAGGGACTCAGGCAGCGCAGAGTGTAAGGATAATCGGCTGGATGCCGAATAAAATCGACTGCATTAGCGGAATCCATAAGGCCCCCGTTGGTGTAAGTCATTGATCTGTTGTCAGAGAAATTCTTTATGTGAAGCTTTATTGACAACATTTGAAGGGCAAGTTTAGATCAAAAAAATAAAAATACAACAAGTTGTGCCAGTATTTTTAGGTGGTTTGTCTCAATGGTTGCATAACGCATTGAAAATAAAAGTTTACTGCCCTTTAAAATCTGCCGGTGAAACAAAATTTATTGGGGTCTCTGGCTGGAATTCGCGATCAAATATGAATTCAAAGCCGGGCTGTCCATTCACCTCAGATAATTTGACCTGTTTCAGATCAGGCAGTCGTGTTGCAAGGTAGGCCATGGTGGCAGCCGCGGTTGCTTCATTATCTTCTTCAACGGCTTGCGCCAGAATGAGGGCGACATATTGTGCCTTTTGCTGCGCATCAGGATTGCTTAGCTGGGTATCCCCCATGCTAATACCTTTATCCATATCCTCGTCCATGCGGTCCAGGTAAGCCTGCTGGTGTTCGGGTAGGGCTATTTCACGGTCATACTCTAACTGGGACTCACCGTTTTTATGTACAACAAGGCGTGTATTCATAGGAATTCAGATGTCTGCTATTTAATGGGGCGAGAGAATAAAGGAAATATGGGTAATAAAAAAGCCGCGACCGAAGTCGCGGCTTTCCTCAGTACCAGGTACTGAATACTTAGCAGGTCTTACTTGCTTTCTGCAGCAGGAGCAGCAGGAGCAGCAGGTGCTACAGGAGCACCGTAAGGAGCGCCATAAGGAGCTGGGCCGTAGCCGTAAGGAGCACCGTAAGCAGGACCGTAGCCGTAACCGTCATAGCCACGACCGTAACCACGGTAGTAGTTGTCACCGTAGCCAGAACCGTAGCCTTCGCCACGACCGTAACCACGACCCTTGCTGCGACCGCTGAAGTTCATGCTGAAGTCAGTGTCACCCATCAGGTCACCCCAACCGTCGCCGTAACCACGACCGTCGCCGTAACCACGACCGTAACCGTCACCGTAACCGCGGTTGTCATAGTAACCACGATCATAACGATCGTTGTCGAAAGGACCCCACCAGGCGTTGGCAGAAGTCATGGTCAGGGCTGATACTGCAACAACTGCAGCTGCTTTAGCGAAAAGTTTCATGATGAAATTCTCCAGGTTAAGTTTGAATTTGAGACTCATTTTTATGTTCCCCCCAATAGGAGAGAACCATTATTTGTAGCATTATTTCTGGTAAGTGCTACGTGAGTTGTAGAATATTAGAATAAGTTAATACTGTCAACTAATTTTCAGGTTCAATTCATATTCACATTCATCTTTGCGCCCGCTTCGATTCAATATGACTGCTATTGATCGTTGGGTGGGGTTAGTAACCATAAGAAAATTAAAGAAAAACAGGTGTTTTCGAGTGGGTCTCTATTTGGGTAAGCTGTAAAGAATAATCAGGAATCACAGAGGAAAGCGATGACCATCGATGTTTCACATCCTAAAAAGAATGATTTTATTTTTGATGTCGACCTGCATGATTTTGAGTCACGCGTACTCGAGGAATCTGCAGACAGGCCTGTGCTGGTCGATTTCTGGGCAGAATGGTGTGGTCCCTGCCTGGTATTAGCCCCTGTGCTGACCCGTGTGGTGGAATCTTATGCGGGAGCAGTACACCTGGCAAAGCTGGAAGTCGATGAAGGTGAGAACATGAAGCTGGCGGGGCAATATAAGGTCAGAGGCTTTCCCACCATTATCCTGTTTGAGCATGGTAAGGAAGTTGCTCATTTTAGCGGGGTGAAGCTGCAACATCAGATAGAGCATTTCATTGATGAGCACAGCAGCATGCTTTGATACGCCTGTAACTGTCATGCTCCTGTAAGACATCAACTGAAAAATATGCTATGAAGGTTCGTAGATAATAATATTTGAGGTCCGGCTCACGTTTAGAGACGGATCGGGTCAGCATAATAAACACAATAGTCCAGGTGAACTGGATTTTTTTATCTCAAAAATTCGGGTACAAAAGCGGAAAAAACCATGACCGATACCTCTGGCAGTCAGGAACAGGAAGAGAATAAGCCTACAGTACTTATCGTAGACGATTCCCGTGTCATACGGGTCTCCATGAAAAAAATCCTTGGAGATGAGTACAACGTCGTTGAAGCCGAAGATGGAGAAGACGGCTGGGCCAATATTCGTGCACACAAGGATGTTCGTTGCGTCTTTACAGATTATTCCATGCCAGAGCTCGATGGCTTTGGTCTTCTTGCCCGAATTAAGGGCTCTTCAAATCCACAAGTTAACCAGCTACCCGTCGTACTAGTAACCGGCGCAGAAGACGATAGCTCGATCCAGGAGGAAGCTAAGAAGAGTGGCTTTGCCGACATCGTCATGAAGCCCTTTAAGCCTGGTGAGATTCGTCAGTGTGTTGTCCAGTTCTTCCCTGAAAAACAGGTTAAACAGGCGCCAGCTGTAGATAGTGGGGAGCTTGCAGCATTAAACGCCGAGGTTCAAAGGCTTAAAACCCAGGGCGCCACGCTTATTGCACGTGCTGAACAGGCAGAAAAGGCGCGGCTTGAAACCGGTCAGGAAGTGGTCAGGCTCAAGGCAGAGCTTGAAATGGCGCAGCTTAGTTCTGCTTCAAATGAGCGTTATGAAAAAGAAGTTGGGCAGGCTAAGGAAGAACTGACCCGTGTTCAGGCGCAACTCCTGTCTATGACCAATCGTGCAGAGTCTGCGGAAGCCGCACATCGCAAGGTTGAGCAGGAGATCATGGATGTACAGGCCGACCTGAATAAACGCCAGAGTGACTTTGCGCAGCAATTGCTGGGTAAGGAAGAGGAAGCCAATCAGGCACAGAAGGCCCTCAGAGCAGCCCGCCAGAAACTTGAAGAGGCGGAAGCAGCACGACAGAAGGCAGATGATGAGATTAAGCAGCTTCGCACAACAATGCTGATTCGTCAGCAGGGTGCTGAGGTTGAGAAAAATGAACGCGTCGATGCCCTGAACAAGGAGCTGGAATCCCTTTCCAAAGAACTGGAAACGGCACGTACGGCGGCTCAGCAGGCCAGAAAAGAGCAGCAGGAGACTAAGCAGGGGGCTGAAAAACTTGTGGCAGAATTAGAGACTGCCAGGAAGGCCCAGGCTGATGCTGTTGAAGAACAGGAGCGTACCAAGCGTATGATGGAACGTCTGCGCCAGGACAGGGAGGATGCAGTCACCAGGGCAGAGTCCTCTGAAGAAAGCCTGGCCCAGGCCGAAAAAGCCATGGAAGAGCTCCGTTCCGATATTGAGAAGTCGCGTTCGAGCGCAAATGAAACGGATAAGTTGAAAGAGTCTATGGCCAGCATGCGCGCCGAGGTCGATAGCCTGCGTATCGATAAAGAGGCAGCAGAGGCGGCACAGAGCGAGGTCGAGAATGAACTGGTTTCTATGGCTGCCGCGCTTGAATCCATGGAAAAACTGAAGGAGGCTGCAGAGGCCAGGACGATCGAGTTACAGGCAGCTCTGAACGATCGACGTGAGGAAGAAATCAAGCGTCGTGCTGAAGAGGCCAGGCAACCCAAGGAGCCGAGTAAGACTGAGCAGCCAAAGCCTGAGGCCGAAGCGGCTCCAGTTCCAGCTGCAGCTCCTGCCCCGGAACCTAAGGCTAAAGAAAAGCCCAAAACTGAAGAACCAGTCTTTGGGGAAGTAGTCGAGATGTCTGGTTTCTGGCCAGACAGTGATTTGCCTGGTGATCCAGATTTATCCCTCCGTACCGAAGATAAGCCTGTTTCAAACCGAAAGGTTCCCCCGCGTGAGCCTGAAGTTATGCCGAGCAAGGGGCCCGGTGTCGTGGCGATTGCCGGTATGCTTGCAGGATTGCTGCTGGTGGGCGCCGCCGGGGCTTACTTTTTCGGGTTGATCGGTGAAGATGAGGAAGCCCCAGCCGAAGTTGCTAGTAAGCCCGCAGCTAAAAAGCCCGTTGTTAGCAAGGAAGAGGCGGCAAACAAAGGTACGGTAGCGCGTGAAGCTCCAGCTCCGGTAAAACAGGAGGTTGAAACGCCACCGGTAGAAGTCCCGGTAGTATCCAAACCTGAAGCCACGAAGGCCGAAACGGCTCCGGCAGCTAATAACTCTGCACAGCAGGAAACCACAAGTGCCAGTCCAGCCCCGGTTGCTGAAAAAACGACTACGGCCCCAGCACCTGCCAAACCAGTATTTGATCCTGCGACACTGCCAGGTCTTGATGCCCCGGTGGCGGTACTGGAGTCACCATTTAATGAGCAGTCTACCAAGACCCGTGATGCTGCCGAGACAGAGTTCAGGAGTCTGATGTCTAAACAGCAAGGCGGAGTGATTCCTGCTGAGTAAAGCTGATATCGCTGTCATATAAAAAGGCCCGGCTTCAGAACCGGGCCTTTTTATATGCGCGAAAAGTAATCTGATTACCGAGCCGGATAGTACATAAAGATGCTGGCATGTAAGGGCCAGCCAGATTCATCAACCACCCATACTGTCCACTTACCTGTCATGCCTGGATCCAGCGCCTTACGTGAGTTGACACGCCAACGTGGGCCACCAACCGGGAATTCGTTTTCACTGACTGCCTGCCCGTTATAGACCCAGATATGCTTGATAGTGCGACCCTGCAGGTTGCGTATATCGGTAAAGAAAAAAATTTCCTGCTGGCGGGTATCGATAGCAACGACCTGGTTAACGGGTTCGCGGTCATTAATACCCGTTGTAAACACGGCACGGGCAACACGGGCATTCTCGGGGATAGGCGCGGTTTCCGCGACCAGGGCTGTCTGAACAAAGAGATAAGTAATAAGCAGGAGGCCTATTGATTTGAAAATCCGCATGTTGCTATCGCCTTTTGTGGATACGATCCCGATTCTAGTGCATCTTGCTTGTATGTTTCGAGACTATAGCCCATCTTTCTTTCACTAATTGTGAACTTTGGCATGACCCGGTAAATAAACATGGACCTGGAAAAGCTGATTGAGGATATCGACGAACTGGTTTCATTCCCGCAGGTAGCAATACGGGTCACCAGAATGGTCGAAGATAAGATGAGCAGTGCGGAAGACCTGGGCAGGGAGCTAGCCAGGGATCCTGCCCTATCTCTGAAACTGCTCAGACTGGCCAATAGCCCGCTTTATGGCGCCAGGAATGAGATCGATACGGTTTCAAGGGCCGTCATGATCCTGGGCACAATGCGGATCCGGGATATGGTGTTGGCCTCATCGGCGGTCGATAGCTTTAGTGGTATCCCGAATGAGCTCGTTACCATGGAAGATTTCTGGCGCCGTAGCCTGTATACGGGCCTCGCCTCCAGGCATATCGCTGGGCAACGTGGTGAAGGCCGCGAAGAGTCCAGTTTTGTAGCAGGCCTTCTGCATAATATTGGCAAGCTGGTTATTTATAACCGTTTCCCAGAGCAATCTGTGAGATCTTTCATGATGGTTCTGGATGCAGAAGTGGATGAGTCTTTCCGGGCCGAAAAAAAGATTCTGGGCTTTGATCATGCTGAGCTGGGTGGTGCCCTGTTAAGGAAATGGGACCTGCCTGCACACCTGGTTGAGGCTGTGGCCTGCCATCATGAACCGGAGAAGGCCCAGCAATATCCTGTTGAGGCGGCCATGACGCATGTGTCCAGCCGTATTTCCCTGATGGCTCAACTTGATACTTCGGACATTGCTGATATCCCGCCTGTTAATGTTGCAAGTATGGAATGTCTTGGCCTGAGTCATGAGGATCTGCCGGCCATTGTGGAGCAGATCCAGCACGCCATTGTGGACCTGGAAGAAGCCTTACTCTGATCCTGCAGCGCTTTTCCTGAAGGCCTGGCTGAGAGATCGTGCAGCCTGATTTTTTTCTCTTGCCCTGTCATCTCGGAGTACATCGACCAGCGCCAGTACTTCATGTAGCCAGGGATCATCGAGCGCAGCCTGAGCCGCGGAAGGGTATAGCGGTGAAAATGCATAACCCTTGGTTTTGCCTTTAGGATGTGGCCAGACAGGAGGGATTTCCTCGGCCTGCCATGTCTCTCCCATAGAGTGGGGGCCGGCATGGCCAGTGGGTACGCCAAAGGTCAGTTCTCCACGATCAGGAGGAAAGGCGTATTTGATTCCGTGAACCAGGAATTCTTCCAGGGCCATGATGATGGGTTTTGGATTGGCGCCACGCTTTGCGGGAGGGCTCAGGAGGCGTGCCCTGATGCAGCGTTTAACCCCGGCATTGATCTCTGAGGCGCTCATGTGTAATTCATTGGCCAGTTGCACGTAGGTCCAGGGAGAATTACCCAGGGTAACCAGCTTGAGTGCGATATAAATATCCTGTGGTTTCAATACCATGAGACACCTCAGTTGTTATTTGCGATTTGCATATTGAGGTATTTGGCGGTCTGATTCAAGACTATTGTGTCTTCTTATTAGCAGCCTTTTTATTTAGTTCCAGTTCGCAGCGTCTGAGGGCCTGGGCCAGCTCATCGCCGGTCTGGAATCGGGCCTCAGGATCCTTTTCCATGGCCTTATTGATGACATCATTCAGGCAGCTTCCCAGCTCGGGCCTGAGCTCGGTGATGTCTTTCTGTTTTGTATTGGTGATCTGGTACATCAGGTTGGCGAGCGTGTCACCGACAAAGGGCAGCTGACCGGTCAGCAATTGATAGAGGCTAACCCCGAGGGCATAAATATCAGCCCGGCCATCAACCTTTTCACCTGCCACCTGTTCCGGAGACATATAGGAAGGTGTGCCCAGCAGGGTACCCGTGCGTGTCTTGTTATCATCAATCAGCGAGGCGATACCAAAATCCGTGATCTTCAGCGATCCACTTTCACCGTCATAAATAATATTCGCGGGTTTTACATCACGGTGCACCACACTCTTGCGGTGGGCGTAGGCGAGGGCGTTTGCAATCTTCTGGCCGATACGAGCGACGATAATAATGGGGAGTTTTTTGTCCTTGGTGCAATATTTATCCAGGCTGATGCCTTGCGCATAATCCATGGCGATATAGGCGAGATCATGTTCTTCACCGACATCGTAAATGGTGATGATGTTGTTGTGATCGAGCCTGCCGGAAGCCTCGGCCTCGCGGTAAAAACGCCACTTAACCTCTTCAAGATCGTGACCTTCAAATTCCTGGTTAAAGGGTAGTGTCTTGATAGCAACCTTGCGCCCGATCTTGGAGTCACGCCCCAGATACACCGTACCCATTGCCCCCTTACCCAGTTGTGACTCAATGATGTAACGGCCCAGCATGGGCTTCTCTATGCCTTCCTGATCAAGCAGAAGGGTATCCTTCTGGCCCGGCGACATAATCATGGTGGCCAGGGGCGTCACTGGCGCTGAGGTTCCGCCCAGGTTCTGGATGCGATCTGCAACGTCGCGGTACTCATCGTCGATTCCGGCAATATATTCATAGACTGCCAGAGCGCGCGTAAACAGACGCTTACGTTCGAAGTCCTGGCCCAGTTGATACAGGGGATCCACAATATAAAGATCACGGGGACATTTTTTGAATTGACTGAAGGCCTGATCGAACAGACCCTGGCTATGGTAGTTAGAGCCCAGCTCTCTGTGCGCCTGTGCAGCTTCCTGTCTGCTGTCGGTGATGGCGACATTGATATGGAAACGCCCAGCCAGGAGAAGATGACCGGTGAGCAGGAACAGGGCAGGCAGAACAAAGGGCAACCAGAATTGACCGGCCAGGATGACGGCAATGCCAAAGGTGACCATCAACAGGGCCAGAATGGTACTTATGATCAGGCCGCCGGGTCTGCCATGCAGGCGTTGTGGCATCAGGATCAGGTAAATCGCCAGAAGCAGGATCAGGCTGCGTTGCAGGACATAGAAGTAAGCAGGCATCTCTATGGCCTGGTTACCCATCAGGCTGGCGCTGTTGTAGGCATTAAGAAGAACCGGAGGAACATCCGTCAGGATGGTGCTCTGCATGCCGGTGATTTCAGTCGTATGCCCTATCAGGATCGTAAAGTCCTTAAGGGTCTTCTGGCCAAGTTTATCGCCAAGAAGATCAGCTATTGAGTAGACAGGAAATGGTGGCTTATTGTCATGCAGATGCATGGGGTAGGGGTAATACACATAATCTGGTCCAGTACGGATAAGGCGCTGGCCAATTTGTACCCCCTGGCCGGGGAGTGCCTTGATGTCTTCTACGCTTAAACCCTCGGCATAGGTCGCCATGAGCAACGAGAATGAGGGAAATAGCTGTTCATTGATTCGAAGCAATAGCGGGTAGCCAACACCCAACCTGTCTCGCTGGCTATCAGGTAAAGAACCAATGGCCGTCGCTTGTTCTAACAGGGGTGGATACGGCGGTTTGACGCGTAAGTAGTCATACAGTGAGGGAATGCCCGTTATAGGAGCCAGCCAGCTGCTCATATACCAGGGGCGGACCTCTTCAATTTCAGTCACGGTAAATTTGTGCAGGGACTGGGGCAGAGGTTGGTAAGAAAGGCTACGCAGGTAATAAGCAGGAAGAATAGTGTTCTTACTGCCGGATAATTGATTGGCCAGTTTCTTGTCTGAGTCCAGCCGGTTCAGCCAGTAGGTCGTCGTCTCGAGTTGTTCGAGCCCGGTTTTCATCTTGTCGCGTTGTTGCTTGCGCGCGGCCAGTGTCGATTTATTCTTAGTCCTGGGGCGGGAATCGATTTCCGCGATTTTTTCTTTAAGCTTCTCTTCGCCGTTTTGAATCTCGAGTTTCAGGTCTGCCAGCCCGGGAGGCGTCTGCGACTGATCCAGTGGCAGGGCCAGGCCCACGGCACTAACCCCATGTTCTTCAAGCTTGCGTATAGCGCGGCCAAGTCGATCGCGGGGCCATGGCCAGGGCCCGTAAGCATTAAGTGAAGGTTCATCTATTGCGACGACGGCCACATCAGCCCGTAACGCGGTCTCAGGCATCCATTGCATTGCAAAGCTCAGTCCGGAGCGCTCCAGCTCCTGCATGGTCTGGCTGTGACTTAAAATCAGGGCAATGACAAAGAGAACACCGATGAAAGTGATATGGCCGGTCCAGAACCGGAATGATCGCCAGTCTCGTTTCATTTAATAGTTATTTTTTTACTTCAGAGGACAGCCCCTTTTTTAACAGGTATTCCTCCCAAAGAAAACCAGTGAATGATGGAGTTCAGCGTCAGGATGAAAAAAGGCGCATCCTTTAGGATGCGCCCGTTTCCTAAATAACAGGCAGTGCAATCAGGCTGCCTGGAACTGCGCCTTGGCTGCCCTTGCGGCCTCGGCATCCTCAGCAGAGTAAGCCGCACCGGACCAGAGCATTTCATAGGCAATTTCCTCGTTGCCGTTTTCACACAGTTCCAGTACTTCCTTGAACAGGGGCTGGAAGGTATCAGACTTGTGTGATTCCTCATGCTCTTCAAAGCTGTCCCAGAAAGTGATGATCAGGGCCTCTTTCCCTTTCATCGGGCTTTCAACAGCCTGGCCGATGGTTGAACCTTCGTTTGATACAGCGCCACTATTTAGTGCGACAAACCCGCCTACAAAGCCGGTATCTGAATGATAGGTTTTCACGTTCTCACACAGCATCGCAACGCGTTCCTGAAGATCGTCGACTGAGTATTCGGGCTTCAGGACGACACGGTTGATAGTAACGACACCATCATGGGGGAAGTCTTTAATCAGGCTCATGGTTTTATCCTCCGTCAGTTAATTAGTGATTACTAATATATAATCCTTAGTAAAATAGTCAAGTATTACACAGTAAATTCATGGATTAATGGTGTGTAATGAGAAAACCCCCAATCTATAGTGTTTTCAGGTGTCGAAGACACAATATAAAGCGTGCTACACTCGACGCGCCGATTTGGTCCAAATGGAGGATGAGAGCCAATGAAAAAGTTTCTTGCAGTTCTGGCGATGTCTGTAGCAACAACAGGCCTGTCCCATGCAGGGATGTTTGATTTTTACCTGAGCTCCAAGAGTCTCCAGGCCACTTATTCCATGGATACCGGTGCAATTGGTTATGGGGGAGGTAATCTGGAATTCGGGGGCTTTTTCAATGACGATAACGATTATCAGGGCAATTTGGGTCTGATCGTCACGGGCACGCCTACCTCTGATATGCCCCTGACCTATGGCCTGGGTGTCATGGGCTACCTGACTAGTATCGATCAGCCCGATAGAAATGTTCAGGCCGTCACGCTGGGCGGTCTGGTGAAGTATCACATCCCCAATCGAACGCCGATGGCCATCGGCGGCAGGTTATTCGCAGCGCCAGCTATCACCACCTTTGGTGATGGTGAGAACTTTGTAGATGCTTCCGTAGACTTCGAAGTAGAGGTGCTGCCCAGTGCTACTGCCTATGTGGGCTATCGTGCCGTAAGTACAAAACTTGAAAACTACGGTACATACGACATCGAAGACCGCTTCCATGTCGGCGTGCGTTTAATGTTCTAGGTTTCACATGGCAGATATCAATGATCTGCTATCCATTATGGCCCGGCTTCGGGATCCCGAAGCCGGTTGCTCCTGGGATAGAAAGCAAACCTATTCCACCATCGTTCCCCATACCATTGAAGAAGCCTACGAAGTCGCCGATGCTATTGCGCGCGAGGACTATATCGATCTGCGTGATGAACTGGGTGACCTGCTATTACAGGTGGTTTTTTATAGCCAGATTGCCCGTGAAGAAGGGCGCTTTGAATTTTCTGATGTTGTTGCCTCAATCAGTCAAAAGTTAATCCGTCGTCATCCTCATGTCTTCGCTGATGAGCGTTATGCCAGTGAGGCCGAGCAGACAGAGGCCTGGGAGGCCCTGAAGGCGGAAGAACGAGAGGATAAACATGGACTACCGCAGGGCAGGCTGGCTGGAGTTGCCCAGGCCCTGCCTTCGTTGCAGCGCTCAGTAAAACTGCAAAAGCGTGCAGCCAGGGCAGGTTTCGACTGGCCAGAAGTCGCGCCTGTATTTGACAAGATTCATGAAGAGCTTAATGAACTCACGCGAGAGCTATATGTTGGGGCTCCGATAGATCGCCTTCAGGATGAACTGGGCGATATCCTGTTTGCCGTGACCAATTTATGCCGTCACCTTAAGGTGGAACCGGATACAGCACTTCGCAGCACCAACAAAAAGTTCGAACAGCGTTTTGCTCATATGGAACAACAGCTGGGAAAGCAGGATAAACAGATGGAGGAGTGTTCGCTTGAGGAACTGGAGGCCTTGTGGCAATCGGCCAAGTCAGCCCTCGAGACTGATCCGCATGGATAAATCGATTGCCTGCACGTGCTTGGTCAGGGCACCAATTGAAATGTAATCCACACCGGTATCAGCAAGCTCAGGCAGGGTCTCAATCGTGACGTTTCCGGAGATTTCCAGCTTCGCCCTGCCATGGTTTATCCGCACCGCCTCACGTATATCTTCCAGACTGTAATTATCCAGCATGATGATATTGGCACCGGCTTCCAGTGCCTCGCTGAGCTCCTGCAGGTTTTCAGTCTCCACCTCTATCGGTTTGTCCGGGTAAAGTGATCGTCCTTCCTGTACGGCACGGCTAATCGATCCAGCTGATAGGATATGGTTCTCCTTGATCAGCATGGCATCGTAAAGGCCCATGCGATGATTTTTCCCGCCACCACAGGCCACCGCGTATTTCTCTGCGGTGCGCAGACCGGGCAGGGTTTTGCGTGTATCGAGGATACGTGTTCTGACATCACCCATGGCTTCTACATATCGCCGTGTTTCGGTGGCAACGCCGGAGAGGGTTTGCAAGAAGTTCAGTGCAGTACGTTCTACCGTCAGCAGGCTGCGCGCTCTGCCACTGAGTGTACACAGGATGGTGTCCGGGCTAACGGTGTTGCCTTCCTCGACCTGCCAGTCGATCAGTACATCGGGATCAAAACGATGGAAGCAGTCATTGAACCAGGCCTGTCCACAAATGACGGCAGCTTCACGGCACAACACGTGAGCTTTCGCCTGCCTGTCTTCAGGAATAAGGCTTGCGGTGATATCGCCGCTACCGATGTCTTCTTCAAGCGCTGCATCAACCTGGCGCTGGAGGTCATCAGGAAGATTCATTGTTCTGATTCCTGAACCAGGCCTGGGTCAGCTTGAAGACAACCGGGCTGAGCAGGGCCAGGGCGATCAGGTTCGGTAAGGCCATGAGTCCGTTAAAGGTATCTGCGGCCAGCCACAGCAGCTTGATATGCATATTTTCACCGGCTGCAATCGCGCCAAGAAAAATGGCGACAATCCATATAACGCGGTAGGGCAGGATGACGCGTGTGCCCAGCAGGAACTCGGCACAACGTTCGCCGTAATAACTCCAGCCGAGGATAGTCGTAAAGGCAAAGATCATCAGGCCGATGCTGACGATGATATCTCCGGCAGGAATCAGACTGGCAAAGGCAGTAGAGGAAAGCTCCGCGCCGGTCACGCCATTCATCCAGTTGCCACTGAGCAGGATGACGAAGGCTGTCATGGAACAGATGATCAGGGTATCGATAAAGGTACCGAGCATAGCAATGGTGCCCTGGCGTACCGGGTCATTGGTCGTGGCTGCTGCATGTGCGATTGGGGCGCTACCCAGGCCTGCCTCATTTGAGAAGATACCTCTGGCAACACCAAAGCGTATAGCGGCCCATACCGTTGCGCCGGCAAAGCCCCCGGCCGCAGCGGTACCGGTAAAGGCGTCCTGAACAATCAGCCCAATCACACCTGGAATACGATCGATCTGGGTAAAGATGATGACCAGCGCAGTGAGCACGTAGGCAATACCCATGAAGGGCACCAGCACCTGGGCCACATGGGCGATGCGCCTGATGCCCCCCAGGATCACCATGCCTGCAAGGATGGCCATAACCAGGCCGGTGATGGTGGTGTCCAGCCCAAAACTGCTTTGGGCTGCGTGGGCTACCGAGTTCGACTGGATGGTATTGCCGATGCCAAAAGCTGCCAGCATGCCGAACAGTGCAAAGAGAAAGCCTAGCCATGCCCATTTCTTACCGAGACCGTTACGGATGTAATACATCGGGCCTCCAACCTTCTGACCCAGGTCATCGGTCTCGCGATAATGCACTGCCAGCACCGCCTCAGAATATTTCGTCGCCATGCCAAAAAGGGCTGTCACCCACATCCAGAAAACGGCGCCTGGCCCTCCCAGGGCAATAGCCGTGGCCACACCCGCGATATTACCCGTGCCAATGGTCGCGGACAGCGAGGTCATCAGGGCCTGAAAGGGGGTGATCTGCCCTTCACCTTCACCGGGAAACCGGCCGGCCCATAACTGCCTGAAGGCACCTGGAATATAGCGCCAGGGCATGAAGCGCAGACCAATGGTGAGGAAGACGCCGACACCCAGCAACAGGATCAGCATAACCGGGCCCCAGACGAGGCTACTTATTTCATTCAGGACAGATTCGATAGACATGGGCCAAGAATGCTTAAGCCATTCATGAAAATCAAATAATTGTTTGCTCCCATTGATTACATCCAAGATGCTCAGTAGTCTTTAGCCACAACAATATGAGGGTAATCACTTGACGCAATCTATAAAGGCGCTCGTCAGGACGATGGGAGGCAGCTTTCGCGACCTGTTACCTATTATTCTTGTCGTTGCCTTTTTCCAGTTGGTTGTGCTTGGTCAGCCCATTCCCAACCTGGGCAATATACTAACTGGTACCTTCCTGGTCATACTTGGCCTGACCTTCTTTATCTTCGGCCTGGAGATGGGGTTGTTTCCCCTCGGTGAGAGTATGGCCCAGGCATTCGCCCGTAAGGGGAGTATTTTCTGGCTGGTGGCCTTTGCCTTTGCTCTGGGGTTTGGCACGACCGTGGCAGAGCCCGCACTAATTGCAGTCTCGGAAGAGGCCTCTAAGGTCGTGGCGTCCGGCGGCATGATTGCCAATACTCAGGATGCCATGGATAGTTTTGCCAAAGGCTTGCGTTATACCGTGGCTGTTTCGGTAGGTCTTGCCGTGGTGCTGGGTGTAATTCGTATTATCCGAGGCTGGCCAATTCATTACTTCATCATTGTTGGTTACATCATGGTTGTGATCATGACCACTCTCGCTCCCAGGGAGATTATTGGCATCGCCTATGATTCGGGAGGGGTGACGACCTCAACGATCACGGTGCCATTGGTAACTGCCCTGGGTGTTGGTCTGGCCTCAAGCATCAAGGGACGTAACCCGATGATCGATGGTTTTGGCCTGATTGCCTTTGCATCACTGACGCCCATAATTTTCGTTATGGGGTATGGGATGGTGATGTTGTGATCGATCTGCTGAATACCTTTTACTCGACCATCCTGGATGTCCTGCCAATCGCAGCCATAATCTTTGGCTTTCAGATCTTTGTTATTCGCAGAAACATACCGAACCTGAAACGCGTCCTGATAGGTTTCCTGTACGTGCTGATTGGTCTGAGTCTGTTTCTGGAAGGTCTTGAGAAGGCTCTGTTCCCGCTGGGCCGTCTGATGGCGTCACAGCTGACCGATCCCGCTTTTCTGTTTGATGGCGTGGCCGAGGTGGCAGAGGTCGTACAATGGACCGATTATTACTGGGTGTACATCTTCGCTTTTGCGATCGGTTTCAGTACCGCCGTGGCTGAGCCCTCACTGATCGCAGTCGCGATGAAGGCCCAGAAGATTTCGGCAGGCGCTATCTCTTTCTGGGGCCTGCGTATCGCAGTAGCTATCGGTGTTGCTTCTGGCATTTCGCTCGGATCCTTTCGAATTATCACTGGGCTGCCGCTGCATTACTTCATAATTTCCTGCTACATCGTTGTCGTGATCCAGACCTTCTTCGCGCCTCGCATGATTATTCCACTGGCCTATGATTCCGGAGGCGTTTCAACATCAACGGTAACCGTGCCCCTGGTGGCAGCCCTTGGGCTGGGGCTTGCTGAGACCGTACCAGGAAGAAACCCCATAATCGATGGATTTGGACTCATAGCTTTCGCCTGTCTGTTTCCAATGATGACGGTGATGGCTTATGCGCAACTATCTGAATTTCGTGCCATCAGGCAGTCACGCCAGCGACTGCGTGAAGAAGCAGAAGAGGAACAAAACTGAAATGTGTGGATTACCCGGAGGTATTTATGCACTTTAAACTCATACTGGCCTTTGTCGATGATCAGGTCACCGACAAGGTGATGGACGCGGCACGAGAGGCGGGCGCTACCGGTGCCACCGTTATTAGTAATGCACGCGGAGAAGGTATAGAGAAAACCAAGACCTTTCTGGGACTTACTCTGGAGACTCAGCGTGATGTGGTGTTATTCCTTGTGGAGGAGCACCTGAGTCGCAGGATTCTGGAAAAAATAAACGCGACTGCAGAGCTTGAAGATAAGCCGGGCTCTGGTATCGCCATACAGATTGATGTCGAAGATGCCATAGGTGTCACGCACCAGGTTCGTGAATTAACGCATGTAGTAGAGGAAGAATTATGAGCGAGCATGAAGTTGTACGTGTTCGGGATGTCATGAAGGCCAACGTCGATATGGTCGATGGCATGATGACGGTCAAAGAAGCCCTGGAAACCATGGATCATGTGGATACCAAGACCCTGATCGTCAACAAGCGTCATGAAGATGATGAGTATGGGATCGTGCTATTGTCAGATATTGCCAAGAATGTCCTGGCAAAAGATCGGGCACCTGAACGTGTCAATATCTACGAGGTCATGACTAAACCCGTTGTCTCGGTCTCGCCAGACATGGATATTCGTTACTGCGCAAGACTGTTTGCCCAGTTTGGTCTGTCTCGTGCCCCGGTGATCGATGGTGACGACGTGCTCGGTGTAGTCAGCTTTACCGACATGGTCCTGCGTGGATTTGTCAAAACCTGATTAAG
>CAZXNH010000006.1:89163-111593 GCA_964641615.1 uncultured Ectothiorhodospiraceae bacterium | reverse complement strand
GAGGCATTCCATATCACCTTCACCGCTTTGCTGATACCCGTGTTAACTGTGCTTACAGGAATCTTCACTGTCACAGAAGCATTCAGGGAATTTGCCAATCCCATTATCTTCCTGTTCCTGGGTGGGTTTGCCCTTGCGGCGGTAATGCGAAAGCAGGAAATTGATCAACGTCTGGCTTGTGGCCTTATCCGTCTTGCGGGTGGGCGCAGAGACCTGGCCATTCTGCTACTTTTTGTCGGTACTGCCTTCCTGTCCATGTGGATATCCAATACCGCAACGGCCGCCATGATCCTGCCCCTGGCTCTCGGGTTGCTTGCAAACCGTCCGTATGAAAACAATAAACGGTTGTACTGGTTTGTCCTGCTTGGTGTTGCTTATTCAGCCAATATTGGCGGCATTGGCACCGTCGTTGGTAGCCCTCCAAACGCCATAGCGGCCGCGAATGCGGATATTGATTTCATGCAGTGGATGTCATTTGGTGTGCCAGCGGTAATGATCATGTTGCCGCTGATGTTATGGTTGCTGTGGCTCTTGCTCAGGCCAGCTATAGATCAAACGCCTGTTCCCCTGGTGGAACAGCAGCCATTGAATCGTGAGCAGATGATGACACTGGCCGTATTCGCTTTAACGGTGCTTCTGTGGTTGCTAAGCAAACCGATTTGCCTGTTGCTAGACATCGGTGGGGGTTTTGATGCGATCGTGGCAATGAACGCACTACTATTGATCGGTGTGTTACGCCTGGCTAGCTGGAAAGATATCGAATCAGGGGCAGACTGGGGTGTTTTACTGCTGTTTGGTGGTGGCTTAACCCTTTCAGCCATGATGCAGGCTACCGGGGCTAGTCACTATCTGGCCGAACAGGTTGTAACCATCTCAGATGGTATGCCATTGGTTGTATTTTTACTCATGTCTGCGGCCCTGATTATTTTTCTGACCGAAATCACAAGTAATACGGCTAGCAGTGCCTTGCTGATTCCGATATTTATATCGATAGCCCAGGCCATGTCGCTACCGCCGATGGTCTTTGCCGTGCTGATCGCTGTTGGTGCCTCCTGTGCCTTCATGTTGCCTGTCGCAACACCACCAAATGCCATCATTTATGGTTCTGGTTACGTACCGCAGAGGCAAATGATGCGAGCTGGACTTAGGCTTAATCTGGTTATGATCTTGCTGGTAGGATGCGCTGCATGGCTGGTGCTCATATTATGATTAGTTCCTAAAACCCTGCGGGAATTATTGCCTCTGGGGCATAAGGGACTAGTCTTGTTAATAATCAATAATAAATACGAGGATTTATCATGTATCGCCTGATTTATAAAAGCAGGAGTGTCGGGGAGATCGACTGGGATGTCGTAAAGGATATTCTGCATCGCTGTGAGAAGAGCAATGCGGAAAACGATATAACGGGTGTCCTGCTTGCAACAAACACCCATTTTTTGCAGGTGCTTGAAGGCAGGTACGAAGATGTGAACCGGACCTTTATGCGAATCGTTAAAGACTCTTTGCACGCGGAGATTCAGCTTATTGCCTTCAGCGTGATTGATTCGCGCATCTTTCAGCACTGGGGTATGAAGGGAATCGGGGTATTCAATCTGAACAAGGAAGTGGAGTTCGAGCTGATTCAGAAATATGGAGAAGAAGAGGGTGGGGTGAAGTTTCCTCTTGAGGAATGGATGGCCCTGGCCATGATTAATGATATCGATATGGTCTACAAGCTGCCTGGCTGGAAAACCTGATTTATCGACGGACCAGAAAATCCACCAGGGGGTGCAAGGCTCCCTGAGCATCGGCTTCCATGGAGATGGATAATATTTCGGGCGCTCTTCTGCGTGGTTCTCCATACTGGTTGCTCTGTATAGAGGGTTGTTCATCTAAAAGCATTAATACAAGTGTATTCTGATCGGCAAGGACTTCATGAATGAGCAGGTGCTTCCCCTCAAAGTGGAAGCTACTACCAACCAGGCTGTTCAGATGTGATCGTTGCGATGCATTCATAATTGATATGATAGTGTCATGAAATGGAAGCAGATCAATAAAACACCTCTTTACCATGGTTTCTTCCGCTTAACGGCACATGAGTTAAGCCACGAATTATTTGCAGGCGGTGATAGTCCATTACTCGTACGAGAGCTGCTGGACAGAGGCAATGCTGTCGGCGTTCTGCCATATGACCCGGTTCGTGATGAAGTCGTACTGATCGAACAGTTTCGGATAGGAGCCAAGGATGACCCTGAGGGCCCCTGGCTTATTGAGATTATCGCGGGCTACCAGGAACTGGATGAGGTGCCTGAGGAAGTGGCCATACGAGAGGCCATAGAGGAAGCAAACTGCCAGGTCGCTAGCTGTATCCCGATTAAAACTTATTACTCCAGTCCTGGTACTTCCAACGAACAGATCCATCTATTTCTGGGCAGAACCAGTACCGAAGGCCTGGGTGGTGTCCATGGTCATCGCGAAGAGGGTGAGGATATTCGGGTCCATGTATTGAACAGTGCAAGCGCATTCGAGTGGCTGGATGCCGGGAAAATAGACTCGGCTATGCCGATCATCGCCCTGCTGTGGTTCAGGGCTAATCGAGAGAGAATAAGACGACAATGGCTGGAAGGAAGCACTGATGGCTAATCATGATTTGAACCGACTCTGTCAATTACTTCATATAGACCTGGACAATACTAACGATTTTGCCTATCAGACTATGGAGGTGGAGGGGCAGTCTCTTATTCATGTCATTCCTGGTGATGGTAGCCTTGCCTACATCTGGATGGTTCTTGGCAGTACGAGTATTTCTGATGCCATGGGGAAACTCGTCGAACTGGGCGAAGAGGAGCGGGCTTCAAGGCAACTATCTACTTTCAGGCTGGTGCTGGCTACCCCAGACATCGGCGCTATCGAATTTGAGGCACATAGGCTTTTCAAAGAGATAGAGCCGAAAAGGCCAACGACGGAACTCATCCTCTCCGGGCTTTAAAGAGATGTTGTACCGGTTTTCACTAAATATCCCCTATGAGGAGTATCTGCGTTTTTATCGAGCAGAAACTCGGGCTGTACAGGTCAAAACTGCAGAAGGAGTAACACTACGCTTTCCCGCTGAGCACCTCAGGCCATTCGTTACACATGATGGTATCCAGGGGGTCTTTGAGCTGGAGTCATCTGATACAGGCAATAAGTTTATTGCTCTCCGGCGCCTGGGCTGAACCGTAATATTTCCCTATTGCTTCTGAGCAGGCACAATACGTGTCATGAGTATTTCAGTAAGCCTTGTTAGCCAGCTATTGTTCATCGCCCTTGGTGGTGCCATAGGTGCTGTGCTGCGTTTTGCGGGTTCAAATGCTGTTTATTCTTTTCTGGGGCGTGACTTCCCCTACGGTACGTTAATGGTCAACGTGCTGGGATCTTTCCTGATGGGCCTGCTGGCCATCCTCTTTATCGAGCGTCTGGATAGTGCGCCCGAATTTCGTGCCTTTTTCCTGGTGGGTGTGCTGGGTGCTTTTACCACGTTTTCGACCTTTTCCATCGAAACCTTTTATCTCATAGAGCAGGGTGAAGTGCTTAAAGCTGGACTGAACATGCTGCTCAGCGTGGTTTTATGCGTTATCGCGGTTAGTATTGGGATATTTATGGGGAGGGAGTTATGAATGTGACCGTGGCCAGGATTTATGTCACTGAGGGCGATCATGTTATGAAACAGGCCCTGGAAATTCTGCATGATGACGTCAAGGTGCGTGGCGTGACCTGCTTTCGGGGCATTAGTGGCTTTGGTGCCAGTGGTGAAATGCACTCCTCGAGCCTGCTGGATCTTTCCCTGGATCTGCCAATCGTTATTGAGTTCTTCGATGAGCCTCCCATTGTCGAGCAGGCACTGGATAAACTGGCTGGCCTGATTCCTTCCGGGCATGTGATAACATTCGCAGCCAATCTCAATTAACACACCTTAAAGACATCATGCTTGACCCGAAACTGCTCCGATCTGATCTTGATCAAACTGCCGCAATCCTGGCTCGTCGTGGATTCGCCCTCGACATAGAAAAATTTAATGAACTGGAAGAAAAGCGCAAGATAATCCAGGTTAAGACACAGGAATTGCAGAGCGAGAGAAATACGCGTTCCAAGGAAATTGGCAAAGCCAAGGCGAAGGGTGAAGATATCCAACCCTTGCTAGACCAGGTGGCCAGTCTGGGTGATCAGTTAAAGGACTCTGAGTCTGAACTCCGTGACCTGCAGGCCGAGCTTGATGCGATGCTGATGGGCATTCCCAATCTACCTGATGACTCCGTTCCCGATGGCGATGATGAAGACGCAAATGTCGAGATTCGTCGCTGGGGCGAACCAAAAGAGATGGGTTTTGAGCCCAAAGACCATGTCGACCTGGGCGCTCATGATGGCCTGATGGATTTTGAGGCCGGCAGCAAGCTGACCGGGTCGCGTTTCACGGTCATGCGTGGCGCCATGGCCCGCCTGCATCGTGCGCTCATCCAGTTCATGCTGGATACACATACTCAGGAGCACGGTTATCAGGAAGTCTATGTGCCCTTCATGGTCAACTCAGACAGCCTCAAAGGCACCGGGCAGCTGCCTAAATTTGAGGAAGACCTGTTTAAGCTGACTTCGGAGCAGGGCTATTACCTGATCCCCACCGCCGAGGTGCCCGTTACCAACCTGGTGCGTGATGAGATTGTTGATGATGACGCCATGCCCATGCGTTATGCCTGCCACACCCCTTGTTTCCGCTCGGAAGCGGGTTCTTACGGCAAGGATATTCGAGGCCTGATCCGCCAGCATCAGTTTGAAAAGGTGGAAATGGTTCAGATGGTTCGCCCCTCTGAATCCTGGCAGGCACTTGAGGACCTGACTGGCCATGCGGAAATCATACTCCAGAGGCTGGGGCTGCCATATCGTGTTGTCAGCCTGTGTACCGGCGATCTTGGATTCTCAGCTGCCAAAACCTATGACATCGAGGTCTGGCTGCCCGGGCAGGGTAAATATCGCGAGATTTCTTCCTGTTCGAATTTTCTGGATTTTCAGGCGCGACGAATGAAAGCACGCTGGCGTAATCCAGATACCGGCAAACCTGAGTTGCTGCATACGCTAAACGGCTCTGGACTGGCGGTAGGCCGCACCCTGGTTGCTGTTGTGGAGAACTACCAGGATGAAGAAGGCAGAATTCATATCCCCGAGGCCCTGCAGCCTTATATGGGTGGTCATAAGGTCATTGAATAAGTCCGTCTATAACTTGCTTCTGTATAAACCATCCAGGACCATAGGATGGTGTATATTCCTGCTGCTAATCGTTATTTTTACTTCTGTGTGTGCAGCATCAGATGAGGATGAACTCTCTGATGCCGAGTTCTTTGATGACACGCCTCAAACTCGTGACATTGTTTATCCAGACTGGTTTAAAAACAGTTTTCTTGACCTCAGGGAAGACCTGAACGACGTAAAGGCAGCAGGCAAAGCTGGCCTGGTCGTATATTTTGGTCAGAAGAACTGTGCTTATTGCGAAGCCCTGATGGAGCGTAATTTTGGTCAGAAGGATATTAAGGAATACTCCCAGAAACACTTTGATATTGTGCCCCTGGATATCTGGGGTAGTCGGGAAGTCATAGATCTTGAAGGCCAGCAACTGGCGGAAAGAGACTACGCAATCCGTGAAGATACCAATTTTACGCCATCACTATTGTTCTACGATAAAAACGGTAAGCTTGCCCTCAAACTTCGAGGCTATTATCCACCCTATAAATTCCGTGCCGCTCTGGAATATGTCGTAGATGGCTTTTACCAGAACGAACGCTTCAGGGATTACCTGTTACGGGCGGACCCACCGGCAAAATTTGAGGTCGGTGATCTCAATGAGCGTGAATACTTCCAGAAGCCTCCCTTCATTATGGATAGATCGCGTTTTAAGGCCCAGAAGCCACTGGTAGTGTTCTTCGAACAACGCGAATGTCATGCCTGTGATGTGCTGCATACGGAGCCCCTGGAGGATCCCGAGGTTCTAGAGCAGCTAAAGCATTTTGATGCGGTTCAGCTCGATATGTGGTCTGACGCACCTGTTATTACACCGGGGGGTGACAGGACTACTGCCAGAGACTGGGCCAATCAGCTAGGTCTGTTCTTTGCGCCTACACTGGTGTTTTTCGATGAGTCAGGCAAGGAAGTCTTCAGAGTGGAGTCTGTTGTGCAGATGTATCGACTCTCGCGGGTATTGTCTTATGTACAGCAGAAAGGCTATTTAACTTCGCCTGATTACCAGCGCTGGCATGGCATAAGGCCGGTAAAAGATTCACTCAGGGAATAAAAAAGCCCGCCATAAAGGCGGGCTTTTTACTGAATCAGACTGAATTACTTCTGAGTTTCAGTCGGCTCTGCGGTAGCAACGCGATCTTCAAAGGCCTTACGACGCTTTTCGATCTCTGCTTCACGTGCCTTGATAGCGGTTTCGAACTCTTCTTCAAACTTCTTGATTTCAGCTTCGCGTTCCTGCTGACGCTTGTCGAAGTAGGCTTCCATCTGCTTGTGGTAGTCTTCCATTTCCTTTTCACGCTGCTCGAAGGGCATTGCTTCTGGGCCACGTGCTACAGGAGCATCGAAAACGGGGCGCTCAAAAGCTGGGGCAGGGAATGCGGGCTCTTCGAAAGCTGGCTGGTTCTTGGCCCATTCCTGCATCTGCTTCTGGTGAGCTTCAAAAGCGGCCTTACGCTGTTCTTCCATCTTGGCGTAGTGTTCCTGCATCTGCTTCTGGTGAGCTTCAAAAGCAGCCTGCTGTTCCTTGATCTGCTCTTCAGTCATAGGAGCTGGAGCATAACCGTAAGGAGCATAACCGTTGTAACCACGGCCGTCGTAGCCATTGTAGCCATAACCGTCGCCGCTACCGTATCCGTAGCCATGACCACGAGCTGAGCTGCTGAAGCTAAAGTCGAAATCGGCGTCTGCGTCGAAATCACCAGCGCCATAGCCATTACCGTATCCATTACCATTGCCATAACCGTCGTTGTAACCGTTACCGAACCAGTTATCGGCAGAAACGGTTGTCGTCAGACCAGCAATAGCCAGGGCTGCTACCAGATGTTTGATTTTCATGCGTAAATCCTCGATATGATTAGTTTGAGACTTATGAAAAAATCCTGATTTAATTTTTTATGCGCTCAGGACATGTTGATAAGCATATTAGAACATACTAATCATGGCAATAATTAATTAGTACTTTTTGCCAATAATTCAGCTTGAGTTCAGGTTGTAATAATTTGAATTAGACCTTTTGACAATGACTTATCGCTTTTATTTAAAGCAATTTATTTATTTTCAAGTTGTACGGATAATCGTAGAAATTCAGACAGGATCAGGGATATGGATGACAAAATTGGAAAAGCCGCGCGGGCCTATAAGCGGCTGCGTGAGGGTTCAAAAAGCCTGATCATGTCAACGACAG
This sequence comes from uncultured Ectothiorhodospiraceae bacterium, assembly GCA_964641615.1. Taxonomy (GTDB): domain Bacteria; phylum Pseudomonadota; class Gammaproteobacteria; order J044; family J044; genus JANTGN01. The sequence goes on along the minus strand of CAZXNH010000006.1, from coordinate 104,167 downwards.
ATGCCTCCGGGCGGCCAGACGCCAGTACCGTGCCTTATGTTTATGACGATCAGGGCAACTTCATTGTTTTCATTAGTCAGTTAGCCCAGCACACGAAAAACCTCAATGAGCGGCCCCAACTGGCGGTTATGCTGACCGAGGATGAGGCTGTGGCCAGTAACCTATTTGCACGTAAGCGTGTTCAATACAGTTGTGGAGCGACACAGGTCGATCCTGAAGATCAGGACATGCTACTGGAATTATTCAGAAATAGGCATGGCAAAGTTGTTGATTTGCTGGCCTCCCTGCCGGATTTTGCCCTTTTTAAACTCAGGCCGGATTACGGTCAGTTTGTGATGGGATTTGGTCAGGCCTACAGGCTCTGTGGAGAACAACTTGATCAGTTTGAACTGATTTCCCCGAAGAGTCCTGATCAGTCCACTTAAAACACTCTTTCCAGTACAATGCCCCCACCTTAGAAAGTGGCAGATAATGAAATGGCTTTAGGCCCTGTAATGCTGGACCTGGTTGGTACTACGATTTCTGACCAGGAGCGTGAGTTGCTTCTACATCCGCAGACCGGCGGCGTGATCCTGTTTACCCGTAATTTCGAATCTATAGCGCAGATCAGGGATCTGGTTGACGAGATTCATCAGCTTCGCGAGCCCAGGCTTCTGGTCGCAATTGATCATGAAGGTGGCCGTGTTCAGCGTTTCCGAGATGGATTTACTCATATACCACCCGCGCGCAACATCGGGCTTATCTATAACAAGGACAAGGCTAAGGGGCGAAAATTTGCCAAAACCTGCGGATGGCTAATGGCAGCAGAACTGCGTTCAGTTGGCATTGATTTTAGTTTCGCACCGGTACTGGATATTGCTCATGGCCTGAGTGGCGTTATTGGTGATCGTGCCTATCACAGTAACCCTGAATATGTTGCCGATCTTGCGCATCATTTCATGGCGGGCATGCAGAAGGCAGGTATGGAGGCCGTGGGTAAGCATTATCCCGGACACGGCGGGGTGCGAGAAGATTCACACCTGGCCCTGCCAGTCGATGAGCGCTCGCTGGATGAAATCCGTGACCAGGACCTGGTGCCCTTTGAGCGCATGATCCATTTTGGTCTTGCCGGCATCATGCCTGCTCATGTCGTCTATTCACGTATTGATCAGCAACCCGCAGGGTTTTCTGCCTACTGGCTTAACGGCGTTTTACGACAGGAACTGGGTTTTAAAGGCGTTATCTTCAGTGATGACCTGAGCATGGCGGCAGCAGAAGTCGGCGGTACTTATGCGGAGCGTGCGCACATTGCCCTGGAGGCAGGCTGCGATATGTTGCTGGTCTGCAATCACCCAGAAGGTGCTGCAGAAGTCCTGATGGCCCTGGAAGGGCACGAAGACACAGTCAGTAGTGTTCGACTTGCCCGTATGCATGGTCGTAAGGCCGATGGCTATGCCGACCTCAGGGAATCTGAAACCTGGAGACTGGCCCAGGCAGCTATTGCCGAACATGATGACTCACCGAATCTGGAACTGAATGTATGACAGAAGAGGCTATGCAACAGCTTGAAGAGTTGATAACCCCTTACGTGAGTGGTGAAACAGCCTGGGCCATCCAGGTTTTTGTCGTCATCCTCGGAGTTGTGATCCTGAACTTTATTGTTCGGATGCTACTTTCCAGGCTTAACAAACGATTCGAAGCAACCCAAAATCAGTGGGATGACGCAGTCATCTATGCCTTGCGTGCACCCGTACCCATGCTGGTGTGGATTCTGGGCATCAGCTTTGCTGCCGATATCGTTCAGCTAGAGGACAGGGCAACTATCTTCGAGCTCATCGATCCGATTCGCTCCATTGGTATTATCGCGACTACGACCTGGGCATTAATTCGTTTTATTGCCCGTGCCCAGGACAACCTGATCGAACAGCATAAAGACAGAGAATCAGGTCTGGACGCCACGACGATTATCGCTATAGGCAAACTGATCAGGCTGGCAGCCATCATCACAGCCGCGCTGGTCACCCTGCAGACCCTTGGGGTCAGTATTAGCGGAGTGCTCGCTTTTGGTGGCATTGGTGGTATCGCGATTGGTTTTGCTGCCAAGGATCTGTTGGCTAACTTCTTTGGTGGAATGATGATTTACCTGGATCGTCCTTTTACTGAAGGTGACTGGATCCGTTCACCTGATAAGGATATTGAGGGTACGGTCGAAGCCATTGGTTGGCGTCTGACGCGTATAAGACGTTTTAACAAGCGCCCCCTGTACGTGCCGAATTCGGTCTTTGCCAGTATCGCGGTTGAGAATCCCTCGCGCATGCTGCACAGACGCATCTATGAAACGATTGGTATTCGGTACGATGATGTTGATGCCATGCCGGCAATCGTAGAGGACGTCAAGGCGATGCTTAAGGCGCACCCTGACATTGCCCAGCATCAGACCATGATCGTCAATTTCAATGCCTTTAATGCATCTTCAGTCGATTTCTTTGTCTACACATTTACCGAAACTACCGACTGGGTGCGTTTCCACGAGATCAAGCAGGATGTCCTGCTCAAGATCGCAGATATTATTAGCGCACATGGTGCCGAGATAGCCTTCCCGACGCAGACACTGCATGTCAGTCAGATTGCGCAGGAAGCTGATCCGGCCTGAACCATTGAATAAGGAAATCCTATGGCCAAAAAGTTACTCATAATCCTGGTCAACAGTAACCCCGATAACCCCGAGGCGCTGGGCGCACCATTCTTTCAGGCAACTGTTGCAGCTGCCATGGACTATGACGTCGAAATCCTGATGACCGGGCGGGCAGGTGAGCTAGCCAAGAAGGGGGTGGCGCAGACGATCAAGATCCAGGAAAGTAGTGTCCACACCGTTTATGACTTCATCAAGGACGCTGTTGATGCCGGCGTCATTCTTAAAGTCTGTACACCGACTATTGAGATATGGGGTGACGAGCTCATTCCTGAAATTCGTGAGACCGTTGGTGGTGGCTATGCCATTACAGAAGCCATGAGCGATGACACTGTTACCTTTACTTACTAACAGTGCACTATGACTAGCTCTGCGGAGGCCTGGCAGGTTTACCAGGACAGCGATCTTCTGTTTTCTCCTGATGCGGTTCAGGCAAGTATGGACCGTATGGCAGCGGAGATTGCTGATCAGCTTGAAGACGAAAATCCTCTGGTGCTATGCGTCATGAACGGCGGCCTGTTTCTAACTGCAGAGATTACCAGTCGTCTTAACTTTCCATTGCAGATGGACTATCTACAGGCCACGCGCTATCGAGGGGATACCCAGGGCTCTGAACAGGTAAGCTGGCTGGCAAGGCCAAAATTTGATCTGGCAGGGCGCAATGTTCTCATCCTCGATGATATCCTCGACGAAGGTCATACCCTGGTAGCAATCACCGATGAGTGTCGACGACTGGGCGCTGCATCTATCCGGGTAGCCGTTTTGTTGAAGAAGCTGCACGAGCGTTGCAACGAAGCCGCTAAAGCTGATTTCATCGGACTCGAGGTTGAAGACCGGTATGTCTTTGGTTGCGGTATGGATTACAAAAACTATCTCAGAAATCTTCCTGGTATTTATGCTGTTAAGGAATAGGGGGCGGGCATGACGAAACTGGCCATTATCGGTGGAACGGGGCTGACCAAGCTCAAGTCCCTGAAAGTAACGCACAGGGAAGTCATGCATACACCTTATGGCGAGCCTTCTGGGCTCCTGACCCATGGCCTGTTTAATGATCTACCTGTGGTTTTCCTTGCAAGACATGGTTATTCCCACCAGATTCCGCCACATATGGTGAACTACCGGGCAAATATGTGGGCACTGAAAAACATTGGCATTGAACACGTGCTTGCTGTTGCCGCCGTTGGTGGTATCAACAAGGAGATGCCACCGGGTTGCCTGGCTATTCCTGATCAGATTATTGATTACACCTATGGACGGGCGCATACCTTTTTTGAAAAAGACCTGCAAAACGTTACCCATATCGATTTTTCACAGCCCTATGATGAAGAAATGCGCCAGACCCTGATGCAGGCAGCAGATATGGAAGGTGTCGACATTCAGAAACACGGAGTCTATGGCGCAACCCAGGGGCCAAGGCTGGAAACCGCGGCAGAGATCAATCGTATGGAGCGTGATGGCTGTGACATGGTGGGTATGACGGGCATGCCCGAGGCTTCACTGGCCCGTGAGCTGGGCTTGCGTTACGTTACTTGCGCTGTCAGTGCAAACTGGGCTGCAGGGCGTGGGCCAGAAATCACCATGAGTGATATTCAGAAAACGCTTTCTGAAGGTATGAAAAAGGTGGGCGCCATTCTCGAGCGTACCGTCAAGCTCATGGCTGACTAGCAGATCCTGGGTAGTGGATCGTCTTCCAGTTCTTCCAGCATTCTCTCACCGCCAAGACTGGTTTCTAGCACGACATGCTGTTCCTCACTGCTGATGTGCCCGATGATGGCGGCCTCTGCACCCTGGTCGACGGACTGCCAGGCTGACAGAGCCTGATCAGCCTGATCTTCAGAGACAATCGCAACAACGCGACCTTCACAGGCAAGATACAAAGGGTCATATCCCAGCATTTCGCAAACCGATGTGACGGGGTCACGCACGGGTACCTGTTGTTCGAATAGTCGGACTCCCATGCACGTGCCGCGATGAATTTCCTGCATCACCGAGGCGAGCCCGCCACGGGTTGGGTCACGCATAAACCGAAGTCCTTCCAGGTCATGAAGCAGACGCGTTAAGGGCAGGACGCAGGCTGAATCCGACTGGAGATCGCCGCGCATACCGAATTGCTCTCTAGCAAGCATGATGGCGGTGCCATGATCGCCAACCGGTCCGCTGACCAGTATTTTGTCACCCGACTGTATCTGCGCCATGCCTAGCTCGTTTTTAACTGCCCGTGTACCGACGCCCGTGGTTGCAAGGTACAGGCCTCCGCCTTCACCCCGTCGAAGCACCTTGGTGTCACCGGTGACCACATGAACGCCGGCCTCTTTAGCTGCCTCTGCAAGGCTCCTGATGAGTCGTTCCAGGAGCTCAATTTCGAGGCCTTCTTCAATAAAGGCGTTCAGGCTCAGGTATTGAGGAATGGCGCCCGATACGGCGAGATCATTGACTGTGCCATGTATGGCCAGGGAGCCAATGTTGCCGCCAGGAAATTCCAGTGGTTGCACGGTGAATCCATCCGTGGTCATCAGCAGGGAGCCGTCATGCTTTCCGAGTGTGGCGGCATCGGTTCTGGTATCAAGAAAGGGGTTGCTGAGATGTTTAGCGAACAGTTCATCGATGAGTTCGCGCATAAAGCGGCCGCCGTTACCGTGGGCCAGGGAAATGTGGGTGTCTTGCATAGTCGTCGTTGTCTTCAGCTAGTTGTTTGTGAGGCTTGTGGCGGCTTCCATAACCTGTCCGGCACTCAGACCGCCGTCATTACAGGGGATTGTGCGGGGTATGTAAACCGCAAAGTCTTTCTCAGCGGCTATTTCCGTAACCTGCGTACACAGCCAGCTGTTCTGGAAAACACCCCCAGAAAGGCCGATGATGCAGACGCCGTGGTCATTGCGCACCTGTTCTGCAATGGCAAGCAGGGTCGAGGCCATCGCCGCATGAAAATATTCGGCGCGCTCTACCTGGGGTCTGGTATGGTCGATCAGCACTGGGAGCAGGGGTGACCAGTCTGCCTGCCATATCCCATCGACTTTTCTGAGAGGTAATGAATCGGCGCTGCGGGGTGTCTGACACAGGGCCTCGAGAAGCATTGGGCCCTGACCTTCAAAACTGGCGCTATTCAAAACGCCGATCAGGTTGGAAGCCGCATCGAAAAGCCGGCCTACGGCTGAGGTGGCCGGACTATTGATGCCTTTCTTCCATCCCTGGTGAGCCAGTTCCTGCTCTTCGGAGAGCGGGTAGGGTGTTTCTGTTTCCCAGCAAAGCGATGCGGCACTTCGCCAGGGTTCACGACTGGCACGGTCTCCGCCGCTTAATCTGAAAGGCCTGAAGCTGGCGACACGCCTCCACTGCCCGGCAGTCCCAAGAAAGGCTTCTCCACCCCAGAGCTGGCCATCTTCTCCAAGCCCAACCCCGTCCCAGGTAAAGACCAGCCAGGGTGTGCTGATGTCTGGAAACTCCAGGGGGAGCATAGATGCATGGGCTCGGTGATGCGGTACTTCTATGAGCGTAGCATCCTGCCTCATGGCCCATTTATGGCTATTGTAGCCGGGGTGTTTATCGACGATTATTGTTTCAGGACTAACTTCATAAAGTCTACATAAGTCTTTGATAGTATTTTCAAAGACGTCTATTGTTCGTGGCGATTCCAGGTCACCGATGTGCGGAGAGATGACGAGTCGTCTGCCCCAGGCCAGTGCCACGGTATTTTTCATCTGTCCACCAGTCGCGAGGACCGGGTGGGGTAATTCGACGGGAAGATCCAGTTCAACAGGCGCGCTGCCACGACCAAGGCGCAATGGCCTGGGGCTGTTAGCAGTGACACGATAGACGCTGTCATCAGCGGGCCGAACAATGCGGCGATTATGGTGAAGAAAGGCGTCCGCGATATTCGTAAGACGCTTCTCGACGTCATTGTTATCAGTTAATACGGGCTCACCACTCAGATTGGCTGAGGTTGCCACCAGGTAGCCATTGAATCCCTCCAGAATAAGCTGATGCAATGGGCTGTAAGGTAGAAATACACCGAATTCGCTCAGTCTGGGGGCTATGGCTGGCGCCAGGGGGGAGTTAGGCCTTTTGCGGGCAAGTACTATGGGGTGGCTGGGGTGTGTGAGCAGCTTCAGGGCTTTTTCGCCTGGGTCTGCGACTGCCAGGAGGGCGTCCAGCCCGGATTCACCTGTTGCGGGGCAAAGCACTGCCAGAGGCTTGTCCGGTCTGTGTTTTCTTTTTCTCAGGTTGAGTATGGCCTCCTGATTACCTGCATCGCACATCAGGTGGTAACCGCCGATACCTTTTACTGCGACGATCTTTCCTGATTTCAGGGCATCAATTGCGGCATGCAAAGCAGCATTCGTATCGTTTACAGATTGAAGGCCTTCTCGATATTCCAGAGAGGGGCCGCAGACCGGGCAGGCGACTGGTTCAGCATGAAAACGACGATTGGCAGGGTCTTCGTATTCCGTCTGGCATTCAGGGCACAGAGGGAAATCGCGCATGCTTGTGTTCTGCCGGTCGTAGGGCAGGGACTCGATCAGGGTAAAGCGTGGGCCACATTGTGTGCAGTTGATAAAGGGATAGTGGTAACGCCTGTCCCCAGGATCTGACAGTTCGGCCCCGCAGTCCGGACACATGTGGTAGTCAGGCGGAATATGGATATCTGAATTTTCAACATCCTGGCTTTCACGTATGACGAAGTCATCGTGCATTTCTGGTGTTGTGGTTTCTGAGCTGTTTAAGACCGGTGCGGCAATCTGAGGCGCTTCCTGAATAAGCCGAACTTCAAACTGGTCGAGGGCTTCCTGAATCCCTTCAGCATGAATCAGTACCTGTCCTTTAAGATTCTGAACCCAGCCATTCAGGAGAAGATCATGCGCCAGGCGATAGACGAAAGGCCGGAATCCGACCCCCTGTACCTTGCCTGTAAGGAGTAAACGTCGTGCGATCGCGGTCACCCTGTCTTCCTGCGCGTTCAGGAGGCAGAGCTGGTTTGCTGTGTCGCGTGTTCTGACTCACGAATGCCGCCGCTCCACCAGATTCGGCAGGCACCCTCATCGGAAACCATGCAGGGCCCTACAGGGTTTCTCGGTGTGCAGGCCGAACCATAAAGACGACATTGATTCGGGTATATCTGACCCAGTACAACACTGGCGCAGTCACAGCCTGGCGGCATTTCACCCTGACGCTTTCGGCTTTCATCCTGGTAATCAGGGAACTGCAGGCGAGCATCATGTGCGGCGAACTTGGGTTTCAGCGCATAGCCGGATTTTGGGATAATCCCAATGCCGCGCCAGTTGCTATCGACAACATCCAGGGTTTCGTCCATCAGGCGTAGGGCGGTCTTATTACCCCCTGCATGGGCAACTTCCGGGTAACAATTGTCGAGGAATAGCTTGTCATCAATCTTCTGGCGTAATACCGAGTACATGGCAGCGAGCAGGCTTACGGACTCGAATCCAGCAACGGCAACAGGCATCTGGTGTTTCTCGACGACAAATCGCCACTCTTCTGGACCCATTACCGTGGCGACATGGCCAGGGGCAACTAGGGCATCAAAGGCTGCCTGTCCTGTATCTAGCAGCATGGCAACCGCGGGCCAGGTCAGGCGCCCTGACAGGAGCACATAGAGGTTGTAAGGAATGCCCTGTGCGAGCATGGAGGCAACGGGAGCGGTGGTCGTTTCAAATCCAGCAGCAAAGAAAACAACCTTTCTCTCAGGGTTGTCCAGGGCCAGTTTCATGGCTTCAAGCGGTGAGGCAATGGGGCGTATATCAGCACCCTGTGCCTTGGCCTGTTCCAGTGAGCGTGGTTCTTTCTTCGGCGCATTTACCGGGACGCGTAACATGTCGCCAAAAGCGACCAGGGTGATATCTTCATTCAGGGCCAGTTGCATGGCCTGGTAAATATCTTCTTCCGGGCAAATGCACACGGGGCAGCCGGGGCCGGGGATGAGTTCAACCTGAGATGGAAGCAAGGCTCTGAGGCCAGCTGTCGTGATGGATCGTTCATGCCCACCACAGACATTCATTATCTTGACCGGGCCGGGCAGTTCCAGTTCATGGATCAGTTTTAGCCATTGCCTGGCATCCAGTGCCATGGCTTAGCCCTGCGCGTGGATATGAGGTTTGGAAGACGGGGCTTCGTGATTATGCAGTGCGACTCCATCGGGCTGAATTGCGGGTTTGCGTGTTTCACCATGTGCGACTCTCTGGCGCTGTTCTTCCAGCTGGATGTCCAGCCACTCAATCCAGGCATCCATACCCAGGTCTTTACGTGAAGACAGGGAAATCACGGGTGCTGTACTGGCAAGGTTGCGCAGGTTGGTTTCTGCTTTCTCGATCTCAAAATCATCCAGCACTGCAAGGAGGTCTGTTTTGGTGATCATCATCATATCTGCAGCGCGGAACATGACAGGATATTTCGATGGTTTGTCGTCACCCTCGGTTACAGAGAGCAGGGTGATATTAACGTGCTGGCCAAGGTCAAAACTGGCTGGGCAAACCAGGTTGCCAACGTTTTCGATGAAAACGATATCAAAGTCTTCGAGGCTTAGTTCGTGCAGGGCATCGTGCACCATGTGTGCATCAAGATGGCATGCACTGCCTGTGGTTATCTGGATCGCCTTTACACCCTTGTCACGAATACGCTGGGCATCATTCTCGGTTTCAAGGTCGCCCTCAATAACGGCAATGCGGTACTTGTCTTTGAGTTGCTCAACGGTCGCCTCGAGCAGGGTGGTCTTGCCTGAGCCGGGGGAAGACATCAGGTTAATCGCCAGCACGTTGTGTTTATCGAAATGCTGGCGGTTGTGTAGGGCCATGTGGTCATTTTCGCTGAGCAGGTTTTTCAGCACCGTAATCGCAGATCCACCTTCGGCCTTTTCCAGCTTGCCGCCAGGCTGCAGTAAATGACGATTACCATGAGTTACATTGCATCCGCAGGTATCACACATCTTCCGTTTCCTCGTTTTCTGACATAAGCGACAGGCTGGCAAGCAGCATCTCGTCGCCACTGATCAATTGTGTATGGTAGTCCCCACAGGCGCCACAGACCAGCTTGTTGGGCAGGGCGTCCGTTTCAGCGCTGCAGGTCTGGCAGCGCACCCTGATGGGTAACGATTCTATGATTAGCTCGGCATCTTCGGCAACGCTGCCAGCTGCCGCAAGGGGAAAGGCCTGGGTCAGGAGGTGGGCCTCCACGCCGGATAGCGGGCCAAGCCGTAATGTGATTGATTCAACCAGCCGAGCGTTTTGTTCTTTTGCGATCTGGTCAACCTGGAGAAGCAGCTGCTGACATACAGCCAGTTCATGCATTGGCCGGTTCCAGTTCCGTCAGTATTTCGTCAAACAGTTCCCAGGAGGAATGGGCGTCTTCTTCAGTGATCTTCTGGATGGCGTATCCAACGTGGACTATGACGTAATCACCGACGGATAGGCCTTCATCCTGCATCATAAACAGGCTGACATCGCGTTCGATGCCCTTGGCGCTACAACGGGCCATAAAGCCATCAATTTCCTGAATTTGCATGGGTACAGCAAGGCACATGGCAGAGACCATCGTTATGGTTGATGAAAGGGCAGTAAACACGCCTGCCGGAAGATCGTCAAGAAGCCTGCGGTTTTGCACTTGATATATGTCAGTTAGATCGTGATCGATGCAAAATAACGACATCTTTATGCCGAAAATAGCTATACGGCTGCAGAGGTTTTTGAATATATTATTAACCACATAATAAATAACCTATATAGAACGGTTGCAGAATTATAAGAATACGGCACAGGGAGACTGTCGCTTGAAGACTTTGGTTCTTGGATTAGGTAACACATTACTCGGAGATGATGGCGCAGGAATCTACGCTATCAGACAACTGGAACAATTGTGGCCCGATAACGACGAAAATATTGATTTCGTCGATGGCGGCACGCTTAGCTTTACCCTCACAGAACTTATTCAGGACGCGGATCAGCTCATCGTTATTGATGCTGCCCAGCTTGGTGACAAGCCTGGTACTGTGCGCGTCTTCGAAGACGCAGAAATGGATCATTTTGTCAGCACGGGCAAGTTTGCCAGCGTTCACGAAGTCAGCCTGGCAGAACTCATGGATATTGCGCGCCTGACCGAACGTTTGCCAGAACGTCGCGCCCTGATCGGTATACAGCCACAGATGTTGGACTGGGCCGATAAGCCCACACCTGAAATCGCCGAAGGCATCGAGATTGCCTGCAGTAAAACCCAGACTTTGCTGGAGGCATGGAACTAGATGATCAAGCTCAATGAAATTCCCATTCAGGTTGTTAACAATGAGGATGGTCTGACATCAAACGTTATAGCTTTACTCAACGAAATTGTAACGCTACAGGCTGCGTATCTTGATGCCAGCGAAGTAGGGCAGATTGATCTAAAGTCATTACCTCTGACTGAAGCAGAATACGAAACACTGAAAACAATCCTGGCAGAGGGCGAGGTTAATGCCACGGTCGATACACTCGGCCAGTCTCAGATCCAGGAAACCCAGGTACCTGGAGTGTGGTGGATCAGGCATCACGATATAAATAACAACCTGATAGCGGAAATTATCGAAATCTGTCGTATTCCTGAAATTCTCTGTGTAGAGAATGAAGATATCAGACAGGGTGCGCAGGTATTGCGCGACCAGCTGAAAGAAATGGGTAATACCTTTAATGTCACAGGGGAGCAAGAAGAAGATGAGCAAAGACGAAACATTAGCTAATATCCTGCGTAGTCAGGGTGTAAGCCGCAGGGGTTTCCTCAAGTTCTGTGCCGGGCTTGCAACGATGATGGCTCTGCCACCGGGCATGGCGCCGAAAATTGCAGAAGCCCTGGAGAAAGCTCAACGCCCCTCCGTGATCTGGCTTTCATTCCAGGAATGTACCGGCTGTACGGAGTCTCTGACGCGCTCAAACAGCCCCAGTATTGAATCTCTTATTTTCGATACGATCTCTCTTGATTACCATCACACCCTGCAGGCTGCATCGGGTGATGCCGCAGAGCATGCGCGTGAACATGCCCAGAAAGAGTTCTTCGGCAAATATCTACTGATCGTAGATGGCTCCATTCCGATGGGTAATCCTGGCTATTCAACTATTGCGGGCATTAGCAACCTGGATATGCTGAAAGAGGCTGCTGAAGGTGCTGCCGCTATTGTCGCCATGGGTACCTGTGCGGCATATGGTGGTTTGCCACATGCCAATCCAAATCCAACTGGCGCTGTTTCTGTTGCCGATATCATTAAAGATAAACCCATTATTAACCTTCCAGGTTGCCCACCTATCCCAGCAGTTATGACCAGTGTGCTGGCGCACTTCCTGACCTTCGGCCAGATCCCCGAACTGGACTCCGAGGGCAGACCCATTTCCTTCTATGGCGATTCTATTCATGATCGCTGCTATCGCCGCCCATTCTATGATCGTGGCCTGTTTGCCAAGAGCTTCGATGATGAGGGCGCACGTGCTGGCTGGTGTCTGTTCGAGCTCGGCTGCAAAGGCCCGACCACGCATAATGCCTGTGCCACCACCAAGTGGAACCAGGGCACCAGCTTCCCGATCCAGTCTGGACACGGCTGCATTGGCTGCTCCGAACCTGATTTCTGGGATGCGGGTAGCTTCTATTCAGCACTGAGTGAGCCCACAACCGACCTTGGCAAGGCTGCAATGACAGCTGCAGGTGTCGGTGCAGCAGCAGGTATTGCTATCGGGCTGGCTAACCGGATGAAGAAAAACCAGGCAGTTAAAACCAGCGAAAAGCTGACTGTCGACGACATTAAATAAGGCGGGGATTAAACAATGACGACTATGGAGTTGTTAACCTGGGCCAGAGGTGATGCCCTGGAAATCGCGGCAAGCATATTCTTTATTGGTATGGTATTCCGCGTTGTAACTATCTTCCTGTTGGGGCGCAAGAAAGACCTCAGCGAAGCGCGTGTAAAAAATAGTGGGTTATATGGGATCAGAACCATTTTTACCCGTTCTTTACCCGACTTCCAGCACAGCAATGAGCCGGTAGCCTTGATAGCCGGCTACCTGTTTCATATTGGGTTTTTCATGATCGTGTTGCTCTATGTGCCACACATCCTGGTATTTAAGGGAGCCTTCGGCATTTCCTGGCCTGGTCTGCCATTCTGGTTGATTGATGGCGTAACCCTGATCACTCTGGCCTCCATGCTGGTGGTGCTCTGGTATCGCTATACCAATCCAGTTCGCCGCTACCTGTCTACTTTTGGCGACTGGTTCTCCTGGCTGGTGACCTTCCTGCCTGTTCTGACGGGTTACCTGGTTTATCACCGCATGCTGCTGCCTTACAACGACATGCTGTTCGTACACATCATGACCGTGAATCTGTTGCTGGTGAGCTTCCCATTCACCAAGCTATCGCATTTCTTTACTTTGTTTATTGCTCGTTACTACAACGGACAAATGGCTGGTCGTAAGGGGGTCAAGGCATGAGTACTTCACTGGATAGAGGTCTTAAGGCCTTCAAAAAGCATATCGATGCACCTATCGCATCTTTCTTTAATAGCTGTGTCCACTGCGGCATGTGTGCTGATGCCTGCCTGTTCTACCAGTCCACCGGGGATGTGCGTTATACGCCAATTAACAAGGTAGAGCCGCTACGTCGGGCCTGGAAGCAGGAATACACATTCTGGGGTCGTTTCGGTAAGGCATTAGGCCTGAGTAAAAAGATTACCGATGAAGAGCTGGCCGAATGGCAGGAAATGCTCTATGACAGCTGCACCCTTTGTGGTCGTTGTGCGCAGATTTGTCCTGTTGGCAATGACATCCCTTATATGATCCGCAAGGCAAGAGAAGGCATGGTTGCTTCAGGGCATGCGCCTGATGGCCTGAAAAATGCCACCATCAACTCGGTTGAGCATGGCGGCCCTATGAAGATTCCTCTTGAGACCTTTAGGAAACAGTGTGAAGGAGCTGAGCGAGAAACCGGCCTGAAGATACCATTCGATGTGGAAGGTGCTGACTACCTGCTGATGATGTCATCTTCTGAAATCATGCAGTTCCACGAATTCATTGGCGCCTGTGCACAGATCTTTGATAAGGCCGGTGTTAGCTGGACTTATTCCAGTGATGCCTTTGAGGCCACTAATGCTGGTATGCAGCTAGGTTCTTCAGATCTCGCCGCGCAACTGGTTCAGCGAATTGTTGATGCAGCTGAAAAACTCAAGGTCAAGTATGTCATCAGCCCTGAGTGTGGCCACGCATATACCGCGCTGCGCTGGGAAGGCCCCAACCTGATTGGTCGACCTTATAACTTCAAAGTCGTGCATATTCTTGAGTTCCTCGACCAGTTAAGGGAAGAGGGCAAGATCAAACTCAAGGACAAGGAAATGCAGGAAATTACCTTCCACGACCCCTGTCAGCTGGTTCGCAAGGGCGGTGTGCTGGAACAGCCAGTTAACCTCGTTGAGATGGTCACTGAGAATTACGTACCTATGCCAGAGCAGGGCCAGTGGAACTGGTGTTGTGGTGGCGGCGGTGGCGTGAGTGCAAACGAAGACGCCTATCCGCTACAGACCAAGGCCTTCAAGATGAAGAAGCAGCAGCTCGAAGCCACGGGCGTGAAGCACCTGATCACCAGTTGCTCCAACTGCCGAAATGTCATCGAAGAAGCCCTGGAAGAATATGACATGGATATTGAGGTGTACGGCCTGACAGAAATGATTGCCGAACACCTGGAAACTGATAACAAGCCACAGGAAGCTGAATAATGAGTGAGCGTATCGTTGTTGATCCTATAACACGTATTGAAGGTCATCTGCGCATCGAGGCGCAGATGAATGGAGACTCGATTGAGTCAGCATACTCTTCAGGAACCATGGTTCGCGGGCTTGAAATTATCCTCAAGGACCGTGATCCACGTGATGCATGGGCCTTTGCGCAGCGTATCTGCGGTGTTTGTACACTGGTGCATGGCATTGCTTCGGTTCGCTCCGTAGAAGATGCCCTGAATATCGAGATTCCAAACAATGCCCAGCTGATCAGAAACCTTATGATTGGTGCGCAATATGTCCATGACCATGTCATGCACTTTTATCATCTGCATGCTCTGGACTGGGTGGATGTCGTCTCCGCACTTAAGGCAGATCCAAAGGCCACTTCAGAATTAGCCCAGTCGATCAGTAAATACGCCAAGTCTTCACCGGGTTACTTCGCCGATGTGCAGAACAAGGTTAAGAAGTTTGTTGAATCCGGACAGCTGGGTATTTTCCAGAATGGCTACTGGGGGCATTCTGCATACCGACTGCCACCAGAAGCTAACCTGATGGCAGTAGCACATTATCTCGAGGCACTGTCCTGGCAGCGGAATGTGGTTAAGCTG
>CAZXNH010000006.1:79557-89153 GCA_964641615.1 uncultured Ectothiorhodospiraceae bacterium | reverse complement strand
GGCGAGATCACGAACTGGAAGGACGTCGGCGGCCCCGACCGCCCGATCGACGTCTACAACCGCGACGAGGCCTCGGGCACCTACGCCTGGCAGCGGGACGTGGCGCGGCTGCATACCATCTTTGGTGGCAAGAACCCACACCCCAACTTCCTGGTCGGCGGAACGCCTTCAGCCATCAGTATTCAGGGTGGTGGTGGCGATGCCGGCATGATGGGTGCAACAGCACTGAATGATCAGGGCCTGGCTACAGTTAAGAACGTCATCGATGAGATGAGAGACTTTGTCGATAATGTATACGTTCCTGATACCCTCGCTATTGCCGGTTTCTATAAGGACTGGTTCAACAAGGGTGAGGGGCTTGGTAACTTCCTTTGCTATGGTGACTTCCCTGAAGATGGTACTAATGATGTTGATAAGCTCCTTGTCCCTCGTGGTGCAATTCTGAATCGTGATATCAGTACCCTGCATGAGGTTGACCTGAACGCAGCTGATGAGATTGAAGAGTTTATTGCTCATTCCTGGTATGACTATGAAGGCGGCAAGGAAAAAGGTCTGCACCCTTACGACGGTGAAACCAAGTTTAACTATGATGGTCCAGAACCACCCTACAAGCATCTGGATGTTGAAAAGTCCTATTCATGGCTGAAATCGCCTCGTTGGAAAGGCAATTCCATGGAAGTAGGGCCACTTGCCCGTGCCCTGGTGATGTATGCCAGTGGTGACGAGCAAATGAAGGAACTGGTCGACTACACCCTTAAAACGCTCGATGCCCCGGTAGAAGCGCTGTTTTCAACTCTGGGACGAACAGCTGCAAGGACTCTGGAAACCAAGGTGTTTGCTGATAATATGCAGACCTGGTATGACAACCTTGTTGCCAATATTAAGGCCGGTGATCTGCGTACACATAATGACACCATGTGGGATCCTTCCACCTGGCCGAAAGAGGCGAGGGGTGTTGGTTTCATGGAGGCACCACGCGGTGGTCTGGCGCACTGGATTGTTATCAAAGATCAGAAGATCGATAACTACCAGGCAGTTGTACCCAGTACCTGGAATGCTGGCCCACGTGATGCTAATGGCCAGCCTGGTGCATATGAAGCCGCGCTGCAGGATAACCACCAGATGGTAGATCCCCAGCAGCCAATTGAGATCCTCCGCACTATTCACAGTTTCGATCCCTGTATTGCCTGTGCAGTACATGTGACTGACCCAGATGGTGAAGAGCTGATCAAGGTCGATATCAATCAACAATCTTGTGGAGTGTAATGAAGATGCGTAATTCAATGATAGCCCTGCTAACGCTGACCTCATTGTTAGCCGCAGGTTCAGCCCTGGCACATTCCGGGGAGCATGTGGTAAGTGGCTTTACGGCTGCGGTGTCGCATTTGCTGACCGAGCCTTTCCACCTCGGCATGATTGCCGCAGCATTAGTCGCTGGTATTGGTGCCTTCGTGATGTGGAAGAAGTCTAAGCAGCACTGATTGCTATCTAATCAGGCAAAAAAAACCCGGCAGGATTTTATTCCTCCGGGTTTTTTTATTTCCTGTTTTATAGATTAGCTTTTACCGGCAAGCTCCTCGAATAGCGAGCGCATGGCCAGGGTCAGCCCAGGCTGTTCTGAGTAATCTTCCGGGCATATATTCTCAAGCATGAGTCGATTGTACTGATGCTCTGGCATTTTCAGAGAGGCCGGAAAAATACTGCCATCATCCAGCTCGATCTGTATCTCGAGAGCAAAATAGCTACCCGTATCCACTGAGCCTTCATGTTGCACCACTTCAATGGATTTTATCTTCATAATTGTACAACCTCAGAAGTTGTTTGCGTTTGGAGTTGGTGAGGGCGGCGCACCCGCAGAAAAGTCAGATAAGGGAATGCAACGGTCATATCGCCCAAACAGCATACCTTTCATGAAGGATAGATTAGAGAGCTGCTGAACAAAATCTCCATGCAGGTCGGGCTTAACTTTAAATAATTCTCGGTAGAAATAGAGCAAATGGGCATCAGGCTCACCAGAAGTGCTCACGACTACCAGGGAGTCTGAATTCATAAAGATACGCATGTACTGAACCAGGGTGTTCATGAGAAACGCATTGATTCCATGCCCTTTGAAGATGCCGTCAGTATTGTAAATACTCAGAATCCGCGTGACTTGTTTACCCAGAAGATCATACTGGGCAAAAATTTCGAAGAGAATGGGATCAGTAGACTCCCAGGGCGAGAACATGGCGGCGATATCTGAAGGCAATGCCTGGGCAGGTTTGTGCAGGAGCAGGGTGACTTTTACACTACCGCCCGTTGCCACATTACCCAGCTTATATTGTTTGTGCTCAAGTTCCGCGGTCAACACTCCATCCGTTGAGGCCCAAAACAGGTGTTTTGGAATATCTTGACCGGAATTGCCAGATTTTCGTCCCATGAATTATTTTATTTTCAAGAAGATATTGGTGAATGTGAAAGACAAATATTATTTAATTCTACTAGGTTAACGACCTTAGTTACAGACGTGTGAATACTTTTATTTATCGGGAATCGGGTGTGTTGGCCAGCAATTTTGATTAACATTATCTGAATGCAAATTGCCACCAATTGGGAATAAACGATGGATAATAAGACCTATCTGGAAGAGTCAGCCAGAACAGCATCAGCCCAGTTCCATGACGACAAAATCACCCCCTGTATGGTTGAAGCTGCCTTACGCAAGGCCATTGAAACGGGCAACATGATTGATGCAATTAAAAAAGGCCTTTACTACGGAAAATCTCTTCCGGAGCATCATGAAACTCTGGAGCACGAAGCGGGTGAGACGGACCTTAATCCACGCGCGGTAGATCCGGACATCTTCCATGCTGCGCTTGGGTTATATACAGAAGCCACAGAAATGCTGGAAGCCATCTTTCTCACCATGAAAGGCGCACACTTCGACAAGGTCAACATGGCTGAAGAACTAGGGGATTCAGAATGGTATGCCGCGATGATGTACCGTGCATTGGAAGAAACCCCTGAAAATGTGAAACAGGTGAATATCGACAAACTCAGGCATCGTTATCCCGATAAATTTACCAGTATGAATGCTATTAGCAGGGATCTTGGTAAAGAAAGAGAGATTCTTGAAGACGGACATTCTTAATGTAAAAAAAAGAAGAATTAGATCAAACATAAAGATAATAACCTATTGAATAATAAAGAAAAGCAAGAGTTCATATATTATATTTAGACGAATAGCTAAAAAAATTAGAAATTTAGCCGATACTCTTTATACAAGGTTGCAGGAGAGTCCTCAGTGTTCGGAAAAAAATCAATATTAAAAAGGGTTCTGGTCGCGTATATCGCGTTTGGCGTCGCCATGGGGCTCGCATTTCCCGTGTTCGCGGACTTTTTCGTGACCTGGAATGAGGGGATGAAAATCATCTTTGTCGTTGGGTGCATTCTTGCCGGGTTGGTTCTCGGGGTTTCAAATTTCCTGATACTCAAATTCACCTTGCTTAAACCCATGCGTCGTATCGCTGAAGTGGCGGGCCGTATCAGTGCAAAAGATGTCACGCACAGTTGCTCAATGGTAAGTCATGACACGCTTGGAGAGATTGTTAATAGCTTTAATTCCATGACGGAAACACTGCGTGAGATTGTTAAAGACATCATGGGAACCTCCAGTTCTCTAAGTGAATCAGCTGCGGAATTAAATCAGAACACAGGTAATACACGTAGAGATGCTGAGTTACAGCGACAGCTTGCCCAGGAAGGTGAGAATGTTGTTGATAATATGACCAATGCCAAAATGGCCGTGGATGAGGCTATTAGTCGAATGATTGGCCAGACCACCCAGGCTGAGAGTCTTGCTATGGATGGTCATAAGGTAACCGAAGAATCTACCGACGCCATGGTGCAGATTGAAACAGTGTTCGAATCTATGCGAGACCAGATAGAAAAACTGTCCCGTCAAAGTGAACAAATCGGATCTGTAGTAACAGCAATTCGAGGGATTGCGGAGCAGACTAACCTGCTGGCTCTTAACGCAGCTATTGAGGCAGCACGTGCAGGCGAGCAGGGCCGTGGGTTCGCCGTGGTTGCTGAAGAAGTTAGAAACCTGGCAACCCAGACCTCCAAATCTACTGAAGAAATCACCTCGATTATTGAGACGCTTCAGGGTGATGCGAAGCAGGCAAATGATAGTGTGCAGAGTGGTGTGGGTATCATCGCATCAGGTGTATCAAGTACTAACCACTCGAACGCAGCCCTGCATGAAATTGCTTCCTCGATCGAATTAATCAATGAAGAAATCGAGGCCATCGCAATGGCGCAGGGTGAACAGAATCAGTTCGCTGATCGAATCAATGAAATTGTTCATGAGTTCGTGCAGATTTCCGAACGTACAGAGCAGGGGGCAGAGCTTAACGCCCGTGAAACAGAGCGTTTCAACGAGTTGGCGTCACATCTAAATATGCTCGTGGCTGATTTCAAAACCTGATCAGTTAGAAGTAAGCAATAAAAAAACCGGCTAATAAGCCGGTTTTTTTTGTGTGAAATACTAATTATTGATGATTAATTAGAAGAGGCTACATTACAGTGAAGAGCGACATCGTCTTCAGCATTAGTTAGCATCTTGAGCTCAAATGAAGAGGGCCTGCTAACGTTATCCAGGTAATCCTCGGCTTTTTCCAGCTCTTTTCTGGCCTTGATACATTCGTTTGTATCAGCTTTTCCAGTCTGCATCCAGCTGCCAAGTTCTGCAGATTGCACATAGGCAGGGCTTCCGAAAGCAACACACAATAATGCGGTAACACCGATTAAACCTTTCATGACGCATACCATCCATCTAGTGGTTTCTACTTATATATCGGATAGCGTAGTACATAATTGAGTACTTATTATTGGACTAAAGGGTCAATTTAAGCGAAATCTGGGTGAATTCGGTATTTAAATGCGAAAAATACCAAAATGTAAGCCCTTGTATGAAATGATATTCCTTAACAAAAAGCAGTTATACATCTTTCAGAATAGAAGACCTTTGCCAACTGGCACGAAAAATACCAGTACCTTTTAGAGCTACATCCTGGTGGGGCACTGTGGACGACCACAGGAAGTGCTAAACGCTAAAATCAAGAATAGTGATTATAATGAAAGAGTTGCAATTTAAGATTTCCACATAAAACACTAAATTTCTCATAAAGACTATGTTCTAAGTTGCGAAGGCAGGTCCACCACATAAATTACTAAAGTCATCGAACATGGAAATGATCGTTTTCAGTAAGGATAGATTGGACAGGCAGACAAGATTGCCAGTGCTTTTGCCATACTCTATGAAATGCAAATTAATTACGAACTCCCCCATTGGTCGGTATAACAACTTATTCTACTTCAAGAAACAAAACACTTAATCGCGACATCATAGTAATATCCGACAAGCATGCTACTGCGTATCACTTTTATTTCCCTTCTGATTACAAGCCTGATGGTCGGCTGCGCCTCAGTGCCGCGAAATCCGGTACCCCTGGATAAGCAGGAACTGGCGCAGATACCTGGTATAGAACATGTTCGAGCAATTTCGGGACTTGATAACCCCTGGTTTGAAGAAGACACGCTATTTTCTGATCAGCAATATCGACAACATCTTGCCATTCCTGGAACCGAACAACTCGATCTTTTTCTTCTGATCCTGTCGGGCGGTGCAGATTACGGTGCCTTCGGCGCGGGGCTGCTCAATGGCTGGAGCCAATCGGGGGGGCGACCAGAATTCAAGATTGTAACCGGGGTAAGTTCTGGTGCTTTGATATCCACCTTTGCCTTCCTTGGTCCTGAATATGACCCAATACTCCGCGAAGCCTACACTACAGTGACTGCACGCGACATCTATCTTCGGCGCTTTCTTAGCATACTCTGGCACGATGCCCTTGCCGATGTTGAACCTCTACGCCAGATGATAGACCGATACATCACTCAGGATATCTTAGATTCTGTGGCCGAGGCACATGCCCATGGCAGGCGTCTTTGGATTGCTACAACGAATCTTGACCAGGATAGAATGATTGTCTGGAACATGGGTATGATTGCACAGAGCGGCCACCCCGATGCCCTGAGTCTGTATCGAAAAGTTGTACTTGCATCCAGTTCTATCCCTGCGGCTTTCCCACCAGTTATGATCAATGTCGAAGTAGATGGCCAGATCTATGACGAGATGCATGTAGATGGTGGTATCAAGGCACAGTTATTTCTCAACCCGGACACCCTTAACCTCACACGTATCAGGGCACACTATACGCAGCCAGATATACATTCGAACTGGACTTTCTATGTCATACGAAATTCTAAGGTTGGGCCTGAACCTCAGCAGGTGGAACGCAACATTAGAGATATCTCTTCTCGCTCCATGAGTTCCCTGCTCAAGTCCCAGGGGCGTAACGATATCCAACGTATTTATTACTTTTCACAGGCAACCAATGTGAATTTCAACTGGACAGCTATGCCACAGGAGTATCTTCCAGAAACCCTGGAGGCTTTTGACCAGGAAGAGATGAACAAGCTATTCGATCTAGGTTATGAACAGGGCCTTAACGGGGGTAAATGGCGTAACAAACCCCCCGTTATCGGGCAACACTGAATCAACACGTCCTAAATATCGAAATAAAGCCCCACACCATAGTAACGAATGTCATCCACATAGAACTGGCCAAAGGGGGCGATGCCTTTAAATCCCTCGAAGAGCAGACTGATACCCCGTGGATCAGGGTAAGGGCGCCCAAATGAAAGCCCCAGTCTGATAGTGGTTCCGGTACGCCATTCACGTTCCTCTAGTGAGAACACATTCACTCCACCGACGAGACGCTGGCCAAACAGAACCGGTCCAGATGAAACATAGTCTACACCTATTTCCGCCATCCCCCTTTCGATATCCTCCGGATCATGTGCCCTGAGGATATATCCGGCCCCGCCATAGAGACGCCAATCATCGATTTGCCGGGCCAGTTTGAAGTCTGCTACTTCGACACTCAAACCGATGCGGTCGGGCCGATACCCGCCCAAAATCAGTTCATCCCCAAGATGAGAGCTTTGATGGTAAAGACGGAATTTTCCTGACCATTTTCCCGATCGAAATGAAAGTGGAAACCCAACCTGGTAATCGGTATTCAATAAGTCATCGGATGGCGAATCCATATTAAATTGGGAGAATGCCGCTGCGAAGATACTCAGCTGCAATTCGGTTCCAGTCTTTGACGTCTCCCATTTTATCAGTCCGAATTCATGGCCAAGTCCTACTGAAGCGACCAGCACATCATCTTCGGGTGAATCGACCTGGATCATGCTCAGCGAAAATTTTGGCTCGTGCTGTCCGGCAATGCTTGGTCTGAATAAATATCCTTTTGGAAAGGCTATCCAGGAAGGCTGGGCTGATTCTCTCGTACCGACATTCAAGCTCAGATCAAAACCTTGAGCAACAGGTTTTAAGGTCTGTTCGATCTCACTGAGGTAGTCTGGCGACGCCTCGTTTACAAGAACGAATATTTCACCAGTCCCGACTTCTATATGATAATCGTCACGTCCTAATTTCAGCTTATCGTAGAGTATTGCGGCGACGTAGCCGTTGATGTAATCGGGGCGATCATCAAGCGGTTCTGCATGGGATATGCCGACCCAGAAGAGGGCCGCAAGTAGCACAATCCAGATGGGATATGTACTAACAACTCGGTTAAGTACACCCGGCATAATCAAATCACCACACGACTCATGATTTCGAATAACGGACATCATAGAACAATGCGAATAACACGGGTACGACAATCAGTGTCAGCAAGGTGGCGAAGCCCAGACCGAACATGATCGTGACGGCCATGGGCTGAAAGAAGACGTCGCTCAGCAAGGGTGCCATACCCAGTATGGTCGTAATCGCAGCCATAGTGACAGGCCTCAGTCGGCTGATCGATGCATTCAGGATGGCATCCATCCAGACCTGATGTTCCTCGTCTTTCAGGCGCTTGATCTCCTCGACCAGGACAATACCGTTCTTGAGCTGCATGCCGATCAGGCTCAATAGGGCGAGCAGGGCCATAAAGCTGAACGGAGAACCGGTTGTCAGCAGGCCAACGGTAACGCCGATTATGGAGAGCGGTACCGTAATCCATACAACCAATGCCTGCCTGGCCGACCCGAACAGAAGCACGGTCAGCACAACCATCACGATGACGCCGAGTGGAACAAAGGCAAAAACCGCAACGTTGGCCTTTTGTTGTGCTTCGTATTCTCCGCCCCATTCAAGGCTGTATCCGACGGGTAGATCAATTTGTTCTACCGAATCCCTGATTTGGCCATGTAATGTAGCAGGTGTGACCCCAGGGATGGGATCGGCAAGCACCGCCAGGGTACGCTTCCGATCACGACGCTTAATGATCGGATCTTCCCAGCCTACCTCAATATCGTTGACGATCTGTCCGATGTTGACATAGGCATACTTCACTGGGCTGTAGACCTGTATATCATCGAGCTGGTTTACATTCGCTCGCTCTTGTTCCGGAGGTCTCACGATAATGGGAAGAAGTTTACTGCCCAGCCTTATCAAACCTACTTCATGCCCGTTTGCATTGAATGCCAGAGCCTCGTTCAGATCCGACTTGCTAATTCCCAGTCGCCGACCTTCGGCCTCATCATATACCGGCTGCAGAGTCTTACTCCTCTCGCGCCAGTCCTGGCGTACATTGATTGCGGCTGGCTCCTGGTCGAAGATGGCGATAACCTGCTTTGACAATGTGCGAAGAACCATGGGGTCCGGACCAATCAGGCGGGCCTCTATCTTTGCCTTGCTGCCTGGGCCTAGTTCGAAGCGTTGTACCTTCGTGAAAGCTTGCGGGTATTCTTCGTACAATAAGGCCTGCACCCTGTTAACCGTACCTTCTATCTGCTCATAATGATTCGTCCTGATAATCATCTGGGCATAACTTGAGTTACTCAGTTCAGGTGAATAGGTGAGCACAAATCGTTCAGCGCCACGCCCTATAGTCGCCGTGACGCTCTCGACCCCATCGATGACAAGCACCTCCTGTTCTATTGATTCAATATCGGCAGAGACAGCCCTGATGTCACTACCCTCAGGCAACCAGTATTCCACCATGAACATGGGCAATGAACTGGCTGGAAAAAAGGCCTGTTTGACATAGCCGAATCCATACACAGACAGGATAAGCGCAATGGTCATCAAGCCGATGGTCAGCCAGCGAAACCTCAGCGTGACGAGCAGCAGGGCACGGTAAGCATGGTAGGCGACACCTCGATAGGGATCATTGCCCGAATCCGTTTCATTCTGATCATTGCCTCCTAACAGCAGATAGCAGAAAAATGGCGTTAGACTTACTGCAAGCACCCAGCTCAGAAATAACGAAATAAGTAAGACCCAGAACAGACTGCCGGTGAATTCGCCGCTGGCATCAGGTGACAGCCCAATCGGCGCGAATGCCGTGATCGACATGCGCTTCTCCACCTCGGATGTCGCCGCGGGCGCGGCGGAAATCGCCCGCGAGGAGCATGCGCCGTACCGATTGCTCGGTCGAAGCGTCGTCGTCCAGCCAGTGACGCGCGACGGCGCGGTGCTCGGCGTCTTCCTCGCCGGC
>CAZXNH010000006.1:0-79547 GCA_964641615.1 uncultured Ectothiorhodospiraceae bacterium | reverse complement strand
CCGTGATCGCAATGACGGTTGCACCCAGCAGGGGCCATCGTGTATGCGTGACCGTACGGATTGCTGCCTCCATGCGGCCGTACCCCTGTTTGATACCGATCATGATGCCTTCGGTGACCACGATGGCATTATCCACGAGCATGCCAAGGGCAATGATTAGCGCACCAAGCGAGATTCGGTGCAGCTCGATATCATAGATTTTCATGATGATGAAGGTGCCAAGGATTGTCAGCAGAAGTACGCTGC
Source organism: uncultured Ectothiorhodospiraceae bacterium (assembly GCA_964641615.1). GTDB lineage: Bacteria > Pseudomonadota > Gammaproteobacteria > J044 > J044 > JANTGN01. Next base: position 79,301 of record CAZXNH010000006.1, on the reverse strand, counting down.
TCATGATGATGCCAGGACGCAACCCCATACTAAAAAACAGTACGACAATGACAATGAGCATGGCTTCGGCCAGGCCGATCAGAAAGTCCCTGACCGATTCATCCACCTGCGAAGGCTGATCGTAAATCGTATTGATCAGCATACCGAAGGGACGATGTTCCTCGATTTCACTCAGCCGAGCCCTTACAGCGACACCTACATCGACAACATTGACACCGCTTGCGAAAGAGACGCCGAGGGTGAGGGCGGGGCTACCGTTATAGCGATAAAGATGCTGGGGTGGATCCTGATAACCTTTACTAATCCTGGCAACGTCCTGAAGATAGACAAGTTGCCCATCACGGCTGCCAATCAGCAGATTGGCCAGACTGGAGAGTTCGCCTTGCCCCTGGGATATTGTGTTGATCCTCAGGTATTCATTACCCACCCGCATGTTCCCGGCATCCGTCACCAGGTTCTGTGTTCTGAGCAGGCCCTGGATCTCGCTCAGTGAAAACCCCGTTGCAGCAAGTTTGGCGCGATCGACCTCGATATAGATCTGCTCCTTTCGCTTGCCACCGATGTTCACCTTGCCAACACCCGGCAATACGACGAGTTCGCGACGGACATAGTCGGCATAATCCGCAATATCTTCGTAACTGTATCTTTCCCCCGTGATGGCCATGAACATTCCATAAACATCACCAAAATCATCATAGACCTGCGGCGCTGCCGCGCCGGGCGGCAGGCTGAACTGCATATCGCGAATCTTTCTCCTCAACTCATCCCAGATCTGTGCAAGCTCCTGTTTTCTGTAGGTGCTTTTCATCTCGACCTGTATCTGTGAAATCCCACTACTAGAGGTCGATGTGATGTGATCGAGATAGGGGAGTTGTTGCAGGGCCTCTTCCACAGGCAGCGTTACTTCCTCTTCAACCTCTTGTGATGATGCACCTGGATACTGGGTGACGATCATTGCCTGCTTAATAGTGAATGCCGGATCTTCGAGGCGCCCGAGTTCCATGAAGGAAAGTGTGCCTCCGGCGATTAACAAGAGGATGATCATCCAGCTAATGCTTGGATTACGAATCGAATATTCTGTCAGTTTCATGGCAGCATTTCCTACAGGCCCCGTTCCTTCCGCATGGGGCGAACCTTAATCCCTTCGCGAAGGTAACTGACCCCGGCAGCTACAATCGGCTGGTCCTGCATGATGCCGTGGGACACCCTGATCATTTCCCCCTGTACCTGATCGATATCGACTGCAGTACGGTGAACCTTCATATCCTTACCAACGGCCCATACCCACTGCCCACCATCGTCGTAGAAAATGGATTCGACTGGAATAAGAACGGCCTCAGGCGACTGACTTGCCATGAAGGGCGAGAAATCAAGGACAAGTTTGACCGTCATCCCGGGCAAGGCGACAAAATCGGATAATGGTTGCAGAGTGAAGACGGCTGAATAATTTCGTGTAACAGGATCGGGGATAAACTCATGTTCTTTGTGGCAGGCCTGATAGGCTTTGCCCGGGTGGCTTTGAAAATAGACTTTGCCACAGAACTGGTCGATTGGAATTGAATTACTGTCCGGCAGCAATCTGGAGATCATCGATTCAGGAATGCTAACCCGAACATCAAGTGTTTTTTGACTATGAAATTGGATTATTGGAGTGTTTGCAGAGACCGCCTGGTAATTCTCAACGGAAACCTGGGCTATGGCACCATCAAACGGTGCGAGCAATTTCGTATAGGCAACATTATTTCGAGCACGTTCGAGTGCCGCGGTTGCAGATTTCAACTCGGCATTCGCCTGATCGAACTGCAACCGACTGGCAAGCTTTTGCTCAAGAAGCTTTTTATATTGTTTGAACTGTATTTCGGCCAGTTCCTGACGTGCGCGTGCCTCATCAAAATCCTTTTTGTATTCCTCATCATCCAGTTGTGCGAGAAGTTCTCCCTTTTTGACGCGCATACCAGCCCTAGCGGGTAGGGCTTCAAGTTCACCCCCGACACGAAAGGCAAGTTCTGTTTTTCTTGAGGCCTCCAGGGAGCCAGGATAGGAACGTACGGCGACGATACCCGCAGGCTGCGCAAAAACGATCTTGGCGGGCCTGATCAGGGTCTCAGATGTGTTCTGAAGGTTACCTTCGCCGCTATTGCAGCCGGTCAGCTGGGTAAGCAGAAATAGCGGCAAGCCCAACATGCTTATTAATAAAGATGTATTAAATTTCATATAGTAAACTCAACAAGCAGTTCTACAATTCGATATGAGGCATAGTCTATATTACCTCATATACATACATGTAAGAATGTATAATAATAACAAGTATTATTATTTACCAGTACAATTCTGCTTATGGCACGCAAAACAAAAGAAGAAGCCGAACGTACCTTCCAGATCCTTCTGGGTTCGGCGGCAGAATTATTCCTGAGGCAGGGGATCGCGAAGACGACCCTGAACGAAATCGCCGAGCATGCCGGCATGACGCGGGGAGCAATTTACTGGCACTTTGAAAATAAGGATGATGTGATAAGGGCGTTATGGGAGAGAAATACAGACGCCTTGTTTGATTCGTTTATCCTCGATGTAGAAAGCCTGGACGAGGCGAATCCGTCCAAACATTTTCGCCAGCTTCTTCTTGATATGATCACCCGCGTGATCCGTGAACCCGAAGTCGGACAGGCCGTCCGCATCTCCATGCACAACATCGAATTCACTGAAGAACAAACGGAGCTTCATGCCTTCTTGCGCGAAAAACGTGACCGCTTTTTTGACGCCATTGTTTATGCCTTAAACCTGCTTCGGGAAAAAGATCTGCTCGTGAGCGGACTGGACCCTACCGTACTTGCGCATGCTGTCATAAGTTATTTATACGGACTGATCCATAGTCATCTTGAACCTGGCGGTTACAAGGGGTTTCTGGAAATCAACGCCGAGGAACTGGTGGACCTCCTTCTATCTTCTATTCTCAGACCCGGGAACGGGCAATAGGGTAATGCGCATGATAAGGAAACAGACTGTTCTTACTCAAATCACCGTTGCCATAGCCATTATTGCGACGGTGATCGGCTGGTACATGTACCAGCAGAATCAAACCCTGACATTGCCTGCCTACATAGCCTCGGGCAACGGACGTATTGAGGCGACTGAATACGATATTGCCACCAAGTACGCTGGCCGGCTGGCTGAGGTACTGGCCGAAGAGGGCGATATGATAAATAGAAACCAGGTTGTTGCACTGATGGATACCCGCGACCTGGATACTCAGATCAGAGAGGCGAAAGCCAGCCTGGTTGAGACCGAGGAAAGCCGTGAATATGCCCTTGCTATGCTAGAGGTCCGCAAGAGTGAACTCAATTATGCCAAGCGCGATCACGACCGCGTTTTGAAACTCGCCGGGGCAGGCCATGTCTCGCAGGAAGAACTAGACCAGGCCAAAACAAACTATCAGACCGCCAGAGCTACTGTTAAGGCAGCGCGCATCCAGGTCACCCAGGCAAAATCCAGCATCGAGGCTGCCACGGCCCGCCTGGAACGCCTTGAGGCTGAACTCACCGAAATGCGCCTGTTGTCCCCGGTGCAGGGTAGGGCCCTGTATAAACTTGCCCAAACTGGTGAAGTGCTGGGAGCTGGCGGCAAGGTCTTCTCCATACTAGACCTGACTGATGTTTACATGACCATTTTCCTGCCTACTGAACAGGCCGGAAAAATTGCCATTGGCGCTGATGCAAGAATCATCCTCGATGCGGCGCCGGAATACATCATCCCCGCCAAAGTTTCCTTCGTCGCACCACGAACCCAGTTCACACCCAAGGCGGTGGAAACACGTACTGAGCGGGAAAAACTCATGTTTCGTGTCAAGGTCCGTGTCGATCCAACCCTGCTAAAGGAACATATCGATGTCGTCAAAACTGGCGTACCCGGCGAGGCATTTATTCTCCTCGACAGGAATAAGCAATGGCCTGACTACCTGAAGGTTAACCTGCCCTAATGGAACAGAGCGTCGCGCCAATCATCGTTTCAGGTATCCGTCACACCTATCGTGACACTCTGGCACTAGACAGGATCGATCTGTCGGTACCGGCCGGAAAGATTACCGGGCTCATCGGCCCGGACGGCGTCGGCAAATCCACCCTGCTTAGCCTGATTGCAGGCGCGATCAAAATACAGGAAGGCGACATCGAGGTATTCGGTGGAGATATCACCGATCATCACTATCGTAGCCGCATCGCGCCACGTATTGCGTTTATGCCGCAGGGGCTGGGTAAGAATCTCTATGCGACCCTGTCGGTCAATGAAAATATCGATTTTTTCGGGCGTCTGTTCAGCATCTCGGGTCAGCAAAGACAGAAGCAGATAAACGAATTACTCGATGCCACCGGGCTGACGCCATTTCGGGATCGGCCTGCCGGAAAACTCTCGGGCGGCATGAAGCAGAAACTGGGACTCTGCTGTGCGCTCATTCATGACCCGGACCTACTGATTCTTGACGAGCCGACGACGGGCGTTGACCCCCTGTCGCGTCGGCAGTTCTGGGAACTGGTAGATCGCATTCGTGTGCGACGACCCGACATGACGGTGATAATCGCGACCGCGTACATGGACGAAGCGGAGGGCTTCGACTGGCTGGTCCCCATGAATAATGGTCAGATCCTGACCCGTGGGACCGCAGCAGAGCTGAAACAGCTCACCGCAACCAACGACCTCGAAAGCGCATTCATTGCGCTGCTTCCAGAACACATCCGCAACAAACATCAAAAGGTTTCAATTCCCGAGCTACAGGCCCAGGAGGGCAGGGATGTCGCGATCTCCGCTCAGGGCCTGACCAAGCGTTTTGGTGATTTTACAGCGGTCGATCATGTCGACCTGGATATCCACCGCGGAGAGATATTCGGTTTCCTCGGCTCGAACGGTTGCGGCAAAACCACGACCATGAAGATGCTGACTGGTCTGTTGCCTGCAACTGAAGGCCAGGCTGAGTTATTTGGTTCGACCGTCGATGCACAGTCAATGCAGGTCCGAAAACGTGTCGGTTACATGTCCCAGTCTTTCTCTTTGTACGAAGAACTAACGGTCATTCAGAACCTGAGACTTCATGCCAGGCTTTATGGTATTCCCCCTGAGAGGGTAAAAGACCGGGCCGCACAACTGATCGAGCTGTTTGACCTGCATTCATTTAGCAACGAGATTTCCAGTGCCTTACCACTCGGAATCCGCCAGCGCCTTTCACTGGCGGTCGCTGTCGTTCATGAGCCAGAGTTGCTAATCCTGGATGAACCCACTTCCGGGGTCGACCCGATTGCCAGGGATACTTTCTGGTCATTGCTAATCGACCTGTCCCGTTCCCAGGGTGTCACCATTTTTATTTCCACCCACTTCATGAACGAGGCACAAAGATGTGATTGTATTTCGCTGATGCACAGTGGAAAGGTACTCGTCAGCGACACCCCACAAGCGATCATGGCATCACGCAACAGCGAAACGCTTGAAGATGCTTTTATAAATTATCTCAAAGACGAGGAAAAGGAACAGGAAACCGAGCCCGATGGAACCGAGCTGGTCATGAAGACTACAAAGATACAGACCCATCAGATGTTCAGCTTCAGGCGACTGTTTGGATATAGCATTCGAGAATCACTGGAGGTTGTACGCGATCCCATCAGGCTAACATTCGCGCTGATTGGTTCCGCCCTGCTAATGACCGTGCTTGGTTTCGGAATTTCCATGGATGTCGAAGATCTTAGGTTTGCTGTGCTTGATCGTGATCAAAGTCCACTTAGCCGCGACTATATCCAGAATATTGCCGGTTCACGCTATTTTATCGAACAGCCACCCCTTCACGATCTCAGGGAGCTCGATCAGCGTATGAAAAGCGGTGAGCTCAGCCTTGCGATTGAAATACCACCGGGTTTCAGCACGGCGCTTAAAAGGGGGCGGGATGCAGAAATCGCACTGTGGATCGATGGCGCAATGCCTTTCATCGCCTCGACCATCTCTGGCTATGCCCAGGGCATGCACGCAGAATATATGGTTGAACTTGCAATGCGTTCTTCCGGTGACAACGTATCGATTATGCCGGCCAATCTGGAATCACGTTACCGCTACAACCAGGATTTCAAGAGCATCTATGCAATGGTGCCTACGGTCATCCCCCTGCTCCTGATGTTTATCCCGGCCATACTCACAGCCCTGTCCGTGGTGCGGGAAAAAGAACTTGGCTCGATCGTGAATCTCTATGTCAGCCCGGCCAATCGACTCGAGTTTCTGCTCGGCAAACAAATCCCCTACATTATTATCAGCATGCTAAGCTTTGCCATCCTGACCATCAGTGCAGTCTTTCTGTTCCAGGTACCATTAAAGGGCGAGCTTTCTGCCCTTGCACTGGCCGCCTTTCTTTATGTGACTATCTCTACAGGCATTGGTCTGTTCATGTCCGCGTTCACTCGAACACAGATTGCAGCACTTGCAGCAACCGCTATCGTCACCATGCTTGCGACCGTCAGTTTTTCCGGCCTGCAAGACCCTGTCAGCTCTCTGGAAGGGATCGGTCGGGTGATTGGTGAAAACTGGCCTGCCACGTATTTCATTACAGTAGTTCGCGGCGTGTTTACGAAAGGACTGGGATTTAGTGACCTCATCCCGGAGTTTCAGCATCTTCTCATCTTCCCGCTGATTATCACTGTATTGAGTGTCTTCCTGCTCAGGAGACAGGGTCAATGAAGGCTGTGCTCGGGAATATTCTAAATCTCTGCTACAAGGAATTTCGAGGACTGTGGTTCGATAAAATACTCTTCCTTTTCATCATCTGGGCATTTACCGGTGGAATCTACGTTGCCGCCACGGCTAAGACACAGGACCTCCATAATGCCGCGATCGCCATCGTTGACGAAGATCATTCTCCGCTATCAAAAACAATTGTCGATGCCTTTTACGAACCATATTTCAAGAGGCCTGAATACATTGATTTCAACCAGGTCGATGGAGTGCTTGATTCAGGGCTTTATACCTTTGTACTTATTATCCCAAATGGCTTTGAACGCGACCTGGTTGCCGGTAAACAACCAACGATTCAGATCAATATTGACGCCACGCGTATGAGTCAGGCATTTATCGGCGATGGTTATATACAGAACATCATCAGCGACGAGCTAACTCATTTCCTTAGCGGCCAGCTTTCCGATGCAAACTCAACGGTTAAGGTGGTTCCAAGGTACAAATTTAATCCCAACTTAACGAGCGACTGGTTCTCGAGCATCATGGAAATCATCAGTAACGTCACCATGCTGTCTGTCATTTTAACTGGTGCCGCAGTTATCCGTGAACGCGAGCATGGTACCCTCGAGCATTTGCTGGTCATGCCGGTTACGCCGGTGCAGATAGTCTCCGCTAAAATCCTCACCAACGGATTTGTTGTCTGGATTGCTGTTTTGTTTTCGCTGATCTTCATTGTTCAGGGAGCGCTCGGGGTTCCCATTCATGGCTCACTTGCCCTATTTATGCTGGGGACAACCTTTCACCTGTTCGCAAGTACATCCCTGGGTGTATTCCTCGGCACTATTGCACGATCCATGCCTCAGCTAGGCTTGTTAATTATTCTGATCATTCTGCCGATGCAAATGCTTTCCGGGGGGATTACACCGAGAGAAAGCATGCCCGAAGTCATTCAGGACTTGATGCTGGTTTCACCAAATACACATTATGTCAGTTTCGCCCAGGCAATTCTCTATCGTGGTGCCGGGATTGAGATCGTCTGGCAACAGTTTGTTATTCTGCTTATGATCGGAACAGTATTATTTTTTGCAGCCTCTAAAATGTTTAGAAAATCTGTAGCAAATGGCTAATCACATTTAGGTTGTTCGGATAACAGTGCAGGCGTAAATCGATACATTATTTGATATCTCTTTGCCATCCTGCGCGCCCATTCATTTAATCTGCCTTCCAAATGCCGCCTGGCAGCCAGCTGCGATGATCAAGGTCGCGACATGATAAATGCGCCGAAAACCGAAAAGATTCATCTAGGCGAACGGTAGTGCTTCGAACTCTATAACCAATACATAAAATGTCATCATGGTTAAAATAATGGCATTGATTCCATGGCTTCTTGAAGGTGCTGAAATGTATTTTCTCTGTGTTTTGATGAGTACCATGGGCTGCATTTCCACCTAAGATATGGGGCATGTTGACATAGCTTTTGATAGAGGGCAGAAAACTCTTCGTAGGTGAAGCGTGTATTATTTATTGTTTCTACGAAATGGCAGCATGACAGATATTTTATCTCACCAAGGTGTTGATGATAATCCTGACATTGATAATCGCCATCGAATTTCAGATTTGATAATTCATCAAAGGGGTTTTCATACGTATAAACAAGTGTGAGCTTGTTATCTTCAACGAATGCTTCATGGTGATCCGATAAATAATACTTATTTTCAATCTGTGGTTTGCCAATAACCAATGGCTGATTGATGAGCGATTCTCTATCCATTGCCTCAATTAATGATTTGATAAAAGAAAACGTTTTAATAAAAAATATTTTTAGCCTTCGCTTATAGAGCCATTTAGAAAACTCATGGTCAGGCAATAACGATAATGAATAACCAACCTTATAGGAATAATTATTTATCGTCTTTAGCCCACTAACCTCTACTATATTTTCTTCATGTACATTATCAAAAGAATCTAAGCCATGAAAATAGCAAAATGGGTATTTGTCAGCAACAGACCATAGTTTTTTATTAAAGTCATTGGTTACTATGAAAAACAACCATATGCTTAATGCAATGCAAAATGGGCAAGGTTTCGGTGATATAGCCAAATGCTGAGCAGTTAAATACTCATGATTTGCAACATAGCAATTATGTCCTTTTGTACTTTTCTTGTCTATCCATTCAAGTATTTCCTGAATAGTCTCATACTGATATTGAAATCGGTGATTGCGATATTGGTAATTATCATCCCAAAATGGCATCAGAAGCTCACGCCTTTGCCTCTTATATTCAATCATTGTAAGTAGCTTGAATGATTTCTCATACAAATGAATGATGTGTATATCATTTGCCTTGCGAATCTCATGATCTTGATTCATAACACCATGCAATTTAAATGAAGGATATAGTGGGCTAGAAATATCTATTTCGTCCCGAAGCCAATATTTCGTACTACGAATATACTTTTTATGATTCGGTGACTGTATGAGTTCATATAATATTTTTATTGGTAGGTATTTACCCTTATCCTGCAGTATTGATGAACTAGGTATGTCCTTAATCAGTGGCCTGCCACAAGTTGCGCAGCTTCGTTTTTCTATCATTTTTTTATTCGGCCACTCCTTGTTACAGGTTGGACACACGGCAGTAAATTCACAATGATGAATAGGACATCGCAATACCCAGGGTAGCGCATACACATCACTGTGATAAAATTCCTTGGCACATTCTGGGCACTGTCTTTTATAAGTACTATCAATATTTAAATATGGAAAGTTGGCCTCACTTCTACCTAGAAATGATTGCATCCGCGTAGAAAACCCACTTCCAGAATTTTGATTTTTCAGAATTCTGGACAACATAGCCATGGAGATACCGGGGTTTGCGAGTAAAAAACGACGTATAGTTGAATATTCGCTTTCATAAGGGCGTTCAAAATAGAGCCCTTTATTAAGGTGAATCCATTTCATGAGTCTATAAGTATTGATGAACTAATGAGTCCAGAAAGCGTTATAGACTCACGGATTATCTGATCTGGAATATCTTCAACACCATATCGTGTTAAATAATCTGCCAATAAAGTACTGATTGTTGCCGTGAAGTACTGCATACCCCAAGATTCGAAGTTGTAGATTTTTTGATATTCTCGAAATACCCTCCACAGCCTGTGACTCAGCGATGATAACTGCCAACCCTGATGAACGGCATCGGGCAAAAAGAATTCCGTATAAGTATCTCCATCTTCAGGAAAACGCAGCTGATCATATTGTTTTAGGCAAAATTCAACCTCTTTAGCCGAAGTCAGGCCTTTAAATACTGCAGCTTGAGTAAAAAAGCGGCCACGGATATGTGCATACTTTGTTGACTGGACTTGCTTTAGTAAATCCCTATATTCGGGGTCATTCCCTATAAACAAGGTCGTAGAAGCAATTTTAAATAAACTTAGTTTATCGTAGATCTCTGCGAACGCATTGAATTGTTTGGGTAATAATCGCTGCATCTCATCAACTATAATCACCACATGTGGACATTTTGCTTCAGCCGCCTGGTCAACCACAAAATGTACAAACCGGTCAGACATGTGATCTGCATTATCTGCTCTATTAACCTTCAGGTTAGAGTTCCAGCATAGATTGCGGAAGATTGATGCTATCGTTTTTTGATCTCGGTCTGAGTTGGATACATAAAAGCAGGGAAGCTGCTTGTTACCTCGCGTACAAATCTGATCGCACAGCATCTCAATTGCCGTCGTTTTTCCAACTCGAGCCGTTCCCGATAATATTGCGCCTGTTACGCCCGTCCAAACCCAACGATGGATATCCTCTTTTAACTGCTCAACTGCCGGTGTTGTTATCCTTAACTTTAGTGGATTAAAAATAGGATGATCATCATAAATACTGGCCGAATGACTGTGCTCCGTATTGCTCATCATGACTTCCTCCGATTTGCTGTATCTGTACTCCATGAAACCGATTGATGCTTAAAACCGGACTCGATAATCGCGTTATCTCTGGTAAGGTGGCCAAGATTAAGTGGCTTCTGTTCATTCTGGGTATATTCCTTATAGATTCGTATTATCTGTAAGGCGTGCTTTGGTGTATCCTTATCAGCAATTAGGTTTCTAAAATAACCGCCTAAAGGATCACGCATTTGCAAGCGACCGGCTTTTAGCTCTTTGTAGATGACCTTTCTCGTTAAAACGCTGTGTGCAAAGCGTTGCCAGGTTTTCGGTGCATGCAATTCTCCCAGGTCATCTCCCTCCAGGGTATAAGCGTGAATGGTGCGAATATCCCTGCGATCGTACTGGATCAAGACCCTCTTCTTGTGACCTTGTACATTGATCAAACCATGTCCCTGGTAGCGCAGGTACAAAAAGTTCACACACGGGCCACGTTTCTCGTGGCGATACCATTTAAGAGGTACAACCTTTTTCCCCATAAACGGTTGCCAGGATTGTGCAAAATCTGGGGGAATATGACGTACATAGTGGGCCTGACTCAGCCGGCGGAATGCTTCCAGTGGGGTAGCGTTACCTAACTCAGCCCTTGGTCTGGCATTGTATTCGCTCAAGATTACGCTGAGGGCTTCTTCCAAGGTACGCAAACTGATGACGGGAATATTTTTGTGGTTTTTTTTAGATTCCCTGATGGGGTCCTTGGGATGCGAACCGGTGGTTGAGGCAAATTGATGCGTGCAATGCTCATTAATGTAACGGAACACGGATTCAACCAGGGCGCGAATCTTGGGCATGGCTGGGAAACCGTAGTTCAACGTGGCGCCCAGTTGATCGCAGAATACTTCTTTGACGGCACGCGCCCGATGCATCATGGCGTTATCAAGTTGGACAGTTCCGAAGGTAATCGGCAGGTCATCTGAGAGACTGCTTGGGAACATTGCCCCTTTGAGATAACTCAGCCCTGGGGTGGTTAAGGTCATTGGCTGCCAAGGGTTGATACAGAGATCGATTAGATTAAGTAAATCCAGCCGATCTGGATGGCTTGTCAGTGCGACGTAAAACCCCAGAATGCAGCTGCATTCAACTTCTACCATGACCAACACGCTGACCCGAGCAATCGGAATCCGCGCAAATTGCTCGTCGAGTAGGAGTTGTACATGCTTTCTCACATCAAGGAGATGCTCATCCAGTTGGATCTTGCCTAATACAGAGTGCTGACTTTGTATGAACATACCTTGTGTCAATTCGGATCTTCGTTTGGGCATCTGGCGCTCAGCATCAAGTGTCTGGGCCCGGTCACGGAGATAACGACGTACTGATTCATAAGCAATGCTTGGCTCAGTAAATGGATAACGATCCGTGGGCCAGTGGGCTTCGGCGAGTAGGAGCTTAAATGCGCCATGAAATGCCCGTGGTGTCAGGCGTTGTGCCGTCGGTTGATCTTCGAGTTTGCTCAGAATGACCTGATCCAGGCCTTTCTTGAGCCCAGGTACAACTTCTAGTAATTCCAGAAAGGCATAACGCGCACCCGAGGGGGCAGTCAGGGTGGGGAGGGGGTGTTTGCGTCGCCCCGGGCTGGTTTGTGCATACGGAATTAGCCCATGGGTGAGAGCAGGGGGGCAGGAACCATCGCCCCCCAGGCAACGGTTGAGTAGCTGGGTTACCAACCCCGGGCTGACGCCATTGGCTTTGGCGGCCTGTTTGAGTGGCTGGCCTGAGAGTGCGCCGGCGATGATATGCCGATTGCGCATATATTTTTGGCGCTTATTATTAGGCACCTCATCGACTGGGATCTCTGGCCAGTTCGTAAACTCGCCCAGATGGGGCTCATGTGCTAGCCGTTCATGCCATCTGAGCCACATGGTCACTCATCCAAAATTTCGTCTCGTAATCGAGCCACTGGTCCGCCAGATCGGCGCGGATAACGCCTCGGTGGAGCAGGCGGAAGAGGGCAATTTCAGTGAGATAGGTCGCATCGCGATCGCCTGGGTCGATGAGGCTCCCCAGTTCCTGTTCAGGCACTGATGCAAAACGATCCAGAAGGATGTTTTCTGCCCCCTGCGTATCCATAGCATGCCCCAGGTACAGGATGCGCACGATCTCCAGCCAGTTCTGAGCCTCTATGCGACGTTCGAGCACCGATTCATTGCTGATCACTTCAAAGCGCATATTGTGCTGGGCAAAAAAGGCTTGCAGCGGTCCCTTGAGTGCCTCGTCCATTTCTCCTCGAGGTTTGAGTTCTATGACGCGTCGTGGGCTGTGGTCCGCCACGACATAGCAATCAGGTGTATAGCGCCGCCTACCGATCCTGAGCAAAAAGGGTTGCGGGACGAAGCTCGAGACGGCTGGGTCGGCTTCAAGCAGGCCAGCGTGCAGGTATTTCGGCAGGGAATGGAAATCGGAGATATGGGGGTGCTTGATCAGATGCTGCTGAAAAAAATTCCTACTGACCTGCAGACTCATCGGTGTTGGGTGCTGACGCGGCACCAGGGTGTCGGCCGTGACTGAGGCCAGGTGGTTTAAGAGAACGGCGTGTTGCCGACGGTCCGTGTTCATGGCTTACCTCCAAAAAATGCGAAGGCTAGGACCGATGGAGTATAGACGCTGAAAAACAAAAGGCTACATTATTTTGCACCATTTTCAGATATTTTGGATCATTCGGGTAAAAACGCTACTTTTGCTTGCTTTTCGTATATATTATTGGCAGTAGGAGTGGCTTTTACTGTCTATAATTATGCTAAATATGCACCAAAGGTACAAGGCAAATGGTACAAATACCTTCTTCAGACAACCTATTTCCAGCTAGGCGGCCCAGGCGTCTGTTCGAGCCGCGTATCGAGCCCTCGGTAACATTTCCCATTCGCACGATCGATATCGACTGGGATCGGCTGGTGGCCAAACGCCAGACCGTGTTAGACACCATCGATGACATGCCGACTTATCTGCTCAAGCCCGAAGTGCTGGCATTGCTGGATGCGGAGAAACACCCGACGTATCGGCTGATCCTGGACCTGATGTGGACCACCGGGGCGCGTATCTCCGAAATACTGGCGCTGACGCCGTCGAGCTTCATCGATGATGGATATGACTACGGTGTGGTCTTAAAGACGCTGAAACAACGTCCTGGGCGCCCTAGAAAGGCGGCCCTGCAGCGTTCACCCAAGCGTTATGTGCCGATCATGGATCTGATGCTGCAGGATCGTATTCAGAGTTATCTCTATGCAGGGAACTTTAGAAAGACGGAGCGCATCTTCCCGATGGCGCGTCAGACCGTAAATCGTCATATCAGTTCATTGGTGGAGCGGGTAGGGGGTGCACCTTTTTCCATCAGTAGTCATACTTTCAGGCATTCGTTTGCCATACATCTGCTGCTACATGGAAGGCCGCTCAAATATGTCAGTCAACTTCTGGGGCACAAGTCGATGGATAGCACCGAGATCTACACCAATGTACTCACGATCGACGGGGGACATTTCCTGGAAGGGGTGGATTTTCATTAAATGTCTGCATTCGCCCCAAAGTGGATGCTCAGCAATGTGTTTTTATTAGACTCAAAACGGACATAGAACGAAGTCACTTTTTTATATAATGCTGAAAGGAGATTGGGACATTAAATGTATTTAAGCAGAGTTAAATTAAGTAACTTTCGTCGGTTGTCCAACGTGTCTATTGGATTGGACAAGGATATTTCGATCTTCGTGGGAGCTAACAACAGCGGTAAGACTTCAGTTGCACAAGCTATGCATTTGTTTCTCTCGGGTACTCGTGATCGCTTTTCATTCCATGATATTAGTGCATGTTGCTGGGCGGAGGTAGAATCCTTTGCTAACAAAGAAGAAGGTGCTGCTCTTCCTGAAATGGCTATCGAACTGTGGTTCGCTGTAGAAGAGGAAGACCTTCACCGTGTGATTGATCTTCTACCGCGACTTGATTGGCAGGGAACCCATGTCGGCATCAAGATCACTTTCGCACCACGAAATCAGGACGAAACACTCGCTCGCTTTCGGGAGCGATATGCACAAGCTCAGCAACTGTCTGCAGATGTCCCTGTCGAAGAATATGGAGAGCTATATATAGCTCCGCCAAGAACGCTTCGAGAATTTCTGGAAACAGAATTACACCATGAGTATGAGTTCAAATACTACGTTCTTGATGAGGGTCAATTTGATGATAATTTAGATCCGAAAGAAGGTTACGAACCACAGGAATTTCTTAAAGAGCATGGTCGTACTGGCAAAGATATTGTTAATTCTTTGTTGAAGGTAGATTTCTTGCACGCGCAGCGACATCTGTCAGACAGTTCCGGAGGCAGCCGTACAGAAGAGCTTTCGCGCCATCTAAGTCGATACTATACGCGCAATCTTGAACAGCATGGAGAAGATTACAACGCTATAAGAGCTCTAGCTGTATCGGAAGACCTCTTGAACCAACACTTAGCGCAGGTCTTTGCAGAAACGCTCAAACGACTGGAACAGCTTGGATACCCAGGTTTTGCAAACCCTCGCCTGTTGATCAAGTCAGCGCTAAATCCGGCTGCGGTTATGAATAGTCAAGACGGAGCACACGTACATTATGCTCTCCACGATGGAAATGACGCGCTTACGCTACCCGATAAGTATAACGGTCTCGGCTTTAAAAACCTGATTTATATGGTAGTAGAGTTGCTAGACTTAAATGCTCAGTGGATGGCCATCGACGACAACCGCCCACCTCTTCATCTTGTTTTTGTTGAAGAGCCTGAGGCACATTTGCATGCGCAGCTACAACAAGTATTCGTGAACAAGGTGCTTGATATACTTCGTGAAGAAGCAGATGATTCAGAGACGTTTCGAACGCAGCTTATTCTAACCACTCACTCGCCCCACATCTTGTACGAGCGTGGCTTCAAGTCAATTAGGTATTTCCGGCGAGAAAAAACTGGGGTGGAACAAACCTCCCAGGTATTGAATTTGTCAGAGTTCTATCAGAAGACGGCAAATCCAAGCAGAGACTTTTTGGAACGTTATCTCAAGCTCACACACTGCGACCTATTCTTTGCAGACGCTGCGGTACTTGTTGAAGGCAATGTCGAACGACTCCTTATGCCACAAATGATTCTGAAAGCAGCGCCTGGTCTACGATCAAGTTACCTTAGCGTCCTTGAGATTGGTGGAGCATTCGGCCATCAATTTCGTACTTTGATTGAATACCTTGGAATAACTACACTGATCATCACTGATCTCGACAGCGTATATTTCACAGAAGCAGTGCCCGGAGAAACTGATGAGGAAGATGACGCTCTGGAGGCAAGGGATGCCAAGGAAATAGACGAAAATAACACTACGCGTAGAAAGAAAAAGACCTGTACTCCGGAGATGCCCGAAGCATTAACATCCAACCAAATGCTTATCCAGTGGCTTCCAGGATGCGAAAAGATCGACGAACTACTCGATCTTCCACCAGATGCAAAAGAGCTACCGCCTGGTGCTAACGGCCTTGGCGCTGTACGAGTGACTTATCCCTGTAATGTTGAGCTGAACTGGAATGGTGCTACGGTTAACCGAGCCGGGCGGACTCTTGAAGCAGCGTTTGCTTTCGAGAACCTAGATTGGACTCAGCAATACGATAATCGAGATTTAAAGCTTAGAATACCCGGGGCAGCGGATGTGGCCGACCTAGCATTACGGCTTCATAACAAGATACATAAAGACAGCTTTAAGAAGACTGACTTTGCATTGGCCTTGCTGACCAAAAACCCTACAGTATGGTCTGTCCCACAATATATCGAAGAAGGTTTGCAATGGCTGGAAACGACGCTTGGCGTTTCGGAAGTTGATGATGAAGGTGATGGCGACAAGCAAGGAAATAAGGTGGCATGACGAGCCGGATAGGAAAACCCGATACAGATACGGACATAGAGCTACGTGATCGCTTAAGTGCGGCTGGAAGCCGTCATTTTGTTATGGTGGCAGGAGCAGGGTCCGGAAAAACAACTTCCTTAGTGAAAGCACTGGCATATCTAGAACAGGATCAGGGCTCAATTTTGCGTCGAGCTGGTCAAAAGATTGCCTGCATTACTTTTACCGAAGTTGCTGTCAATGAAATTCGTTCTGATGTTGGCACCGACCCGCTATATCATGTTTCCACTTTTCACAGCTTTCTTTGGGAAAACATCAAGCCTTTTCAGAACAACATTAAGGAATGGGTGTGTAGACGTCTAAACGACAAAATAGCGGAAGCTCAGGAAAAACTAGATAACAAACGAACTCGTCAAACAACAAAAGAGCGTGCTGCTGAAGACATTGCCCGGTATCAACGTCAACTGGTACAAATAGATAGCGTAAAATATTTTATATATGGTACTGGAAGTGATTATCCCAATGGGATACTAGGACACAGCGATGTACTGAAAATCGGTCCAACCATTATACGAGAGCAGCTATTGATGCGCCGTGTAATAGCTCGGTGCTATCCTGTAATCTTTGTAGATGAGAGCCAGGATACTGCCCCTAAATTCGTGGAGGCTTTACGTACGGTTGCAAATGAAACTCAGAACGATTTCTGTGTTGGATTTTTTGGCGATCCCGTTCAAAAAATTTACATGCAGGGTGCCGGTCCGATTCCAATCGAAGAAGGGTGGCGGCTTCTTGAGAAGCCAGAAAACTTTAGATGCCCCCAAAGTGTATTGCGAGTTATCAATCGCATTAGGGCAGAAGATGATGGTCTAGTGCAAACCCGAGGTCGCCACCAGCAAGAGAATGGTGAGTTAGTAGCAATAGAAGGAACAGCACGTGTTCTGATCATGCCGGATGATGATCGGCGTCAAGAGCGCCTCGACGCAGCTCGGCGTTGGTTGTCTGAAGTAGATGATGACAATAATTGGTTAGAGGATGAAGACGAAGAAACATTACGCCTGCTTGTCCTCGTCCACCGAGTGTCTGCCACAAGGCTCGGCTTCCCAAACCTATATTCAGCACTAAATGACAAATCAACAGAAAGTTTGAGCTCTGGTGTTATTGATGGAACAGCTTGGGTGTTGCGACCTTTCCTAACATTCATATTGCCATTGGTACTAGCACATCGAGAAAACCGTCACTTTGACGTTATGCGTCTGCTTAGAAAATATTGCCAAAAACTGCAATCTGATGGTCTTACTGTCGTGAATACTTCCAATGTTTTGCATGAGCTGCAACATGATATACAAACTCTCGATGAAATGCTGGGTCTAGAAAGTAGAGTCCATATTGGTGATGTGGTGAAGTTGCTTAGGGATAAGCGAATGTATACTTTGGATGACCGTTATCTACAACTAATTGAGGATTTTATAGGGGCAGAACCTGTTGTCGATCCTGATCCCATTAATGCAGCTTTAAGATTCATGCAATGTGAGGCGACTGAGCTATGGGGGTATCGTCTCTACATTGAAAAACTGTCACCATTTGCAACACAACAGGGCATAAAAGGAGCCGAGTTCGACAAAGTCTTAGTTGTAGTAGATGACAAAGAACGACAGTTACCTGGTTATTCGTATGGTAAGTATTTCGGAGTTACACCTCTTTCCGATACTGATGAGGATAACATTGCCTCCGGAAAAGATTCAGTCATAGATCGTACGAGACGTCTTTTCTACGTGTGCTGTTCTCGTGCACGTTCTGATCTTGTGGTTATGGTCTTTACGGATGACCCGGAGAACATGCAAAGAGCTATTGCAGCCAAAGGTTTGTTTGAAGCAGAAAATATTCATCTACTGGATTAGATATACCATGGAAAATTGTCCCTTCAATTTTCTGCTTTCGGAAATTCAGAGACTCCTCTGTTGGCAGATAACCAGAGAGGCAGAAGTAACACACAGCGAGTTAATTATACTGTTTCTAGTAATCCAATAATGAGAAATGCAGAGCATGAAATAACTTTATCTTCACTAATGAGCACTGTTGTTTCGGATTTATCTGAGCAAGAGGCGATGCAGTTGGCGGCTAAAATTGTTGATATTTCTGGCGACGTGAAATCTCTAGAAGGGCTTGATTATGCCGAAAGTCTTATAGATAGGATCATTGCGGGTGGAGTTTCAGATTATCATGCCTGCCGCGCGCATTATTTTCGCGCAAATATATGGTCAGCAAGATACCAGCTTTCAGGAGAAAACAAAGAATGGGTATGGAAAAGCGAGGTTTTTGACCAAGAGTTACTAGAACTGCGTAAGGCTTTGAGTCATGAGGCTTTTCCAGGGTTGCCAGCACTGGAGAGAGCACAAATATACACTAATTTGGGTAACGCGCTAAACCATATTGGTCGCTTTATCGAGGCGATTGAATATTGGGATCGAGCAATAGCCGCAGTCCCTAAATTTGCAATGGCATGCGGTAATCGTGGTTTTGGTCTTGGCCACTATGCGGGGGCGCATTATGATCCAGGGCACGAAGCAGTTCTTATGATGGCCGCCTTTGGCTCTTTTGGCGAAGCGTGCGACGAAGATGCAATTTTTGATAGCTTCTATCAGGCCAATATACTTGAAGAGTTTTCAAGGAAGATGGGCGCGATTTGGTCCCACTATGATATTCCCAACATATCCGCAAATACGGATTTTGAAAATCATCCTATGGGAAGGGGAAAGAAAGAGCGAGAATATCGGCAATGGTGTCTTGGAAATCGCCTGTTTCTAAACTCTCTCAACGATATTGGTCCGTATCCTATTGCGGCGCAAGATATACTGACGCTTCCATCATTAACAATACATATTGATGACGGGCCGGACCTCCCAGTAGTAATTCATTACTTCAATTTAATCAAACAGGAATTTTGCTCGGCACGCTATGCATTATATGAAGGGTTAGTCTACGAGGGTGTGCATTTTTCAGATAGAAAAGTTCTACTCTATAATACGCTTGACTATCCCGCACATGGTTTTGCTGTCGAACGCATTAAAATGGCATTTCGCGGGGCTTATGCCGTTTTTGACAAGCTTGCATTTTTGCTCAACGTTTATCTGGACATGAAACATTCGGAAAGGCATGTGAACTTCCGAAATGTTTGGTTAACTTCAAAAAGAGACCTCCATCCCGCCCTTAACACCCTTAAAAACTGGCCGTTACGCGGTTTGTTCTGGTTGTCAAAGGATATTTTTGAAAGTTCTTTTCGAGAGTCGACAGAGCCGGACTCTAAGGATTTATATGAATTAAGAAATCATTTGGAGCACAAGTTTGTATCTGTTCATGATGGCTTTTATAGAGCCGTATCGCCCAATCGCATGGAAACTCCAAAGACGGGAATATTCGACATTTCTGTTGATGATCTGGTAAGAAAAACACTCCGTCAAGTAAAGCTCGCGAGATCAGCAATTATTTACCTTTCACTTGCCATCCATGTGGAAGAAAAGCGTCGATCCGAGAGTCGTGATCCAGGCAAGATAACTGCTCCAATGTTCCTTGATACGTGGGATGATCAGTGGAAGCGGAAAGGTTGATATTGTTATGGATTACGTATTTACATTTGATCACCATATCAAGAGCCCGGAGATAAGTGTAGAACAGTACATCCGATCAAAATGTATCGATCTCAGTCGAGCGGTTAATGCGAAAAAGGTCGTGTATTTTGACACGAAATTCTGGTTGATCGTTAGAGATATTGTTTTAGGCCGCTCTAGGAGTGTCTTAGAGCAAGAGTTTTATAAAGAAATCATGCAGATGTCGGAAGAAAATCGACTTATATTTCCAATTAGCCAAGATGTTTTACTAGAAGTTATTAAGCAATCCGATCCAGAAACCTTAAATCAAACTGTTCAGTTAATAGATAAGCTTTCTTGCGGGGTTTCTTTAATCAATTTTGAGGAAAGGCTGGAGTTAGAAATAAAATATTTTCTGTACTCTAGTACAGGAAAAAGCGTCTATGACTGTCGTGATATGGCTTGGACTAAGCTGGCATACAATATGGGTTTTGTTACCCCCTCAAATAAAAACATTGAGCCAGAGACGGACAAGGTGATCCAAAAGGCGTTTATCGATCAAATGTGGAATATATCTTTATCGGATATAATCAATATTATCAGTGAAAATGGCGATATTTCTTCATTGAATATGCCTGGAATTTCTGAAAAGCTCAACGAAGGTAAGTTTAATCACGAGCATGAGAATAACTCATTTAAGAAAATGTTTCTTAGTGAGCTTGCCGGGTCATTAGATGGATATGGAGATATTATTGCTAAATGTATGGAAGATATGTATATGGCAGAAACTGGAAAAACTATCTCAGAGGAAGAAAAGATAAATTCTGAATCAGGTAAGTGGCTGCGTTATGCAATTTACAATTTATTCAAACAGAATAAGGCAAAGAGCTACTTTCCAACATTTGTTGTAATTTCAGGGCTGCATGCGTCGATCCGGTGGGACAAAAGCCAAAAATACCAAGATAATGATCTTCACGATATTAGACACGCCGCATCAGCGCTTCCTTACTGTGATGCGTTTTTCACCGAGAAGAGGTTGGCTCATTTGATTACACAGAAAGCTACCGGATATGATAAGAAATATTCATGTGCAGTTTGCTCATCTGTATCTGGAGCGCTTGGCGTGCTTCAATCTTTATAGGTTGCATTTGGCCTCTTATTCACATCGCCCTTTGAGGTAGGAATTTTGTGACAGTTCGATTGGCTCATTGTCAACTTTTGGCTGGAAATGGTCTAATCTAAATTTTTTAGTGCCCCTTCTAAGACTTCTTCTGGAGGCTCTTCATATATCAGCGTCGTCGAGGGATTAACGTGGCCAGCAATCTTCTGGGCTATTTTCACGGATTTTTTCTGCTTATGGATGATATTCGTAATTAGCGAGCGCCGGCCACTGTGTGAACTGGCTTTCTCAATACCGGCCCAGTCGCGAAGCATCAAAGCCATATGCTCTTGTAATGTGTTAGGAGAGTAAGGACCACCTTTCTGAGTAACAAAAAGAGGGGAGGAGGGTTTGAGGATTACATCGTTAGCAATTCTCAATCTGATGTAATTGACTAAAGCTCTACGTAGCTGATCATCAACCATCGGTAAATCTCTTGATTTACCTTTGTGCTTTTTAACAGGCGGATAGAAATCTGCTGGATTCACATCTGCACAAGATCTGGCCAGCTTTTCGATCTGCTTGACGACCTTGTTAAAGCTATCGATATCAAAACTTATAGTCGTTCTTTGGTACTGACTCTTGGATCGCTGAATGGCATCAGCACCCTTGGTGTAGGCAGCAGGGAGGCTCATAACTTCATGTAGCTTGAATCCGGTACCTGTTGAATTCAGCTGCGCCACTTCCTTGATTTGGAGCAGGGCGATCTCCTGGGCGCGTAATCCCAGCTTAAAGCTGATCTGCATAATTGCCGTGTTCTTTTCAGGGTGACGATTATGCTGAATTACTTCAAAGAGATGTCGTTGCTGCTCAGCTGTGGGAACGCGTGCTTGGCCAGATTTGGGCATGGTCGAACCTCGAAATAGGGCAGAAACCTAATCCGTAATAATGTTATTTTAACGGATTAACATCGGTTTTCTCAATTTCATCTAGTAGTTTTAGTACCGCCTCAGCAAATAGATCTAAACAAATATCTAATGTCCAAGCTTTGTTTCGATGGACTCCTTTGAATTGAAACGTGATTTTTACATCGGGTTCGATCTGATCATTGGGAAAAATAGGTTTGGTTATTGTGTCTGCATGAATAATCTTGTCACAAACGTCTTTAATGGTTACTGATTTCTCAATTAATTCTTTGTCTTGATAAATACTCGCAATCATACGATCAAGGGGGGCGTCATAATCATTTATAACTCCCTGGTAAATATTTATTCGGATTGAGACAGCAAGATTTAAAAGAGAGCTGGATAGCATGCTGTGTAGCATTGACCTAGTTCTAGATGATGGTTCAGGGTAACTAGGACTATTGAATAAATGTGTACTCGTTAAATCTAGGCCATGACACAGCAAGCATAAGCGCCTAATTTCATCAAAATCTTGCTTATGCTTATCAAGAACCTCATCAAGCATATTTTCAATCATCTCGAAGAAAGAGGGTTTAAATGTACGACAGATTTAGTACTTTGTGTGGAAATTAAGTACTTTGCTTGGAAAACTTTAGTACTTTGCGTGGTCGTCCACACTGCTAGCCATGCCCAGCAGCCTGAATAATACGATTTAACATAATATATATTATGCGCATATATGGATGGGCTTAGATTGCATCGGTTAAGCACAAAAACGCTTTTTAGCAGACATCCGAGCGCGTAGCGCATAATCTAGCGTCTATTGACCAGCCAACCTGTTCAGAATAAACGTGAATGAATTAAAGCGTTCAATCGGATTGCCCCTTTTATTGTTTTTTGGTCTCGGCAATATCCTGGGCGCCGGTATCTATGTTCTGATTGGTCAGATCGCTGCTGAGGCCGGACTCTATACACCCATCGCTTTTCTGATTGCGGCCCTTGTTGCTGCATTAAGTGCATTTACCTACAGCGAGCTATCCGCGCGATATTCCTATTCCTCTGGTGTCGCGTCTTACATAGATGAAGGCTTCCATACCTTAAACCTGACTAGATTGACTGGTTTACTGGTGGCCTCTGTTGGCATTGTTACCTCGGCAACCATTGCTCGTGGATTTCATGGCTATTTGAGCATTTTCCTGTCTGTGCCCGAATGGCTGAGTATTTCCTCCCTGGTACTGGTACTGGGAATCCTCACCATCTGGGGTATTACACAATCAGTTGCGGCTGTAGCAACTATGACTTTGGTTGAGATATTTGGGCTTTTGCTTGTTATCTGGGCAGGAAAAGACACCCTGCTTACCATTCCGGCTAGTCTTCCTTTGCTAATGCCTGGCAGCGATTCAGGTATATGGGTGGGCATAATGCTTGGAGCATTCCTGGCTTTTTTCGCGTTTACCGGCTTTGAAGACATGGTCACCATCGCCGAGGAAGTCAAAGAGCCAGCAAAAACACTACCATCAGGTATCATCCTGTCCCTGGTAATCGCTACTTTCCTTTATTCTCTGGTAGCCCTTGTCGCGATTCTCAGCTTAGATCAGGAAACCCTGGCCGGTAGCCATGCGCCGCTTACAGATGTCATTGTTGCTACTTCGGACATTAATCCTTCTCTGATTACCCTGATCAGCATATTTGCCATCATCAATGGCGCTTTGATCCAGATGATCATGGTATCGAGGATGTTGTATGGAATGGCTTCTAAAGGCTGGATCTGGCATAAATTTGCCAAGATAAACGCGAAAACTCAGACACCGGTGAACTCAAGTTTGATCGTCATTGCCATCATTCTGTGCCTGGCTTTATGGGTTCCCCTGGTCGAGCTGGCTAAAACAACCAGTTTTCTGTTGTTGCTCATCTTCTCACTGGTCAATGCAGCGCTCATTTCTATTAAATTGAGAAGCCCTGCAGTTTCTGGCGTGATGAATAACCCGCTCTGGGTACCTGTTGCAGGCCTGCTGAGCTCTGTAGGATTGCTTATCTTTCAGATGCTTAACTGGTTGGCATGAGTTATTAAGTGTAGATACTCCTTAATTGGTATGGGTTTTTATATGGCTAATATTACAAATTAATCAAAAAGATATACATGTTATTTAATGTATATTATCTTTTTAATTCTATTTGATTGTCATTCGTTCAGACATCTTCAATCAATGGCTTTAAATGCAACGAGGTATTACCGCGCCCAGGCATTATCCACCTGGATATAAAAGGCTGTATCTTCAGGGCCTCGTGCGATATCTATACCTACTCTCAGGCCATAGCGGCGGGCAACCAGGTAACGAAAACCAATCCCCTTGCTGTATACGTTTTCCTCAGTCGTCTCCCGTATTCCACCTGATGTTTGTCCAGCACCACCGAAACCCACCAGGCTCCAGCGACTATTTACATCCCAGCGAAGTTCTGCCTCACCGACCAGGACCTCTTCTCCCTGGTAACTCATAATCGAGATAGCCCGTAATTCGACGAATGGGTACTCGTAAAATGTTGCAGGACCATCAGAAAGTTTCTGGCCGTCTCCACGCAAACCAAGCGCAAATTTTTCACCGAGTGGATGCCAGTATCTAACAAAGGCATGATATTTATTAATGTCAAACTGTTGGTAATCCCTGGATATCGCATTCAGTAGCCAATCAAATAATTTGGCCGGGCATGGTTTAGACTATTGATATGCGCTTCAGAACGCACATCGTACGTAACCTTCTTGCCCTTTTCGGCTTGTTTCTGATTGTTGGCCTGCTGATCGTTTCTAATATCTCCATCCCGCTGGACAAGGTCCGTCCCGTACTGGTTAGCGCTTTAAGTAACACGCTAGGTCGAGAGGTTAGTATTGAAGGAGATTTTCGCCTCTCTTCAGGCCTCTTCCCTGCCCTTTACGTCGAGAATTTGTATGCCCGAAATCCGGAAGGTTTTCCCGACGATTACTCCTTACGAATCTCCCGGGCGGAGGCTCACCTTTCTTTACTCGCCTTAATCCGTGGAGACTTTCATTTCACGGAGATTTCATCTAACGATGTACTGGTGAACCTGCATAGAAAACCTGATGGCTCATTTAACTGGGCTTTTCATAAGTCCAGTGAACACAAGGAGGGCAGTACAAAGCCACTTAAGGAAAAGCTGAGTATCGATCAGTTCCACCTGTCCAATATAACTTTTGAAGTGCGGGATGAGATGGTTGGTAGAAGCTATACGGATTACCTCAACAGTCTCACGCTTGATGCAGTTAATTCAGATGAAGTCAGGCTAAGCATATCGGCCACGTTCAAAGAGGTGCCCTATTCTGCCGAACTGACCGCCAATCCGTTTAAATCCATGTTTGGCAACAAGGACTGGGTGCTTCATGGAACCGGCCAAATCGCAAATAAGCCCTTCGAGACTTCTTTACGTGTTAACCCTGGCTCTGTCCGTGACAGCCACGAACTGGATTTCAAACTGACATTGGCAGGCACCAATCTACAATTGAAAAGCTCTATACAACTACCTGCAAAAGATAGTGAGCAGGAATTCTCTCTTTACCTGTCGGGTAGAAACCTTCATGAAATGGCTCAGGCACTGAATATACATGTCCCGATCGTTACTCATTACAGCCTGAGATCTGAGCTTGAGTTTGCCAGCAAAAGGGTTCGCTTTAGCGATATAGATGCGCAGATAGACGATTTGAAGATTACCGGGAGTGTTGACCTGGATACATCCAGGCCGGAGTCTCAATGGAAGGTATCTCTTACCACACCTCTCATTCAGTTAAGTGATTATCCAATTGGGTTCTGGTTAAAAACCCAGAATTCGTCAAGCTCCAAATCCTCTGTTACAGATACCCTGACACATGAAGATATCAATGTTCGTAGAGCAATAGTAAGAAAGACATTACGAAACTTCGATGCCTCACTGCAATTGGATCTGCGTGCAGAGCAAATCCATGAAGGGCCAGAGCAGCTGGGTACTGCGTTTATTTCTCTGAAACTTGGGGACGACAAGCTCAATATAGATCAACTCAAAATCACTCTGTTGGAGGGGAGCCTGGATGCCAGGTTATTCCTGCATGCCAGTGAGGTTAGCCTGAAAGGTCATTTGGAGCTCGACGCAGAAAAAATAGACTATGGTGTTCTGGCAAGGCTTATAAAACCGGAAACAACCATGAGGGGACTTATGAGTAGCCGCATAGACCTGGCATTGGATGGTGAGACCTTTGATCATTTGTTCGATAATGCTACTGGAAAACTGGATGTGGCGTTGTGGCCCGTGGATACACGCGCCAGGGTATTTGATCTTTGGAGCGTGAACCTTTATCTCGTTCTGTTGCCCGAGATCACCAAGAACGAATCTAAATTCAATTGCGGCGTCGCCCTGTTAGATATTAATGACGGCATAGTGAAAGAGGACTACCTGGCACTAGATACAAGCAAGGTCTGGATGGATGGAAATCTTACAGTCGATTTTAATGAGGAATACATCTCTCTGGCCTTATTCCCAAAATCCAAAACTGCCCGGCTCTATTCCCTGAAAACGCCAATCAGAGTGGAAGGCGAGTTTAACAAGACGCGCTTAAGAACCACCCCGCTGGATATTGCAGGCGGTGTTTTGTCGTTTGTAACCAGTCCATTGCATGTTCCCGCCCGCTGGATATTTGAAGGCAGTATACCAAGTGACGGTAGTGCTTATTGCGAAAAACTATTTGACCGGAAATACATCTCCCAACTGAAACAAAGGCAACAACAGAAAACACAAGACACTATTGATAGCCTTCGCAATGTTAACTAGCTTTCTCTGTCCGGCTGGTTTTAGGCTGATTGAAATATTCCGGTGACGTGATGCCCATCGACATGTAGATATTCAATAACCCGTCAAATTCAATATCGACATGCTCAACCCAGTCTACTGGAACAAACAAAATGGCACCGCCGAACGGTACTGGTGCAGTGGGGATCATAATCGAATAATAATCTACGCCATTCATATTGATCTTTTCGGGGCTGGTCAGCAGGGCCAGCACACCCGTACTGCCCTCTTTTCCACCAAAGAAACACATCACGGCACCCATCGACTGGATATCTGCCTGATCCTTGGTGTCGAACATGCGGATCAGCTTATTGAGTGCGTTATAAAGCGTGCCGACCAGAGGCACGCGGTTGAGTATTCCATCAATCAGGGCCTGCCAGCGGTTCTTCATGCCCGCTTCTACGAAAACACCCAGCACGTAAATCAGCAGCAGCACTGCCAGGACACCCAGCAGATAGGCACTGATTTCAGAAGACACAAACTTGAGCCCAAAAGACTCCATGAACTTGCCAAAGGCGCTGTTTCGACCCAGGAATCGCTGTATATACTCAGCTAACCATATGATGACGGTTACCGTAAGCGCCAAAGGTAAGGCTGCAAGCAGGCCTGCAAGAAAGGTTCTGCGAATTCTGGGGAATGGCCCAGGCTTGTTACTGGCAGTCATTGTCGATTCCTCCACATCAATTTGTGTGCCTTAACTCAATCATATCAGCGTTGCGGCTAAGAAATGTTAAGGTAATGATTGTTTGCCCATGATTCATAACAGTTAATTGCTAAGTATTCCCCGGGGACCTGAATACATGAAGTACGTTGAAGTGATTGCGGAGTCAGGCAGCTCTGACACCATTCGCGCTATTGCCGACCAGGCTAAAGCTGAGGACTTACGCCTGGGCGTTTCCGGAGAAGATGGTATGCAGCTGACGCGCATCCTTGTTGAGGACGATGTATTACAGGTCGTTATCGATAAATTGCAGCATATCCTTGGTGCTCAACCAACCGCGCGCATTACCGTGCTGCCCGTTGAGATGTCCCTGCCCAAGTCTGAAGAGCAAGTAGAACGTAAGAAGAAAACCAGCAAGCTTGCCGCTCGCGAAGCCCTGTACGAGGAAGTAAAGACCAGTGCAGAGCTTGATCGAAATTACATCGTGCTGGTCGTTTTATCGACCATCGTAGCGGCCATCGCATTGATTGAAAACAATGTGGCGGTCGTCATTGGGGCGATGGTGATTGCGCCCCTCCTTGGCCCTAACCTGGCCCTGAGCGTGGGTACTGCCCTCGGTGATACAGCGCTGATGGCGAAATCAGCTAAGACCCTTGCCGCTGGTATTCTACTGGCGATTACATTATCGACAGCCATTGGCTTTTTCTGGAACTTTGAAAACTTCAGTCCCGAGCTGATGTCCCGAACGATTGTAGGCATCGACTCAGCGGTACTTGCGCTGGCTTCTGGTGCTGCAGCCGCACTCTCACTGACAACTCGATTATCGAGTGTCCTGGTAGGCGTTATGGTTGCGGTCGCCCTGCTCCCGCCTGCGACCACGCTTGGCATCATGCTGGGCAAAGGGAACTTTGATTTTGCAATGGATGCCGGCCTGTTACTTGCCGTTAACATCGTTTCGGTCAACCTGGCCAGTAAGATCGTGTTCTGGGCCAAGGGCGTGAGCCCCAGGACCTGGTACGAGAAGGAAAAGGCCAGGAAGGCCATGCGCATCTATCTGATTGGCTGGTTTGTGACCCTGCTGGCCCTGATGCTCTTTATCTATACACGAACTGCACTTTGAAATACCTTGTTAGCCACATCTAAAACATAAGCGAAACGTTAATAGGCAGACAAAATAGTCTCGATTGCCTGCTCTATCTCTCGACATTTTTCCAGGTCCAGTGCATTCGGATGGGGCGATCCAAACTGGCCTATGTCGTTATCGAAATACATGCCAGAAGCGGCAGTGAATTCATCTGACAAGGCCGCACGGACCAGTATCTCTGAGCCGATGTGAATATCTTTTCCAGGCATGCCAAAGCCCTCTTTCACCATCTTGGTGGCAAGTAATGATCCGGGATTAATGGCGACAATGACAGGGCCGTCATCTTTGAAGGAAAGCGCCATACTGTGTGACCACATGGTGATGGCCAACTTGCTTTGAGCGTAGGCTTCGAAGTCATCAGATAGCCTGACTCTTCCTGCCAGCGCCTCTGAATTTACTGATGACTGGGCGGCAGAAGATAGATTGACTACCCGTGAAGATGACCCAATCAGCGGCATCAGGCGTTTCGTGAGCAGATACGGGGCTATGGTGTTCACTACAAAGCGCACATCCAGGCCATCCTTCGTGATTGGTTTTGGTGTCTTATAGATACCGGCATTATTAATCAGCACATCAAGACTATCGTGCTTGTCCATTACCGCCTTTGCCAGTGCGTCGACATCAGCCATGCGCGACAGGTCTGCCAGGTAGCTCTCAATGCGCCCTCCTTCCGCTAGCTCGGAGACAGTCCTCTTGGCCTGCTCAAGCTTTGCTGAATTACGCCCATGCAGAAGTACATTGTGGCCCATGGAGGCCAGGGCTTTAGCTGTTTCCAGGCCAATGCCATCGGTTGAGCCGGTAATCAGTATCGTTTTCTGCATTTTTCCGCCTCAGCCAGGGAAATGATCAGTTCATATATAGGATTTGCCCGTATAAGTAAGTATTAGCAAGAGACAAGGGATTGTTTGTCGGGAGGCAGAGGTAGCTGAGCACGCACTGTTGCTGAACCAAGGGAAGCCGCCAGGGCGGCGATACTCAGGGACATCAAGATATTCTTATTCATTAGCCGCATCCTTCTTTGTTGATAAGTTAAATAAAGTCGAGGTATATGATGTTTTATGACTTTGACCAACCCGGCAACCAAACAGTAAGTCATGCTAAATTACAAATATGAATATTGCACAATAAAGGGTCATGGGAGCACATAGTCTTTGTATTTGAGCACCCTAAAAGTCGAAAACTATCGGGCGGTACGTAGCGCCGAGCTGGACTTTGATAACACCACGGTGCTCATTGGAGAAAATGACTGCGGCAAATCTAGTCTGCTAGATTCCCTGGCTCGGGTTCTTGATGATGATACCGAAGATGGTGGACTGACGTTTGAGGCCAGGGAATTCCATCATGAAAAGGGGAAAGACACGGCTTCTGGTCCTATCAGGATCCGGCTAGGCTTTGAGGAGCGCCGACCTGGTGAATGGTCTGACAAGGCCTACCAACCCATAGCTGAATTATTACCCGAAATCAGCAGGAAGCCACGAAAACTCTACCTTGACCTGCAGGCCGACGCGGTTAATGAAGGAAGCTCCCAGGCAACATGGCAGTTAGAGTCTCCTGGCTCCCACAGAAAAACATCGGATTCTGCCGTTTTTCAGTGGTTGCGCCAGATGGCGCCCATCATACGAATTACCGGCGGCATGCTCACAGGCCACGAGATTAACCACGAGCCTGACACTGAAACCAGCCCGTCTAAGACAGCGCCCTCTCCTGAAATTGCCCAGCTAATCCAGCGCATACTGGAATCAACCTCAGCATTACTCTCGAGAAACACCTCCAGCATGTCTGCGGAGCTCGACAATGGTTTTGCGGCTGCTCGTGAACTGATGGAAACCAGGGATAATTACATCGACTGGGGCATGCTGGCTCTGGATAAAGCCATCGGCGAGATACTGGGTAAAGACCTGAAAGATTTGCAATCCAGTTCCATAGCCCTGAATGAGTCTGGAAGCTACGCTGAAAAGCTGGGATTTTTATTGCTCGTGGCAGCCTTACTACGCGAGCATCCGGAAGGGTTCCTTCCTCATGCTGAACCGATATGGATTATCGAAGATCCTGAGGCCCATTTACATCCAATGACACTGGCCTCGCTTGCCCTGATGTTAGGTCATATCGACTGGCAGAAAATTGTTACCACTCATTCAGGAGACTTCCTGGCTGCCGTTCCCCTGAAACGGATCCGTCGCCTTACCCGTTATAACGGTATTGTGCATCAGTACCGAGTGAGGGAGCATGCCCTGTCGTTAGAAGACCTCAGAAGACTGGGGTATCACCAGCGTACGCGCAATAGCGTGGCGAGTTTTTCACGCTTATGGCTACTGGTAGAGGGCGAATCCGAGTTCTGGGTAGTGCCACAGATTGCCCGTTTGATGGGCTATGAGTTCGCCCTGGAAGGCATTAGCTGTATCGAGTTTGCCCAATGTGGTCTGGATCCGCTAATAAAAGCAGCACGGGAACTGGGGATCGAATGGCACCTGCTGGCAGATGGTGATGATGCGGGCCAGCATTACCTGGAGACTGGCAGAGAGTTTCTTGGAGATCGTGAAGAAAGCGATCACATCACCCTGCTCTGTGACCTGGATATTGAGCACTGTTTCTGGGAAAACGGTTATTCAGGCGTCTACGAGCATCATTCTCGGCTATCTCCTGCTGCATTAAGGAATAGCTCACCCGCACAGGTTATTCGCCAGGCGGTTAAAAAGCGGTCCAAACCCTATCTGGCCCTGAGTGTTGTAGAGGCCGTTTCCGAGGACGACTCACCTGGTATTCCTGTTGTTATGAACAAGCTGGTTGAGACCTGCGTGCGACTGGCGCGTGAGGCCCCGGCACGCCATGCGATGAATGGTGATGAACATTCAACCAGACAGCCAGACCAGAAGAAACAAGGAGACCCGTTATGATCAAGGTGCGACTTTGTGGTGCCGCAGGTGAAGTGACTGGCTCTGGTTACCTGGTAGAAACACCCGATGCCCAGGTACTGGTCGACTTTGGCATTTTTCAGGGTGGTCGTAGTAGCCGTGAACGAAGTCGTTCACTTGGTCCTGTAGATCCATCCAGGCTGGATGCCGTGATTCTTAGTCATGCGCACCTGGACCACTCGGGGCGTCTCCCCCTCCTCTATGCCTCTGGTTACGAAGGCCCCCTCTATGCCACGCACGGAACGCTGGATACGACCAGGGTCCTGCTTGAAGACATGGCAAAGATCGAGGAAGAAAGCATCAAACGCGAAAACCGCGAAAGAAGACGTGCAGGAGAGGAAATACAAAAACCTGTGTATACCGTTCAGGATGTTAAAGCCATACGCTCCTGGCATGAACGACTCCATTACAACCGGCCAGAGACGGTGGCGCCAGGTGTTGAGGTAAGGCTCTTCGAGGCCGGTCATATACTGGGATCCACCAGTGTTGAACTGACCATAGAACATGAGGGTGAAAAGCGCGTTCTGGTCTTTTCTGGTGATGTTGGCCCTTGCGCCGCTCCTATTCTTCGTGACCCGGTACGTCCGACACAGGGCGACCTTGTTTTTCTGGAGTCCACCTATGGAGGTCGTGAACGCACCCCTCAGGATGAAACGGTGTCAGGCTTCAAACAACTACTCAAGGAGGCCTGGGATAAACAGGAACGCATCATCATTCCTGCCTTCGCGGTAGGCCGTACCCAGATCATCCTGTACTACATTGCCGAGGCAGTACGCGAGGGACTCATCCCGAAGGAATTCCCTATCTACCTGGATAGTCCTATGGCCACGAAGGCGACAGAAATCGTTGTCCGCCACCCAGAGCTCTATGATGAGGAACTCACTGAATTAGCCAGGAATCAGCAGTTACAGCAGGACCTGGAAGGCCTGGTTGTTATCGAGGATGTGGCAGAGTCTATCGAGCTTAATTACAGCGAACAGTCCTGCATTATCATCAGCGCCTCTGGTATGTGCGAAGGTGGCCGTATCATTCATCACCTACGCCATAATCTGTGGCGTGAAAATGTCAATGTACTCCTCGTGGGTTACATGGCTGAGGATACGTTGGGCCGCAGGCTTGCTGATGGCGAGAAACGGGTAGAAATCTTTGGTGAAACCGTAGCGGTCAATGCTCGCATTCACATGCTGGACGGGTTTTCTGCTCATGCTGGTCATTCAGAGCTGCTCGACTGGCTCAGTGATGTGGCACCCTCAGAGCCACAGATCATCCTGATCCATGGAGAGGATGAAGAGCGTACGGCGCTGAAGCTTGCTATTAAGGAACGTTACGGGCTGGATGCATTATGCCCTGCAATCGATGACGTGATCGAACTTAATTAGAACAGCCAGATTAAGCCGGTGCTCTTCAAAAACTTGTAGCGCCCTCTCTGGGTACCAGTGGTATATCCCTTAAAGCCACCTGACGCGATAAGTTTTTTACGCATTTCCAGCCACTCGGGCGTACCCCAGCGTAGTGAAATTGACTTGAGCTCCTCGAATACCTTGTTCAGGTCACTCGCAAGCTCAGGATCAACAAAGTAAAAACCCATCTCGTTATTGTAGAGGCGTGACCGGTAATCAAAATTCGAAGTGCCTACAAAGCCAAAATCATCATCGAAGAAGGTCTTTGCATGTAGCTTCCCGTAACTTTCTGTTCCACCGATCAGAGCAGAATCGAGTAAACCGGTCTGGTATATACCTATACGAGGATGATTGATCAGGCGCACCCATTCCTCGCTGTTGACGAATTCCGGATTGAACTCGCTATCTTTACGATTTTTTAACCAGGTTGCCTGCATTTCTTCCGTGAGTAGCAGACGAGGCGCGGTGTCCATATCGATAACACTCTGTGTATAGAAGTTATCGCTGGTGAGCACAGAATTCGTAATGATCTCAAACGATAGCCCCGGGTATTGCTCCAGCATTTCCAGCATGCGTTGCGCACCATCGTAAAAGATCTCTCCTTCCTTGTTTTTGTACTGAGCGATAAAGAGATAAGGGGAAATAATACGCAGGGTTCCTGTTAAATCACCTTCTCTTTCTGCTTCCTGAACAGCGTTGGCCAGGATGGCCTCGATGGAATTGGTGTTCCGGGACTTAATTTCTACGACATCGCTGACTACATCCGTACTGACCAGGTTGCCAAGTTCATGAGCAAGACGAACCTCTGATGAGCGATATCCTGAATTAAGATATTCAGGCATCTCCTCAAAGGCTGACTTAATGGCAGGTACATTTTTGATGAATGCCAGGGCTTCCTGGGCCTTCTGCCGATAATTGGCATAGGGATCTAGCAGCCCAAAGGCACTATCATCGCCATCGTTGGAGACCGGGTGAATGCGGCGATTGCCCTTATGCAGGAATAAAAGCGTGTAATAAACACTGCTGACGTCACCTACAGTGATTTCACCAAGGTTGGTCTCTACCCCGCCGTCTGATCTAAGCAGAATCTCGAGATCCAGGTAAGTGTCCTTGTTTCTGCTGCCATCCTTGTTAATACCGTAGTAATCGACCGAAATGTTCCTGCCCCCGGTCATGACCATATCTTTTCCAGGAAAGCTGCCGTCTTTGATAATCAGCTTGTCGTGAGAACGTCGGTTTGACCAGCTACTCCAACTGGTCAGGGCGTTGATAATGACAAACTGCACGCGGGCTTTATGCGGTGTTTCCTTTTTATAGGCATCACGCATGTAGCCAGCATCTTCCGCGCAGGTCTCCAGGGCGCGCATTGGCGCATGGTTGCTGCTCATGGAACCTAATGAATCCACCATGATGCGTATATCGACACCGCGTTTAACAGCGTCACACAGGGCGCCAATCAGGGCATAACCGGTTGGGTCATACTTGTAGATGTAATAGGTCAGATCCAGCGTGTGCTCAGCATGCTCAATCATCCAGAGCTTTGCCGCTAACGAGCGCAATGAATCCTGGTAGGAAGGACCAATGATCTTGGCCTGTGCATTATTAATGGGGGCTTCTGATTGTTTGGATAGCGCTATCGGATCATGCTTAAGTTGTTTATGGGGTAGAAATGTCCTGGAAATATAGAGTTGCTGCATGAAGGCATCTTTATCATTCCTGACTGCAGGGCCTGACAACTTTTCAAGGGCATCGAATGGTGTAGAGACAGGCTTTTGCTCTGTGGTTGCGCAGGAAGCAAGTAATAAAATAAGTGATGCTGATAATATGCCTCTGACAATATGCATCTAACCCTCGCAATCTGTTCCGTTATCTCTATTTAAAGCGTAGCATTATTTAGCGAATCACTATCTCTGCATAGACTGGAAAATGGTCTGACACACCTGTAGGCAGTACCGTGTATTCAACAAACTTCAGTTCATTTGAGATCAGAATCCAGTCCAGGCGCTTTTGTCCTTCTTTGTACGTGCCGAGATCAGTAGCCTCTGGCCTGTATACCTGCAACCCAGCCTTATCTGCAAGGGACTGAACGATAGAGGCCTCTGAGAACCAGTCGCTGTTGAAGTCCCCCAGGATGACAACAGGATTATTGCGCCCCTTAAGTGTGTTTCCCAGTTCTTCGATTTGTTTCTCGCGAACACTCTGACGAGAAAAGTCCAGATGCACCGAGATGATATCTACCAGCAAAGGCTTGTTGCCTTCCTCCTTCTGCCAGGAAATCTGGCCAAGCATCAGTCCCTTATTCATGGTGGGGGGCGAGGGCTCGAAGGTATGATTCAGAACTTCTTCAAAGGGTTGCCTGGAAAGCAATGCCGTACCGTAATCAAACAACCAGCTCCGGGCATGGCTGGCCCGTTCAAACCAGGGATAGTCGGCATCTTCAGCTAGTGCGGCAACATGGTCAAATCCCCCACTCCAGCGTGAGGGACCGTCTGCCTCCTGCAGGGCTACGATATCTGCATCAGTCTCTATAATCAGGTCTGCGATTTCTGACAGGTTGTTTTCAAAGTCTTCCCTGGAAAGAAAAAGTTGATTAACCGCGTCCTTGCGGCCGTGCGCCAGATTGAGGCTCAGGACGCTGAGTGATCCCTGATGTGGTCTGTCCATAGGTATAACAACCCGTGGCTCAGGCTCCTCATCTGGCAGGCTCGCGCAGGCAACCAGCCAGAAGAGAGGGAATAGGACTGCAAGGAGCTTTAGAATTGGCTGTTGCATAGGGAAAGAATACCAGAATGTCTGAAGCACTAGTCATTCCAGGAAAATACCACCTATGATGAGGTCTGGACGCTTAGTGATGTACTCATGATCGAATTAATAACAGCTGGAATAATTCTCGGGCTCTCTGCCGGGTTTGCTCCTGGGCCCTTGCTAGCCCTCGTTATTAGCGAAACCCTGCGACATGGTGTCGGATCGGGCATGAGGGTGGCGCTGGCCCCGCTCATCACGGATATCCCCATTATTACCCTCACCTTTTTACTCTCCGTATTGCTCGCTGATGCGAAGCCAGTTATCGGCGTGATCGCCCTGCTGGGCAGTGGTTTTGTTCTCTGGTTGGGGATATCCAGCCTGCGGATAAAACAGAACATCTTCGAGCAGCCACCCGAGCCTCCCAGGTCTCTGGCTAAAGGCATCGTGGCCAATGCGCTCAGCCCGCACCCCTATATCTTCTGGTTGACCGTGGGCACGCCTATTCTTAGTAAGGCGATGAAAACCAGCATGGCCTTGCCTTTTGTATTTATCCTGGGGTTTTATGTCTGCCTGATAGGCGCCAAGATTCTTCTGGCCGCACTTGTCGGACAATCGAGAGCGTTCCTACAGGGTAAAATCTATGTGAATACCATGCGTATGCTTGGCGTTGTGATGTGTGTTTTCGCTCTAATGTTATTCAAAGAGTCGCTAGGATTGTTTGGGATACTCTAGATGTTTAATCCGAACATAACTTGCCGACAAGAAAAAGTTTCTTTGGCAAGCTAACCGTCGAAACTATGAGTTGGGTTTTACGGTACCTGGTACGACCTCAGCATCGAATGCATCCTGCATGGCCTGGATAAAGTCATCATGTTCGACAGATGATTCTGCGGCCTTCTGCTTCTCTTCAGCAGCCCTTTCTCTGGACATGGCTGGTGTTTCAATCTGGGCCTCAGAGGCCTGAATTTTCACTGCTATGTTCTGTCCGAAGTAATCGCATATGCACTGAGCAATACGCTCACGGGATTTGTCTGTTGCCAGGTATTCCTTGCTCTTATCGATACCCAGTACGACCTGCTCTTCATTCCAGGTTTCTACGAAGCAGTTATTGGCTAGTTCCTTCACCATGGCGCTAAGTCCAAGATTGGGAAGTAACGTCACCCAGTCTTTAAATTCTTCTAAAGAATGCGCAACCCTAGGAGCTTCTGGCGCCGGAGAGGGAGCAACAGGCTTTTGTTCAGGGGCTGAGACAGGCTCGGGTGTGCTTGCAGTTTTTGCCTGGGGTTCGGGCCTTGCTACAGTCTGGGCCGTACCCTGTGCTGCCGGTGCTGCGAGTTCTGCATCACCGGCTGGGCGAAAAACCAGCATTCGCAGTAGCACCATCTCGAAGGCATCCTTCAGGTCAGGTGCAACAGGC
Source organism: uncultured Ectothiorhodospiraceae bacterium (assembly GCA_964641615.1). Lineage (GTDB taxonomy): Bacteria > Pseudomonadota > Gammaproteobacteria > J044 > J044 > JANTGN01. The sequence continues at coordinate 42,123 of CAZXNH010000006.1, read as the reverse complement.
ATGTCTTTACGGCCCTGTAGGGCTATCTGATAGTACAGCTGCAGGTCTTCAGGGTGTATGCCATTAGCCAGGGTCTCCAGCCTTACCCTGTCTTCATCCGGTAGCTCCAGGGCCGCAGGGACGGTCTGCATCAGGGCTACCTGGTGCAAGAGCGTGATCAGATCGGCCAGCACATCTTCAAAATCAGGGGCTTGTTCCGCGAGCTCAGCAACGACGCTCATAACCTGGCCGGGATTCTGAGCAATCAGCGCTTCTGCAATGCGATAGAGGTGCTCTCGTGAAACCGTGCCCAGCATTTCGGAGACTTCGTCAGTCTTTACCTTGCCGCCACAGAAGGCGATTGCCTGGTCCAGCAGGCTCAGGCCATCACGCATACTGCCATCGGCTGCACGAGCAATCATGTTCAGCGCGGGCAACTCGTGTTCAATCCCCTCTTCCTTCAGGATATGCTGTAGATGATCGACGATCATCTGAGGCGCCATGCGCTTCAGGTTGAACTGAAGACAACGTGAGAGAACCGTTACCGGAAGTTTCTGCGGATCAGTCGTTGCAAGCAGGAATTTAACATGCGGAGGCGGCTCTTCCAGTGTCTTGAGCAGAGCATTGAAACTATGCCCTGAGAGCATGTGCACCTCATCGATCAGGTAGACCTTGAAGCGACCGCGTGTAGGCGCGTACTGCACGTTATCCAGCAGTTCGCGGGTGTCCTCAACTTTGGTGCGTGAGGCAGCATCCACCTCGATCAGGTCGACAAAGCGTCCTTCATCAATGGCCTTGCAGGACTCACATACACCACAGGGCGTGGCAGTTACGCCGGTATCGCAGTTCAGGCACTTGGCAAAGATTCGGGCAATCGTAGTCTTGCCGACCCCACGGGTACCCGTGAATAAATAGGCGTGATGGAGACGGTCTTCCTCGAGCGCATTTACGAGTGCGCGGCGTACATGTGTCTGGCCGACCAGTTCTTCGAAATTGCGAGAGCGCCACTTACGGGCAAGTACCTGATAGCTCATAGAATAAGCTCAAAGAGTGCCTTGTAACGAATTGATAATTATCATTATTGTAATTGGGTGGCGACCCGCACCAGCTACACCCCGGCACCCGAGTCCACTGTTACCGTTGCTCCCTTCCGGGCCTGGCGGGGTTCACAGCTTTTCGTCGCGAGGGAACCAATGCAGGCCACCATAAACGCGGAAAGAATAATACCATGGTTCACTGCGGAGGTGGCGTCCAAAACGGCCCTAATCGTAGGTCAGGGTCATGACCTGACCCTGTGTAGAGACCTCTACCTGGTTCAGAAAAGACATGCCCAGCAAAGGCACATCGGGCTTGTTGCTATCAACGACAATACCCGCGACATTGCGAAGCTCAATCTGCCCCAGACGCACCTTGTCAAAGTTCAGGGCATAGGCGGGCCAGCGATGCGAAGCCGTGCTGACTTCTATGGGCGTACCCTTTTTCTCGTAATCGATACCGATACGGCGCGCCTCGTTGGCTGAAATAGCCACCCGGCTTGCACCCGTATCGATCATGAACTGTACGGGTACGCCATTGATACCGCCTGCTGCAATGTATTGTCCGTTTCTGAGCTTGTAGACAGATTCAGTAATGACCTTTTTCTTCTGATAAGGACCACCAATACGATTATTCAGGGTCAGAACCAGTTCTTCGCCATCTACCCTGAGAATGGCGCGCGAGCTATTGATACGTACTGCCTCGACACCCTCTTCCGTGATATCGCCATCTGCAATGAGCTGGCGTTTTCCATCGACAAGTATGACCGCCTTACCGGTGAACAGGGCAACAATCTCGATCTTGCTGACGGCGTGAGCGTTGCCAATCAATAAAGCAAGTAACAGCGTGAGGGACAGGACTTTCAAGACGCCACCTCATTTTGCATCATAAGTTGTGTTGGTGTAGCTAATTGTATGCCTGAATCAAAAGACATCTTCAGCACCAGTTCGCGTAGCTGAACCCTGGTCTTTAAGACAGATTTAACGTCTTTTGTGTAATAGCCGAGGGACCAAACTACAGCATAGTCAGCGGTATCAGCCACACTGACCTCAAAGGGACAATCTTTTTCGATCGAAAGCTCATCGAACTTACTGGCAGACTCGTATACCCGCAAAAAGAAGTCGCGTACTTTTTCAGGTGGTACTTCATAACCAATCTTGAAGACGAGCTTTTCGCGCAAACCACGAGCCGATGTAAACTTGGAAAGATTATTGATCGCATAATTACGCAACTGGGTATTACGTATCATGACGCGATGATTATTGGCCAGATTCAGTATTTCGGTATGAAATATCTTGGTTTTGAAAATGCTTCCTGTCAGAGCATCATTACCAGATATCTCAATGACATCTCCCTCTTCCACCAGGCTGCTATTCAAAATAATAAGGCCTGCGATTAAATCCGGGGCCCAGGAAGCCTGGGACAACGCCAGGATGACACCAATAACCCCCAGTACACCGCCCGCCTCAAGGAGGCTTTCGAAACCCAGAATCCGTATTACAGCAATCAGTGCAACAATCGTAATCAGGGTGCCGGCAATCAATGAGAGCAATCGACTGTGGTAAGTAACTGTATGCAGCACCTCACCGTTGACTTCGTGTTTGCGTCCATACCGACGTTTAATAAAAAACGACGTTATGTGAATCAAAAGATAAGCAAAGTAAATCGTTACGAAACTGGATATAGCCCGCAGCACCCAGGACTCAGCAAGATTAGGTACCAGGAGGTGATAAAAGAGCATGACGCCAATAATGAGGATATTTATGGCGCGAAATATCCCGATTTTTGCCCTGACAGCCTTATTGCCGCCATGAAAATATTTGGCAAGCAAGGGTGATGAAAGAAGCAGGATAAAGGCAATTACGAGTATGAGTATATCAAGCGCTGTCAATTGCCCGAGTAACTCAAGCAGAAAGCTTTCAATTGCCGATATATTAAAACCCTGAATCATAGCCAGTGATTGTAGCCATAAATACACAGATGCATACAGGCCAGCGCGTACAGACCGGCAATCACATCATCAATCATAATACCCACGCCATTATGCAGAGAGGCATCGAACTGCTTGGCAGGCCAGGGTTTGAAGATATCGAAGAATCGGAACAGCAGGAAACCCAGCAGCATCCAGTACCAGGTCTGGGGTACGGCAATCATGGTAATGAAATAACCCACAAACTCATCCCAGACGATGCCGCGATGGTCATGCACGCCCAGCATCTCCGAGGATCGTCCACAGATCCAGAAACCCACTACCATGGCAATCAGCGTAACGGCCAGATAAAGCGGCAATGTCAGGTATTCAGCCATTAACCAGGCAATCGGTATAGCGGCCATAGTGCCGGTGGTGCCTGGAGCTACAGGAGAGAGTCCTGAGCCAAAGCCGAAGGCCAGGAAATGTACGGGATTGGTCAGGACGACCTTTGCGGGCGGCTGATTGAGTGGTCTCATGCGTGATTTCCAAAATGATCGTAGCCGGTACCAGCCACATTAGCGATTTCACCTTCAGGGGTAAAGATGTGCAACCCCGGTTGTTCGGTGATTTTACCAATACGGGTTAACGGAAGGCCCAGGTTGACTGACAGTGCCTGAATGGTGGAGGCCTGTTCGGGTGATGCCGTGAATAAGAGCTCGTAGTCATCTCCCCAGGTCAGGGGCAATGTTGGGTCATTGCCTGCATACAGCCACTGTTTGACAAAACTGCCGTACGGCAGGGAGTCAAGTGAAAGCTCAGCGCCAACCTCGCTCGCTTCAAGAATGTGTCCAAGGTCTGCAATCAATCCGTCCGAAACATCGATGCAGGCATTGGCTATGCCGCTCAGGGCCATACCCAGGTCGATCCTGGGCTCAGGGCGATTCAGGGCCTTTAACAGTGAATCGGGGATCACCCCCCGCTCTGATAGCATTTGCAGGGCCAGCCCTGCGTCTCCGATGGTTCCAGAAACATAGATATCGTCTCCTTCACTAGCCGCTGATCGCAGCAAAGACATGGCATTGTTTGCCCAGCCCATGGCCTGAACGGTAATGCTCAGAGTGCCGCGAGTAGTATCTCCACCAACAAGACTAACGCCATGCTTTTGAGCCAGCGCCATGAAGTCCTGGGCAAATTTTTCTACCCAGCCCTCATCTGCAGAAGGCAGGGACAGGGCAAGTGTCACCCAACGCGGAGAAGCCCCCATGGCCGCGAGATCACTAAGATTGACGGCTAGCGCCTTGTGGCCAATATCTTCCGGGGAAGTATTTACGGGAAAATGGACGCCTTCGATGAGCGTATCAACCGTAACCACGAGTTGATGCCCCTCAGGCATATTCAGCAGCGCGGCATCATCACCAACGCCAAGCGTGACGTTGTCCGGCAGGTCTGTGGACTGGAAATACTTGTGAATAAGTTCGAATTCCGAGGCCATGTCGGAACTTAGAAGCTGCCCTGCTCCAGCTTGCGTGATTCTTTTGCCGCGCGATCAAGAACGCCATTAACAAACTTGTGTGCCTGATCAGCGCCAAACTTCTTGGTCAGCGCGACGGCTTCACTAATCACGACCTTGAAGGGGATATCGATACGATGCAGGAGTTCATACATGCCAATGTACAGTATGCCGCGTTCTACGGCACCGAGCTCTTCAATTGGGCGATTCAGTAGTGGCGAAATTGCCTCATCAAGCTCGTCAGTAGACTGGGTAATCTTTTCGATTAATTCGCGGAAATAGCCCAGGTCCGCACCCTTAACATCCTGTTCGGCGAGAAACTGGTTAATGATTTCCTGGACGTTTTCACCCGCCATCTGCCACTGATAGAGGGCCTGCATGGCGAGTCGACGTGAGCGACGGCGTTCTGCGGCCAGTCGCCTTGGATCAGCAGCAGACATATATCAGCCCAGTTGCTTCAGGACTGAGATCATCTCGATCGCGCCCAGCGCTGCTTCGGCGCCCTTGTTACCAGCCTTGGTTCCGGCGCGTTCAATAGACTGTTCGATGGTGTCAGTGGTGAGGATGCCGTTGATAACAGGTATTCCTGAAGACAGGGCCACGCTGGACAGGCCTTTAGCGCTCTCATTAGCGACAATATCAAAGTGCGGTGTAGCGCCGCGAATGATAGCGCCGAGGGCAACAATGGCATCGAATTTTCCAGACTGCGCCATTTTCTGGGCAGTAACCGGGATCTCGAATGCGCCAGGCACACGAATAACCGAGATATTCTTTTCGCTGACGCCCTGACGTTTGAGTGCATCCAGGGCTCCGGCAAGAAGGCTTTCCACGACGAAGCCGTTAAAGCGTGAAACGATAATGCCGTAACGGGCATCTGCCTTGGTAAAATCGCCTGAAATCTCGGTCATTTTGCTCATTTTCTCACCTGTAAAACGTAATAGCGGATTGTAACGCAGGCCGTGCGCTACTCCCAGATGTAATCCACCACTTCAAGGTCAAAGCCACCCAGCCCATGGAAACGCTTGGGCGCACTCAGTAGGCGCATTTTGCGCACACCCAGATCGTGCAGGATCTGGGCGCCGATACCATGGGTACGCAGATCATCTGGCGAGTCACCGCTTTCCGGGCGGGCATCACCACCGGTGCCAAACTGAATCTGTCTGAGCTGGTTTAGCAGCTGATCTTCAGATTCTGGTTTCCTGAGGACAACGACGACACCCAGTTCTTCATCAGCAATACGCTTCAGGGCATCTCTGAGTGGCCAGCCACAGCTTGGGCTGATCGTAGGCAGGACATCACAGATTGTGTTCTCAAGATGCACACGTACTACCACGGGCTCGTCTGAATTGATCTTTCCTTTCACCAGGGCCAGATGCGTACTTTTGTCGATAACATCCTGATAGGCGTAAAGTTCGAAATCACCCATTTCCGTCTTCAGTGTGGTTTCGACAACACGTTTAACCGTGCCCTCGTTTTCAATGCGGTAGCGAATCAGGTCTTCAATGGTGCCAATCTTCAGGCCATGCTCTTTAGCAAAGACCTCTAGATCGTCACGACGCGCCATGGTGCCGTCTTCATTCAGGATCTCGACAATAACAGCCGAAGGCTCAGAGTCAGCCAGCCTTGCCAGGTCACAGCCTGCCTCGGTGTGACCGGCGCGGGTCATAACACCACCGGGCTGTGCCATTAGTGGGAATATATGCCCAGGCTGAACAATGTTCGACGGCTGGGCATTTGGCGCTACCGCAGTTCGTACAGTATGCGCCCGGTCATAGGCAGAAATACCCGTGGTAACGCCCTCGGCTGCTTCAATGGAGACGGTGAAATTAGTGCCGTGGGTGTCATTGGTCTGTCCGACCATTAAAGGCAGGTTTAACTGTTCGCAACGCTCGCGGGTAAGTGTCAGACAAATCAGGCCGCGGCCATGAGTCGCCATAAAGTTGATATCTTCCGGACGAACCCAGGAGGCCAGCATGAGAAGATCGCCCTCATTCTCACGATCCTCGTCATCAACGATGATGACCATTTTCCCTGCTCTGAGGTCTTCAATAATTTCTTCGGTGGTGTTTATGGCCATGATGTGTTCGTTTAACAATTTGAGGGCGTATAGTATCTCCTGTAGGTGATACTTACTATATTTTCAATGGCTTCCGCGCGGTTTTTTATTCAGATAGTCAGGTTTTGTTGCTGCCAGATGCCAGGCCCGCTTGCTCCAGAAAGGCCTCGGTAATGCCAGTACCATCTGCATGTGCCGCCTGTTCGCCCAGAATCAGACGCTCCAGGTAACGGGCAATCAGGTCCACCTCAAGGTTGACTGCTGTGCCCTGGCGGTAATGTTTTATGGTAGTTTCCTGCTGGGTGTGTGGCACGATTGTCAGATCGAATTCAGCGCCATTCACACCGTTAACCGTCAGGCTTACCCCGTCGATACAGATCGAACCCTTCATAGCGATATATTTGGCCAGCTCAGCCGGCGCCTCGATACGGATAAAGATCGCCTGCCCTTCATCTCTGATCTCCAGCACCTTACCAACGCCGTCGACATGACCGCTGACCAGGTGTCCGCCCAGACGCGTGGTTGGTGTCAGGGCCTTTTCCAGGTTTACCTCACTTCCAGTACCCAGGTTGCCGAGTGCGGTTTTTGACAGTGTTTCACCCGAGACATCAGCAACAAAGTGGCTGTCATCGAGCTCAACTGCCGTCAGGCAGACTCCGTTTACTGCAATACTGTCGCCCAGCGCCACGTCCGACATGTCGAGTTTGCCGACCTGTACGGAGATGCGGGCATCGCTGCCGCGCTTATCCAGGCGCGCGATACTACCGACGTCTTCAATAATGCCTGTAAACATGGCTTAGGCTCCTGCATTCATATCTATTGTGTAATGTGTCAGCGGCAGTGAAGATGCGCTATTAAACTCGGCTCCAGCCTCTACACCTGCCCTGGCAATCTCTTCGGCGTCGTCACTGCGATCATACAAAGCAAACATGGCGCCGAGGGCAAACTCAGCACCCGATCCCAGCGCCCAGAAACGCGAATATTCAAAGACTTCGCGCAGAGAATAAACACCAAAGATGCCACTGGCATTCACGATAAGCACATCCATGCGTGATGACTCATAGGCATCTTCCTCATCCTCTTTAGGGTTAAGAAAGTATTCCTCTTTTAATTTAGGATGCAGAGCGCGAAATGTCTCGAATATAGCCTGCCGACTGGACAGGTCATGCTTATGGGCGGCCTTGTTGTCAAAAACGCTCTGCAGGACCAGCGCATGAGCTGCACTGCCGACAACACCAATAAAGCTATCAGCATAAGGATGAATCTTGTCACTGGCGGCATCGTATTCGGACGAAAGCCGGGTATCCCCAAAGGTGGTCAGGCTATCTCCTGCGATACAGATCTTGTTGTTTTTTCGTACAGCGACCAGTGTCGACATAACTCTATTCCTTAATGCTCGGGCCTGACAGTGATACGCCAGTCATCACCAACTGCCCGGATATCAATGACCTTCATGGCCTTGCGCTGCGACATGCTCTGAATAGATGGCATATCAAACAACCCTTTGCCAGAGCTGCCCATAATATGTCCGGCCATGTAGATGACAACTTCATCAACCAGGCCTTTTTCCAGCAGGGCACCGCATAGTTGCTCGCCTGCCTCTACATGGACTTCATTAACCTCGCGCGAGGCCAGTTCCTTTAGCATGGCTTCCAGGTTTACTCTGCCACCCTCACCCGGGCAACAGACAAGCTCGGCGCCAGCCTTTTTTAGTTTCTGCTCCTGCCCCAGTCCTTCACGGCCGGACACCAGAAGTATTGACCCATCGAGTGAAAACATGCGTGCATCCTGTGGCGTTTTGAGCTCTGAGTCGACCACGACACGCAGCGGCTGTATGACGTTTTGTTCGATGCCAAGTTCTTCTGAGGACAGGCGGACATTAAGAGAGGGATTGTCAGCCCTGACCGTTCCAGTTCCCGTCAGAATGGCCTCGCTGCGTGCGCGCAATAACTGCACATCTCTACGGGCCAGTTCGCCCGTGATCCACTGAGATTCACCTGAGGGCATGGCCGTGCGGCCATCCAGGCTCATTGCCAGTTTTACGCGCACCCAGGGTAATCCAGACTCCATGCGTTTATGAAAGCCAGGATTCAGCTCAATCGCTTCCTGCTGCATCAGTCCAGTATCTGCCTGGATACCTGATGCTCTTAAACGCTCAATACCCTTCCCTGAAACCAGTGGATTTGGATCGTCAGCGGCAATAACAACGCGAGCAACGCCAGAAGAAACCAGGGCATCTGCACAGGGAGGGGTTTTACCATGATGACTACAGGGCTCCAGGGTGACATAGGCTGTAGCATTCGCCGCCTTTTCCCCGGCGTCGCGAAGTGCCAGCACTTCGGCATGCCCTTCTCCGGCCACCTGGTGAAAGCCCTCGCCAACGACCTGCCCATCTTTTACCAGGACACAGCCAACACGGGGATTAGGGTGTGTTGAGTACAAGCCCTTTCTGGCCAGCCTGATTGCCCTGGCCATGAACTGGTGATCCTCTACGGAAAACTGGGGCATTGAGATTAGTCTGTAATGAGCGGTATCTGGTTGCGACGCATTTCCGGCGTGAGATCCTTTTCCAGTCGCTCTATGAGTTCGCGGAATGCATCCACATCTTCGAATGACAGGTATACCGAGGCAAATCGAATATAGGCGACCTGGTCAAGGGCATGTAACTCATCCATAACCCAGTCGCCCAGTTTGCGTGATTCAATTTCACGATCGCCCTGGGCCAGAAGCTTGTGACGGATACGGTCAATTGCATCCTCCACTCGGTCTGTGGCAACGGGGCGCTTTTCGAGCGCATGCAACATGCCGCGACGGAGCTTATCGATCGTAAACGGTTCACGTGTGCCGTCAGACTTCACCACCCTGGGAAGGTTTAACTCTGCAGACTCATAAGTAGTAAAGCGCTCGGAACAGGACAGGCATTCGCGACGGCGACGTACCTGGGCGCCTTCATTGGCCAGTCGCGAGTCAATGACTTTGGTATCCTGGGCTCCGCAGAAAGGACAAAGCATCAGATTGTCCCTTAGGCCTCTTCTTCCAGGCCGTAAACTGGCAGTCTTGAACAGATATCCAGAACCTTCGCCTTAACCGATTCGATGGTCTGCTGATTGTTCACATCATCCAGCACATCGGCAATCCATCCGGCCAGTTCACGACAATCCTGCTCATTAAAGCCACGTGTAGTGATGGCAGGCGTACCAATGCGAATACCGCTGGTCACAAAGGGTGACTGCGGATCATTGGGAACGGTGTTCTTGTTTACGGTGATATTGGCTGCACCAAGGGCTGCATCGGCTTCCTTGCCGGTAAGACCCTTCTCAATCAGGTCAACCAGGAAGAGATGATTATCGGTACCACCAGATACGATGTTGTAACCGCGATCTTTCAGGGTGTCTGCCATAGCGCGCGCATTGATGACGACCTGTTTCTGATATTCAGCGAATTCAGGCTCCAGTGCCTCCTTGAATGCCACAGCCTTGGCTGCGATGACATGCATCAGGGGGCCACCCTGGGTGCCTGGGAATACCAGTGAATTCAGCTTCTTTTCGATTTCCGGGTTGGATTTGGCCAGGATAATGCCACCGCGTGGACCACGCAGGGTTTTATGGGTGGTTGAGGTGGTAACATCAGCTATGTTAACAGGATTGGGATATTCACCGGTGGCGACCAGGCCTGCAACGTGGGCCATATCAACGAGGAGATAGGCACCAACCTTGTCCGCGATATCACGGAAACGCTGCCAGTCAACGACACGAGAATAAGCAGAGAAACCGGCAACAATCATTTTAGGCTGATGCTCATCAGCCAGGCGCTCGACTTCTTGGTAATCGATTTCACCGGTATCTGGGTTCAGACCATACTGGACGGCGTTATAGATCTTGCCAGAGAAATTAACGTGGGAACCGTGGGTTAGATGCCCGCCGTGCGCAAGACTCATACCCAGAACGTGATCGCCTGGTTCAAGCAGTGCCATGTAGACAGCAGCGTTTGCCTGAGAGCCTGAGTGAGGCTGGACGTTAGCATAGTCTGCACCAAAGAGTTCTTTAGCGCGGTCTATGGCCAACTGCTCGGCCACATCGACATATTCACAGCCACCGTAATAACGTTTGTGAGGATAACCCTCGGCATATTTATTGGTCAGAACCGAGCCCTGGGCTTCCATGACACGAGGACTGGCATAATTTTCTGAGGCAATCAGCTCGATGTGTTCTTCCTGTCTGCGCGCCTCATTTTCAATGGCTTCCCACAGTTCGTCATCATAGCCCGCGATACCCATATGGATAGAAAACATGCCTAACTCCAGCTTCTGTCTTGAGGAAAACGCGCATTATACCCGAGATGGGGGTTTACAGAACCACACATACAATACTTTGTATTTACCGCAGGCAATATTGTTAGAATTTCGATGAAATCGCTTATCCAACCCGGAGAATACTAATGCGCTGGCCCTTAATCACCCTGGCAATACTCACCCTGGCCTTTAGTCCGGCGGCCTTCGCCAGAAGCTCGCCCTCCCTGATGGATGTGCCCGTGAGTTTCTGGGTCTATGTGGATCGGACCCAGAGTGACTGGGAGATTGGAGATGAGACTGCGGATACGGAAATAAGCCGTTTTGGGGCGGCATTTACGCAGCACTTCTCAGAACGCTTCCATGCAGGGCTATTTGGCGGCTATTCAGGGCTTACACAAACGGATTACGCAAGAACTGCTGGCCTGAGCCAGTCCGGTGCTCATCTGGGCCTGATCCTCAGGGGGTTCCCCGTTAAAACCACCCGATTTGATGTCGATGCGGGCGGCACCCTCTCATATAACCTGACCAGCAAAAGTGAGACAGACAGGGATGTGGAAACCAGCTGGACCGAGGGTCTGATATACGCCAAGGGTATTCTGAAATTTGATCCAGTCCAGCTGTCTTTAGGCGCGAATTATCAGTACATCGATGGAACAGAGAAATACAACGACGATTTCTTAAGCCAGAACTCAAAAATATCGACAGTCGACAATGTCAGCGGAATGGCGGGCATTGATTTTGTGGCCGGTGGAGGCACAATTGGCCTCCACGGCGAATGGGGTGCAAGAAACAGTCTTTACCTGCGATTCGCGCAGGATTTCTGAGGCTTAATCCCAACCTAGATAGGCAGTTGCTTCATCTACCAGGTCTTCGGCATAGAGATCACGGAAGAAGTGGTCTGAACCATCGATGATCACCATGTCGATCTTGCCAGGCTTCTGGATGGCCTCGACCTGGGGTATCAGGTCCTTTACTACATCATCCTCGCTGCCCGCGAACACCAGAACGGGTACTTTGATATCCTGAATAACAGTTGGCGTATTCCGCTCTGGTCTGTCTGTGTAGTAATCAACAAAGCTGTCGGCACTAACCGCGGCTTCAGGGCAATAAACAAAGCCGACTGGGCGAATAATCGCCTCTCCATTACCTCTCTTTTGCTGCTCCAGGGCGCGGTCCATGATGGTTTTCAGCTCTTCGTTGTAGCGCTTTTTATAATCAGCGGTTTCGTATTTGATATCCCATGTTGCTGGAGCGATAAGCACTACAGACTCTACGAGTGGATCGGAATTTTTAGCGGCATACCATGCTATCTGGTTACCACCGCGGGAGTGGCCAAGCAGGGCTACCTTGCCTGCACCCTGCTCCTTCAGCCATTCCATCCATAGACCAATCTCTTTCAGTGCATCGGTATGCTGATGTGTATGGGTAATACCGCAGTCGAGCATGCCATGACGGTTATCGACATTAAGCCCCAGTGTGATGGCCAGTGTGCTGTAGCCCTGTTCATTTAACAGGTCAGCTACCGTCTGCATGATCTCCATCTGGTTGTGCGCAAAGGTGCCGTGAAGCATCAGGACGACACCATCTTTTACTGACTTTCCATCAGCCAGCGAGAGCTGAGCATTTAGGCGCATGCCATTATCTTCGAGGAAAACCTCTTCAGCCTGAACGCCGGATAAAACAAACAGAAGCAGGAAGCTTGCTAAATACCTGATCATGACGATTTTCCCCTTTGGTATCGATTAAAACCCAAGCATAATATGTTCACTGTTGGTTTGAAATAACGGATTCCCATGGCACAGTACATTTATACGATGAACCGGGTTGGAAAAATCGTTCCGCCCAAGAAAGAAATCCTAAAAGACATCTCCCTGAATTTTTTCCCCGGCGCCAAGATTGGCGTCCTGGGCTACAACGGTGCTGGTAAATCCACCCTGTTGCGCATTATGGCTGGCGTAGACACAGATATCCTTGGCGAAGCCCGCCCGCAGCCGGGTATCAATATAGGCTACCTCCCCCAGGAGCCTCAGCTCGATCCCAGTAAAGATGTGCGCGGCAATGTCGAAGAAGGCCTGCAGGTTGTTACTGATGCCCAGGCAGAGCTCGACAAGGTCTATGCTGCCTATGCTGAGCCAGACGCCGACTTTGATGCGCTGGCCGCAGAACAGGCCAGGCTGGAGAATATCATCCAGGCCTCAGGCTCCCAGAACATAGAACACACCCTGGAAGTTGCTGCCGATGCACTGCGCCTGCCACCATGGGATGCAAAAATCGAACATCTGTCCGGTGGTGAAAAACGTCGTGTCGCCCTGTGCCGTCTGCTTCTTTCCAGCCCCGACATGCTGATCCTCGATGAGCCAACCAACCACCTGGATGCAGAATCCATTGCCTGGCTGGAGCGTTACTTACATGAATTCCCTGGTACGGTTGTAGCAGTAACCCATGACCGTTATTTTCTCGACAATGTGGCTGGCTGGATACTCGAGCTAGATCGTGGTCACGGCATTCCCTGGGAAGGAAACTACAGTTCCTGGCTGGACCAGAAAGAAAAACGCCTGGAGCAGGAAGAAAAGACAGAAGGCGCCCGTGTAAAAGCCATGAAGCACGAGCTGGAATGGGTGCGCTCTAACGCCAAGGGTCGTCATGCCAAGAGCAAGGCACGATTAAAACGCTTCGAAGAACTTTCCAGCTCTGATTACCAGAAACGCAGTGAGACCAACGAACTCTATATTCCACCTGGTCCGCGCCTGGGTGACCTGGTTATCGAGGCCAAAGATATCAGCAAGGGTTTTGGTGATCGCCTGCTATATGAAAACCTGAGCTTTAACCTGCCTCGTGGAGGCATCGTGGGCATTATTGGTCCTAATGGCGCAGGCAAGACCACGTTGTTCCGCATGCTCACTGGTGATGAACAACCTGATAGTGGAGAATTCCGTGTTGGTGAGACTGTGCAGATTGCCCATGTCGACCAGTCACGCGATGCGCTTGATGGAAACAAGACTGTCTGGGAAGAAATATCTGATGGCCTGGACAACATTACCGTAGGCAACTTTGTCGTACCCTCACGCGCCTATGTTGGTCGCTTCAACTTCAAGGGCACAGATCAGCAGAAATTCATCAAGGACCTTTCAGGTGGTGAACGCAACCGTGTACACCTGGCAAAACTACTGAAAAGCGGCGGCAACCTGTTATTACTTGATGAGCCCACAAACGATCTTGACGTAGAAACGCTGCGCGCACTGGAAGAGGCCCTGCTCGACTTCCCGGGCTGCGCCGTCGTAATTTCGCATGACCGCTGGTTCCTTGACCGTATTGCCACTCACATCCTGGCTTTTGAAGGTAATAGTGAAGTGGTCTGGTTCGAAGGCAACTATTCGGATTATGAAGAAGACAAGAAGCGTCGTCTTGGAGATGAAGCAGACAAGCCCCACCGTATCAAGTACAAGAAACTTGCCTAGCAATCATCTGTATCAGCAGGTACAAAAAAGCCGGGGAACATCACCCGGCTTTTTTTATACCTGTATATCCTGACATGTCTTCAGATTGAAGCGCCCTGCTCTCGGGCAATCTCCTGAACAGCCGCCTCGCTAGGATAAACCTTTCCCATCTCTCGTTCGAACTGCCAGTTAGCATAATGTGAGGCCAGTTCTGAGTCAGTACTATGACATGCAAGCACAGTTAGCACGGCATCACCTACTTTCCAGGGGCCATCTCCCCTGAGTTCTCCTGGATACACCTCTATGAGAGAGATAGGGTCGTCCTGTTGCTCCCAGAACAATTCGAAGCCAAGAAGTCCCTCGGGGTGAGGGAAAAACTCGATGAGTATTTTCTTTCGTCCGTCAGGCAACCTGACGGCCAGGGGTGTTTTGACAGTAAATATATCGGCCATGGTTTAGTACGCAATGAACTCTGTTTCCAGCATTTCACCGTTGGTGTCGATACGCACATCAGTTGCCTTGGGTAACTTATAAAGAATGTAGGCCGTCATAAGCAATTTCGTGCTTTCATTGTCACCTTCAATCGCAGTAAGCAGACGATCTGCAGCTATCTGGCAACGCTGCTCAGTGGTTACTTTATCAACCCAGGTCCTGCCCATCTGCCAGCCCTTGTCCATGTCGGCATCCATCTTCGCAAAGAACTCCTTGCCTTCGGCGATCATGGAATCCGGAACCTCTATGGCCTGGGGCTGGTCGTCAATAAATACGTTTAATTTCACAGGACTCTATCCGTTCAGAATAAAAATGGGATTTAAGCATGGAATTGATCTTAATTTAACCCAGAGATATCAAGGTCGAACCGGTATCATGCTAGCGAGTTTGATAAACTCGCCAAAAACACCCCGGATCACATCTATGCTTATTCAAATACCCAACGTTCTGACTCCAGATCAACTGAAAACTGTCAACGAAATCATGGACCATGCACGTTTCGTAGATGGGAGGCTGTCTGCAGGCATGGCTGCCAGAAGAGTAAAGAACAATACTGAGCTTTCAGAATCACCTGAGATCATGAATCAGCTCAACAACCTTGTTATGGGTTCTCTTGTCAGAAACCCAATTTATCAGTCTGCCGCCCTCCCCTTAAAGGTTGCCACGCCGTTCTACGCAAAATACGGGCCCGGCCAGACCTATGGCACGCATGTCGATGATCCTGTGATGGGCGCACCAGATCGCTATCGTACCGATCTGTCACTAACCATTTTCCTCAGTGAACCAGACAGTTATGAAGGCGGAGACCTGACTATTGAGACACAGTTTGGAACGCAGAAGGTAAAGCTGAAGGCTGGTGATGCTGTGATGTATCCCTCGGGTAGCCTGCATCATGTAGCTGAAGTCACCTCAGGTGAACGCCGGGTAGCCGTTACCTGGATTCAAAGCATGATCCGCTCTCCAGAACAGCGGGAGTTGCTGTTCAACCTGAATCAGGCCAGAGAAAAGCTTCTAAAGGATAGCCCCGAGGCTGACGAGACTAAAAAGGTAGATGTTACTTATATAAACCTGGTCAGAATGTGGGCAGAACTATAAGTCCACACAAATCGCAGACAATAAAAAAGCCGGATTAAATCCGGCTTTTTTATAATCTTGACGATTCAGGCGAGATTACTTCCAGAAGTTAACCTCTTCACTGGCAATTTCGCGCACTTTAGCCGCCAGCTCGTGATACTTCTCACGGTAGCCATTCAGCTTGTCGCCTTCCTGAGGGGTGTAATACTCCTGAGGATCAACGCCATTGGCGCTTTCGTATTCCTGGAACATCTTCTGCATTTCCAGCATTTCTTTGATCAGATCGTTCTTCTCGCTCATTGATTCGTCTCCACAAGGGGGAAGTTCATTTAGTCTGGAGCGCATTCTAGAGGATGCGCTCCACTATTACCATATCCCGAATGGGTAATACGCTTAGTATCCACCCTTACGGCGAGTTTCTGGCAGGCCTGCAACCTTACCACCCTGTTTACTAGTCATCAGGGGGAACAGGTCATACATGTCTTTGTTGCTAACCTTCTCGCCCCAGATTTTGCTCATCGCCTTTACGATATTGCGCTCATTGGGCTGGTTACCTGCATTGTTGAAATACTCATCACGAAGGTAGTTGATGGTATCCCAGTGCTTCTGGGTTAACTCAAGACCCTCAACCGCAGCCAGCGCCTTTGCAACATCTTCATCCCAGTCTTCAAGGTTTACCAGGTAGCCGTTTTCGTTGGTTTCGATAGATTTACCGTTAACATCAATAGCCATGTTTAACCTCCAAAAAAATTCAGCGCCGAATTAAACCACTGAATGATGTGTTTGAAAAGAGGGAATATTAATTTCCTGTGAAATGCTGTTTTTCGGACATATCCCCAACAGGCTTGATGCCCTTATGAGGCAAAAACAGGCCGCATCCATACTTGCGGTATTCTCCAACACCTTTCTCCTGGAGTCGTACTGACTGCTCAGGGTCCAGGTCAGCCACCATGACGGAGCGCGTATATACCAGGCCTTGAGGTGTCTTGAAACTGGATTGTTTCCCACAAAGAATCTTTCTAGCTTTAATGCCTAGCTTATTGAATTCTTTATATAAATAATCCATGAAGTCGGGCTCTTCCTGACCCTCTTCAGTGGATACGTAGCGAGAGAAAAGCGTTGGTAAGGTACTGAGAGGTTTAACGCTACTCTTCCCCACCTCAATCTGACTACCATCAATATTCAGCACATTGCCGGTCAGTGCCTCAGCGTCCTTGAGGCGCTCCTTAGGTATACGGAGCGTCATCCGGGTTCTTCTCGATAAATGCAGTACGCCGGACTCGAGATCGTCCGGCCTTTCCCAGCCATTGATTGAGGCAGCAACATGGATATTGTGAATACCAGTATCCTGTTCATCCATAAACCAGGGCAATGCCTGTTCTATCGCTTTAGACAATGCATAGGCATGATCGATGGGGAGCGTCTTTCCAGACAGAACATAGGAGATATCCACAATGTCCTCGGGCGCCTGGTAAGGCAGCTTTTTCTCATCTTCTTCCCAGTAAATACTCATAGCAGTTCCCTCATGCCCTGGAAAAGACCATTTCCAGATCATCTTCCCAGTTGTCAGGCGTGTCATCAAAGGGTGGTTTTACATCGATCTGAAAATGCATCTCGCCATCACGCGCGTATTTTTCAATTACGCTGCAAAGCTCTGAATAACTATCAAGCTCATGTTCTTTTATCAATACTTCACTTAAATACAACATGTTACGCTCTTTATTTAATCAATATTCTATGTGTTGGATACTCGATCATAATACCTGGCCCTGTATAAAAGCCGGGCGGCCTCATCCTGACCTTCGTCCTCGAAGGACTTTCTTGCATGCAAGATATTGTTGCACACAAGACCCTGACCAGGCTTCAATCGATATTCGTATATATAAGGATTGGAGCCTTCGAGGAATTCCGACAAACAGGCTACCGCCTCCTGGGTAACCGAATCATTCTTCCATTCAATATTTCTCTTTCTGGCTGAATACCGCATATGCAGTGCGCCATTATCTAAAACTGAGAATACAGGTCCTGTCCTTGCACCTCTAATTTCCACACCATTTTCAATATTGGGGGGAATTGTTAATGCATCCTTAGCAAAAAAAGCATCGATATAGGCCGGATCCTGATCACGTAGATGCAGATAAGTCAGCTCATGATCGAGCAGCAAGGACTCCCCGCCACTAGCTGCCTGCTGCACACAATGTAGCGTCATTCCAAGAATCTGGTGTTCACTGTCGTTGTAATAGCCATCAGCGTGCCAGACGAGACGCCTATTAGTATACGGAATGTAGAACTTATGACGCCCTTCCTGGTTAACCCTTAAAGATGTGACATTGTCTTCATCAGAGCAGAGATTGCCATCCAGCCGACATAATCCCAGTTGCCGGTTCCTTTGCACAAGCTCTGCTTTGCTCTCGCCGGGTATTCCACCCAGATCATAGATAGCCATATTGGTGGCAATCAGAGCTTTCTGGATCGCCCTTATCTCCTGATCATTAAATTGCAGAGGGCTTTCTATCGGAATAAGCAGTTTCTCAAGCCCCTCCGGAATCTGGGCAAGCTTAGCTTCACGCCAGGCCCGGTATTGGCCGCTATTTGCCGTAAGAAACGCACTTTTGTTTCCGCGCCCACGCAAATCAATCAAATCCATCATCAACATCTTTAACCCAACAACTCCCAGAAGTACACACCACAATATCTGGTGGTGATAATGATTGAGATGTACAACTCTTCATATTGTAACGCGCAAAATTGAGCTATCGCATATGTAAGACTAAGTTTTTGGTTTTCAATACATAAATCTGTAATAAAGCGACGTTCCAGGGAGTCATAATAACCGAGTAAAATACTCTAATATACTGTTTTTATTGCATTATCATAAAACTGTGATATTCTCTGCGGCCGTTTCAGGTCTTGGCCTTTGTTTCTAGCCTGACTGAGTCCGCATATCCCAAAAGAGATATACAGGGGTGGTGCAAACACCCCATGGGTAGGGTTCTCGGATACAGGTTTGGCGCCTAGACTTCATGTCCGGCTGAATAACCATAGTGTTATCAGCAAAGATTTTGGATCTGGATGCAATTCAGATCTTGATGTCGACAGAAAGACTGTCGATAAGGTTTTTTGCGAAATCTGCCATCCCTAATTTAAGGAGATCGCCATGGCTAATAAGCAGTATCCAACTCCGATGCTTGACGTTCTTGAAGAAGGCCCCTGGCCTAGCTTCATTAGCGGCTTCAAGCGCCTGAGAGACGACCACTCAGATGAACGCATCCGCGGCATGGCTAACGGCCTGCTCGGTCAGCTGGAACATTCTTACGAAACCCGTATGGGTTACTGGAAAGGCGGTACCGTTTCCGTATTCGGTTACGGCGGCGGCATCATCCCCCGTTTCTCAGAAGTTGGTAACGCTTTCCCAGAATCTAAAGAGTTTCACACCCTTCGTGTACAGCCACCAGCCGGTAACTTCTACACTACCGACATGCTGGATCAGCTGGCTGACAGCTGGGAGAAGTGGGGTTCGGGTCTGGTAACCTTCCATGGTCAGACTGGTAACATCATGTTCATCGGTACTACCACCGAAAACACTCAGCACTTCTTTGATGAAATCAACGAATATGGCTGGGATCTAGGTGGTGCTGGTCCTTGTGTACGTACCGGCATGTGCTGTGTTGGTTCTGCTCGTTGCGAAATGTCTTGCGCTAGCGAAACCATCATTCAGCGTCACCTGATGAACAACTTCACTGATGATGTTCATCGTCCCGCTCTGCCTTACAAGTTCAAGTTTAAAGTATCTGGCTGCCCTAACGATTGTGTTAACGCTATCGAGCGCTCTGACTTCGCAATCATTGGCACCTGGCGCGATGACATGAAAGTTGACCAGGCTGCAGTAAAAGAATTTGTTGAAGCCAAGGGTCGTGCTTACGTTATCGATAACGTTATCTCTCGCTGCCCTACCAACGCAATTGCGCTGAACGATGATGACACCATCACCGTTGATAACCGCAACTGCGTACGTTGTATGCACTGCCTGAACGTAATGAACAAGGCTCTGCACGTTGGCGACGACAAGGGTGTAACCATCCTGGTTGGTGGTAAGCGTACTCTGAAGATCGGTGACCTGATGGGTACCGTTGTTGTTCCCTTCATGAAGCTGCAGACTGAAGAAGATTACGAGCAGATCATTGAAATGGCTGAAGAAATCATCGATTTCTGGGCTGAGAATGGTCTTGAGCATGAGCGCTGCGGTGAAATGATCGAGCGTATCGGCCTCGTCAACTTCCTGGAAGGCATCGACATTCCTGTAGATCCACACATGCTGAACAGCCCACGTCAGTCTTCTTACGTACGTACTGATGGCTGGGATGAAGCTGCAGAAGAGTGGTTCCAGCGTAAAGTTGAACAGGCAAGCGCTTAATCCATAAGGATTGAACCTTAATTTAGGTGGGAGAGGCATTTGCCTCTCCGCCTCAACACGAATACAAATGACTATTTGGAGGCATTATGGCTGCTGAAATGCGTCAACCGATCGAATCCGGTTGCCCAGACGGGTTCCAGTACATGCACCCGGTTATGCGCCGCAACTATGGACAGTGGAAGTATCACACTCATCCACGTCCTGGTGTTCTGCTGCACGTTGCTGAAAGCGGTGACGAGATCTGGACCGTTAAAGCGGGTACTACTCGTATCCTGGACGTTTTCTCTCTGCGTAAGCTGAATGAAATTGGTAAAAAGCTTGGTGACGGCTACGTCCGTTTCACCATTCGCAGTAATATCGAATACATGGTTGCTGACGAGGCCAAAGTTCAGCCACTGATCGATGCTCTGGAAGAAGCCGGTTACATCGTAGGTGGTACTGCTAACTCAGTATCTACCCTCTCACACACTCAGGGCTGGCTGCACTGCGACATTCCTGGCACCGATGCTTCTGGCGTTGTTAAGGCCATGATGGATGAACTCATCGACGAGTTCCGCAACTGCAACATGCCTAACCGCGTACATATCACTACTTCTTGTTGCCAGATCAACTGTGGTGGCCAGGGTGATATCGCGATCAACGTACAGCACACCAAGCCACCAAAGATCAACCACGATCTGGTTGGTAACGCCTGTGAGCGTCCTTCAGTTGTTGCTCGTTGCCCAGTAGCTGCGATTCGTCCAGCAATGGTAAACGGAAAGCCTTCACTGGAAGTTGATGAGCGCAAGTGTATTTGCTGTGGTGCTTGTTACCCACCATGTCCTCCAATGCAGATCAACGACCACGAACATACTCAGCTGGCCGTTTGGGTTGGTGGTAACCACTCTAATGCACGTGGCAAGCCTACATTCCAGAAGCTGGTTGCTGCTGGCGTACCTAACAATCCACCACGTTGGCCTGAAGCTACTGCCATCGTTAAGCGAATTCTTGATTGCTACAAGAACGACGCTAAGGATTGGGAGCGTATCAACGACTGGATTGAGCGTATTGGCTGGCCTCGTTTCTTCGAACTGACCAATCTGCCATTCACCAAGTATCACGTTGACAACTGGCGCGGTTCTCGTAACAGCCTCAACGCGTCAACTCATATCCGCTTCTAAACGGGGAAGGATACGAAATGAAGTTTGGTATTTTGCTCAACGAAGGTCCTTACCAGCACCAGGCATCTGATACAGCTTATAAGTTTGTTGAGGCTGCCCTGGAAGCCGGTCATGAGATCTTCCGAGTGTTCTTTTATCACGACGGTGTAAATAACAGTACTCGTTATACTGTTCCACCACAGGATGACCGTAACATCCAGGTACGTTGGTCTGAGTTGGCTGAAAAGCACAACATTGATCTGGTCGTATGTATTGCCGCGGCACAGCGCCGCGGCATCCTGGACGAGAACGAAGCGAAACGTCAGGGCAAGGATGGCGATAACATTGCCCCGGGTTTCCGTATCTCAGGTCTGGGTCAGTTGATTGAAGCTGGCATCCAGTGTGACCGTCTTGTGACGTTTGGCGATTAAGGGGAGCATTATGTCTGACGTAAAGAAGTTTCTTTATGTAAACCGTAAGGCGCCCTACGGCACTGTGTACGCTCTGGAATCTCTGGAAGTCGTGCTGATTGGTGCAGCCTTTGAACAGGACGTTAGTCTGGCTTTTGTTGATGACGGTGTTTATCAGCTTACAAAAGGTCAGGATACCGCCGGCATTGGTATGAAGAACTTTTCTCCTACCTACTCTGCACTCGGCGATTACGACATCAACAAGATCTATGTTGAAAAAGAGTCACTCGAAGCACGTGGTCTGACTCTCGACGATCTTCAGCACCTCACCTGGGAAGATGAGGATGATGATTGGGCCGAGAAAGACTCAATTCGAGTGGTTTCAGCCAGTGAAATGGCTGAGATCATGGATCAGTCTGATGTTGTCCTGAGCTTTTAAGGAGCTGCTGTTATGGCAATGCTACACACAGTTTGCAAGTCACCATTTGAACGTGACGCCATGAAATCCTGCCTGGCACATGTGGTCAGCGGAAGTTCTGTTCTTCTGATTGAAGATGGCGTTGTTGGTGCAGTAGATAACACTGCTGTTTCCGACCTGGTCAAAGGTGCAATGGAAAATGTCTCTCTGTTCGTTTTGGGTGAAGACCTGAAGGCACGCGGTATCAGTGAAGACAAGCTGATCGATGGAATCACTGTTGTTGACTACAGTGGCTTCGTCGACCTGACCACAAAGAACGATAACGTTCAGAGTTGGGTTTAAATTAAATTTTTTGTTTTAACGCCCCACATAGGAGTGCGACAAAATGGCTACAATTGATGTAAACGGCACTGCAGTTGAAGTTGATGAAGAAGGTTACCTGGAAGATCTGAGCACCTGGACTCCAGAGATCGGTGCACAGATGGCTGTACTTGACGACTGCCCTCTTTCTGACAACCACTGGGAAGTAATCAACTTCCTGCGTGAGTACTACGACGAGTACCAGATCGCTCCAGCTGTACGCGTTCTGACCAAGGCTATCGGCAAGAAGCTGGGTAAGGATAAAGGCAACAGCAAGTACCTGTACGAACTGTTCCCTTACGGTCCTGCTAAACAGGCTTGTAAGTACGCTGGTCTGCCTAAGCCTACTGGTTGCGTATAATATTACGACATCAGTAAGGTCTGCGATTTACGCAGGCAGATAAAAACCGGGTGCGGCAGACAGGTTCTCCTGTCTGCCACAACCACCCACTTCACTAAGGTTGCTACTGGGAGAGGAACGCTTACATGTCGTTTCTAAGCATTTTTTATGCCCTGATTTTTTATGCCGCGACAGCCCTGCTGGTTGTTGGTCTGGCTAGAAAGATCCGTCAATACGCAAAGACCCCCGCGCCTTTAAAGATTCCAACTACGCCAGCTCCTGTTACAAAAGGTGGTGTAGTGTTACGCATGTTTAAAGAAGTCGTATTCTTTTACAGCCTTTTCCGCTCAAACAAGTGGATCTGGTTGTTCGGCTGGGTTTTCCACTTGACCCTGTTGATTGTGTTGCTGCGTCACCTGAGATACTTCACCGACCCTGTCTGGTGGTGGGTAGATCTCATTCAGCCTTTCGGCAAATACGCAGCGTTCGGCATGATTCTCGGCCTGGCTGGCCTATGGGCTCGTCGCTTCCTTGTGGATCGTGTTCGCTATATTTCTGCCCCATCTGATCACCTGATGCTCGCTCTACTCCTTGGTATTGGTATCAGTGGCGCATCTATGACATTTGTTGCGCACACCGACATTGTTGCAGTTAAAGTTTTCTTCCTGGGACTGATGCGCTTCGACATTCAACCTCTGCCTTCGGATCCTTTACTTCTGATCCACCTGGGCCTGGTTGCTGTGCTAATGATCATCTTCCCAGTCAGCAAGCTTCTGCATGCTCCTGGTGTGTTCTTTAGCCCCACCCGTAATCAGGTGGACAACCCACGTGAGCAGCGCCATGTTGCTGACTGGGCTGTGGCTGAATTCGAATCTGCTGGTGACCAGCAGCAAAGCAAACCATAACTTGGTTGTACTGAGGATTCTGTAGTGGCTGATTTCGATATACCAAAGATTCCAGAATATCCCATCATTCCTAAGCTTGAAGAAGGAACGATGGCGCATAGTTCGCCCTTCGTTGCGAAGCCCCCTCACCAGGAAGGCCTTGGCTATCCTACTGAGCTGGTTGATGACTGGGAGAACAAGGCCATTGAAAAAATGGGCGACCTCCTGGGCAAATACCGCTCATTCCAGGTCTATCTGGATTCGTGTGTAAAATGCGGCGCCTGTACTGACAAATGTCATTACTACCTGGGTACCACTGATGCTAAGAACATGCCTGTTGCTCGTCAGGACCTGCTGCGCAAGGTTTACCGTCGTTACTTTACTTTTGCTGGTAAGTACTTCCCTGGCCTGGTTGGCGCCACTGATCTGACCAAGGATGTGCTGGATGAGTGGTATAGCTACTTCCACCAGTGCTCACAGTGCCGTCGTTGTTCAGTATTCTGCCCGTATGGCATCGATACTGCCGAGATTTCCATGGCAGCTCGTGAAATCATGGATGCCGTTGGTCTCGGACAAAAATACTGTAACGAAATCATTCTTAAGGCGCAGACCCTGGGTAATAACCTTGGTCTGCCAGAGCCTGCGTTGAAAGACACTCTGCTTGACCTTGAAGAAGAAGTTGAAGAAGACACCGGTGTTGCCGTTAAGTACCCACTTGACGAAAAAGGTGCAGACATCCTGCTGGTGACACCTTCTGCCGACTTTTTTGCTGAGCCACATATTGATGGCCTGATTGGTTACGGCAAGGTTTTCCATGAAGCGGGAGTTAGCTGGACCATGAGTTCTAAGGCCAGTGAAGCTGCCAACTTTGGTATGTTCATTGGTAGTTATGCCAATATGCGCAAACTCGCTATGCGCATCCGAGAAGCTGCCCTGGAACTCGGTGTAAAACGAATTGTTTTCGGAGAGTGTGGGCATGCCTGGCGAGTGGCTTACAGCTTCCTGAATACCCTCGCTGGTCCCTTCGACTTCCTGGATCCCAAATATCCTGTTCCACAGCATATCTGTGAGTTCACATGGGACCTCATCCAGAAGGGAGATACGCTGCGTTTCAACGTTGAAGAGAATGATCACATGCGTCTGACCTTCCACGACTCATGTAACGTAGCGCGTGGCAGCCGTATGGGTTCCTACCCTGGCGGTCAGTTTGATATTCCACGCAACATTATCAAGACCGTATGTAATCACTATTACGACATGCCGCAAGACACTATCCATGACGCTACTTATTGCTGTGGCGGCGGCGGTGGTCTGCTGACAGACGACCTTATGGAGCTGCGTGTTAAGGGTGCCATGCCTCGTATGGCTGCACTGAAAACGGTTGTTGAAGATCACGGCGTTACAAATATGGCTGCGATCTGTGCAATTTGTAAATCGCAATTTAGCAAGGTTCTTCCTTACTACGACTTTGGTATGGACATGATTGTCAGTGTCCACCAGCTGGTCAGTAGCGCTATTGTGCTCAAAGGCTCCGAACAGGAAGCTGAGCTTGATGGCGTTGAGGAAGAAGAAACAGAAGAAGCTACGGCATAACCGCAGTTTCTAATTAAACAGATTACCTGATTCATCGATTAGGAGAGTAGGAATGGCTACTTCACAAGACGATACCAAATTGACGTTCCGTAAGTACGACGACGGTGTAGACACCTGGGATAGCATGCATGACAAGATCTTTGTCGCGGATGAGTCTCACAAATGTCCCGTTTACGTTCAGCGCACCCCACCTTGCCAGGGTAGCTGCCCTTCGGGTGAAGATATCCGTGGCTGGCTGGATATCGTACGTGGTATTGAAAAGCCTGTTGGCGACGTGAGCATGCAGGAATATGCCTTCCAGCGCTCAACCAACGCTAATCCTTTCCCATCTATGATGGGTCGCGTTTGCCCTGCTCCTTGTCAGGATGGCTGTAACCGTAACGATGTTGATGATTTCGTAGGCATTAACGCTGTCGAACAGTACATTGGTGACACCGCATTCAAGGAAGGCTTCAAGTTCTCTGCTCCTTCTGAAATGAGTGGCAAGAAAGTGGCCATCATCGGTGGTGGTCCTGCTGGCATGGCTGCTGCTTATCAGCTGCGTCGCATGGGGCATGCTTCAACAATCTTTGAAGATCACGAAGAACTCGGCGGCATGATGCGCTATGGAATCCCAGGCTACCGTACGCCTCGTGAAGTTCTGGATCACGAAATTCAGCGCATCATCGACATGGGCAACATTGAAGTTCGCAACAATACCCGCGTTGGCCGTGACGTAAGCGTAGAAGAACTGGAAAAAGATTACGATGCTATTCTGTGGGCTATCGGTTGCTGGACTGGCCGTGATCTGCCTGTTGAGAGCTGGAAAGAAGCTGAAAACTGTATTTCAGCTGTTGGCTTCCTGGAAGCCTTCAACGAAGGTCGCCTGAAGGCTGTTAGTCCTAAGGTTGTCTGTATCGGTGGTGGTGATACCTCTATCGACGTTGTTTCTGTATCACGTCGTCTGGGTGCTGTTGCCAGCTTTGCTGACGGCAGCTCTCCTGAGGAAATCTCTAATAGCAAGAACAGCCAGGAAGGTATCGATGAAAACGCCAAGCAAGGTGCTGACGTTACCCTGACCTCTCTGTTCCCACGCGATGAAATGACTGCTGCAGAGCATGAAATCGTTGATGCTACCAAAGAAGGTGTAACCATCCTGACCAGCGTTATGCCAGTTGCACTTGTTATGGAAGGCAACCGCGCAACCGGACTGAAAATTGCAGACTGTACAATGGAAGATGGTCGCCCAGTGCCAGTTGAAGGTACCGAGCGCGTACTAGAGGCTGACCTGATTGTTGCTGCCATCGGTCAGAGTGGTGACCTGACTGGCCTGGAGTCTTTCGACAACGGTCGTGGTCTGATGGATTCAGACAGCCTCTACCAGATGCCTGGCAAACAGGGTCACTTCGTTTGTGGTGACATTGTACGCCCTCACCTGCTGACTACTGCCATTGGTCAGGCGTCCATTGCTTCAGAAAGCATTGATCATTACCTGAACAACATGGAAATGGGCAAGCGCCCCAAGGTTGACAAGCATCACTTCAACCTGTTGGACAAGCTCAATGAAACTGGTCTGTCTCCAAAAGAATATGATTCTTCTGTAGGTGACCAGCGTGGTACTTCAGGTGACAACTTCGCAGTTCATAACTTTGAAGATCGCTCTAAGCAAGAAGTTATCTCTTCTGACCGCCTGTTCCTTGGTCATTTCGGATTTGAAGCTCGTCATCACCGTGCTGAAGACGTTCCAACAGCCGAAGAAGTCATGGGGCATTTCCACGAGCGTGTGACTTCTCTGTCTGAAGAAGAAGCTGTTGCTGAAGCCGGTCGCTGCATGAGCTGTGGTATGTGCTTCGAGTGTGACAACTGTGTCATCTACTGTCCTCAGGATGCTGTTTACCGTGTCAAGAAGGATGAAGCGACTACTGGTCGTTACGTAGCCACTGATTACAACCGTTGTATCGGTTGTCACATCTGCTCTGATGTATGCCCTACTGGCTACATCGATATGGCAATGGGCGAATAATCAGGAGACGAAACGTGCGTCTTACTTTTAGCAAAAAAATGACATCAGCCCTTCTTGGGCTGGTGTCTCTTGCCTTTGCAAGCATCCTGTTCGCTGCGCCACCAACCCCGAGCATTCCTCAGGGTAAAGGTGAACAATGCGTTGAGCCAACAGACCTGATGCGTAAAAACCACATGGACATGCTCATGCATCAGCGTGATGCGACCATGCGTGAAGGTGTTCGTACCAAGAAACACAGCCTGGTAGAGTGTATTGATTGCCATGTCGTGCCAAACGAACAGGGAGAATATCCCCAGTATGGTACCAATGAGCATTTCTGCAGCACCTGTCATAACTACGCCTCTGTAAGTATTGACTGCTTCCAGTGCCACGCTACCAAACCAGACAATACTAAGTATCGTCATAGCCTTAGTGATATGAATGCCGCGCATCAGTCTACCGGTGCAGGCCCTGTTACTAAAAGTGATCTCGATATCGTTACTGCGGAGAAACAGTAGCAATGACGACCGAAAATAAAATAGATGTTTATCGTCGTAACTTTGTAGGTGGCGCAGCTGCTGCGGTTGCAGGGGTTGCCATTGCACCTGGTGTAATTCTGAACTCAGTTGCACATGCGAAACCAGCTGACAAGCCAGTTGATAACAGTGTTCGCTGGGGCATCCTCATTGATGCAAATAAATGTGACGGTTGTAGCGACTGTGTTGAAGCCTGTAATGAAGAACACGGTCTGAATCACATCAAATCCAGAGATACGCAGAAGACCCAGTATATTCGTGTCGTAAATCTACGCGACAAGGCCACTGGTCATGAACAGGCTCTGCCTGTTATGTGTCAGCACTGTGAAACAGCTCCCTGTGTTGATGTCTGTCCTACCGGTGCTTCTATGCGTCGTGAAGATGGCATCGTTAAAGTTGATATGCATATCTGTATCGGTTGCCGATACTGCATGATGGCCTGCCCCTACAAAGCGCGTTCATTTGTTCACGAAGCATTAACGGAACAGAGGGCACACAGCCCACGCGGCAAGGGTTGCGTTGAATCTTGCAACATGTGTGTACACCGTGTCGACAATGATATGGAGCCTGCCTGTGTTGTTGCCTGTAACAAGCATCACGGTGAAGACGAGCCCGCTATGTTCTTCGGCGATCTGTATGATGAGAACAGTGAAATTTCTCAGCAGCTAAAGAAATTTGGCGGAAAGCAGATCCGTGCTGATCTTGGTCTGAACACTGGTGTTCGTTATAGAGGCCTTTAAGTCATTACGATAGTCTCTCTACGTAAGAGTCAATAATTATGAATGTCGAATATCGTCAAATCGAAGGTAAAAGCAAGGGTTTCATGGCCCTTCTGGGTGGACTGGGTCTGGTCATTGCTATAGCCCTGGGTGCCACCTACTACATGGAGCACAATGGACACTGGGTGACCGGCATGGACAACCAGGTTGTCTGGGGTATGCCTCACGTATTTGCACTGTTCCTGATCGTGGCCGCATCTGGCGCACTGAATGTTGCTTCGATCTCGTCAGTGTTTAACCGCAAGGTCTACAAGCCTCTGGCGCGTCTATCCGGCCTTCTGGCCATTGCATTGCTTGCTGGTGGCCTGATGGTGCTGGTCCTTGACCTCGGCCGCCCTGATCGTCTGATCGTGGCCATGACTTATTATAATTTTAAGTCGATTTTCGCATGGAACATCATTCTCTATAACGGTTTCTTCGCGATTGTTGCCGTTTATCTGTGGATGATGATGGAACGCAAGATGAATGACTATGCGAAGCCTATTGGTTTTGTTGCTTTCACCTGGCGCCTGATTCTGACCACTGGTACCGGTTCGATCTTCGGATTCCTTGTAGCTCGTCAGGCTTTTGATGCGGCTATTATGGCGCCGATGTTCGTTACCATGTCGTTTGCGTACGGCCTGGCTGTATTCATCCTGGTTCTCTTCGCAGCCTATTCCTGGACGGGTCGTCCCCTGGGTGACCTGATCGTTTACCGACTGAAGAACCTGCTGGGTGTATTCATCGCAGCTGTATTCTATTTCATCGTTGTTATGTACCTGACTAATATGTATGCCACTGAGCATCACGGCGTCGTGCACTTCTTCCTGTTAGGTGGCAACGAATTCAGCACGCTATTCTGGTTTGGTCAGATGCTGGTAGGCCTGGTGATTCCATTTGCCCTGCTCTACCTGCCCAACACCGGTAAATCTCGTACCTGGATTGGCGTAGCTTCAGCAATGGTTATCATTGGTGGCCTGATTCAGATGTACGTTACCCTGATTGGCGCGCAGTCTTATCCCCTGATCATGTTCCCAGGACACGAGGTAAGCAGTTCGTTCTATGATGGCGTGGTCAACAGTTACAACCCTTCCCTGCCTGAATTCCTGCTTGGTATTGGCGGTGTTGCTGTTGCCCTGATAGCTACAGTAATTGGTATGTGGGTGCTGCGCTTCCTGCCTGCAAGTCTGGCCGACAGCGCGGTCGATCCAGACCACCACAAAGCTGCTGACTAACTAGTAGACTTTGAGCAAGACCTAAGGGGGCGATGTTAAACATCGTCCCCTTTTTTATTTCCCTCATTTCCTTTGTGTTTGATGAGTAGCCGTAAAGATTTAGAATATTCCAATGAATAGATTTCTGATCTCTGCAACGCATAAATCTTCAGGTAAGACGACGCTATCTATCGGCCTCTGCGCTGCTCTTGAACACCTGGGTAATACCGTTCAGCCTTTCAAAAAAGGACCGGACTATATTGACCCAATGTGGCTGGGACAGGCTGCGGGACGCCCCTGTTACAACCTGGATTTTTATACGATGGGCAATAATGAGATTATTGACTTCGTCGCCAACAAGTCTGCAGGCGCTGATATCTGCCTGATAGAAGGCAACAAAGGGCTTTTTGATGGGCTCGACATAGATGGCAGTAACAGCAATGCTGCGCTGGCCGCACTAACCAGCACCCCGGTCATTCTGGTACTGGACACTCGCGGTATGACACGTGGCGTCGCACCGCTTATCCTCGGATACCAGGCATTTGACCCAGGCATAGAAATCAGGGGCGTAATTTTCAATAACGTTGGTGGCTCACGGCACGAGTCAAAGCTTCGCTCCATTCTGGAACACTATACCGATGTGCCAGTTATTGGTGCCGTCCATAAAGATATCGAACTGGATATCGATGAACGTCATCTTGGCCTGATGCCCTGCAATGAAGCCGAGCAGGTTTCACGCAAAATTGACAGTTTGCGTAACGCAATTGAATCCCAGGTTGACCTCACGCAACTACTAAACTTGACAAAAGACGCCCCCATTTTGACTGCTGGCGCACCTGTCGCTGATATCGCTCCTATAGCAGAACCAGACATTCGGGTTGGTATCATCCAGGACGAGGCCTTTGGGTTTTATTACCCCAGTGACCTGGAGGCATTCGCTGAACACGGGGTTACTCTCGTGCCAGTAGACTCCCTGAATGACGCCCAGTTACCGGAAATAGACGGCCTGTTCATCGGTGGCGGGTTCCCGGAGGAGCGCATGGAACAGCTGTCTTCGAATCATGCCTTGCGTGCCAGTATTGCATCTGCCATTAATCAGGGCCTGCCGACCTATGCCGAGTGCGGCGGCCTGATGTATCTATGCAGAAACCTGGTCTGGAATGATAAGCACACTGAAATGGTTGGTGTCATTCCTGCAGATGCAGTGATGTATGAAAAACCTCAGGGACGTGGCTACGTTCGCCTGCAGGAACGGGATAATCACCTGTGGCCCAAGATGGGTGATGAGCCCAGCGAAGTCACTGCGCATGAGTTTCATTATTCACGCCTGGAAAACATCAGAGCACCGCTCGAATTCGCCTATAACATGAATCGAGGCATGGGAATTGATGGAAAGCATGATGGTATTATGTATAAAAATTTGCTGGCGAATTACACGCATCTACGAGATACAGAACGTTATCACTGGATTAAGCGGTTTGTGGCATTTATACGCCAGACAACAAGCAGCTGAATCTCATTAACAGAAAGAAAGGTTTTACTATGATTACGATTACACCTAACGCAGCAGCTCAGATCCGCTCTTCTGCAAAAGAGCAACACCTGGATGGTCTTGCGCTTCGGGTTGCCGCCCAGCGTCTTCCAGACGGCAATCTACATTATGCCATCGGATTCGATGATGTGGATTCAACCAAGGACACTCGATTCAATTCCGAAGGAGTTGATATTGTCATTTCAGAAATCAGCCTTGACCTGATCAAAGGTATGACCATTGATTTTGTAGAAATGGATAATGGTCAGCAGGAATTCATCTTCATGAACCCCAATGACCCTAATTACAAACCGCTTGCCGAATAAGTTTCGGTTTAAACCAAAATGATGACGCGGGATACCAGCTGGAAACCCCTGCTGAACCTACAACGTTATCTTGAGGCGAAAACTCCTCCTGCACCCGACTGGCATAGGAAGTCTCCCGGTGTATTTGATGTGCGTTTTCTAACCTCTCTGGGACTGCTCGCAATCTGCCTTGTTGGTCTGGCTATTACCAGTTTCATGCTGTTAAAAAGCACGGAAACGGATTACCACACCCTTATATTCCACATGGGCTTCATGGTATTCGCCCTGCTCCAGGTCATATTCATGCTTTTCCTGACCCGGCGCTACCTGTGGATACCGCTGACACATGTGAGGAACTGGGCCTTGAGGATCCGAGCCGGCAATCTCAATGCCCGTATTCCGGAACTGGCTGAAGGCGAAATTGCAAAACTCGCCAATGATATCAATGCCCTGGCTGACAATTTCCAGATCCTTTCATCGGAAATGGATAGAAAGGTCAAGGAACAGACAGAAGAGCTCGCCCGTACCAACATGTCGCTTGAGGTGCTCTATGATGTAGCTGCAACCCTCAACATGCCACGTGACCTCAAGTCCCTGCTCAAAGAGTTCATGAATATCATCAAGGACACGGTTGATGCCAGGGCCGTTGCCGTCAGACTGCTAACGGATGATGGTGACATGGAAATGGTTGCCAGTCTTGGACTCAGCAAGCAGGTCATGGCTGCTGAAAGACTCATGCCCATGAATTGTGCTGCCTGTGGCAACACGGCTCAGCACGGTGAAATCACTAAATCTACAGGTCTAAAACAGTGTCAGAGCATACTGGGTCAACCCATATTACCCACCTCGACACTATCTATGGTTTCTGTCCCACTTCAGTATCGTGGACAGACTCTGGGTATATACAACCTGTTTATGGATCCACCAGGCATAGACAATAATCCAGAAATGGAGAACCTGCTGAAGACCATAGGCCATCACCTGGGCATGTTAATTGGTAAGGCCAAACTG
Source organism: uncultured Ectothiorhodospiraceae bacterium (assembly GCA_964641615.1). Classification (GTDB taxonomy): domain Bacteria; phylum Pseudomonadota; class Gammaproteobacteria; order J044; family J044; genus JANTGN01. The sequence continues at coordinate 9,443 of CAZXNH010000006.1, read as the reverse complement.
GACATGGAAGCCCGCAGAAAAATCATCATGCAGGAGCGAAGCATGCTTGCCAACGAGCTGCATGACACGCTCGCGCAAACCCTTGCCAGTGTTCGTTTTCAGGTTCGTGTTCTTGATGAGAGCCTGCAAAGTAATGCAACACCCAAGGTTATCCGGGAACTCGAACAGGTTGAGAACAGCCTGGAAGAAGCCTACTCCGATCTGCGCCAGCTCATAGCCCACTGCCGCGAGCCTGATGTCGACAAAGGCCTGCTCCCCTCTATACAGAAGCTGGTCAGTCGTTTCATGACTCAGACAGGTATTAAGACTTATCTACAACAGGAATGGGCACTCTCCAACCTGCCTGCGCACTATGAGATGCAGATCCTGCGTATCGTTCAGGAAGCGCTATCAAATATACGTAAGCACAGCAGTGCAAACTTTGTACGTATACTGCTGCGCTGCGACAAAGATGGTAACTATCATATCCTGATTGAAAACGATGGAGAGGGCTTCGATCTTCCTGACAACCTTGACGGGCATACTGGCGAACACATTGGTCTGACCATTATGGAAGAACGTGCCAGACACCTTAATGGTTCATTAAAGATTGAAAGTGAGCCAGGTGAAGGGACACGTATAGAAGTGAATTTCCATTACGACGTCGAAGAACAGATGAAGAACGAACTGTTATCCACTGAAATGGGGCAACATTAAATGCGCGTAATCCTGGTTGATGATCACGCCCTGTTTCGAGTCGGCTTGCAGGGTCTACTGGAACAAAGAGGTATTGAAGTTATTGCCGCTGTTGGCGATGGCCGGGTAGGTATGGCAAAGGCGCTGGAGCTAAACCCCGATGTCCTGCTACTAGACCTGCGTATGCCGGAAATCGGTGGACTAGATATCCTGAGAACGCTCAGAGCAAACGGGATCGATATGCCCATTGCCATGTTAACCACCAGCAACGAAGAGTCTGACCTGGTTGAATGCCTGAAAAGTGGTGCCCAGGGTTATTTGTTGAAAGATATGGAACCAGACGAACTTGTCAGCGCCCTACGCGAGATTGTTAACGGTAAAAGCATTGTTGCTCAGGAACTCACTGATGTTCTCGCGCGCATGGTTCAGGGCACCTATACATCCGATAAAGAAACGCCGTTTTCAGAACTTACTCCCCGTGAGCGTGAAATCCTCTGCCTGCTGGCAGAAGGCCAGAGCAACAAGATGATTGCACGCAACCTGGGGATTTCTGATGGCACCGTTAAGCTCCACGTTAAATCCATTCTACGCAAACTCAATGTACACTCCCGTGTCGAAGCTGCCGTTATCGCCGTTGAAAATGGTTTGCGTCAAAATGAAGCTTGATCAGGAATAGTACTATGAAAAATTACAACGACCTCATGCAGGAATGCCTCGAAACCGTTCAGGAAGTTTTTCCATGGGATCTTGATGAGGCTATACAGGCAGGACAGGATGTCCTGCTACTCGACGTTCGTGAACAGGATGAATACGATGCGATGCATATCCAGAATTCACTGTTTGTACCGCGCGGTGTTCTGGAATCTGCCTGTGAATGGGGTTTTGATGACACGGTTCCTGAACTGGTGCAGGCAAGGGAGCGCGAAGTCGTTGTCATCTGTCGCTCAGGTAATCGAAGTGCCTTTGCGGCTAAGACGATGCAGGACCTGGGTTATCAGAACGTAAAATCATTAAAAACTGGTATCAGGGGCTGGAACGATTTTGAGTTACCCTTGATAGACAAGGATGGCAAAGAGGTAGATATTGATGATGCCGATGAATTCCTGGCTTCTAAAGTTAGCGCGGAACAAATGGGGCCTCAGCAGTAGGCCCCTGCCCTGACTACTATCAGGTGTAGAACTTGCGGTCTTTACGGCGCCTGCCGGGCTGTTGCTGAATAATGACCCCTTTTACCGCATCCGTGCCGGGTATCTCTACTGTTTCATAATCTTCGTTCAGGGCAGTCAGAAAATGCCTGTCATCATGCTTTCTGTACTGACGGAAAATGTATTCGTCATTATGGATGGCGACGACATAACTTCCGTCTTTTAATACGCCCGTGGGGTCGATAATGATGATACTTCCATCCTGGAACTCAGGCATCATGCTATCGCCAATGACACGCAGTGCGTAGAGCTCGCCAGAGGCGCACCCCGTAATATCTCTAATAAAATTTTCTTCCATCGTGTAAAACCTTCAATAAACCGTGGCAGAGCTTAAAGACAAGTTGATCGATGCGCCATTATACATGCTTAATGCGTGGGCTTTTTGCCTGTAACCAGGTACTTACTCTTGATCTGGGACGCCCAGAGGGCCAGATCCATGGGTGTTCCATTTGCTGGCATACTCTGGATATCCTCATAAGACACGGCTATATCACAGGGCCGCAGCTTGCCCTCTTCTACCCCGTAGAGAGCCCCTGCAGCAGGGTCCAGATAATAACTATCCATAATATGGACCATCACGCGAACACCACCACGCGTATCAGGAATCTGGAAAGCACTACCGGGAGGTGCCGGCTGCACCCAGTTACCATGGAGTCGACTATGTGCCGTCATGCGTGATAGGCACTTAACCATCTCTATCAGCTGCAAGTCAGGGTTTTTCAGTGTTTCCAGGCTGGGTGCGAAGGCGTTATCAAAATGCCACATTCGCTCGGCCCAGCGCAGACCTGTTGTAGCAGGATCCAGGGCATAGGGATTTTCAGTATCTTCTGGCAGCCTGTAACCATAGGCCTCACAAATCAGCCTGTCCCGCTGAAACTCTTCTTCACTGTATGAGCTTCCCAGCACTTTACAGTTACTGCTGAGAAGCTGGGCAATAGCGCCTGATGACAGAAGGCCGTCCTCTTCTTCAAAACCCGGCTGAAAAACCACTGCCACATCTGGAAGCTGACTATCGCTCTGCGCCAACAGGTCTTCAAGACTGCCCCTGAAGATGGAATCGCCATCTGCACCCTTGGGTATATTGGGACCGATGAGCCGGACCTTGATATGAGCAAGGCCTGTTAGCTTGGAGAGAACGTGGTACCAGTATCCTGCATCACGGCCATCAATGAGTTCTGCACCAATAATCCAGAGATCAAGATGCTTGCGATCCATTAGCTCGGGGAAGTGATTCTTTATATACCAGGCAATGCTCACTGCTGGCAGCAAGGCCATTTGCAGATCTGCCTGATCTTTGAACCTGCCGGTTTCGGCGGTAGATTGTTCCAGTAACTGCAGACAATCGCCCCAGGATTGACATTGTTTGATGAGTGGCTTATTCAATGACTGATGACTGGCTTATACGATAAAATCAAATCCTAACATAAGCGGACACCGACTTGCTTTTCTCCCTTAAACAGGCCAGCCCGGGAGCGCGCACAGCGCTCATAATCCTTTTCAGCCTTGTCATCATGGCTGTTATTGTCATGAATTATCGTGATACCAGCACCCTTGATCAGATCATCAAACGCGGGGAGCTGGTAGTCGCCACCCGAAACAGTCCCACCACGTATATAGAAGGCGCCGATGGCCCGATAGGCTTTGATTACGACCTGGCCAGGGCTTTTGCTGATTCACTTGGTGTCAAACTGCGTATTGTCGTCCCTGACAACCTCGGAGATATCTTTATCCTGGTACAAAACAACGATGTCGATTTTGCTGCGGCAGGTTTAACCGTGACGGAGTCCAGGAAGCGCATGGTCCAGTTTGGCCCGGTACTAGAAAAAGTCAAAGAACAGGTGGTCTATAAGACAGGTAAGAAACGTCCAAAGTCTATGGATGATCTGGTAGGGCTGAATCTGGAGATTATCGCCAACAGTAGTCATGCAGAACGCCTTGGTGAGCTGCATCACATGTACCCAAAACTAAAATGGACTGAACAGCCGGATATGGATCCGCTTGAGCTGCTGACACTGGTAGATGAAGAAGTTATCGATGTCACTATTGCAGATTCGAACGAAATCGAACTCATCAAACGGTATACCCCTGACCTCCGGGTTGGTTTCAACTTTTCTGGCCCCAAGGAACTCGCCTGGGCATTTGCCAAAACCAATGATCAGTCACTCTATTTCGCAGCTCGAGACTTTCTTGAGGAGGCAAAAGCCTCTGGATTATTGCAACAAATCAGAGAGCGCTACTACGGCACGGTAAAGCAGCTGAACTATGTCGGAACGCAGCTCTACATGAAGCACATCCTGGAACGTCTGCCTGAATACAGAGAGGCATTTGAGCGGGCCGGACAGTTACACGGCATAGACTGGCGACTACTTGCTGCGATTGGCTACCAGGAGTCTCATTGGCTACCTGACGCCCGTTCTCCTACCGGTGTCCGAGGCCTGATGATGCTGACCCAGAGAACGGCTAAACAGGTAGGCGTTAAAAACAGACTGGATCCACAGCAAAGCATAGAAGGCGGCTCCCTGTACTTCGCACACCTCAAGGAAAAGATCCCTGAGCGCATCCCGGAACCTGATCGCACCTGGATGGCACTGGCCTCGTATAATATTGGGTTCGGTCATCTGGAAGATGCCAGAAAACTCACTCAGAGTCAGGGCGGAGACCCAGACAAGTGGATTGATGTCATAGAGCATCTTCCATTACTGATGCGAAAGAAGTGGTATAAGAAGACACGTTTCGGTTATGCGCGTGGTAGCGAAGCTGCACAATACGTCCAGAACATCAGAAACTACTACGACATACTTATCTGGATGATCGACAAGGAAAGAAATATCAAGGAAACTGAGGTTCCTGCCTTTGGTATCCTTCCACCTAGCCTGTAAGGAAAACAGTATCCTTACTAATTAAGCATTTCTGCTTCCATACTCAGATAAACCTGATAGGCATTTCTTCGATTTGCCTCATCAAATGCTGGCAGGTCCTGAAAGTCCGACCAGTCTGCATCTGCATAAGCCTCATCAAAGGGCAGCATTTCATCCACTGCAGCGCCCATAGAAGAGCGCAGATACTGCAGATATTCTCGCGTCAGCCTGATCGTCTCCTGGGGGTTTGAGGCAGCTGGGCCATGTCCGGGGATCAGGACCTGAAGATTGTCTGTTTCCAGCTTTTCCAGAGTCTCGAGCCAGTTCCTGGTATTCGCACTACCCACGAATGGCACCCTGCCCTCGAAAATAATATCTCCACTAAACAGGACGCGATCAGCTGCCACGTAAACGCTCAAATCACCATCTGAATGGGCATCACCAAGGAAACTCACTACGAGATCTACACCGCCCACACTAAGTGTCCTGGAGTCAGCTATATATTCATCAGGAAAAACCAGCCGCGTATCATCATCTACCCACGGAAAGAGAGAAACACGACGTTCTGCCAGGCGTTCTTCTGCATTAGGGGAGTTCAGATACAGATCAGCACCGGATGGGGCGATAATTGTCGCACCCTCTTCTTTAAAAACCTGCAGTCCATAAATATGGTCAGCATGGTAATGCGTCACGATGACATATCGGATAGGCAGGCTGGAATGCTTGCGAATCAGGCCAAGTAACTTTTTAGCCAGAGCCGGCGTACCCAATGCATCTACAATGACAATACCATCCGGTGTAAAGATAACACCGGCGTTGGAAATAAAGCCTTCATTATCAGTGGCAGTTCCTGCTGCACCCATGACGTACCAGGCATGTTCAGAAACCTTTTCAAGTTTCATATCAACCGAAGTCTCGGCAGAATCACTGGCAAATACGAAAGATACTGACGCCAGGAACATCGACATAGCTAAAAATATACGGACCATCATTACCTCTGATAATAATTATTTTCTTCTGGACTGGAAAAACCGTCTAAGTAAATCTGAGCACTCCTCGGCAAGCACTCCTGATTTCACCTTTATACAATGATTCAGCGCTGGATAGCAGGCAAGGTTAAAAACACTGTCGGCAACGCCTGTGCGAAGATCTGCTGCGCCGCCACAGCCAGAGGATCTTTCGGCCAGTTCTGCATGGGTGTCGAGCCGGTCACCTGGTGAGGCGCAGACCATGGTCAAACAGATATCGATACCACCGGTTCGTTTATTCATCACATTACCTGCTGTAATCAGTCGTCATTTCCATATGATGATCCATTGAAGCATCAGGCAAGCTCCCCCGCAAGAACTGAGCGCGGCAGTACCGAGATTGCCATGTGCTCGGCCACACTGTACAGTCGGTTCAGTCGGTTCAGGACATCAACCTGGATGCGATGCTTGCGCAGGCGGTCGGGGTCGTTCTCGGCCAGGCGCGCTGCCTGTTTCCGGTTGTACTCGGACGACAGTTTCCAGATTTCTTTTCGACAGGCGATGACGGTCTGGGCCGCGCCTTCGTCCTTATGCACGATGGCTTGCAGTGCGGACTGCGACGCATCGCGTATCGCCTCGAGCAACTGGTTGAACGCGGCAGTTGTCTCGGCCGATGGTACAATTCCTGAGTCCTGCAGCTTTGCGGCCATAGGTGCCAGTTCACGGCAGATCTCATTACCCATGCTCTCGATGTTGCCGGTGGCTGCGACCAGCCGGGCGTGCTCATCAGCTTCATCATCGGTCATCTGACCGCGGCCAACATGTCCCAGATACTCGAGTACGGCATCCCTGAGCACGACGACCTGGTCATTCTGTTTCGATAATTCGGTCAGGTCCGTGTCGACGAAGGCGGCTTCAACCCTGGAAAGCATGCTTTCGGTCAGCTCGGCCATATGCCCCAGTTCGAGGCGGGCACGCTCCAGCGCCATCGCCGGAAAACTGATCAGCTCGTTATCGAGGAATTTGGGTTCGATGAGGGCCTTCGCAGCGACCACACGCTCGGGAATGATCCTGGTGGACAGGCGCGCAAACATTCCACTGAACGGCAAAAAAATCAGCACGTTTGCGATTGCCCAGATGGTCGCTGCATTGGCGATCTGGCGCGGCACCTCTGCCGCCATGCGCTCGGTTCCTTCGAGATATTCGTAAACGGGCGATACCGATTCGGCCATATTCGCTAGCACACTAATAAAAGGCAGCCAGATCAGTGCACCGATTACGTTGAACAGGATGTGGATGGCCGCTGCACGTTTCGCATCCTGAGGCTTACCGATGGCTGCTAGTATCGCCGTGATACTGGTACCGATTTTTGCTCCGAATACGATTGCGATGCCTGCCGGCAGCGTGATCAGTCCCTGGGTTGCCATCACGACCGCGAGTCCTATCGTGGCTGAGGATGATTGAACCAGCGCCGTGAACAGCGCGCCGGCCAGCATGCCGAAAACCGGGGTTTCCATCGACTGCAGCAGATCGATAAAGCCCTGGTGGGTACGCAGCGGGGCCATTGCGCTCCCCATCGCTGCCATACCGTAAAAAATCAGGCCTAGCCCCATCAGCATCGCACCGTAATGACGCGCCACGCCGTTCTTCCAGATGAACGACATGGCAAAGCCGATTGTGATCAGCGGCAATGCCAGCGCCGTGGTATTGAATGCGACAATCTGCGCGGTGAACGTGGTGCCGACATTCGCACCGAAAATCACACCGACCGACTGCACCAGTGTCATCAGGCCGGCACTGACAAAGCCGACCACAAGCACGGTCGTCACCGAAGAGGACTGGATAACGGCAGTCACGATCGTCCCGGTGATTGCACCAGTCACGGCATTGCGCGTCAGCTTCGAAAGCAGCACATTCATCTGCTTGCCGGTGGCGGCTTTCAGACCATCAGTCATCTTCTCCATGCCGTACAGAAACAAGGCGAGGCCGCCAAGAAGTTGAATGGTCATGGTTACGGGCTGAAGTTCTGACATGATCGTCTTCCTGTTATGCCAGGGTCGCTGGACGCTGATTGCCGCCATACTATTACAGTTGATTGCAACAAGCCACGCCGGCTAGTCCCCGGCTGGAACCCATTTTCTTCGAGATCAGGCGGTAAATTTCGACACGCTGTTAACCAAAGTGCGATACCCTATCGAAACCGGCCGGGTTATCTTGCGGAATCAGGATGTCGCGGGTAAGAGGCCGCCAGCTCTGGCGCAGCGAGAGTCGACAAAGACTCATTACTTCTGCCATGAACGCATTTCGGCGCACCATAACATGCGCTAGGATCGGCACCGCCGTTCGTATTATTTCTTCCGGAATGAACCGATTTTTTGAATTCAGGAGCACATAGCCATGAGATACGTTGGAAAGTTCAGATCCCGTCTGGGAATCACTTGTCTGGCAGCTGCGTTCGGCCTCGCCGCTGCGGCAACTGGCGTTGCCGCTTCCGGTGACGGGACCGCTGCCGAGTCCAAAAAGGCTGGCTTCGAGCACTTCGATGCGAAAGGCAAGCCGCCCTCGACGTTCACGCTCGAGCTCCGCAACGGCCTCAAGGCTGAATTGCCCTTCGCGGACAAACGCGACTTCGACGAGGCCGCGCGCGGCTTTATCGCCGCGCCCCCGTACAAGCAGATCATGGCCGACGCCGGGCACGTGGCCTGGGACATGGAGAGCTACCAGTGGCTGCTCTCCGGCCAGGAGTTCGAAAGCATCCACCCCTCTCTGCAGCGCCAGGCCGTGCTCAACATGTCCTACGGCCTCTATGAAGTGGTGCCCGACCGCATCTACCAGGTGCGTGGCTTTGATCTCGCCAATATCAGCTTCATCAAGGGCGACACGGGCTGGATCGTTTTCGATCCACTGACCGCTGCGGAGACTGCGCGCGCGGCTCTTGAATTGATCAACGAGCAGCTCGGCAAGCGTCCGGTGGTGGGCGTCGTCTACTCGCATTCGCACGGCGACCACTTTGGAGGCGTGCGTGGCGTGGTGGACGAGGCCGACGTCGCGAGCGGAAAGGTCATGCTGATCGCTCCCTCGGGATTCATGGACGCGGCGATCTCAGAGAATGTGTTCGCCGGCACCGCGATGAACCGCCGCATGCAATGGCAGTACGCCGTGCTGCTGCAACGTAATCCGTTCGGCCATGTCGACCAGTCGATCGGCAAGAACGTCGCCGCCGGCGCCGCCGGCCTGATTGCCCCGAATCGCCTGATTAGCAAGGAATTCGAGGAGATCACGCTCGACGGTGTGACGATGGTGTTCCAGAACGCGCCCGACACCGAGGCGCCAGTCGAAATGAACACCTGGTTCCCCCAATTCAAGGCGTTCTGGTCGTCAGAGATCATCACCGGCACGATCCACAACATCTATACGACGCGCGGCGCGGCGGTACGCAACGCGCTCAACTGGTCCAAGGAGATCAACGAAGCGCTGTACAAGTTCGGCCCCGAGGCCGAAGTGATGTTCGCCTCGCACAGCTGGCCGCGCTGGGGCAACGAGCGTATCAAGGAAGTGCTGCGCACACAGCGCGACGCCTACGCGAACCTCAACAACCAGACGCTGCACTTTGTGAACCAGGGCGTAACGATCAACGAGATCCACAACGTCTACGAGGTGCCGAAGAGCCTGCAGCAGGACTGGGCGGCACGCAGCTATCACGGCGATGTGCAGAACAACGTGCGTGGCGTCGTCAA
>CAZXNH010000005.1:108936-114330 GCA_964641615.1 uncultured Ectothiorhodospiraceae bacterium | reverse complement strand
CTTGGTGTCATTTTCTGAATAATCGCGCGGCAGTATCTTGTCGATCAGGGTCTGCCCACGGTTAAAATTGGCCAGGCCCTTGAGGTAGTAGGCGTAAGGCACATTCTCATGGCGGGGGTGTAGTCTGATGAAACGATCAGCAGCTGCAATGGCGAGCTCTGGCTCATCATATTTGTAATACGCGTAGGCAATTTCAAGCTGGGCCTGCTCGGCAAAGCGGCCGAAGGGGTAGCGGGCCTCCAGCGACTCGAAATATTTTACGGCCTCTTCATAGTTGCCGCTTTCCAGGTATTCCTTGGCCGTGTTGTAGATACGGCTTGCAGACCAGCCATCCGTCGGGTCCTTCTTTTCGTTGGAACAGGCAGCGATAGACAGTAATAATAGGGCGATGAAGAAGATACGCATTGAAACAGGTTTTCCAGCTCAGATTGGCTGGCGATTATACAACGGGTACTCGATTTGAGCGATTCTGATCCAATTTTGGAGATTATGCCCGAGGATGTGGCCGGTAAACGCCTGGATCAGGCACTGGCCCAGCTATTCCCGCAGTACTCCCGTTCCAGGCTGACTCAGTGGGTAAAGGACGGACGTGTTCTGGTCGATGGCGAGGTCCTCAAGCCGAAAGACAGGGTTCTGGGTGGGGAGGAGGTATCCCTGGAGCCTGAGGTCGAAGCCGATACCCAGTTCCAGGCCGAAGACATACCCCTCAACATCGTCTACGAAGATGAAGCCATTCTCGTCATTAATAAGCCACCGGGCCTGGTGGTACACCCCGCTGCCGGTAACTGGAGTGGTACCCTGCAGAATGGCCTGCTGTTCCACGATCCCGAACTGGCCAAAGTGCCCAGGGCAGGCATTGTGCATCGCCTGGATAAGGAAACTAGTGGCCTGATGGTAGTTGCGCGTACGCTAGAGGCCCATACCAGCCTGGTAACTCAGCTGCAGGAGCGAACGGTTAAACGAGAGTACCTGGCCCTGGTGCAGGGGCAGGTAATATCGGGAGGCATGGTGGACGAGCCTATTGGGCGCCATCCGGTGGATCGAAAGCGTATGGCCGTGGTTGCCAGTGGCAAACCCGCCATTACGCACTACCTGGTTGAAGAGCGTTTTGAAGGCTACACGCTTCTGCGCGTTTCCCTGGAGACCGGGCGTACCCATCAGATTCGTGTGCATATGGCGCATATTCGTTTTCCCATGGTGGGTGACCCGGTCTACGGTGGCCGTGCCCGCATACCTGCAGGGCTCAGTGAAGAGGTCAGAGAGGCCATTCTCAAGTTTCCCCGCCAGGCCCTGCATGCAACCCGGCTGGGGCTGGTGCACCCGGTGACAGGTGAAGAGATGCAGTGGGAGGCCCCGCTGCCTGAGGATATGCAGGAACTGCTGTCCTTCATGAGGGAGCATCTGCCCAATGCCTGAGCCTCTGGATTACATCCAACCTGAGTGGCCAGCCCCGGCATATGTTTTCGCTGCTTCAACAACGCGCGTGGGTGGCATCAGTGAAGGGCCGTACGCCAGTCTCAATCTTGGTGCACATGTTGGTGATGATCAAGATGCTGTCCGACAGAACCGTGGCATTTTAAAAGATGCTTTAGGACTCCCCGCTGAGCCGCTATGGCTGGAACAGGTACATGGCAATGAAGTCCTGGGCAAAGATGGTAGTTGCGCCGATGCCCGCGTGGTGGGTGCCGGTCAGGTAGCCGTCGTGATGACGGCCGACTGTCTGCCCGTATTATTTACTGACCTGGCTGGTACCCAGGTCGCGGCGGCACACGCAGGCTGGCGTGGGCTTGAGGCCGGTATTCTTGAGAACACCGTTCAGGCCATGCAGGCAGAGTCTCCAGAGATTATGGCCTGGCTAGGCCCGGCCATAGGCCCTGATGCATTCGAGGTCGGAGACGAGGTGCGTGAGGCCTTTCTTCGGCATGACGCAAACGCTGTCGAGGCTTTCAGGCCATCACCCGCGGGACGCTGGCTTGCAGATATTTACCTGCTTGCCAGGCAGCGACTGGCCAGTGTCGGTATCAAACAGGTCTATGGGGGCGATCTGTGCACCTACAGCGATGAAGAGCGGTTTTTTTCCTTTCGCCGTGACAGGGAAACGGGACGCATGGCCAGCCTGATATGGATCGAATAGGCGCGATTTAACGCACTGTCATGTTACAGTGCCAGGATATTGAGCGAGGGGCTGATTGCGCCCACCAAGCATTACCTGGAGAGAGATTATGAACTGGTACATGTTGAGCCTGACCGGTAAAGACCAGCCCGGCATAGTGGCCCGGGTGACTACGGTATTATTCGAGGCTGGTTGCCATCTGGGCGAGACTTCGATGATGCGCCTTGGCGGTAATTTCAGCATGATGCTGATGTTGCGCAGCGAAAAGCAGCAGTCCGAAATCGAGCAGGCGCTGACCCTTGTGGCCACGGACATGGGACTGCATGTCCATCTGGATGTCATCGAAGGCAGCCTGCATCAGCATCTCATTCCCGATGTGCGCGTGACAGTTCATGGTGCCGATCGCGCAGGTATCGTTTCCCGTGTCACTACCAGCCTGGCCGAAGCAGGGCTGAATATCCTGGATCTTGAATCCGATGTTATCGGTACCGAGGAAGAGCCTGTTTACATCATGATTATCGAGGGCCAGGCCTGTAAGGGGCTGGAGTCCATCGAGGCCACTCAGGCGGCACTCGAGTCCGATAATATCGATGTCCATGTCGAACCCGTTGAAACCCTGATCGGCTGAGGTCTGCATGGCGGTACTGGATATACTCACCTATCCCAACGAAAGTCTTAAGCAGGTCAGTGAAACGGTCGAGGTCTTCGATCAGTCCCTGAAGGATTTTATCGATGACCTCGAAGAAACACGATTGGCTGGACCGGGTGCCGTGGGGATTGCTGCCCCGCAGGTTGGTAAATTTATACGTGCAGTTATTGTTGATGTTTCCAACATGAAGCGGCCGGTGCCTAACCATGGACACATGGTGCTGATCAATCCGGAGATCACCAGGTGGGACGGTTACGAGATGGGCCGTGAGGGATGTTTATCCGTGCCGGACTATACCGGCAATGTGATTCGTGCGAATAACATCGTTTTACAGGCCATGGATCAGCATGGTGAAAGCCACGAGTACGAGATGGAAGGCTTTGAAGCCAGGGCCGTACAACATGAAATCGATCACCTGGACGGCCTGCTGTTTCTCGATCGCGTCGTTAGCCGTCGCAGTGACATCTTCAGACGCAAGGTTTATAAGAAATCAGGTAAGAAATAAAACCTGAGTAGCTGCATGCGCGAGATAACCATTATTGTTTCCGGTTTTGTTACAGGCCTGTTGATTGCAGTCGGCATGCTCTGGTACCAGGGGCAAAATACCGTAGCTTCTGAACTACCTGCAGCAGCCAGTTCTCAGGCACAGTCACCAGGTTCTCCATTGTCCTCTGTTCCACCATCATCTCGAGTCGTCGTCGACTCTGCGAATACAAAAGTCGAAGAATTACTTCAGCTGCTGAATGATGCCAGTCAACGAGCAGCCAATGCTTCGGCATCTCCTGTTCCTTTCGTACTGCATGGCGAGGAGATTCGATACTTCACACGTCAGCAATTTCAAGCGCACAGAGAACTTGTAGACCTGGCAGCCCAGCTGGACGCAAGCATGGTGGTCGAGGTGAAGGTCTGTCGCACGACCATGCAGATGCTGGGTATCGAAGATAGTGATCTACCAGGATTCGTCGAGCTTGTTCCATTTGGCCCTGACGAGGTCGAGCGCCTGGGTAGTGAGGGCTACGATATTTATACCGCGTTCTAATAGACACTGACTTGACAGTGTTTTCAGGCCCCCGTAGCCTGCGCACAACCCGACAGGATGTCGGTTGATTAATACTATCCAGGGAAGGAGAGTTTTATGCCGCATCTGGCAAAGTCTTGGCGTGATTCTGCTATTCAATCTCTGGCCATCATGGCCAGGCTCCATAATCGATCAGTCAGCGCTCAGGAAATTTCTCACCAATATGCTGCCGCAGGTGAATTAAGCCTGACGGAGTTATTGCGCGCAGCGCAGGAGCTGGGCTTTAAGGTTAAGCACCGAAAGGCCAACTGGGAACAGTTATCGCGCCTGCCATTGCCCGCAATGATTCTGGGAAAGGATGGTCGCTACCGTGTTATTGCAAAGCTATCCGATCAATCTGCCCTGGTGCAGGAGCCCTTTGAAAAAGTACCGCAATCACTTCCCAGAAAGCGTTTTGAAGATATCTGGGCAGGAGGAGTAATCCTGTTCAAGGATATGCAGGGCGGTGAAGAGGGCGCTAATCGGTTTGGCATTTCCTGGTTTATTCCTGCTTTTAAGAAATATCGTGGGCTGTTTGCAGAAGTGCTCATTGCCTCCCTGTTCATACAGGTCTTTGCACTCCTGACGCCACTCATCTTTCAGGTGGTTATCGATAAGGTCCTGGTCCATCGAGGACTGTCTACACTGGATGTTCTGGCTACTGGCCTGTTTATGATCGTGCTGTTTGAAGTGCTGTTATCAGGCATTCGCAGTTATATCCTGAGTCACACAACGAATCGCATAGATGTAGAGCTGGGGTCGCGGTTATTCCGCCACCTGGTTTCCCTGCCGCTGACTTACTTCAAGGTACGCAAAATCGGTGAGGGTGTGGCACGAGTCAGGGAACTGGAAAACATACGCCAGTTCATGACTGGTGCCGCGATGATGTCCCTGCTGGATGTCCTGTTCATCGGTGTCTTTCTTGCGGTCATGTTTTATTACAGCCCGATACTCGCCTGGGTTGTGGTGGGCAGTATTCCCATTTATGTCCTGATTGCTCTCCTGGCAGCACCAGTCCTGCGAAAGTATCTGGAGGAGAAGTTTCAGCAGGGGGCGCGTAATCAGGCCCTGGTCGTCGAAACGCTATCCGGTATAGAAACCATCAAGTCACTCTCTGCTGAGCCCCGCGTGTGGCATCGATGGGAGCAGCAACTGGCCCGATATGTATCAACGGCATTTAAGGCCGATTTCATGTCGAACCTGTCTGGTCATGCCAGCCAGTTTGTAAACAAGCTGGTGATTATTGTCCTGTTATGGCTGGGGGCCCGCCAGGTGCTGGATGGTCAGTTAACTATAGGCGGACTGGTCGCTTTCAACATGCTGGCTATGCGGGTGAGCCAGCCCATGCTTCGGCTGATGACGCTGTGGCAGGAGTTTCAGCAGGCGGGGATTTCCATAGAGCGCCTGGGTGACATCCTCAACACACCTGCTGAAACTACGAATTCTTCCACGAGGGGGCGCCTGTCTACGGTAAGCGGGCATATTGCATTCAGGCAGGTGAGTTTTCGCTATAGGCCGGAGACGATGGACGTATTGTCGCGGCTGGAGCTGGAAGTTCAGCCTGGCGAAGTGATA
>CAZXNH010000005.1:104329-108926 GCA_964641615.1 uncultured Ectothiorhodospiraceae bacterium | reverse complement strand
CAAGAGCACCATGGCCCGCCTGTTGCAGAACCTCTATCGACCACATGAGGGTCAGGTGCTGATTGATGATCTTGATGTGCGACAGTTTGACCCCGCATGGCTTAGACAGCAGGTGGGAGTACTCAGTCAGGAGCACTTCCTTATCCACGGTAGCGTACATGAAAACATTGCATTTGCCAGGCCGTCAGCAAGCCTGGATGAAGTTGTAGAAGCAGCTAAACTTGCAGCGGCACATGACTTTATTGTTCAGCTCCCGGAGGGTTACGAGGAACTCGTCGGTGAACAGGGGGCGAAGCTTTCCGGTGGTCAGAAACAGCGCATCGCCCTGGCGCGCCTGTTACTGACTAATCCCAGAATCCTGATACTGGACGAGGCTACCAGTGCCCTCGACTATTTAAGCGAGTCAGTGATCCTCAACAATCTCGAAAAAATCTGTCGCGGTCGAACGGTTCTTATCATCGCGCATCGGCTCAACATGGTTCAGCGCTGTGACCGTATTCTGGTCCTGGAACAGGGCCGCATTATTGAGCAGGGTACGCATCAGGATCTGTTAGAGCGTGGTGGTCGTTATGCCGAAATGCATGATTCGCAGCACGTAGTAATGGAGGCCGGAGCTTTCGATGAAGCCCAGGCCTCTCATGGTTAAGGTTTTTCAGGGAATGAAAAAGATGAAACAGTTCTGGAAAAAGGATATCGATGAATCAGTATTTCAGCCCGCAGTCCTGGCAATCAGGGAATGCCCGCCCAGTACGCCGGCAAGACTGGTTGCGTATACGCTGATCGTGTTTTTCCTGGTGGTCTTCTTATGGAGCCTGATCGGTAAGCTCGATGTTATTGCCGTTGCCCATGGCAAGGTCATACCGGCAGGGCATAGCAAGACCATACAGTCTCCTGAAAGCGGTATCGTTGCAGAGATCCTGGTACAGGAGGGCGATAGAGTCGCAAAGGGGCAGTTACTGGTAAGGCTTGATGATACCCAGCTCAGGGCAGAGTCAGATCGGCTCCAGAACGAGTACTGGACCATACAGGCGTTGCTGGAACGTAATCGCCTGTTGCTGCATCTTGCAGAGTCAGGCGATGTCTTTTTTTCAGAACTGATTTTGCCGGACGCCATTCCCGCCGAGATTAAACAAAGACATCAGGTCCAGATGGAGACCCAGCACGAGGCCTTTATCAGCAACCTCGAGGCAAAGCAGGCAAGCCTGCAGGAAAGTATCTACTCATTACAGGCGCTCAGGGTCGAGCAGCATGAGCTGGAACAGCAGATGCCTATAGTTCAGCGAAAACTGGAGTCAGTGCGTGCATTGCAGGAGCAGTCACTGGCATCGGAGCATGAGTTCCTGCAACAGGAGCAGGCCTGGATTAGCCTGCAGCATCGGCAGAAGATCCTGTTGCAGAAAATAAATGCCCTGGAAATGACAGTGCAGCGTGCACGCACAGAGGTGGATGCCTATCAGCAGTCTTACCGAAGCCAGTTGCTGGCCGAGAAGGAAAAGGCCTCCAGGAAGCGGGTAGAGCTTGAACAGCAAAGGATCAGGTTACATTCCCGCCTGGAGCACATGCTGATACGTTCCCCGGTTGCTGGTCGTGTAGAGCGCCTGACCCTGCATACGGTTGGGGCAGTTGTTACGGCGGCCCAGGAAATGATGAGTATTGTTCCCGAGAACGGGGCGCTGCTCATCGAGACCTATGTTCAGAATAAAGATATTGGTTTTCTCAGGGTAAAACAGCAGGCGACTGTAAAGGTTGATGCCTATCCCTTTACGCGTTTCGGTACGTTGCAGGGTGAGGTGCTCAGTATCAGTAGCGATGCCTTTAACGCCAGGGAGCAGGGCTGGTTGTTCAAGATGGTAGTCGAGATACCACATCCTTTCCTGGAGGCTCAGGGCAGGCAGTTCCACCTCAGTCCAGGTATGTCCGCCCAGGTGGAAATCAGGACCGGAGAGCGAAAAATCCTTGATTATTTCCTCAGCCCTTTCCAGGTGAAAATCTCTGAAAGCCTGACCGAACGTTAGCGGATATGACGCAGAACTGCCCAGCTTCAGAAAAATCTAATATAATTAAGCCCATATTCAGCCATCCCAAGTTCGAGGATGGCGTTTTTGTCTTATGTGGTGCGTGAAATGAGTAAGGTTTTTATCCAGACCCATGGCTGTCAGATGAACGAGTATGACTCGGCCAAGATGCTGGATGTACTGAATAACGAGCTGGGTTACGAGCTGACCGACAAGGTTGATGATGCCGATCTGTTGCTGCTGAATACCTGTTCCATCCGTGAAAAGGCCCAGGAAAAGGTCTTCTCCCTGTTGGGGCGCTGGAAGCAGATGAAGGAAGCCAAACCCGGCCTGCTGATAGGCGTTGGTGGCTGCGTGGCAAGTCAGGAAGGTGAGGCTCTGCGTGAGCGCGCGCCCTATGTCGACATGGTGTTTGGCCCCCAGACCCTGCACCGCCTGCCCGAGATGATCAACGAGGCCCGCAAGGAGCACCATGCCGTCGTCGATATATCATTCCCCGAGATCGAAAAGTTTGACCGCCTGCCCGAGCCACGCGCCGAGGGTGTCACGGCCTTTGTTTCCGTCATGGAAGGCTGCAGCAAGTACTGCACCTTCTGCGTTGTACCCTATACCCGTGGTGAAGAGATCAGCCGGCCCTTCGATGACGTGATTGCTGAGGTGGCGGCACTGGCTGGGCAGAGTGTGCGTGAGATCAACCTGCTGGGGCAGAACGTGAATGCCTATCGCGGTGTCATGCATGATGGTGAGATCGCTGACCTGGCCCTGCTGATCCACTATGTAGCGGCCGTTGATGGCATTGACCGTATTCGGTTCACGACCTCTCACCCGGTGGAATTCAGTGACAGCCTCATCCAGGCCTTCGCCGAGGTGCCCGAGCTGGTCAGTCACCTGCATCTGCCGGTACAGAGCGGTTCTGACCGTGTCCTGGCCCTGATGAAGCGCGGCCATACCGCACTGGAATACAAGTCCAAGATTCGTCGCCTGCGCGAAGCGCGCCCCGGCATCAGCTTGTCATCCGATTTTATTGTCGGCTTCCCCGGTGAGACCGATGCCGATTTTGAAGACACCATGAAGCTGATCGATGATATCGGCTTTGATCATTCCTTTAGCTTTATCTACAGCGCCCGCCCGGGCACGCCTGCTTCTTCCTTCCCGGATGATGTGCCGATGGAGGTCAAGAAGGCGCGCCTCGCACGTCTGCAGGCCCGCATCCTGGAGCAGGCCAATGCCATTAGTGAATCCATGATTGGTACCGAGCAGGTCATCCTGGTCGATCGTCCCTCACGCAAGGACAGTGGTGAGATGGCTGGGCGTACCGAGAATAATCGCGTGGTGAACTTTGAGGGTTCTGATGATTTGATTGGTCAGTTTGTTACGGTACGCATTACCGAAGCCTTACCCAATTCTCTGCGTGGTGAACTGGTCGCTAATGAGCAGCAGAGTCTGCAGGCCTGAATATGACGGAAACTACAGTGACTGAGCACCCGCAAAGCATTCAGCTGGAACTCGAACCTGTTGATAACCAGCGTCTCGCGAATCTGTGCGGGCAGTTTGATGAACATCTGCGCCTGCTGGAAAAGCGCCTGGGTGTCGAGATTAATAACCGGGGAAATCACTTCACCGTGATAGGTCAGGCGGAGCCGGCACAGGCCGCAGTGGAGACGCTTAAGGATCTCTACGATGAAACCGAGCGTGCGCTATTAGAGCCTGCAACGGTACATCTGTTTCTGCAGCAGTCAGGTGTCGAAGCGCGAACCAGTAGTGAAGACATTCCTGAGGCCGTACAGGTCAAGACCCGCCGTGGACTGATTCGTGGTCGTGGTCCCAACCAGATCAATTACCTGCAGAACATGCAGTCCAGCGACCTGATCTTTGGTGTCGGGCCTGCGGGTACCGGCAAGACCTACCTGGCCGTCGCCAGTGCCGTGCAGGCCCTGGAGTCCAGTCAGGTCCGCAGACTGGTACTGGTCAGGCCAGCTGTTGAAGCAGGTGAGCGCCTGGGCTTCCTGCCCGGAGACCTGGTGCAGAAGGTCGATCCCTATCTACGCCCCATGTACGATGCACTCTACGAAATGCTGGGCTTCGACAAGGTAGCCAAGCTTATTGAGCGTAATGTCATCGAGGTGGCACCGCTGGCCTTTATGCGCGGTCGTACACTCAATGAATCCTTCATCATCATGGATGAGGCCCAGAACACCACGGTCGAACAGATGAAGATGTTCCTGACCCGTATTGGTTTTGGGTCAAAGGCGGTGGTGACCGGTGATGTCACCCAGTCTGACCTGCCCAATGGCCGCAAATCTGGCCTGCGTCATGCGATCGAGGTTTTGCGTGATGTCGACGGCATTGCATTTAGTTTCCTGACGGCCAGGGACGTGGTGCGTCACCCCCTGGTGCAGCGTATCGTCACTGCCTACGAGGCACAGGACGAAGAACGGTGAGTACAGCCGAGATTAGTTTCCAGGTTGATGAGGGGCTGGAAGATATTCCCAAATCTACACAGTTCGAACAATGGGCTGCAGCAGCCCTGCAGCCTGAGAGTATTCCCGAGCTATCCATACGCATTGTTGCAGAAGATGAAG
>CAZXNH010000005.1:0-104319 GCA_964641615.1 uncultured Ectothiorhodospiraceae bacterium | reverse complement strand
GCGCCGGTAGTTGCAAGAGAGGCCAGGGAGCAGGGCAAGTCGCCTGAGAGCCACTGGGCCCACATGGTGGTCCACGGTGTCTTGCATTTGCAGGGCTATGACCACATTGAACAGGCTGAGGCTGAGCAGATGGAGACGCTTGAAAAGCACATTATGGCTCAGCTAGGCTATGCTAACCCTTACCAGGATGAGGACTGAAAGTCGGTAATCACCGGCCGTAAATCATATGAACGAAGACCGAACGAGCAACGGTTCCGGGACCCCAGGCTGGCTGGATCGCCTGGTAGAGACATTTGCCTCTTCCCCCCGGGATCGTGATCAACTCATAGAGTTATTACGCGCTGCCAGAGAGCGCGAACTGCTGGATACCGAGGCGCTCTCGATGATCGAGGGTGTCATGCAGGTCAGCGAAATGCAGGTCAGGGATATCATGATCCCTCGCGCATCCATGGACGTGGTGCAGCGCGACGATAGTCTTGAAGACATTGTTTCCATCGTGACCCAGTCCGGGCACTCCCGTTTCCCCGTTATTGATGACAGCCGTGATTCCGTTGTCGGCGTGTTGCTTGCCAAGGATCTGTTGCGCTATCGCAGTAGTGAGGAAGCCGAAAATTTTGAGATCCAGGATATCCTGCGTCCCGCCGTCTTTGTGCCTGAGAGCAAGCGACTTAACGTCCTGCTGCGTGAATTCAGAAACAGCCAGAACCACCTGGCCATGGTAGTGGATGAGTATGGCGGCATGGCAGGGCTCGTTACCATCGAGGATGTGCTGGAACAGATTGTCGGTGATATCGATGACGAGCATGACTTCGATGAAGAGGCCTATAACATCCTGCGCCAGTCGGATAACCGTTTTACCATCAAGGCCCTGACGCCTATTGAAGAATTCAACGAGTACTTCAATACAGAGTATGGCGACGGGGAATACGACACCGTGGGAGGGCTGGTTATGCAGGCCTTTGGCCACCTGCCCAAGCGTGAAGAGACCATACGTGTTGATGATCTCGAGTTCCGTGTCCTGCACGTTAATAACCGGCGTATTGGACTACTGGAACTGCGTGTGCTTCCCGGTATATCTATGGAGAACGATTCGGCATGAAAGGCCTCGGCCCTCTGATTTATTTTTTCGAGGGCCGTTCACGTTGGGTGGACCTATCTGCGGTTCTCTCTGGGCTGGTCTACGTGCTGGCCTTTGCGCCATTTAATCTTTTTCCTCTCGCCATCCTGGCGCTAGCCTACCTGTTTGTACTGATTACCTACGCACCGTTGGATAAGGTCTTCCTGCGCGGCTGGTTGTTTGGCCTGGGCATGTTTGGTCTGGGTGTAAGCTGGGTCTACAACAGCATTAGCCAGTTTGGTCATGCCATAGCACCTATTGCCGGCCTGATCACCCTGGGTTTTGTAATGGCCCTGTCCGTTTATATCGGGCTTTGGGCGAAGCTGTCCCGCAAACTCTTTTCGACGGATCGTGCCTGGTTCCTGATGCTGGTACTGCCGGCCGGCTGGGTGTTATTTGAATGGCTCAGGGGGTGGGCCCTGACCGGATTCCCCTGGTTATTGCTTGGTCATGCGCAAATCGATAGCTGGCTGTCACACTGGGCCCCACTGGGCGGTGTGTATGCCGTTAGCCTGATCACTGCACTGATAAGTGCCTGGCTTGCGCGAGGGGTGTCTGGTGATCGCTTGCGGATGCTTCCCCTTGCAGGGGTGGTTGGATTGTTTCTGCTTTCCCTGGGGGTGGGGCAGCTATCCTGGACAGAGCCTGTGGGAGAGCCAATCCGCGCCAGCCTGATTCAGGGCAATATTCCACAGGAAAGGAAGTGGCTGCGTGAACAACGCATTCCTACCCTGGAGCTGTACCGGGACCTGACCCGACAACACTGGGATAGCGACCTGATAATCTGGCCGGAAACTGCAGCACCCGGCTATCTGGACAGATTTTATGAGCCCTTTATCCGGCCCCTGGCGACCGAGGCAAAACTGAACCAGACCGATTTGCTCATGGGTATCTTTGTTTACGATGATGAACGCAACGGCGCCATGAATGCCCTGATCAGGGTAGACCGGGAACCCGAGTATTATGCCAAGCGGCGCCTGGTGATCTTTGGTGAATATACACCGCTACGTTCCTGGCTGGGCTGGCTGGAGAAGATGCTGACTATCCCGATGTCTGACCTTCTGGTGTTTGAGGGTGACCCGGTTCTTGATGTGCAGGGCGCCAGACTGGGTATTTCCATCTGTTATGAGGATGCATACGGCGAGGAAGTTGCTGATGCCATCCCGGCTGGTGCGACTTTGTTGGTCAACGTGAGTAATGATGCCTGGTTTGGTGACAGCCTGGCTCCGCACCAGCATCTGCAGATTGCCCGCATGCGTGCCGCGGAGCTTGAACGCAGCATGCTCCGGGCAACCAATACGGGTGTTTCAGCAGTCATTGGCCCTGATGGTGCAATCCTCGGGACCTCCCCCCAGTTCCAGACCCACGTACTGACCGAGACAGTACAGCCGCTGGAAGGGGCGACGCCGTTCGCCCTTTATCGGAACAGGCCGGTCGTCATATTGCTTGGCCTTTTGCTACTCGGCCTCTGGTTGGCAGGCGTTTTAATGAACCGGGTTGTTAAGACGGATCACTAAGGCGCTTGAAGCTTGTAGCATGACACTTCGGGCAAGGCGGAATATGCCCGGTCTTGCTGAAGTGCAACTGTTCACCACAGGCCGTGCATTCAAGAATGCCTGGGCCAGTAATCTCACCAGTACTCCAGAATTCAGACAGACTGGCAATCTCACGCAGGCGCTCCAGTTCTACCGTGGTACGATCCGCTACGGAGCTAAACAGGTCGGCCAGCTTGGTTTCAATGAGTTCCAGGTCCATGCGGAACCATGAGCGCAGGTCATCGTCTTTTTTCTCGTCCAGGTGTTCGCCCAGATGTAGCAGGTCACGACGCAGATATTCGCCAACCTTGTCGGCCTCCTCACGGGTCAGCTCATTGAGCTCCATGGTTTTTTCCCGGGCATTATCCAGCGCCTTTTCGATGGCGGGAACGGTCGCGTCTTCCAGTTCCTGAATCCAGTCACGAACACCTTCGAGCATGTGGTCATAGGCCTGGGCTAATCGTTCTTTGCGATCTTCTTGTGCCATGACTTTCTCCTTGGTAAAGGTTTAACTCTATTTTAAATGATTCTGCAGCCAGGTGTGCGGATGGAGATGATCTACCTCAGTTGGGGAGCAGGATTCTTGCTGTCTCCGCAAACTGTTCATCGACCTGCTCAGCCATGTCGTCGATGACCGATTCATCCAGTCCCAGTCTTGCCCAGGCCTCAGGGGTAATATGTGCGGCATAGGCGCCGGACTCGCTAAAGCAGCCTTCCTCGGTGCGGTTAGCCAGGGCATTGGCAATCAGAATGATTGCGCTTTCCATGGAATCCGGTGCGGCACGCGACAGGTCATGATGTGCATCAACCGAGGCGCAAAGTGTTTCCGGTAACTTCCAGAGTCGCAGTAACTCGGCGCCGACACTGGCATGGTCATAGCCAATCAGTTCCTGTTCCTGTCTGGCGAGGATATCTTCGTCGCCATGTGCAATGAGCAGGGCATCGCGAGATTCATCAGGAAACTGGCTGTAGAGTACCAGGCAGCCTATGTCATGTAGCAGGCCTGCAACAAAAAGACGTTCAGGGTGTAGTATGCGACAGCGTTTGGCCAGCAGGCGTGCAATGATGGCGGTGTACAGACTGTGTCGCCAGAATATGGAGACATTCACCAGTTCTGCAGGAATCTTTTCAAAGACCTTAACGGCGTTAACGGCAAGGGCGATGTTGTACAGATCGCGGGTGCCGATCAGGGTGATGGCGCGGGATACGGTTTCTATTTTACGGCTGCCGTAAAAGGCGCTATTGGTTATCTTCAGGACGCGTGCAGTGAGGTTGGGGTCCTGCATAATGATTTCGGCAATGGAGTCAGCAGTCGAGGTTGGGGACTCGATGACCTCGGTGAGTCGGATATGTACTTCGGGCGGGGAGACGAGTTCGGATACCGTGCCGATCAGCTCTTTTAAACTAGGCCTTTCGTTCATGTTTTCTCCCTATGTGCTTTTTTTAAGCTTATTCTAGGTTGGAATGTTGTTGAAAAAGCGTAGTAGTTCGCAGTTTTCACAGGCTTCCAGCAAATAGAGTCTATCATTAAGAATTAATAATAGTTTAATCGGGTATCTGAGGTTTCCTGCATGAGTGGTCGTTCCGATAACATCATCAGCACACAGTTTGGCCAGCCTTCCCAGGTGCTGGGGCAATGCCGTTCCCAGTTGAACAAGTTTCTCGATGCCCAGATCCAGACGGTCATGGAAAAAGTTGATGACAGCATGTTTCGTCATGCCGAGCAGGCGGATAACAGCTCAGACCAGAATCTCTATTTTGATGCCATGCGCATGGTCCGTCTTAAACGTGACCAGGTGAGCGAGCAGTTCCGCCAGAATATCTCTGAACTGTTCAATGATTTCCTGCATGGGCGATTCAGGGAAAAGGCCAGTCAGAACCAGGCGCCCGCAGAACTCGAATTATCCCTGGTTGAAAATGATTCACTCGAGGGCGATCTGGCCATCGAGGGCATGAGTAAAAAGGCCCGCGCAGTTAATGCGGATGCACTGTATTGCATACGTCGCAGGCTTGAGTCCCTGACCGCACGACGTGAGCTACCCGATGAAGTCATCCCGATGGACCCAGGGGTACTGGCAGAGGCCTTCAGGGAACCAGTGAACAGACTCGAACTGCCCATCAAGGTTAACCTGATCATCCTCAAGCTCTTTGAGCAGCATGTACTGAATGAACTTGGTGACGTGTATGCACGGATTAACGAACTGCTGATCGGGAAAGGTTTACTGCCTGATCTTCAGCCCCCAAAACCGGAGCAGACTGGTACTTATCAAAGACCGAGTATTCCCGAATCTGGCGGGCATCCAGCAGGCACCGAAGATACGGCAGAAGTTCATGATGTTTTTTCGCGCCTGCAACAGGCCGTACAGTCTCCTGCGACTGGATCGGGTCCATGGCCCGCGCCCGGTGTGACAGGGGGCGTTCAGGGTTCAGGGCCCTGGCCTGCAGCACAGGTTGGGGCTGGGGGAGCAGCTGGCACCGGAGGAGGGACGGGCAGCTATGCAGTGCCGCCTCAGGGCGGGGTTGTAGCAGCAACACCGGATGTGATTTCAGCACTTTCCGCCCTGCAGCATCAGCCAGTATCAGGTGAACACCTCGGTGCCGAAAACCTGAAAGACAACATCCTCACGACAGTCAGTGAGGTGCGTGGGGTTGCCATTCAGGGTATCGACCCGGTGGAACAGACCACCATCGATATTGTTTCCATGTTGTTCGATTTTATTTTTGATGATGATGCGGTACCTGACACGATCAAGGTGCTTATCGGTCGCCTGCAGATTCCGGCCATTAAGGTCGCAGTACTCGATAAGGGCTTTTTTGCCCGTAAAAACAATCCTGCTCGTAAATTGCTGAACACCCTGTCCAAGGCAGGAGAAGGCTGGGTTGATGACGGCTCAGAGGCACAGAATGCCCTGCTGGAGCAGATGGAAAAAACCATCAACCTGATACTCGATCAGTTCGAAGATAACGTGGATATCTTTGAACAGGCTCTGGTGGAGTTCGAAGAGTTTCTGCAGGAGCAGCAGGAGCAGTCTGAGCGCCATGAGGACCAGGCCGCCAAGGTTGATCAGGGACGTGAGAACCTGGCGATTGCCAAGGCCGTCGCAAAGCAGTCCATAGAGCAGTTGCTGGACAACAATGAATTGCCGGAGGAGGTTGCCCAGTTCCTGAGGACGACATGGAAAGATCTGCTGATTATTCTGTACGTGCGTAATGGCAGCGAATCGGAGGTCTGGAAAAAGGTTCTGAATATTGCTGTAACCCTGGTCTGGAGCCTGCAGCCAAAGACCTCAAACCAGGAGCGTCAGGAGCTTTCCAATACCTTGCCAGCTCTGCTGAAGTCGATAGGTGAAGGCATGCGCCGCATGTCCGTGAGTGAAGAGTCACAGCAGGAACTGCTGGATGTGCTCGCCCGTGAACATACGCGTCTGAGTCGGGCCCCGGAAGAACAGTTGCCTGTGGCTGAACAAGAAGCCTCTGAAGTGTCTGAGGGGGTTTCTGTGACACAGTCAGAACCTGAGTCTGAAACAGTCGTCTCGCCTGAAGAGAAAGATTCCGAACAGCCAGCGGAGCAGGAGGCACAGGATGGTGTCAGCTTCCTGCAGAGGAAGGTTGCCGAGATTAACCAGATGATCGAGAGTGGAAGTTTCCGCGTAACCGATGAAATTGTGATGGGTGATGACGCTGATGCGTCTCCAACTGCTGATGAATTTTTGGATCAGGCCAGGGAAATGCCGGATGGCACATGGCTGGAATATATTGATGAAGATGACCAGACCAAACGCATGAAACTGTCCTGGCGCAGTATGATCAGTGGCAAATTATTCTTTGTGAACAGGCAGGGTATGAAGGTTCAGGAAATGACGGTTTATGGGCTGGCCGCAAGGCTCAGGGGTAAACAGGTTAAGGTCCTGGAATCCGCGCCGGTACTTGATCGTGCTATCGACCGACTTTTCTCGTCGGTACAGCAGACTGAATCTCCTGCATAACTATTTTATTCGGCACTTAAAGAAAAAAGCCGCATCATCTGATGCGGCTTTTTTTATGGCCTATCGTCCGTAATACGGTGGAGGCGGAGGCATGTAAGCAGGTGGCTGAGGTCGTTCCTGAACCCAGGCTGGTGGCTGAGGACGCTCAGGCATTTCCTGTACCCATGGCGGGGGCTCTGGGCGTTCAAACTGTGGTGGAACACCGCGTTCGCCAACCCAGCCTGGTGGGATAGGTGGCTGTGGTCGTTCCTGAGCCCAGCTCGGTGGCTGAGGACGCTGCGGCATTTCCTGTACCCATGCTGGAGGCTCGGGGCGTTCGAACTGAGGTGGGGCGCCACGTTCGCCAACCCAGGCTGGAGGTGACGGAGGCTGTGGCCTGTCTTGTGCCCATTCCGGAGCTGCAGGACGCTGGGGCATTTCCTGTACCCATGCCGGAGGCTCAGGGCGCTCGAACTGTGGAGCTGTCCCACGTTCAGCAACCCAGGCCGGTGGGGCAGGAGGCTGTGGTCTGTCTTTTACCCAGTCTGGCGCTGATGGAGGCTGGGAGGCCCATTCGGGGCGAGCAGGTGGTTCAGGCCAGTCGGAGCCACCATCAGCAGTAAGATTCTGTGCGTCAGCAGATGTGCCATCAGCAGAACCAGGGCCTGAAGCGTGACGATTCGGGCCGAGTCCCCAGGGAGCTGGTGCCGGACGTCCGGGCATGCCTGAGGCTGCGCCGGCCTGCGTGGGCGCGGCACTGGATTCAGTAGCCACATCAGTAGCACTGTCATCTTGCAGCGCAGTATCACCAGATAGCAGCAGATACAGGCCTATGCCTGCTGCAACAGCCAGAAATGCCCATACCAGCAGACTGCTGCCGCCTTCTTTTTTGGCAGGCTTTGCTGGTGCAGCCTGTTTGCTGTCACCGGCCATGACCCCCATGGCCTTCATCTTGTCCTGGATGGCTGCCTGTTTGGCCTTTTCTTCAGCATCAGGGGCCTCAGCAGCCTTCGCGGCTGGAGCAGCTGCTGCTTTGTCAGCAGAGGCCTCTTCCTTAGGAGCAGCCTTTTTCTTTACAGTCTTTTTCTTCGCAGCCTTTTTCTTGGGAGCTGCTTTCTTGGTGGCAGCCTTTTTCGGCGCTGCCTTCTTGGCTGGAGCCGCTGCAGATTCTGAATCTGCGCTTTCTGGCTTGTTGTCTTCTGGTTCGGCCATAAGGTTTCTCCCCTGTATTCTTGTTGCCATGCCCCAGACGGGATAGTGTGTAGATCGACTTGCTATGTTAACAATGAACAGACTGTTTTAATCATTGTTTCAGATCAACCGAATGTCAATTAAATAACTATGACGGAAAATAAGCTGCACTTCATCAAGAAGCCGAGTTACAGCCGTGTCTCTAAGGACAAGGTGGTCAGGCTACGTTTCATGATCAGAAACGCCGAAAACAAGGAAACCCTGGAATTCAGGGATGACCTTTATTACCTGCATGGCGGCTACGGAGGTGCTTTCCCGGATGTCGAGGCAGCCCTGGAAGGGCATGAGGTTGGCGCGAAGGTTGAGGTAACCGTGGCGCATGAGCGTGGTTTTGGCCCGGTAAGACCTGATCTGCGTATAGAGTTACCGCTTTCTGAGTTACCCTCTGAAGGGCTACAGGTCGGAAGTACACTGGAGGCCGAGGGTGAACAGGGTGAGACTATCCATTTTCGGGTCCTGGAAGTCGGGGAACAGACGGCATTACTTGATGGCAATCACCCATATGCCGGCCTGGACCTGGAGTTTTTGCTTGAGGTGATGGAGATTCGTGATGCGACTGAGGCTGAGCTGGAGGCTGGTTATGCCTTCAGACCTGCTGAGTAATCAGGCATCCCTGATCGCGTTGCGCAGATCATCCAGGGTAAAGAAGGTGCTGCCACGGATAAAGCCAGCCATGATGCCGTCGCGCAGGCTAATGATCTGACCTGCCTCATCGATCTCGTCGGCCCAGTCCTGCGGCAGATGATCCAGGATATGCATATTGGCAATGCTGCCATCGGGATTGGTGGCGAGATGGGTCCTGCCGGTCGTAACGTCCCGGAATGCGGGTAAAAAACCGAACGCAAGATCCAGGAAACTAATGGGCGTTTCGCTGCTGCGTGGGTTTTTAAATCGGGCAGAAAGACCGGGTTCGTTGAGCATGGTGTATCCAGAATTAAGGTTACCCATGCTATCGACGTATGGAGGCGGAACTTTAGCCCGCCTCCACAGAAATGCAGCCTACTCTTCCTTGGATTTCTGAATAAAAATGACGGCCATTACGGCAACAATGATGATAGTCGCGAAAATGACGATCATGCTCGCCAGGCCAATAGGATTGCCAAATAGCAGGTCCATCCAAAGATCCATATTTCACCCCCGATTGTGTAATTATCGAGCCAAAGCTTAAAACCATAGGCTTGCCGGGGAATTGTCCCAGATCAAATCTATTGAATAAAATGACAGGCTGACATCTTCAGTTTTTTGGCCCCAGCAGCTCAATCTGGTAGCCATCGGGGTCTTCAACAAAGGCAATGATGGTGGTGCCTGCATTCATGGGGCCAGCATCACGGATGATCTTGCCGCCCATGTCTCGAATACGTTGTGTGGCCGCATAGACGTCATCGACTTCGATGGCCAGATGACCAAAGCCTTCGCCCAGCTCGTATTGCTCGGTGTCCCAGTTATGGGTGAGTTCGATAGCGGTATTTTCGCTTTCGTCACCATAACCAACAAAGGCCAGGGTAAAGCGGCCTTCGGGATAGTCCTTCTGGCGTAACAAGCGCATTCCCAGCACATTAGTGTAGAAGTCGATGGATTTTTGCAAATCACCAACGCGAATCATGGTGTGGAGTAAACGCATGCTTATTTCTCGTATAGATTGCGGATAGTTGAGGCTTCTTATAAGGTTAACAGCATACCACTACAAATAACCCTTAAACACGGTATGTCTGATAACGATAATAAAGACAACCAGCTCTGGTATACCCGCAGGAACGATGTTGTTAAAGGACCGTTCCCGGAACCACTGGTGTCGAGTTATATCCTGCTAGGCAGGCTCAATGAGATGGATGAGCTGAGCCCCGATGGCAAGCGCTGGGGAGGAATTTCCAAGTTCCCCCAGCTCATCCCTGACGTGATGAAAAATGTCCGTACCGAGGATGACAGGCTGCGACTGGAGCTGGCCCGGATGCGCGTTGATGAGCGCATGGCAGAAAAGCGTCTTGAGTCTCAGCGGGCTAAGGCCAGGGAGGCAGCAGAAGCGGAATGGGCCGGTGAAGATGAACGTCGACAGGGTGAGCGACGCAGGCCTGAATCAGACACCACGATTCGTCATCGACAGTATCGTAAGCAACTGCTGGATGAAATGGGTGGACGTGCAATCCGCAAAAAATCCCTGTTATTACCCCTGGTGCTCCTGCTGATCTGTACCGGACTGGTATTCAGTTTTTACCTGCTGTGGCAGGAGCTTTCGATAGAATCGGCCTCTGAACCGGATTGCAGTACCGCGCCGGGCCCCGAAATCAACTGGAGCTATTGTCAGATGCAGGGGAGGGTACTGGCGCGCCAGGACATGACGGGGGCCATACTGTCCAATGTGCAATTACAGGGAGGCAATCTGCAGAGTGCGAAACTCTCTGGCGCCAACCTGGATTATGCAGAGCTGGGTGGAGCCAATCTCGGCTTTGCCGACCTTAGCAGGTCAAGCCTGCGTGGCGCCGTACTGGTTCAGGCCAATCTTTCCGGGGCAAATCTTAGCGGGGCAGACCTGGCCTACGCCGATCTTAAGGGTGCCAATCTGAATGGTACGATCCTGGAAGGAGCTAACCTGAGTAAGGCCTATTGGGTGGATGGCCAGATCTGTGCCAATGGATCAGTCGGTCAATGCCTGAAATAACCCAGTAATTCCCTTATATATCCCATTTGGGTGATATACCCGAGTAATTTTCTAGGTGTAATATGCGCGTCCGCTCTGGAAGGGCGGTCAAAGTCACATTACACAAGATCAAAGGTTAGAGGGATTCATCATGGGCAATATGAGTCATGAAGTCGCAAAATGGTTTCTGTCTGCTGTATCAGCAAGCATGGCACTGGGACTGATTATCGTTCTGGAAACCATCTGACAAAAATTCGTGTTGAAGAAAACCCCGGTCATGTGCCGGGGTTTTTTTATGCCTGCAGGTCTGTGAACTGTTGCGCAGCATCAGGGTTCTGATACCTTTACAGTGCCATTTTTACTAACGGGTTCTGACAAACAATGCGATACGGGCTGTTACTGCTACTGATTCTCTTTCTCTTTCCTCTTACCACCCTGGCAGAGACCAGGATGTATGTGACGGATGACCTGAAAGTGCCCGCGCGCACCGGCGGTTCAACAAAAAACAAGATTCTCCGTTTCCTGCAAAGTGGCACGCCGGTCACCGTGCTCGAGCAGGATGAGGCCAGCGGCTATTCCAGGATTCGTATGAACGACGGTTTTGAGGGCTGGGTTCTGACCAATGAACTCATGAGTAACATGGGGGCAAAAGAACAACTGGCCCGCGCCCAGGACAGGAATAGCAAGCTGACCGAGCAGCGCAATGTCCTGCGTGAAGAAGTGAAGACCCTGAAGCAGGAGCGCACAGAGCAGGATAATCTTCTGGCGCAGCTCAATAGCGAAAAGACGGATCTTGAACAACGCTACACAAAACTCACTGAAACCGCGGCACGCCCGGTTGAACTGGCGAACGAGAATGAAGCTCTCAGGGCAGACCAGACCAGCAAGGCCGAACAGATCACTAAGCTCAGCGCTGAGGTTGAACGCCTGTCTTCTGATGTGAAGAAACAATGGTTCCTGGTTGGCGGCGGGGTTGCGATTGGTAGCCTGCTGCTTGGCATTATCCTTACGCGCATTCCCCTGCGTCGCCGCAAGGACGACTGGGGCGGCTACTAACTGCTAAGATACGGCCTCTTAATATTCGAGGCTCAACAATGACCCAGATTGGTACCCCGCTGACCGAAACGGCAACGAAACTGCTCCTGCTGGGATCAGGAGAGTTAGGCAAGGAAGTCGTCATCGAGGCACAGCGTCTGGGTATCGAGGTCATTGCTGTTGACCGTTACGCTAATGCACCTGCCATGCAGGTTGCGCATCGTAGCCATGTGATCAATATGCTGGATCCCTCCCAGCTGCGGGCTGTTATCGAAGAAGAACAGCCTGATTTCATTGTCCCCGAAATTGAAGCCATACATACCCCGACCCTGCTCGAGCTCGAGCAGGAGGGCTTTAATGTCATACCCACCGCGCGTGCAACACGATTAACCATGGATCGTGAAGGCATTCGCCGTCTTGCTGCTGAAGAACTCAAGTTACCTACCTCCGGTTACCGCTTTGCCGATACAGAGGAAGAATATCGCTCGGCCATTGAAGTCCTGGGCCTGCCTTGTGTGATCAAACCTGTGATGAGCTCATCGGGGAAGGGGCAGAGCCTGGTTAAAACTGAGGCTGATATAGCTCATGCATGGGCCTATGCGCAGGAAGGCGGTCGTGCAGGAGCAGGGCGCGTCATCGTTGAAGGCTTTGTCGATTTTGATTACGAGATCACCCTGCTGACGATTCGCCACTGCGAGGGTGTCAGTTTCTGTAGTCCGATTGGGCATCGCCAGGAGGATGGTGATTACCGAGAGTCCTGGCAGCCGCAGCCTATGTCAGAGCAGGCCATGAAGAAGGCCCATGAAATTGCCGAGGCCATCACCGGTGAGCTGGGTGGTTATGGACTGTTTGGTGTTGAGTTATTCATTAAAGGTGACGAGGTGATCTTTTCCGAGGTATCTCCGCGTCCGCATGATACCGGCATGGTCACCCTGATCTCTCAGGACCTGTCCGAGTTCGCCCTGCATGTACGTGCCATTCTTGGCTTGCCCGTGAGCGGGATAGAACAGTACGGGGCTTCAGCTTCTGCAGTAGTGCTGGTGGAAGGTTGTAGCACGCAACCTGTGTATAAGGGATTTAAACAAGCCCTGAACCAGCCAGGTGTACAGCTAAGACTGTTCGGTAAGCCTGGGCTTGATGGGCGCCGCCGCCTGGGTGTTGCACTGGCGCGTGGCGAGTCGATTGAAGAGGCAAGGCAAAAGGCTAACAAGCTGGCTGAATCCGTGAAAGTGGATCTGTAGTAACCCTCAGGAACCGGCACAGGGGGCCTGATGCCGGTTCTCCTGATCATGGTCAATGAAGGCATGATCATTATCCGTTGTTATACTCATTGATTGAAGGCACACAATAACAACGGAATCTTCCATGAACTTTGAAAAAGTTATATTCGCGTTTTTTATCGTCCTTGCCCTGACACTCAACTTCGGTTTCTTTATTGGTGATCCCACCGACCCTGAACAGCATCATATTTACGAGTTGTTTGCCGCCATCGTGGTCAGCCTGATTGCCACAGTGCTCAAGGTGGGTGATCGCACGCACATAGGCGCAGTGCTCCTGGCAACTTCCCTGGTGGCGGACCTGCAGTTGATTATCGCTGCCCTGATCTGGGGATACGTCGTCCATGTGGCTCAGTCTGGGATTACCCCGGGCGAGATGTCCAGTATTGTTTCTATGTCAGGTGGTGCTCTTGTCGCGAACATTCTCTCGGTCATCCTGCTGGTGGCTGAGACACTGATGATTCGCCGATAACACCTGGAGAATAGATCTTGATTCAGGAGATCCTGTTTCTGCTGTTCAGGCGCATGCGCCTGCCTTTAATCGTTCTGATCTGTGCATACGCCATTTCCGTGCTGGGCTTTGTCCTGATTCCTGGTCAGGACGATACAGGTGCTGTCTGGCACATGAGTTTTTTCCATGCGTTTTATTTTGTCAGTTTCATGGGCTCGACGATTGGTTTTGGTGAGATTCCCTATGAGTTCACTGATGCCCAACGATTCTGGGCCCTGTTTACTATCTACCTGACGGTTATTTCCTGGTTGTATGGCATTGGTTATCTGATCTCATTAATTCAGGATCCAGCGTTTCAGAATGTTATGCGGCATTCGCGCTTCTATTACGAGGTAAAACGGATACGTGATCCTTTCTATCTTGTCTGCGGTTACGGAGATACTGGCGAGCATCTGATCGAGGAAATGAGTCAGCGCTATTTCCGGTCTGTGGTTGTCGATATCGATCAGTCACGTATTGATCATCTGACCGTGACGGATCTTCACCTGGTCGTACCTGGAATCTGTGGCGATGCATCCGACCCTTCTGTGCTGAAAACTGCTGGCCTCGAGAATCCCTATTGCATAGGCCTGGTTGCCCTGACTAATGATGATCAGGCCAACCTGAGTGCATCGATAGCAGCCAAGCTGATATCGCCAAAACTAAAAGTTATTTCCCGCGCTGAGACGCTCGATTACGAGGCCAACCTGCTTTCGTTTGATACCGATCATGTCGTCAATCCCTATTCAAGCTTCGCCGAATGGCTGGCTATGGCCATACATTCGCCCAGTATGTATCTGATACATGACTGGATGACCGGGCTCTATGACAAGCCTTTAAGCGAGCCCCTGATACCACCCAAGGGCACCTGGATAGTCTGTGGTTATGGCCGCTTTGGTAAGGCGGTTATCGAGCAGCTACAAAATGAAGGTGTTCAGACTGTTCTGATCGAGGCAGAGCCTGAACAAACCGGTGCGCCACGCGATACCATTATCGGTAGCGGTACCGAGGCAGTTACCCTGAATGAAGCTGGCATCATGGATGCGGCAGGGATTGTTGCAGGTACTAACGATGACGCGAATAACCTTTCTATCATTATGACAGCCAGGGCGCTGAATCCAGGTCTTTTTGCCGTCGCACGACAGAACAGAAGTCGTAATACCCCATTGTTCCAGGCTGCGAAGCTGGACCTTGCCATGCAACCCGGTGCGATGATGGCACAACAGGTTGCTGCATTAATGATGAGCCCGATGCTGGTGCAGTTCCTGCAACTAGCCAAGCATCAGGATGATGAATGGGCCAACATCCTGATAAGTCGCATTACCACGTTAACCGGCGAAGAGCATCCCATTACCTGGAAGTACAAGATAACGGCGGCGGCTGCACCGGCACTCTATGAGACTATTGAAAAGGGCGGTACGGTAACGGTAGGAGACTTGCTAAAGGATCCAACTGACCGGGAATGCCTGCTGGGTTCAGTCCCGCTGATGATCAGTAGCCCGGGTGAGCCCCCCGTGATGCTGCCGGAAGATGATCATGTTTTACACCTTGGCGACCGGCTGTTGTTTACAGGTACGACTGAAGCACACAACCGCATGGGCTGGGTGATTAACAACTTCAATGCACTCGAGTACGTGCTAACTGGCATTGACCGTCCAAGTGGCTACATCTTCCAGTGGTTGCATCGGGAAAGAACCAGGGCCTGATATATTTCTGCATTATCACTAAAGGAGACCTAATGACTCTCATCTGTGACAATGTGGCCTCAGTGTGGCTATAGAGACGCAGCAGAAGCCAATCATTCAGAAACATCAATCTCAACGTGAAATTCCATTGTGCTGGACACTGACGGACCAGTAAGGCTGCCAGTTACTGGCATCGTATCCTTAGAGTAAGCTGCAGCCGCAACCGTGACATGCGTATCCGCGATCACTTCTCCATGCGTTGGGTCATATCCTCTCCAGCCGGCTCCGGGCATGTATACCTCGGGCCATGCATGCAGGTAACGACGTTCCATCTGGTCATGACCTTGCTGGTAACCGCTGGCAAAACGCGCAGGGATTCCTTCAGCCCGACAACAATCCACAAACAGGACGGTCAGGTCGCGACAGGCACCACTTTTTAATTCAAGCGTTTGCGCCGGGCTTTGCGGGTGCCCCGTATCACGAACAACGTGGTTAAAGTCAGCATAAAGTTTTCTGCTGAGATGATCGAGGAACTGGATGGTATCTCGGTTCACTGACAGGCTGATGTCAGCGGCATAGGCCGTTACAGCATCATCAGGCTCGATGCGTTCCAGGTATGCCTGCGAGGCATTCATATCGTGGGTATGGGTTACCGGTAATGTCGTTGTGCCCGGATCAAGGATAAAGTCAAATGCATTCTTGCGTAGTGTATCGACGGTCATTTCCACATCAATGTTGAAATGATCCGTTTCCTTTTCGAACCAGATCTGGCAGACGCGATTGCCTTCCAGGCTGATGTGGTCGTTCCTGCCTGCAGGTTCTGGCGATATATTCATTCGGTGTTCAACTGTATGCTGTGCACCATCTTCGCGTGGATAAAATCTTAATAGTTGCGGGCCAAGCTGAACGGAACCCGAATACTTATAACTTGTCCTGTGCCGAATATTGAATCGCATTATTGGTATTTCCCTGAAAGTTTCTGTTTGTAACCTGGTTTTAAGGCTGACTGAAATTACTGACCAGTCACTTGTCCGTTTTTTTTACTTTTACAGACTGTGCCGTGGGGTACACAGGGGGACCAAACTGGTTGTAGATAGCAACATCTGCTGCATCTCTTCCGTATCCAATAGCGACATAGCCACCTTGTAACGTTTTCTGGGTAGGGTCAAATGTGTACCATCTACCACCGACATAGGCTTCAAGCCAGGCATGCAGATCCATTGGATTTAACTGATACAGATATCCAACGACCATGCGTGCGGGAATGCCAATGCTTCGGCACAAGGCTATCCCAAGGTGTGCCAGGTCTCTACAGACGCCGAATTGCCTTTCATTGACCTCTGTTGCTGAAACAGGCATCTCACTACTTCCTGGTTGAAACTCAATGTTCTTTTTGAGCCAGTCAATAATCTGTGCTACCTGGTCATAACCAAGTACTGCTCCAGCAACAATCTCAGTTGCCATCTTCCCAAAGCGATCCGATTCACAATATCGGCTGGGCAATAAATAACTCAGTGTTGCATCAGGCAGATTCTGAATCTCAACAAATGGAGCACCGGGTGACTGGTCAACCTGATCGGCAGTAATCACTTCTGCCGCAGTGTAGATGCTAAATTTTCCAGCTGGGGCTACCAGGCGCTGACACAGGTTTCCATATTCATCAGTGAACTCATAAACAGGGACACTCGGTGTTAAGCGGTACTCCTCTCGAGTTATCCATTGCTGAGCACCACTGCGCGGCCTGAGCATTAATATGAAAGGCGTTGGCGAGGGGATCTCAAAATTCAGTTCACAGCTTGCTGATAACAACATTGACATACCTCGAGTACGCTAACCTGCCGATATGGTGACTGATAAGCATAGTGATCATTATTATCTCACACTGCAATGACTTGCAGCATGAATGGTAACTCCAGGTATCCGTTGCAGCGCGTAAGCAGTGTGTATAAGGGAGCTACTTAGGTCTCTTCCTTGCTAAATGGGGAGCCCTTCTGAGGGTAGTCCAGTGTTTCCTTTAGTTCATCCTTGCGTTTATCGCTAAATTTTGGAATGTAGAATTCACCGTTTTCTTTCCATTCCTTAACTTTATCAGTTGCTTCAGTGCGTTGCAGATCATTAGTGGGTCTGCCCTGGTTATCTACATAGTTCATGCGTGTCGGTACGGCCAGGCCGCTACCAGCTTCCTCGATAATATCCATGAAACGTAGGTTCAGGTCTTCGCAGACTTCAAAGTATTCGTTGAAATCCGTAGTCTTGATATAGGCGAAGACCTCCAGGTTTAGTGAAAATTCGTCGAAGTTAAGAAAACGAATTCGAGCAGGGTTCTGATCGACCATGGGGTGTGCGTACATCATTTCTCTTCCCTTTACCAGAATGTAACGAATCTGGTCGGGCGTTGTATCAATACGCAGGCGGAGTGTTGGTTTATATAAAGACATATCACGCTCGACATAGTTTTCTATTTCGATACTTGATAGTTGCGCGTTAGGTACATGCTTGACGGTACGATCCAGAGTCCTGATCTTGGTGGATCTAAGGCCTATTTCCTCAACTACGCCAAAGGTCTTTCCGTATTTACAAAGGTCCCCAATGCGTATGGGCTGGGCGGCATATAAGGTGATTGAGCCAATCAGGTTTTCTATGGATTTTTGTGCAGCGAGAGCAACGGCAATAGAACCAATACCAAGTCCGGCAATCAGCGTTGTCACGTTATAGCCCATGTTCTCAAACCAGTTCAGCGTGGCAATGAAGATAACGATAATCTTAATGGCAGTGCCTGCTGGTCTAAGCAACATGGTCGCATTTTCATTGCCGGCCTTTGTCATGCGATCGGCAAGTTTGCCCATTGCCAGGTTGATGATGCCCATGATCAGCCAGGTAATGGCGATGATGACAAAGGTCTGGAGCTCAATGATGGCCTTAGCCTCCAGAGAGGGGGCAACAAGATCCAGGTTGGTTCGTACGAAAATGACAATTAGCAGGAAGCGGATGGGGCCTTTGAAGAATTTCTGCAGACGCATGGATTTGCGCGATTGTTTGCGATTTAGAATCAGGTTGATCAGGCTGGTGATCAACCATGATGTAGCGTAGGCGATACCAATAATTGAGAACAGCAGTAACCATTGCCAGAGCTCAAAGATAGAAATCTTTTTCTCGGGTATGACCTGTGACAGATAGTCACCAATTGGTCCATACCCATATATGGAATACAGCTTGGGTATTTGTGCCACAGTTTGATTAGATATTTTCCATACATAGGTACCTTTTTCTTCACCGGGCACGCGTTGCATGTAAATATTTACCGGCCCCTCTGGCGTATTCAGGGTGGTAACAAGGTCTCTGTAACTCGGGAGTCCATCTCCAGTATGGCCTTCTGGGTTTTCACTAAAAATATCTTCACTAACCCAGATTGAACGGCTCGCAATGATTTTGAGTTGACGAGCAAGCTCACCCTTTAAAACCGCAACATCGGGAGGAATATAACGCGTGTCCATGTATTCCATGGCAAGTTCGTAATTTCCCTGCCGTATGGCCTGGGCAAACCCCTTAACAGAGCTCCGTGGTGTATGGCGGTTGTATTTGTCAGGGGGCAGGGAAATGAGCTTTCTTGCTGCTTCATCAGATGCTTTTGCTTCTTCGGTTGAATCCTGCTTTTCAAGGATGTCTTTTAGTGTGGGTATCTCCTGTGCCTGATCTGCATAAACAAGAGGGGGAGTCAGAAGCAAAGCAAAAAGGATCAGAAAATTCGTGGTGTAGCGATGATTAGCAGAAGGCATGCTTAAAAACCAGAAATTAATATACGGTTAATCATCGGCGTTCTGCTTTACACATTCAAGAATGTGTAGATGAGTTTTTTAGTTGTTTATAAGGAGATGTTGCAGTTCTGGCGCCTTGATTTTCAGAGCCCAGTTTAATGCCGTCATGCCGGAAAGATCCTTTATGCTAGTTGAGGCGCCTCTTTCAACAAGCAGGCTAGCGGTTTCCAGATAACCGTTCTTCGTAGACCAGATCAATGCAGTCCAGCCCATGGATGATTCTGGGTGGTTGATATCAGCACCCCTGTCCAGTAGCAGGGCAACAGTTTCGACATGGTTGTTCGAAGCGGCGAGAAGCAATGGCGTATAGCCACCTTTATCCTCGGCATTCAGGTTGGCGCCGTTATCGAGCAGAAATTCTACGGTTTGGGTCTGTCCATTTAGAGCGGCCTTCATTAGTGGTGTCCAGGCACAGCTATCGCGTGAATCAACTGCCGTCCCTGTTGATAACAGGCTCTGCAGGCTTTCTATGCTGCCCTGTTCGGCCAGGGTGTGGGCACTGACGCTCGGTTTTTGCTCCTCTTCCGGGGAGCAGGCGAGTAGCAGGCAAAGCAGTGGGATGAGGATGGCCGTCTTCATGGATTGCGAAATCTCAATGCATCAACATAAGAAAATTCTAATATAGCATCCACTTTAATCATATTGGAGACAATCCTTATGAATTACGAATTGCTGGAAAAGAGCTGGGATGCCCTGTCTGATTACCACGACAGGATTGCTGAAACTTATTGTCAGAGATTACTCCTTGCCTACCCCCAGTATCAGGAAGTTATGGAAGAGCTGCCCATGCAGGACCAGTGTGCGTCTCTACCTCAGATTCTGGAGATGGTGACCTGGATGACCAGCCAGGATGATGAAGTCATGCCTTACATTGAAACCATGGCGGCGGATCTGAAGTCCTCGAATATGGATCTTGAGGACATGGATAACTTCCGTGAAGTCATGGTCTCGGTCATTGATGATTTTGGCCGTCATTATACCGAGGGGTGGAACGACGCCTATCGAGGGGCCTGGGAAGATGCTTTCGATGTTGTCTTGATTCCCACCCTGCTTGGCTGCATGGACAAGGCGGCCTGATTCCCTTCTTACCAGTTTTCCTCCGACGGATTAGCGGGCTCCGGCCCGCTTTTTTTATTGCGCGTTAATTTATAATCCCTCAGTATGGTTTTGTTCGTTTGCCCAGGCCGTTTTAACCATGCTGAAAACAGGTTTTTCACTAGCGCTGCTCCTTTCCGTCCTTTCGTATCCTGCACACGCGCTGGTGCTCTGGTACTCTGCATTACCCCCGCTTACAGAAGACGATCTCATGGCTATTCGTTCAGCCGGAGAAGGCCTGGAAAACACTGAGCCCGGCACAAGCCGCGACTGGAAGAACGACAAGAATGGTCATAGCGGTAAGCTGACCCTGATACGGGCCTACCAGGACCAGGGCAGAAACTGCAGAGTCATTCGCCACCACATCAGTGCAGGGTTCGATAAACCCTGGGTTAAGTCGGTACATACCTGCCAGGATGAGCAGGGCCGCTGGATGCTTAAACAGGATCACCAGGGAGAGTAATGCATGAACGAATGGGACCAGCGTTACGATCGTGCTGAATATGTCTATGGGACCGAACCAAATGACTTTCTAAAGGAGTATGTCGATCGTATTCCAAATGGTCCGGTGCTGTGTCTAGCAGACGGAGAAGGGCGCAATTCTGTTTTCCTGGCCAAGCAGGGCTTCGAGGTTACCTCGGTGGATATCTCCGAGGTCGGTCTGGAAAAAGCCCGACGTCTCGCGGCTGATCATGGGGTAAGTATCAATACAGTCTGCGCCGATCTCAGGGAATATACATTTGAATCCAATGCCTGGGCCGGAATCGTTTCTATATTCTGTCATCTTCCACATCCCGTCAGGCATTACGTATACCAACAGATTAATCAGGCCCTTACTGCGGATGGCATCTTCATGCTGGAGGCCTATTCACCACGCCAGCTGGAGTTTGGAACGGGAGGGCCTCCCAGTCTTGAGATGCTCGCAGAAAAGGATCGGCTGCGCGAAGAGCTGGGGCCCATGAATTACGATTTGATTCAGGAACATGATCGCGAGGTCGTTGAAGGTACTTTGCATACGGGGATGGCCGCAGTTGTACAGATCATTGCCAAAAAGAATAACTAACGGGGATTTGTCATGAGTAGCAAAGCAGTATTTGGAATTTCACTGGCACTGGTGGCAGGGATCCTGTTGACAGCCTGTGGCAAACAGGAAGAAGAAGTCGTCATGGAGGAGAAACTTCCAAGGCCCGTGAAGGCTTTTGTTGTTGGTGGTGATGAGGCTATGGAGACAAGGAGATTGCCTGCCAGGGTTTATGCCAGCCAACGAGCAGAGATTTCTTTCAGAGTGGAAGGCCTTATTGTCGATTTGCCTGTCAAGGAAGGGGATCTGGTGAAAAAGGGGCAGATGCTGGCACAGCTGGATAAGAAGGATTACGTCACCATTGTGAACGATCGCAAGGCCAAGTTTGATGAGGCAAACGCCAACTACCAACGTGGTAAGGAACTGGTCAAGGATGGCTTTATTTCCAAAATGGATTTCGACAAGCTTGAATCCAATTACAGAACCACCAAGGCTAATCTGGAGCAGGCCAGGCTCGACCTGTCCTACACTGCACTTGTTGCACCGTTTGATGGCCATGTAGCCAAGCGTTATGTGCAGAACAATGAAGAAGTGCGTCGTAAACAGGCGATATTTGCCGTGCAGAATATCGAGCAACTCGATATTAAGTTCGATGTGCCTGAGCGCCTGGTGTTAAGGCTGCGAGATATAGAAGAGCGGGAACAGTTGGCGCCTGAAGATAGACCCAAGGTGGCCTATGCGCGTTTCACTCCCGACGGCAAGCGTTACCGACTAATTTATAAGGAAATCTCGACCAGGGCGGATCAGCAGACGCGAACCTTCGAGGCAACCTTTGCGCTTGATACACCGGAAGGGATTACGGTGTTGCCTGGTATGACTGCGGAGGTCGACCTGGATCTTATCGCACTTTATGGTCCTCAGGCCTTCGATATTCTGATACCTAATACAGCGGTCTTTGCCGATCCTTCAGGAGCGCCTCGAAAGCTCGTCTGGGTCATCAATCTAGATAATATGAAAGTGCAGTCCAGAGAAGTCGAGCCGGGAGTGCTTGTCGATGACAAGATTCGTATAGTCTCCGGTTTGAATGCCGGTGAAAGCATTGTTAGTGCGGGTGTACACCATCTGGAAGATGGACAGTCAGTTCGTCTATTCACCGGCACTTTTGGCGAATAAGCCATGAATATCGCGGAAATAGCCATCAAGCGCCGGGTTGTTACCTGGGTGCTAACTGCAGTTGTGATTGTTGTCGGTATCGGCTCATACAATTCGATGGGACGGCTGGAAGATCCCGAGTTCACAATCAAGCAGGCCATTATTACCACGGCTTATCCAGGAGCCACAGCCCAGCAGGTCGAAGAAGAAGTCACAGACAAGATTGAAACCAAGATTCAGGAAATGTCTGAGGTGCTACGCATATGGTCGATTAACGTCGATGGTGTTTCGCGTATCACGGTAGAAATGCAGAAGAAGTACGATCGCGAAACCCTGCCGGCCATCTGGCAACGTCTGCGCAACAAGGTGGCTGATGTGCAATCCCAGCTTCCTCCAGGGGCTATGCCATCCGTGGTTAATGATGATTTTGGGGATGTCTACGGTATTATGCTGGCCGTTACTGGTGACGGGTATAGCTATGCTGAACTGAAAGAGTTTGCCAAGTTCCTGCGCAGAGAGTTGTTGCTGGTTAAGGATGTTGCCAAGGTCATGATCCAGGGTGATCAGGAAG
Organism: uncultured Ectothiorhodospiraceae bacterium; assembly: GCA_964641615.1. GTDB lineage: Bacteria > Pseudomonadota > Gammaproteobacteria > J044 > J044 > JANTGN01. The sequence continues at coordinate 81,675 of CAZXNH010000005.1, read as the reverse complement.
AGACGATTTATGTTGATGTCAATCGCTCCACGATCACCCAGCTGGGTATTTCACTGATGGACGTGTTCCAGTCTCTGGAGCAAAAAAATGTTCATGTGGATGCCGGGCGTGTCAGGGCCGGTGAAGAATATATACGCATCAATCCAACGGGTACGGTAAACACCGTTGAGGCTATCAAGGAACTCGTTGTTGGAAGTACGACCCAGGAAGATGGAGAGGTCAGGCTAATCTATCTCAAGGATATCGCCGAGGTCATCCGCGATTACGAGGAGCCGTATGACGATAAGGTTCTTTACAACGGAGATGATGCCGTTGTAGTGGGAATTTCTACAGCACTGGGCGGTAATGTTGTCGAAATGGGTAATGCGCTTGAGGCCCGCATGCAAGAACTAGTTCCCTATGTGCCCGTGGGTATGGGTATTCATCCTCTGTATGTACAGTCAGACCGCGTGGAGGCATCTATTAGTGCCTTTATCATCAACCTGGCGCAGGCAGTTGCGATAGTATTTATCGTGCTGATGGCGTTCATGGGGCTGCGTAGTGGTGCGATTATCGGTGTAGCCCTGGTGCTGACAGTGCTGGCAACCTTTATCTTCATGAAGATGCAGGGTGTGCTGCTTGAGCGGATATCGCTGGGGGCGCTGGTAATCGCACTGGGTATGCTGGTGGATAACGCCATTGTCATTATCGATGGCATGCTGGTCAGGATACAGAAAGGCATGGACCGCATAGAGGCCGCGAAGGAAGTGGTTGCCCAGAATATATGGCCCCTGTTTGGTGCCACGGTCATCGCCGTTCTGGCCTTTGGCTCGATTGGGCTGTCCGAAGATTCTACTGGTGAATACACGCGCTCACTATTCCTGGTCATTCTTTATTCACTGATGCTGAGCTGGTTTATTGCAATTACAGTAGTGCCACTAATGGGTGTCATGTTTATTAAGGCCAAACCTGTAGATGGGAGTGATGGGGTAGCAGCACCGTCAAAAGTTGCAGGATTCCTGGAGAAAACTCTGGCACTGGCAATTCGTTTTCGTTATGTCACGGTGGGTGCAGCCATTGCCATGCTCATTGGTGCACTCTTCCTGTTTGGGCAGTTAAAGCAAAGCTTCTTCCCGAATGCGACAAGTGAACAGTTCTTTATGGATATTTATCTGCCCAAGGGTACGGATATCCGCCAGGTAGAAGACTATGCAAAACAGGTTCAGGATAAGTTACTGGCAGATGAGCGAGTAAAGGAGGTCACGACCTTTGTGGCGAATCCAGCACCAAGATTTATCCTGACATATGAGCCTGAAAAGAATCCATCGTCTTATGCCTTCATGCTGGTCACAGTCAAAGACTGGCAGACCATTGATGGGATGATGACGGATTATTACGCCTGGATCGGAGACAACCTGCCGCGCATAAATCCACGCATCCATAAGGTCAAACTGGGACCGGGTAAGCCGCCGGTTGAACCCACGTTTTATGGGCCAGACCCGGATACACTTCGTCGTCTTGGCAACGAGGCTTCTAAAATACTCAGGGATGCAGGTGCTGTCGCCATTCGTAGCGAGTGGGGTGATCGAAAGATGGAGATCCGGCCTCTTTTTGATGAGGCGCGTGCGAGTAAGGTGGGCGTCAGCCGTGAAGACCTTGCCGCTTCAATGGAGATGAACTTCGAAGGTTTCAGGGCAGGAACCTACCGCGAATCAGATGAACTGTTGCCTATCTATGTACGCTCATCTGAAGCCGATCGTACGGGCGTAAATGAACTGGATAACATACAGGTCTGGAGTAGTGGTCTGCAGACCTATGTGCCTATAAGCCAGGTGATTTCAGGCTATGAAACAGTTTGGGTGGACCCAAGTTCAAACCGTAAGAACCGAAAGCGCTGGTACAAGGTTTCGGCAGATCCTAAGCCTGGTGTTATGAATGACACCCTGTTTTCTGCAGTACAGCCAAAGATTGAGGCAATGGAGTTACCACCGGGCTATGAGCTGGAATGGGAAGGTGAATACATGTCTCAGACAGAGGCACAGGAAGCCCTGGCTGGCAGCATTCCTATGTTCATCCTGTTAATGATTCTTATCGTAGTGATTCTGTTTAACTCGATTCGCAAGACACTTGTTATCTGGCTGACTGTGCCACTAGCATCGATCGGCGTGGGTGTAGGTTTGTTTATCTTCGGCCAGCCTTTCGACTTCATGGCCCTGCTGGGTTTTCTGAGTCTTTCGGGCATGTTGATCAAGAATTCCATCGTGTTGCAGGAAGAAATAGGTTTACAGCTTAAGGCGGGACTGGAAGCTTACGATGCCCTGATTGCCTCGGTGCAGAGCAGGGCGCGCCCGGTCGCTATGGCTGCATTGACCACTGTGCTGGGTATGATTCCCCTGCTCAAGGACCCATTCTTCGTAGCCATGGCGGTAACCATTATGGCGGGCCTGGCGTTTGCGACCGTGCTGTCTCTGATCGTGGTGCCGGTTCTATATGCGATTCTGTTTAGTGTGAAAGTGCCAGGGTCGGGTGACACCCCGTCACAGCCACAGGTCCAGGCGGCCTAGTTAGCAGTTGCTGGTGATTCGTCTTCTACAGGAAAGCGGATTGCCGGCGGTCTGCCACTGAGTTCCTGAAGACTCTCCAGTACACGGTGGGCGCGCTGGATATATTTATTCAGTGCCCTGTTGTCAGGTGCCAGGGGGTGTACAGCCTCCCAGGTCTCAAGGGCTACGGTAAAGTCTCCCTGACTATACTGGTGTTCACCCAGTTTAATCTGCTGCTTAACGTAAGCGTCGACCTGCTTATCAAGGCGCTTTCTGGCTTGCTTCGTGATTTTACTGCTGGGGTCGATAGCTTCAATGGCTTCCATACGATCAATGGCCTCGGCCCAGTCCTGGTTTTTATAAGCGAGTTCAAAGCCGGCACGTGACTGTTTCAGCGCCTGTTGCCGCGTATCTGATTGTTGCTCATCAGAGATCTTTGATGTCGATGCATATTTCTTTTTAAGTTTTTTCTTTCCTGCTGCCTTTATCTGTTTAAGTAACTGGCTATATTCGTCATCAGGCTGCAGGGTGTTCGCCAGGGTTAAGGACCGCGAGGCGATCATGCGCCTGTCGGCTTTGAGCGCCTCTTTCCCATACTCGGCCAGGAGATCTGCGGTCTCTTCAGATAAGGACTGAAGTTTTTTCAGACGTTTTTCCTGTGCGCTGTCTTTTGGGTTGGTATCAACTATTTTCTGCTGCTGAGGAATGGCCCTGATTAACCATTCGGCGCGTTCGTAAAGATATTTTCTTTCCAGGTAATGCAGGTACTGTTCACGGTCAGCAAGAAACTTTTCTTTTTCATTCTTGATGAATGTACTTTGAGGATACTTTTCCAGACCCTCATCGAAAATCATCAGGGCTTTTGGCCAATCCTGTTTCTGAGCCTGTTTGAGGGCATTGGTAGAAACCGAGCGTTCATACTTCCAGGCATCTTCCTGTAGCCGAGGTTTCATACGCTGTAGCTGTTGGTACTGCTCATGCTTTGGCTTCAACTGGTCCAGAGTATTAAAGATCTTGCCGTATTCCTTTTGCTGTTCCCAGCTACGTACCTGACTGACAACGTCATCCCTGGTCGCATAGTAGGTAGCACAGGACCATAAGGGCAGGCATAGCACCAGGATTATGAAAATCCGATTCATACGGCCTTGTGTTCGGCAATCAGTTGCTCAACCTGACGCGCCATTTTTTTCTGATAGTCCTGGGCAATATCTTCGACCTTATAGGTTGTAACGCCCAGACTCTTGCCGCGGATTGGGATCTCGCCATGTCTGTGTGCAATGACGCGTGTGTGGACATCCAGTTGGTTATACAGGTCTTCCTGGATCAGGACTTCGTCAGGACCGGCAATGTTTGAAAGCCTGGAGGCCAGGTTCACAGAGTCGCCAACCACCGTGTACTGCATGCGATTATGAGAGCCCATGTTACCGGCAAGCATGCTGCCGGTATTGATACCGATCCGGAAATGGACTTCCTGTAAGCCAGATGCCCGCCGAATTTCATTAAGCCTTTGTGTGGTTTTCTGGATCAGCATGGCGCAGGCGATGGCATGGAAGTGCTGCTGCGGGTCACGCTCAGGTACGCCAAACACGATCATTGCGCAGTCACCGATGAATTTATCAATCGTGCCTTTATACAGGTTGCTGGCATTGGTGATCATGCTGAAGTACTCATTCAACAGGCTGGAGACTTCCTGCGGTGAAAGCGTTTCGGAAATCGAAGTAAATCCAACTATGTCGGCAAAAAGTACCGTACCTTTTACATGGGTGCCGCCGAGCTCAACCTGTTCCAGGTTGTTAAGGATTTGCTTGGCGACATTACTGGAGACATAACGAGAGAGTGCGCTTTCTACCTGTGATTTCTGTAACAAACCGTGTGCCATGTCATTAAATGAATCCATTAGCATGCCGATTTCATCGTGACGCTTGTCATTAATGCGGTAGTGATAATTACCTGCACCAATTGCAATGCTGGCATCGACCAGGTCCTTGATTGGGCGGGTAATACGCCGGCTCATAAAGATGGCCAGGCCTATGGCAAATAACAGCATCAGGAAAACGATGAGTGTCAGCTTCTGAATTGAGGCCTGAAAGTGTTCTTCAATATGACGGCGACTAAAGGTAACCAGTACATGTCCGGTACTCAGGTTTTTGTACCGGATGGGGGTCAGGTAGGAGATCATGTCTTCCTGGGCACCATTTTTATAACGGTGTTGCCAGATAATGCTGTACTCGTAATCTGAAAGAGTCGTGGCATCACGATATAGGTCGATGATCTGGGTGTCGGGAGCTATACCATGGCGTTCAACATTGATGCCCTGTTCGGTATAGATGGCAGCACCCAGGGTGCTCCTTGTACTACCGATCTTTCGTGTCAGGGTTTGCAGTGAAATCTGGTCACTGGCCAGCAGTGGTTCCCTGGCGCTTTCAGCAAACAGATGCGCGATACTCTGACCAAACTGATTCATCTGGTTTTCCATCAGGTCAACCTGATGCTGGAGGCTGATGTAGCCAAGAAAACCTATACCCAGGGTGAAGACCAGAGAAAGGGTAATGCCTAGTTTGAAGACAATAGGAACATGTTGACGCCTTGGGGCAGGTGCCGGGGGTGTTTCAGATTGCTCCTGATCGCTGGAGAAATCTTCCAGTTCGACTTCTCTGGGAAATGCCATGACGGGCCTGTACAGCCTCTCGTAATAATATGCTACGGGTAGCAATCATAACACGGGCTGAAACACAGGCCGGAAAATCAGAAGAACTGGCTGTGCAGAACCGAGGTGACTCCGGCGTAGGCAACGCCAAACAATAGTACCTTGGCGGGCTTTTTCAGGATCGAGATATGGCGAACCGTCAACAGGCCAGCAAAGATGGTGTAGAGGATAAACAGGACAACGACATGCTCCGGCAGGAGGATGCCCATGACCCATGCGGCTAGCAGGAAGATATAAACTCCGGCTGTACTCGCGGCCACGAATTTCAAGATTGGATCAGGAATAATGCACTGCTCATGCAGTTGATTAGCAGTATTCATGAAGGCTCCGGCATTTTTATATTAGTTGGGTCTAATATATGCGTAGAAGATGAACTGGAGATGAAAACAGCGAATGTATTTTGCATCTTTGGCTGATCTGAGATCAGGTTCGCATTATCACATTTTTAGCAGCCAGGCCGTTCCTTCGGTGAATCTGCCGGCTGGGGAGGATAAATGTGAGACGGTTCACTCCTGGTCGCTGATATTGAGCTACACTGCATACTGTTTTCGCTAAGGTTCCGGGCCATGGATTCCAATAAAAAAACAGACCGATGGAGCATGATTAGTGCACTGGGTGGTACTTTACTGATTCTGGCGACCGTCAGTTTTGTTGCCTATCAGCTCGAGCGCATAGAGTCTTATGCCGTCAAGGTTTACGAGTCCGGTGTTCTGGTAGGGCTGGAACTTGAAGGTCTGGAAAAGGAATTACTCGCCATCGACTCAGTACTTCGAGAAGCCGATGGTGCTGGAGAGTCAGAACAGGTAATTGAAGTGGCTGGAATCACCTACGAGCGTCAGCAGATCGAATTCTTCAGGCAGGAGGCCGATAATTACCGGGACCTGATTCAGGCCAAGAAAGAAACTCTTGGTTCGGTGGATCGTAGTAAGCAGGGGTTACTGACAGACCTGCTGATCCTGTTCTGGGCCAGTCTTTTTGTTCTGCTGGTGGGCATCATCCTGGCGATTCTGGGTTACCTCAGCTGGTTCCAGAAACTGAAGGTCTTCCCGGACCGTCGTCGGGGCCCAAGGGCGGATGACCTGGAAGCCTTCAGGCAGTAATTACCTTGCTTCGGTTTTGGTCTTGCCGCAGCGCTTACAGCGGTAGCGGGTGACCAGTCGGCCCTGTTTGCTATCGAATGGTCGGTCTACTATCTCCCATTTATGAAAACCGCTTTTACACAGGGTCTTGCCCTTATGCTTAACGCTGGGCCTGGGCCGTTTAAACGTTAAGACTTCACCCACTGGCCTTTGAGCCTCCCAGGCAGGGGGGCGATTCCGGGATTTTTCCAAATCGTTCGAACCATTCTTCCGGAGTCAGGGTATGCAGTGCCAGAGCATGGATCTGACCAGCCAGTTCCTCGGCCAGCAGGCTATTGACCATGCGATGACGTGCTACCAGCATCTTGCCTTCGAACTGTTTACTAACAACGGTGACCTTGAAATGAGACTCTGAGCCGGGGGGCACATTGTGCATATGGCTCTCGTTCTCAACTGCCAGGTGTTCGGGCTCCAGGGCCTGGAGTTTATTCTGAATGTTTTCCTGAATGCTCATGGCGTTTTCTCTGAGTTGGTTGCGCAAACTATACCCCAGTCACGGGCTGGCTTTAACTGATTAAGCGTAGGGTTGGTAATAAAGAAGGCCTGCACATAATGCAGGGATTTTGTTCTGGGTGACGGTTGGTGATAGTTTCTAGGATATTCAAACGATCCGGCCCAGGGCGCATTTATGAAAAACCTTCAGGACACCCCAAACACCATATTCCTCAGCGATTATCAGCCTCCGGCCTTCCTGGTTGAGTCTGTAAGCCTGCGCTTTGAGCTCTCTCCCGAGAATACCGTTGTCACTAACACCATGTCCCTGCGTCGCAATCCAGAGGCACAGGAAGGGCAGGACCTTTATCTGGATGGTGAAGATCTGGAATTATTATCAATTGGGGTCGATGGCCAGCCCCTTTCTGAGTCTGATTATCAGTGCAGCGATACTGGCCTGAGCCTGGTAGCACCATCCGATACTTTTACCCTGACCATTGTTACCCGCATTCACCCGGTCAGAAACACGGCCCTGGAAGGGCTTTACCAGTCCTCGGGTAATTTCTGTACCCAGTGCGAGGCGCAGGGCTTTAGGAAAATCACCTACTATCCGGACCGTCCGGATGTGTTGAGTCGTTTTACCACGACCATTGTTGCGGACAGGGCAAAATATCCGGTCCTGCTGTCAAACGGTAACCCGGTCGCAAACGGTGAAGAGGAGGGTGGGCAACACTGGGTAACCTGGGAAGACCCTTTCCGGAAACCTGCCTACCTGTTTGCCCTGGTGGCGGGTGACCTGGCAATGCAGGAAGATCATTATGTGACCTGTTCAGGCCGCGAGGTCATCCTGCGTATCTATACCGAGGCGCATAACATCGACAAGTGCGATCATGCCATGCGCTCGCTAAAGCGTTCTATGCAATGGGATGAAGAGGTCTTTGGTCTGGAGTACGACCTGGATATCTACATGATTGTTGCCGTGGATGACTTCAATATGGGGGCGATGGAGAACAAGGGCCTCAATGTCTTTAATTCCAAGTTCGTACTGGCCCTGCCTGAAACGGCAACCGACGATGACTTCGTCAACATTGAGGCAGTGATTGGTCATGAGTATTTCCATAACTGGACCGGCAACCGTGTAACCTGCCGTGACTGGTTCCAGCTTAGCCTCAAGGAAGGGCTTACCGTATTCCGTGACCAGCAGTTCACTGCAGACATGACCTCGGCGGCAGTCAAGCGCATTCATGATGTGCGTATGCTGCGCACCCATCAGTTTGCCGAGGATGCCAGCCCTACGGCACATCCTGTCAGGCCACAGTCCTATATCGAGATTAACAACTTCTACACCGTGACGGTCTATGAGAAGGGTGCTGAAGTGGTGCGTATGTATCACAGCCTGCTGGGCGCCGAAGGCTTTCGCAAGGGGATGGACCTGTACTTCGAGCGCCATGATGGGCAGGCCGTAACTACCGATGATTTTTGCGCTGCCATGGCCGATGCCAATAGTGTGGATCTGGGCCAGTTCAAGCGCTGGTATGACCAGGCGGGCACGCCAGTCGTGCGCGTCAGGGATGAGTGGGATGCGCAACAGGGTGTCTATCGCCTGGTGATGAACCAGGACTGCCCCGCGACGCCGGAACAGGAAAGTAAATTGCCATTCATGATGCCGATACGTGCTGCGCTGCTGGATTCTGAGGGTAACAACATGCCGCTACAGTTATCGGGTGAAACTAAAGCCAGTGCTGATGAGCGTGTGCTCGTACTGACTGAGAAAGAACAGATATTTGAATTTCAGGGATTAACAGAAAAGCCCATGCCTTCGCTGCTCCGGGGTTTTTCAGCGCCGGTACGACTGGAATACGATTACAGTCGTGAGGAACTAGCCTTCCTGATGGCTCATGACAGTGATGCGTTTAATCGCTGGGAGGCCGGTCAGGACCTGGGCCTGAGTATATTGCTGGAACTGGTCGGACGTTATCAGAAGGGTGAAAGCCTGAAACTGGATGCCGAGTTAGTAACTGCCTTTAAGCGGGTGCTGGAAGACGCCGAGAATGATCCGGCCTTTGTTGCGGAGATGCTGACCCTGCCAGGCGAGGCCTATGTAGCTGAACAGATGACTGTTGTCGATGTCGATGCCATCCATGAGGTCAGGGACTTTGTGCGGCGTGAACTGGCTGCCGCGCTGGAAGCGCACCTGCTGGAGCTGTGGCAGGCGCTGCAGCATGCGCAGTCAGAGTTTAGTCTCGAGGCAAGAGACATGGGGCAACGTCGTCTGAAGAGTTTGTGTCTGTCATACCTGGTTGAGCTGGGTCACGACAATCTGGCCGGCCAGCAGTTTGCCAAGGCCACGACGATGACAGATAGCATGGGTGCGTTAGCGGCCCTCAACCATGGTGATAACCCTCTGCGTGAACAATGCCTGGGTAGTTTCCATGATCGCTGGCAGCATGACAGCCTGGTCATGGACAAGTGGTTTAGCCTGCAGGCCATGGCCCAGCGTGAGGGTACGCTGGATGCTGTACGGGAGTTGATGCAGCATCCCTTGTTCAGTATCCGTAATCCGAATAAGGTGCGTGCCCTGATCGGGGCCTTTGCCCAGGGCAATCCTACGGCGTTCCATAAAAAGGATGGTTCGGGTTATGCCTTCCTGGCCGATCAGATTATCGAGCTGGATGGGCTCAATCCCCAGGTGGCCGCAAGAATGGTGCGCCCCTTAAGTCGCTGGCGCCGTTTCGATGAAGAACGACAGGCCTTAATGCAATCTGCATTAAGGCGCATTCATGATCATGAGGGAATATCGCGGGATGTCTATGAACTGGTGAGCAAGAGCCTGGATTAAATCAGGCCTGTTCCAGGACCTCGATGCTTGCCCCGATTTCCAGTTTACCCATGCCCCGGTGAATCAGGTTCTGGCCGAAATAAACCTTGTTCCCCTTTTTACGGTAGAGGCTTAAGGTCCTGAGCGGCTCTGCGTCTGTAGAACGCTCCCCAGTATCAGGATTAATGGTCGTGACGATGCAGCGTGAACAGGGTTTAACAACATCAAACTCGATTTCTCCTATACGTATGCGTGTCCAGTTGTCCTCTGCATAGGCGGGGCATCCCCGCACCACCAGGTTAGGCCGGAATCGGCTCATGGTGAGTGGCTCTTCGAGTCTGTCGTTAAGGTCTTCAAGAGAGGCCTCTGAGATGAGCAGCAGAGGGAAGCCGTCCGAGAAACTGGTGATATCCGATTCCTGTGCATAATCCGGATCCACCTGGCGTTCGGTCGAGTCGGGCATGTAGACGAGCCTCAGGTCCTGTCCCAGGGCATGGCTAAACCACTGGTTGATCTCGTGTCCGGCTTCCAGTGCCAGGCAGTCATCTTCCCAGACCCTGACCTGAACTTCTCGTACATTGCCGATTTGCAGGGGCAGGGTGAGTGAGTCCATGCCGGGAAAAGATACGATGACCTGCTCTTTAGTCATCTGCGTATTGATAAGACTCATTTTTGATAGCTGGCGTTGTGTTACAAACTGTCCCTGATCATTGACCAGCATCCAGCGACGATCCTGAGCAAGGCCGCGGCGATCTAGTTCTGCACCTTCGAGGCTAATGCCACGACAGGATTTAATCGGGAAAAGATTGATCTGGGAAAGTTCAATGCGACTCATGCAGGCAGTTTAGCACCTGTTAGGAACAGTGGAATGATGAGAAAATCTAAACATGACTGAACAATCAATGACACCTGATCCCTGCCTGGATGATGAGAGCTTTGTCTTCGTTCATGAACTGAACACCAGTGAGCTTAAGGATTACCAGAAGCAGGCCGCTGATAAGCGCGGCCTGGAAGTCTATTTTTCTGACCGAATGCCTGATGGGAGTCCCGGACCTGAGCTGGCTGTCATTCCTGCGGGCATGTTTGAAATGGGTTCAACCAGTCTTGAGTATGGGCATTGTTCAGAGGAGGCGCCACAGCACTATGTGTGTCTGAAGGATGACTTTGCGCTGTGTCGTTACACCATCACTGCAAATGAGTTTGATGTTTTTCGCAGGGAAACCGGCTGGTATAAGCGCCGCGACCTGGTCTGGAATGAAGGCCAGTTTCCAATGATGAATATCGCTATCCATGATGCGCATCATTACGCCCAGTGGTTGTCAGAGAAAACCGGTCAGACCTACCGGCTGCCTACAGAGGCAGAGTGGGAGTATGCCTGTCGTGCAGGCACTCTAACGCCCTTTGCCTATGGGGAAGACGTCAGTTGCCGGGATGTACATTTTAATTCGGCATTTCCTTACCAGGAGATGAAAGACCAGCGTCGCTGGTTCCTGCCGCGCTGCTTCCCAATGCCAAAGGCCCTGATGGTAGGCAGTCTGCCCGCTAACACCTGGGGGCTGCACGAAATGCACGGCAATGTGCAGGAGTTCACCAGTACGGCCTGGGTGGCGCATCACCTGCATGCCAACCGGGATGGCTCACCAGCGGAGGCAGGAGACCCTGACCGTATCGTTGTGAAAGGTGGCTCATGGTTTGATGCGGGCGTACATGCCCGCAGCGCAGCGCGTATGCCACGCATGCGCATGGAGATTGACGTTAATCTGGGCTTTCGCCTGTTGCGTGAACTGGATTAGTTCAGGGCAAGCAGATACAGGGCCGTAACACTTGCTAAGAATTGTGCGACATATAACCCCATTAGCATTGCCAGGCCAACCCGGTACATTCTCATAGCCCCGGTATCGCCAGTGAGACCTTCAGAATAACTGGTCAGTACCATGCGCAGCAGGTGTGTCCGCGAGAGGATCAGGCTCATGGCAATGATAGCTAGCAGGAACGCTGCGGTGCTATGTGAACCGAGTGCATTGAGCAGGCCGGAGAGGATACCGAGAATTACGCCGGTTCGCAGAAAGCCGGGAACTAGCCCCGTCAATATATGCTCAGTTGATAGATTCCTTTGCAGGGGCGGTAGCAGTAAAAGCCCGGAAAGCAGGTATCCACTGAACAGGGCCGTTGAAATAAGGCCAATGATGTCTAAATCAATCATGTGGGATTTATGGTTCCCTGTAATTCAGAGGCTGGTGAATATGCTATGGTTAAATCAACTATATAAAGATTCCTACAGGATACCATTCATGCGTTTTGTTGCTTTAATTCCCCTCGGCCTTCTTGTTGCTTCCTGTGGCACCCTGACAGAAAAACCGGATGATATTGGCGGATCCCCTCATATGGTTGATGTCGCCCAAGATGCGATTATTGAAATTGCCGAAACCCTTCAGACCGGTGGGAAAGATGTGATTTTCAAGCGGGGCAGAACTAAGGGCTGGTGGAACTATGATACCTGGACCTACGATTGCAGAATTCGCTTCAAGAGCGATCCAGGTGATAGTGTTTCAGAGGGGCGTTATCGTATTGTCAAAGCCAAGTATCAGACGCTGGACCGAAGTGATGGAGTCTTCGATGCGATTAATATCTTCGAATTAACCACTCTGGCTGGGGAACCTGCGGAATACATTCGGTGTCAGACTCAGGGTGAATATGCAGCAATGGGTACGCAGGCTGTTGGCCCGATAACAGTGCAGACGTTCAAGCGTACCGTTGGCCGTTATCTGAAACTGGTGCTGAAGGAGGATTGTGATGATCCGGTTAACGCTAATATCTGTAGCAGTAATTAGCCTGCTTGGCTGTGCAAATCATGGCCGACCTCTACCAGCAGATTTTTCAGGGCAGCAACTAGTTGTTAACAAGCCAATTCAATTGCCTGCAGATGCAGGTTCGGTGTTATTCCAGAACGGGAAGGTGATCAGTAATAGCCAATTGACAATCTGGGAAACGCATTGTTCTTTTAGGTTTAAGCAACTTACGGCTAACGCAACAACCCTATCCACTGGTCAGTACCAAATTACTGGTTTTAATTATTTCGATGAGTTTTGTGATCGCCAGGGTACCTGCGACCGAGTCAATCGCTATGATCTCAAAACAGTATCCGGACCTGAGGCAATCAACCTCACCTGTAAATACAGGATTGATTTTTCTACCTGGAATGCTGAGAACAACCCGGTAATTCTAAGCAGAGAACAGGTACAGAAGACCCTGGGAGACTGGATCAAGTTTGCTGAAACCAGTCAGTGACAGCCACTCAGCATGCCGCGCAATTAACCAATCCCTGAAATTACGGCAGGGCCTTGATGGCAGAGTTAATTAAATCGTAGCCAGCTAATTGATTAGCTGGCTTCTTTTTTCGCCAGTGTCAGGCAATCGTCGCGCCAGAGGCAGCCAGTCTGATCACATTCTCCAGCTGAGGCCGTGGCAAAACAGTCGAAGTTGCCTTCGGTGAGCTGAATCGTACGAACGAGGCTAACCTTGGTCATCTTGCCTGTTTTCAGGCCGTATTCTTTAGCGATACTACGAATATCCTGCATGTTCATGGTGCGTTCCTCTGACAGTTACCTATGATTTAGTACGAAAGTGTAAGTAGATAGTGTTTCAAAATTTTGACAGCAAAAACGGTGCCAATCGTAATACATAGCCTTTTGTGAACCATGCACGGTTTTAGTGTGATGGGTGTAACTGTTTGGAAAACAGCCCATTGTTTGTTCAAACAGTTGTTCTAGGATGGAATTATGCAAAAGGGAGGGAAGAATTATGCGCTGGTTAATCTGCACACTTATGGTGCTAATGGGTACTACATCAGTTCATGCCAATGCGAACAAAGCAGATGCAGATCCTGTTGAAGTCTACGAACAGGCTATGAACTATCTGCATGGTCGTAACGGTTTTACTGAAGACTCTGCAAAGGCCGTGGAGTATTTTCGGGCGTTGGCTGATCAGGATTGGTCGATCGCTCAGAATCGGATGGGTGAATTCTACGAAAACGGAATAGGTGTTAATCGCGACCTGGACCAGGCTATCGTCTGGTACAAGCTTGCGGCTGACCAGGGACACCCTATTGCAAAGGCACATGCAGATCGTCTGCAAAAACAACAGTCGCTGACTGCAGCACGTTAGAATAAATAGCCAGGGTATAAAAAAAGCCGCTCCATGAGCGGCTTTTTTATTGCTGCAAAGAAGACTGTTACCCGGTGTTACGCATACCTGCCGCAATGGCATTGATGGTACGTAGCAGGGGGCTTAGCCAGAGTTCATGCGCCTCATCGTCGAGACTGGTATCACGATGACGAGATAGCAGGATGATCTGGATATGATTCAGGGGATCAAGATAAGGGTCACGGCGTTCCAGCGAGACCTGCAGGATTGGGGTGTCGCTGAGCAGTTTCTCGTTACCGCTGATTTCCAGCACCTGAGCTCTGGTCAGGTCATATTCAGCCTTGATGCGATCGAAGATGCGCTTGGCAAGGTCGGGATCCTGGCACAGGTCAGCATATTCCTCCGCGATCTGCATGTTGGCCTTGGACAGGGCCATCTGGGCATTACCCAGCAGGGCATTGAAGAAGGGCCATTCCTGGTACATCTTTTGAAGGGTCTTGAAGTTACCTTCATCCTGATCACGCATTGCCTTAAGGGCAGAGCCGATACCGTACCAGGCAGGAATGGTATGGCGAGACTGGGCCCAGCCAAACACCCAGGGGATTGCCCTGATCGATGATTTGGAACGATCAGCTGACTTTCTATGAGAGGGGCGAGAACCGATGTTCAGCTGGCCGATCTCGGTAACCGGGGTGGTTTCATAGAAGTAGTCCAGCAGGCCGGGCGTACGATCTGTCAGGTCACGGAATGAGTCTTCACCAGACGCCGCGATACTGTTCATCAGGTCGATGCTGCTGACACGATCCTTCTTGATATTGCAGATCAGTCCACGGCTGGCCTTGATCAGGCCCGTGGAGCCCATGGTCAGTTCATAAGCTGCGGTCTCGGTATTGCTGTACTTGTAGGACAGAACCTCACCCTGTTCTGTGAACTTGATCTGACCATGAACAGTGCCTGGAGGCTGCGCCAGGATCGCGTCATGAGTGGGGCCGCCACCACGACCAATAGTGCCTCCACGACCATGGAACAGCCGGCATTCAATACCATGGCTATCGGTGATTTTGAGGATAGTCTTCTGGGCCTGGTACAGGTTCCAGGCCGAAGCGAGGATGCCGCCGTCCTTACAGGAGTCGGAGTAACCCAGCATGACTTCCTGAAGGTTGCCAGAAACCTTGAGCATTTTGGCGTAGGTTTCATTGCCCAGCAGGTTGGTCAGTACCTCGCGTGCATGCTGCAGGTCTTCAATGGTCTCGAACAGCGGAGAAATCGTGATATGGCAGTAGGGCCTGCCGTTTTTATCATGACCGACCAGGCTGCACAGGTAACCGAGATACATGACTTCCATGACATGACTGGCGGTATGCGTCATGGATATAACGTAGCTGCCGAACGGATGCTGTCCTGTTTCTTCGCGCATCTGAACCATAATGTCCATGACTTCCAGGGTTTCCTGGGACATGGCTGACAGTTCGCTGCGATCTATGGCAGGCGGTTTATTGGTATTGATTAACTTTGCCAGTGTGGCAATGCGTTCCTGTTCATTAAGTTCTGCGTAATTGATGCCTTCAGGCAACTGAGCCAGGATCTCGGTCACTGTATTGGTGTGAACGGTCGACTCCTGGCGAATGTCCAGATACTGAAGATGGAAACCAAAGGTTTCTACCAGGCGAATCAGGTCCATCAACTGACCATTGGCTATCTGTCGGTCGCCATGGCTGATCAGGGAGTTACGGATGGCATAGAGGTCACGTAATAACTCATCAGCGGAATTATAGGCTGCCGAGGTGAGTACGGCCTTTTCTCCCTCTATACGACGACGTACGGCATCCAGGGTCTGCTGCAGGCGATAACGCATGAAGTAAAGCTTGCGGCTGTAGGGTTCACTGGCGAATCGGTCATTTTCATCACCGAATACGGCCTTGCTCATACTTTCATCCGCTTCCAGGTTGGCCATGAATTCCTGTGAAGGGCTGCACCATAGGAGCGAATGCGTTAACAGGTGGCGGAGCTCGTTAACCTTCTTGAGGTATTCAATCAGGACTTCGCGCATCTGCAGACGTATTGCCATCGCGGTCGTTTCTGGCTTCACATTCGGGTTGCCATCGCGGTCACCACCGATCCAGGAGCCAAAGTTCAGGAAGCTTGGTGTTTCCACCACGGGTGAGCCATCGGCATTAAGACCATAGGTACGGCGCAGGGCGCGCTCAAGGTAACGATAGGTCAGGGGGACGGCTTCAAACAGGCTTTCCTGGAAATAGAACAAACCGTACTTAATTTCATCAACGACCGCAGGCTTCTTGCTGCGGACTTCGTTGGTACGCCACAGGATCAGGATCTGGGTTTCGAGTTCGGAAATAATATCGTGGCGCTGTTCGGTACTGAGGCGATGGTCATCCAGCTGCTGGCTGGTGAGGAAGATGCGACGTTGCGCCTCCATGATGGTACGACGGCGGGCCTCGGTAGGGTGGGCCGTGAAGATGGGCATATAGGCCAGGTTATTGAGCAGGCTCTGAATTTTCTCGGCGGGAATATTCTGCTCATGGAATTCCCTCATGGTCAGGTCGAAAGACCCCTTCCAGAGTGGGCCGCCAGATGCCATCTGTTTACGACGCCAACGATGGGAGAAACTCTCTTCGGCCAGGTTGACCAGGACGAAGTAGATATTAAAGCCACGAATAACCTGTTCGAGGGTGACGGCATCAAAGCTGGCGATGGTTGCCATGAGCTTTTCACGCTTGGCATCATCATCTTTGTCGCGTAGTTCAATATAGCCCTGGCGCAGCATTTCTACGTCTTCGTAGACGCCTTTACCAGCATGTTCACGCAAGATGTTTCCCAGCAGCTGACCAAGCAGCTTTACGCGTGAACGCAACATCTTGTCATTGATTGGATTGTATTGAGCAGTGGCATTCATTAGCGCATTGTTACTCCGGGCCATGATATCGGGATCGCCGCTAGTGGCCCTGGAGTTTCCCCCTGTTGAGGTCAAAAAGCGGGCTATTATACCCTGATTAGACGTGGTGTTAAGCCGCCGGTGCCTTCAGCAGATTTCTTTGTACAGTTGAAGGTAAGCACGGGCACTGCGCTCCCAGCTGAAATCCTGCCGCATTCCGTTCTGTACCAGGGTTTTGTGACACTGGACACCAGCCATGCAAGCAAGAGCGCGGCCAATAGTGGCTGACAGGGCATCAGCACTGGCCAGGTCAAAGCTGAAGCCGTTGGCGGTGCCATCAGCCAGGGTTTCTGCGGTGGCATCAACAATGGTGTCAGCTAGTCCACCGGTACGGCGCACGACGGGCGGCGTGCCATAGATCAGGCTATACATCTGGTTCAGGCCGCAGGGCTCAAACCGAGAGGGCATGAGGAACAGGTCGCTGCCAGCTTCTATCAGGTGCGCGCGTGCCTCGTCGTAACCGATATGAATACCCACCTGTTCCGGGAAAACGTCTGATAGTTGCTGTACGGTCTCTTCAAAATGACGTTCGCCGCTGCCCAACATGATAAATTGTACAGGGTGCTTATCCAGAATCTCTGGCATCACCTGCAGTATCAGGTCGATGCCTTTCTGTTCCACCATGCGGCCAACATGGCCGAAGATCGGGGTGTTGGCATTCTCTGGCAGGCCAAAGGCCTTCTGCAGAGCCAGCTTGTTCTGAACCTTGCCGCTGAGGTCTTCGGCAGAATAATTCGTAGCTAGATTTTTATCGGTTGCCGGATTCCAGATTCTGTCATCGACCCCATTCAGGATGCCGCTCAGGATGTTGCTGCGATACTCGAGGAGGCCTTCCAGTCCGTATCCATATTCCCGGGTACGGATTTCCTGCGCATAGGTTGGGCTAACAGTGGTAATCCGGTCAGCAAACACCAGGCCGCCTTTAATAAAGGAAAACTGGCCATGAAATTCCATGAAATGGGGTGCCCACAGATGATGGGGCAGGGACAGTTCATGGAAGGCATGTAGCGGAAACAATCCCTGGTAGGCCAGGTTGTGAATCGTGAAGACCATGGCCGGGCGTTCATGCCGGTCGTGGAGCAGGGCGGGTGCCAGTCCCGTCTGCCAGTCATTGCAATGCAGGATGTCGGGTTTCCAGCCAAGGCCGGCTTCGTCCATCGAGAGGGCCGCGATGATGTGGCCAAACAGCCCAAAACGCAGGTGATTATCCTGCCAGTCGCCCCCATTTGGTGCACGGTAGGGGTTTCCTGCACGATCGAAATAAGCTGGAGCATCGACCAGGTAGAGCGGCAGCTTTGTGCCGGGCAGGTACCCCTGCAGGATTTCTACGGGTTTATCGACCCCGGGGACGGAAACCGTTGCGACTACTTCAAGCTGGCCTGCCTTTTGCTTTGCTTCAGGGTAGGCCGGCATAACGATGCGGCAGTCATGGCGAAGTTTTCTTAATGCCTTTGGCAGGCTGCCACTGACATCAGCAAGGCCACCGGTTTTCATCAGTGGATGGACTTCACTGCTGGCAAACAAAATTTTCATATTGGCGCGGTAAGCTGTGTTCGAAGAAAGAAGGTCTGGAAATGAAAACGATGTACCCATCAACGGATAGCTATGACATTATAAACACGGACATAGGCTCAAGTCTGCCTGCCAATAACATGAAGGTTGGAGAAAGCCTCAAAATGACGTTGCCGACACATACGCATGCCTGGCAAGAACTGGTTGCGCATTACGACGCCAAGAAAAAGTTTCATATGCGTGATCTCTTTGCGGAAGACCCTGACCGCTTCGAGAAGTACACCCTGAAATTTGAGGATATCCTCCTCGATTACTCAAAAAATCGCATTAATGACGAGACACTGAAGAGTTTGTTTGAACTGGCTCGAGAAATGGACCTCGAGAACTGGCGTGATCGGATGTTCAAAGGCGAGCGTATCAACCACACGGAAGATCGATCAGTTCTGCACATTGCTTTAAGAAACCGCTCTAATCGCCCCATCATGGTCGATGGCGAAGATGTCATGCCTGAGGTGAATCGCGTTCTTGAACAGATGCGTGGTTTTTCCGAGTCTGTACGCAGCGGTGAATGGAAGGGTTATACCGGCAAAACGATTACTGATGTGGTGAATATCGGCATTGGCGGCTCCGATCTTGGTCCCAAAATGGTGTGCTATGCCCTTCGCCCCTACACTCGTACCGATCTGCGTACGCATTTTGTTTCTAATGTCGATTCTTCTCATCTTGCCATGACCCTGGATCCGCTGGATCCGGAAACTACCCTGTTCATTATTGAATCCAAGACCTTTACTACCCAGGAAACCATGACCAACGCCCTGTCGGCCAAGGGCTGGTTGCTGGCGGCACTGGAAGATGAGGCGGCCATTGCCAAACACTTTGTTGCGGTCAGTACCAATAAGGAAAAGGTTGAAGAGTTCGGCATTGATACTGCAAACATGTTCGAGTTCTGGGACTGGGTTGGCGGCCGCTATTCTTTGTGGTCCGCAATTGGTTTGCCCATTGCCATAGCCGTGGGTATGGATAATTTCGAGCAATTGCTTGATGGTGCTTTTGCCATGGATGAGCATTTCCGCACGGCTGACCTGGAGCATAATATGCCGGTCATCATGGCCCTGATTGGCATCTGGTATAACAATTTCTTTGGTGCCGAATCCTACGCGGTACTGCCTTATGACCAGTTGTTACAGTTCTTCCCAGCGTACCTGCAGCAGCTAGACATGGAAAGTAATGGTAAGTACATCGATCGTTCTGGTCGTCGTGTGGGTTACAGCACGGGGCCCATCGTCTGGGGACAGCCAGGCACGAATGGCCAGCATGCCTTTTACCAGCTGATTCATCAGGGAACCAAGATTGTGCCAGCTGACTTCATGGCGGCAGCCGAAGGTCAGTACGGAATGGGTGATCATCACAAAAAGCTGATGTCGAATTTCTTTGCCCAGACCCAGGCCCTGATGCAGGGGCGCTCCATGCAGGAGGCCAGGGAAGAAGTTGAGGGCAAGGGTTACACTGAGGAGCAGAAAGAGATGCTCCTTTCACACAAGGTGTTTGAAGGCAATCGTCCAACCAATAGTCTGTTATACAGGCGCCTGACCCCCAGAACCCTGGGCTCTCTGATTGCGCTATATGAGCACAAGGTGTTTGTACAGGGCGTGATCTGGAACGTGAATTCTTACGATCAGTGGGGCGTGGAGCTGGGTAAGATTCTGGCAGGCAAGATTCTGCCGAATCTGTCTGATGAGGTGGAGGTAGAGGATTACGATCCTTCTACCAATGGACTGATCAATTACTTCAAGGAACTGCGTCAGGACTAGCCTGGCTAATGCCATGTTGTTCCAGGGCCCAGTGGATATGCTCGGCCAGCATCTCGGATGCGTCTTTCAGTCTTGCCTGAAGTGCAGAAATAATCTCATCCGAGCGTTCCGCGTTGCCCAGCGCCACGGCAATGTTTCGCGACCAGCACTCGTAGCCAATCCGGCGTATGGCAGATCCTTCAAAGTTTTTCAGAAAGTGTTCTTCATCCCAGCCAAATAACTGGACAAGGTTCGGTGCATCCAGTCCATGGCGTGCCGAAAAGTCATTCAGCGCAGCTGTGCCGGCAAAACGATTCCAGGGGCAGACAAGCTGACAGTCATCGCAGCCATAGATGCGGTTACCCATGGCAGAACGAAACTCAGGAGGTATCGAGCCACGTAACTCGATGGTGAGGTAAGAGATGCAGCGACGCGCATCGACTTCGTAGGGCGCAACAATGGCCTGGGTAGGGCAGATATCGATACAGGCCGTGCAGTCACCGCAGTGGTCACTGACCATTTCGTCTTTGGGTAAGGGCAAATCGGTATAGAGTTCACCCAGGAAAAACCAGGAGCCGGCATCGCGCGATAGCAGGTTACTGTGTTTGCCTATCCAGCCTAGTCCCGATTTTTCGGCCAGGGCCTTTTCAAGGACCGGAGCACTATCGACAAAGGCACGGTATCCAAAAGGGCCGATACGCTGTTCAATTTTATT
Organism: uncultured Ectothiorhodospiraceae bacterium; assembly: GCA_964641615.1. Classification (GTDB taxonomy): domain Bacteria; phylum Pseudomonadota; class Gammaproteobacteria; order J044; family J044; genus JANTGN01. The sequence goes on along the minus strand of CAZXNH010000005.1, from coordinate 60,944 downwards.
AGCCAGCTGTTGTAGGCGTTGGCGCATGAGCTTGTGGTAATCACGGCCCAGGGCATAGCGAGAGATATAGCCAAGCTGTTTCTGGCTCAGAATATCTTCGGGCGGGGCGCCATCGGGTGGCAGGTAATTCATACGTACCGAGATAACACTCAGCGTGCCGGGTTCGAGTTCTGCAGGTCGAGAACGCAGTGTGCCGTGACGTTCCATGAAAGACATCTCGCCATGTCGTCCGGCTTCCAGCCAGTTCAATAAATGGGATTCATGTTCGCCAAGGTTGGTATCGGTAATGCCCACGGCATCAAAACCCAGTTCCTGTGCCCAGCCATGGATCTTGCTCACCAGTTCAGAAAAGTCGTTCTGCGCCATGGAAACCCGGAAGTGTTTGTGTCAGATTTGCGATCATGATTGCTACTTCGCACAGATTATATACCGCGGCCCAGGTACGCCAGCTAGATCGCTATGCTATCGAGCAGGAAGGCATGCCAGGCTATGAACTGATGCAGCGTGCCGGTAACCTTGCTTTCAACGAGCTACTTGCTGCCTGGCCTGGTGCCGAACAGATACTGATTTGTTGTGGTCCTGGGAATAACGGCGGCGATGGCTATGTAGTCGCACGCCTGGCGCTAGAAGCTTGTTTGCAGGTTCAGCTTATTCAGCTGGGTGATAGTGGGCGTATCAAAGGAGAGGCTGCACAGGCCAGGAAGGGTTTTCTTGATGCGGGTGGCGAGGAACTGGCATGGAAGGGTGCCTTGCCCGAGGCGGATGTCATCGTCGATGCCCTTCTGGGTACGGGCATTGAGCGCGAAGTTGAAGGCGACTATCTGGCCTGTATCCAGGCCATTAACAGTCATAATGCCGCGGTTGTGAGCCTGGATATTCCATCGGGCCTCAATGCCGATACCGGTACACCCATGGGCGAGGCGGTTTGCGCAGAGTTGACGGTCAGCTTTGTTGCTCAGAAAAAGGGACTACACACCGGTATTGCTCTGGATTACCGGGGCCGGTTGTCATTCGATGATCTTGGTGTGCCGCACTCAGCATACGCAAGCGTGAATAGTCAGGTTTCTCTTTCCCCGACAGGTATCCGTTTTGAACCACGTCCTCTTAACAGTCACAAGGGTATGTTCGGGCATGTTGTGATTGTTGGTGGCGGGCAGGGTATGCCCGGTGCCGCGATTATGGCTGGCAAGGCCGCACTGAGAGCCGGTGCGGGCTGTGTTTCTATACTGACTACTCCTGAGCATGCCGCACTCATTCCCATACATTGTCCTGAACTAATGGCTCATGGTGTTGAACAGGCCACAGATGCCAGACCGATACTGGAACAGGCTAGCTGCCTGGTGATTGGTCCTGGTCTAGGGCTGGGAGACTGGGCCAGAAGGCTGTTTGATGTGGCACTGGAGTATCCGGTGCCGACCGTCCTGGATGCTGATGCCCTGACGCTGCTGGCAGCATCGTCGCGAAAGGGTGGTCAATGGATTATTACGCCGCACCCTGGAGAGGCGGGTAGGTTACTGAACAAGGACAGCAGGGCTATTCAGGCTGATCGTTTTGCTGCTGCAGCCAGACTGCACGAACGTTTTAATGCAACGGTTGTGCTCAAGGGTGCTGGAACCCTGGTGGTATCTGCTGAAGGTGTCGAGGTTTGCCCGGCGGGAAATCCTGGTATGGCCACGGCGGGTATGGGTGACATTCTCTCAGGTGTGATTGCTGCCTTGATTGGTCAGGGTATGGGGCTGGCTGAGGCCGCGAGTCATGGTGTCTGCATTCATGCCAGCGCTGGTGATCGTGCTGCGTCACGAGGGAAGCGCGGTCTGATGGCGACCGATCTTCTTGAATATATTCGTAATGCGGTGAATCGATGACAACAACGCGAAGCCTCAATGTCGAGAATGAAGAATCGATGATGTCGCTTGGTGCAGCGCTGGCCAGGGCCATGGGTGAAGAGCGTCAGGCTGTGATCTTTCTGCATGGAAACCTGGGGGCTGGGAAGACTACCTTAGTGCGCGGACTATTGCGTAGCCTGGGGCATGAAGGCGCGGTAAAAAGCCCTACTTACACCCTGGTTGAGTCCTATGAGTTACCCGGGTGGCTGGTCTATCATTTTGATTTATATCGATTATCTGACCCTGAAGAGCTCGAGTATATCGGCATCAGAGACTTCTGGGACAAGCCTAATGTCAGTCTTATTGAATGGCCCGAGCAGGGAAAAGGTTTCCTGCCGTCTCCAGATATAGAGTTGCGCATAGCGCATGCTGGTGAGGGGCGCCATGTGCATGTTTCAGGCCTGACTCAGCAAGGCCAGGCGGTCGTTTCAGCGCTAAACATAACCTAGTTTTCTAGGTTTGTTCCCTATCTATATAAAAATATTGAAAAAAGTCTTGATTTTTTCTCTCGCTTGTACACACTATTAGACAGTTAGGTTTACTTTGTTCGGGGAGGGGCTTGTTGTGACCAACGCAAAACAGCATTCACCACGTCGCCAGTTTCTGGCGAAGATGTTTTCAGCCTCCAGTGCCATGGCGCTTGGATTGATGGTGTCTCCGGCTGCGCTCTTTGCAGCGCAGAATGTGTATGTTAAGCGTGTACGCATGTCAGAGCAGCCTGATAAGACCCGTGTCGTCTTCGACCTCAGTGGCCCTGTCGATCACAGCGTTTTTGTTCTGCACAATCCCGAACGTATAGTCCTCGACCTCAAAGGTGCGCAGGCCAAGGGCACTATCAAGACCAGTGGGGCACAGTCCCCCACCGTTCGATCTATCCGACACGCTCAAAGAAATCTTCGTGACCTGCGTATGGTTCTGGATCTCCGTGTGGGTGCCAATCCAAGAAGTTTTGTACTCAAGCCTACCGGGGATAGTGGTTATCGCCTGGTTGTGGATCTCCACAAGAATGGTAAGGCGGTAGCGCCTGCACCTGTGATTACGGCTGAAGAGGCCAAGCAAAAGAAACGTGATGTGATTATCGCCATCGATGCCGGGCATGGTGGCAAGGACCCCGGGGCAGTGGGTAAAGGTGGAACGCGCGAAAAGGATGTCGTGCTCAAGGTAGCCAGGAAGCTTAAAAGTGAAATCGATCGTCAGCAGGGTATGAAGGCCGTCATGATTCGTGATCGTGATACCTTCATGCCTTTGCGCGACCGTATCAAGAAGGCCCGTAATTACAAGGCTGACCTGTTTATTTCAATCCACGCGGATGCCTCACCGGACAAGCGTGTTGGTGGTTCCTCGGTTTATGTGCTGTCCAAGAATGGTGCTACCAGTGAGCTGGCTCGCTGGATGGCCAAGAAAGAAAACTCTGCCGACCTGGTTGGTGGCGTTACCCTGAGTGACAAAGATGACCAGTTGGCCTCGGTACTCCTGGAGCTGTCTCAGGACCACACCATCGAAGAAAGCATGGATGTGGCAGACGACCTGCTGGTTAGCCTGCAGTCCGTTAATAAGTTGCGTAGCCGCCGTATCGAACAGGCTGGTTTTGCAGTACTCAAGTCTCCTGATATCCCATCGGTACTGGTGGAAACTGCCTTTATTTCTAATCCCAGCGAAGAGAAAAGGCTGAGAACCAGTGCTTATCAGGACAAGATTGCCAGGGCCCTGATGAAGGGCGTGCGCACTTACTTCAGGGATAACGCCCCTGATGATACCCTGCTGGCCTCTCTGCATCAGAAGCATCAGGGTTAAACACTAGCCACTGTCGCCGGCGCCTCACGCACAGTACAATCAGTTTTTTCCTGATTGTGATTTGCCGTGCCGATTCAGCAGTTACCCCCTCAGCTCGTAAACCAGATTGCCGCCGGTGAGGTGGTCGAACGTCCAGCCTCTGTGGTTAAGGAACTGATCGAAAACAGTCTCGATGCCGGAGCCTCTCATGTCTGGGTAGATGTTGAGCAGGGTGGTCTCCGCCGGCTGAAAATCCGTGATGACGGTTGCGGCATCTACTGCGAAGAACTCAACCTGGCCCTGAGCCGCCATGCGACCAGTAAGATCAGCAGTCTGGATGATCTGGAACAAGTCTGTAGCCTGGGATTCCGTGGCGAGGCATTGCCCAGTATTGCCTCTGTGTCACGCATGGTGCTGAGCTCGCGCACCGAGGAAGAAGATTCAGGCTGGTTGATTCGTAGTGAAGGGGACGAGCGGCATGCTGAGCCCGAGCCTTGCGCACACCCGGTAGGCACAACGCTCGATATCCGGGACCTGTTCTTCAATGTCCCCGCACGCCGCAAGTTCCTGCGCACGGAACGCACGGAATTTAATCATATAGAGCAGCTTATACGGCGTATCGCCCTGAGTCGTTTCGAGGTTGGTTTCGAACTCAGTCATAACCAGCGGGTTATCCATAACCTTTCGCCTGCACATGAACGCGTCGAGCAGGAAAAGCGCCTGGCGAAGATCTGTGGTGACACTTTCGTCGAACAGTCGGCTTATATCGATCATGGTCAGGGCGGTCTACGCATCTGGGGCTGGATGGGTCTGCCCACCTTTTCACGTAGTCAGGCCGATATGCAGTTTTTCTATGTGAATCGCCGCATGGTGCGTGATAAGGTGATCTCTCACGCCGTACGCCAGGCCTACCAGGATGTCCTCTTTCATGGCAGGCACCCGGCCTATGTCCTGTATTTCGAGCTCGATCCGGCACTGGTTGATGTCAATGCCCATCCAACCAAGCACGAAGTGCGTTTTCGCGAATCCCGGGGTGTTCATGATTTTCTGTATCGCAGCCTGCACAAGGCCATCGCGGGCCTAAAGCCAGCCAGCCAGGAGAATCCTGCGGCTAATGTCTTTACTGGCAATACGGCATCAGGTTCAGGTATGCCTTTTTCTAATCCGATGGGTAATCTGCCGCCGAGCAGGCCGGAGCAGCGCATTCAGGAAGAGATGTCGGTTTATGCCTCCATGGCTGATGCCCAGGTATCTGATGTAGCACAGGCTTCACTTGAACCTGCAATCCAACCTGACGCCGAGCAGGGGGAGCATCCGCTGGGTTATGCTCTGGCTCAGTTACACGGCATCTATATTCTGGCTCAGAACCAGGCGGGACTGGTACTGGTCGATATGCATGCGGCCCATGAGCGCATTACCTATGAACGCCTGAAGCAGGCCTGGGAGGCAGGTGGTATTTCCAGTCAACCTCTGCTGATGCCGATGAGTATCAATATAAGCCGGTCGGAAGCGGATGCTGCAATGGAACATCAGGCCATGTTTCAGGAGCTGGGTATAGAACTGGATCGTCTGGATGAACAATCGCTGGCAATTCGTGCCGTGCCGATACTTCTTAATCGGGACAAGGCCGAAGCCCTGGTGCGTGATGTGTTGTCGGATCTGATTACGCATGGCCAGTCATCACGTATCAGGGAGGCGATGAATGAGGTGTTGGCCACTATGGCCTGTCATGGCTCGGTCCGGGCGAATCGCCAGATGACCGTACCAGAGATGAATGCCTTGCTCAGGGACATGGAACGCACGGAACGTAGCGGCCAGTGCAACCATGGCAGACCCACCTGGGTGCAGCTGAATGTGGATCAGCTCGACAAGTTGTTCCTGAGAGGTCAGTGAGTACACCACTACCACCAGCAGTTTTCATCATGGGTCCCACAGCCAGTGGCAAAACCGGGCTGGCCCTAGAGCTGGCGCGCCATTTCCCCTGTGAAATTATTAGTGTCGATTCAGCCCTGGTTTACAGGGATATGGATATCGGCACTGCCAAGCCATCAACTGAAGAACTTGCTGCTGTGCCACATCACCTGATTGATGTCATCGATCCTGCTGAATCATATTCGGCGGCCCGTTTCAGGGAGGATGCGCTCAGACTGATGGGGGAAATCACTGGCAGAGGCAAGCTGCCCCTGTTGGTGGGAGGGACCATGCTTTATTACCGAGCCCTGGAGCAGGGCCTCTCTGATCTTCCTGAGGCAGATGTCCGGCTACGAAAGGCGCTTGAAGAACAGATGGAAACTCAGGGTCTTGAGGCATTGCATCACAGGCTCATTGAAGTCGACCCGGAATCTGCCCGCCGCATCAAACCTACTGACCCTCAGCGTATTCTTCGAGCCCTGGAGGTTTACGAGCTAACCGGCAGCCCCATGAGTGAACACTACGCAAAACAGGAAAAAGATCCGCTTCCCTATCGCGTACTGCGTATCGCCCTGATCCCTTCGGATCGGGGATTGTTGCACCAGCGCATTGAACAGCGTTTTGATCACATGCTGCAGCAGGGATTTGTCGATGAGGTGCGTCGTCTGTACACGCGTGGAGACCTGGATGATTCCTTGCCCGCGATCAGGGCGGTCGGGTACAGGCAGGTCTGGCAATACCTGGAAGGTGAATGGGACTATGACACAATGCGGCATAAAGGCATCGTCGCGACACGCCAGCTAGCCAAGCGACAGCTTACCTGGTTGCGCTCCACGGAGAGTCTGGAAATCTATGACAGCGAGTGCCTGGACAGGGAAGAACTGGTCGATCGTGTGCGAAGCTTCCTGAATGGCACTGATCAGGCTTCCTGATTTTAGTCTAACTTATTGAAAATGAAGGCGTTGTGGAATTCGCTTGATTTAATTCAGTCAAACGACTGAGTTTTCTTCATTATATAAGTATTTTTATATATAATTTTCATGCTTGGTGGCTCGCCTGGACGGCCTGCGATCTATACTATCAGCACGGATAGCGACAAAGACAAACTGGAGAATCGAAAATGTCTAAAGGGCAAACTTTACAAGAACCCTTCCTGAATACCCTGCGCAAAGAGCGCATTCCTGTGTCAATCTTCCTGGTAAATGGAATTAAACTGCAGGGAACCATCGACTCTTTTGACCAGTTCGTCGTACTGCTCAAGAACAGTGTCAGCCAGATGGTTTACAAGCACGCGATCTCTACTATTGTTCCCTCTCGCCCAGTCCGCTTTGCCAGCGACGAAGGTGATGAATAAGATCTATTTTGCTGTAAGTGTTTGAGCGTCCAAAAAGCGGCGAACAGGCCGTACTGGTACACATTCAGTTTGACGCCGAACGTGATCAGGAAGATCTAAACGAATTCATAGACCTGGTCAGGTCTGCCGGTGCCAGGGATGTTGCCCTGGTTACCGGCACACGTCATACCCCCGACCCCCGCTATTTTGTCGGTTCAGGTAAAGCGGAAGAAATCCGCGATGCCGTCCGTGACACTGCCGCAGAAGTCGTCATATTTGATCATGCCCTGAGTCCTAGTCAGGAGCGTAACCTTGAAAAGCTCTTTGAGTGCCGTGTGCTGGATCGCACCGGCCTGATCCTGGATATCTTTGCCCAGCGTGCACGTTCGCACGAGGGTAAGCTACAGGTTGAACTGGCTCAGCTGCGGCATATGTCGACGCGTCTGGTACGCGGCTGGACCCACCTTGAACGCCAGAAGGGTGGTATCGGTCTGCGCGGTCCCGGTGAAACCCAGCTCGAGTCGGATCGCCGCCTGCTCGGTATGCGTATCAAGCAGATCCGGGCGCGCCTGGACAAGGTGAATCGCCAGCGAGACCAGGGTAGGCAGTCACGCCGCAAGGCAGAAACCCCAACGGTTTCCCTGGTGGGTTATACCAACGCGGGTAAATCGACCCTATTTAACAAGTTAACCGATGCCAGGGTGTACTCGGCGAATCAGTTGTTCGCGACCCTGGACCCTACCCTGCGCAGGCTGGCCCTGCCAGATCAGAACGAGGTAGTGCTGGCAGACACGGTCGGTTTTATCCGTCATTTGCCACATGACCTCGTTGCAGCCTTTCGTTCCACGCTGCAGGAGACACTGGAAGCAGATCTCCTGCTTCATGTTATCGATGCAAATGATGAGCGCGTCGATGATAACCGTGCCCAGGTCAATGAAGTGCTCAGGGAGATAGGTGCTGACGAGATTCCCCAGATCGAGGTCTATAACAAGATTGACCTGATGGATCGGGGGGCAGGTATCGATTATGAGCCCAGCGGTGAAATCCGTCGCGTATGGCTCTCTGCCGTGACAGGAGAAGGTATTCCGGAGTTTCTCCAGGCCCTGGCGGATCGTTTCAAGGCTGAGCAGGTGCACGGTATGCTGGAACTCCCCGCAACCGCAGGGAGAATAAGGGCACGTCTGTTTGAGCTTGGTGCGATTCGCGATGAGTCCATGGATGAGCACGGAGACTGGCATCTGGAGATTCTTCTGGCGCGAAAAGACTTTGAACGTGTGAGAAAGCAGGGCGGTCTGGCCGAAGATTGTCTGGAACTCCTGCACTAATTATCAGAATACTTGTGACCCATAGTACGCCTCTATAAAATGCCCCGAATAACTTTCTGCATACTTGGAGAACAGCATGCCCTGGAATGAACCGGGTGGTAATAACAAGGATCCCTGGAGCGGGAATAACCGTGGTGATCAGGGTCCCCCCGACCTAGACGAGATGTTCCGTAAGCTATCCGATCGTTTTAACGGTATTTTCGGTGGCAAAAAGAGTACTTCAGAGTCCGGAGGTGGCGGTACAGGTTTGACCGTGATCGCGGTTCTGCTGCTGGTCATCTGGATTGCTTCGGGTATTTATATCGTAGGAGCCGGTGAAAAAGGCGTTGTCTTCCGCTTTGGCGCCTTCTCTACAGTGACGGATCCCGGTCCGCACTGGCATTTGCCTTACCCTATTGAAACGCGTGAGATCGTCAACTTCACCCAGGTACGTGATACCCAGCATCGTTCCATGTTGCTGACCAAGGATGAAAACATCATAGATGTTGAACTCGCGGTTCAATACCGTGTTAAGAGCGCCGAGGATTACCTGATCAATGTCAGGATGCCCGATGCCACCCTGCGCGATGTGGTCGACAGTGCAGTTAGCCTTGTCGTCGGCCAGAACACCATGGACTTTATTCTCTCAGAAGGTCGTTCTGCTATAGCCCTGGAAACCGAGTCCATGGTTCAGAAGACCCTTGATGAATATAAGACTGGACTGGAAGTCACATCGGTCAATATTCAGCAGGCTCAGCCGCCTGAGGCGGTACAGGGTGCCTTTGAGGATGCCATCAAGGCACGAGAGGACCAGGTTCGCTTTAAAAACGAAGCTGAGGCCTATGAGAACAGTATTGTGCCCCAGGCCAGAGGTGAAGCAGCCCGTATCGAGCAGGAATCAACGGCCTATAAGGAACGCGTTATTGCAGAGGCTGAGGGTAACGCCTCTCGTTTCTCTCAACTGCTGACTGAATATATGAAGGCCCCCGAGGTTACTCGTCAGAGGCTTTACCTGGAGACAGTTGAGCAGGTGCTGGGTGCAAGTTCACAGGTACTGGTTAATGTCGAAAATGGCAATAGCCTCATGTACCTGCCGCTGGATAAGATGATGGAAGGTACTGCAGCTACGCAAATGCCTTATCGTGGTTCGAGCAGTGATGCCATCAGTAGCGGTCAGTCAAGTAGTAAATCTATGCCTTCACGCAGTTCCAGCCGTATGGGCACAAGGGAGGCACGCTAATGAATATTAAGGTAATTGGTATCGCCGGCTTCCTGGCCGTTATCCTGCTGGTGCTGTCGACCTATGTGGTTGATGAGCGTGAGAGGGCCATCCTGTTCCGCCTGGGTGAAATTAAGTCCACGGAGATTGAACCTGGGCTGCATTTCAAGATGCCTCTGGTGAACAATGTCCGTACCTTCAGTTCGCAGATCATGACCCTGGATGCTCCACCCGAGCGCTTCCTGACTAGCGAAAAGAAGAACGTTATCGTTAACTTCTTCGTCAAGTGGCGCATCGCAGATGTTGGTACCTATTTCGAGGCCACCCGTGGTGTTGAGGCTAATGCTCAGTCTCGTCTATCTCAGATTATAAAAGACGGCCTGCGTAATGAATTTGGTGAGCGCACCATTCAGCAAACCGTTTCCAGCGATCGTCAGGAAATCAGTAATAAGATGCTCGAGAATGCCAAGCAGTTGACTGAGGATCTTGGAATCAGCGTTGTCGATGTGCGCATCAGCCAGATCTCGCTGCCCGAAGAGGTTAGTGGGTCGGTTTATGATCGTATGCGTGCAGAGCGTGATCGTGTAGCCAAGGATTTCCGTGCACAGGGTAAAGAGGCGGCAGAGCGTATTCGTGCTGAGGCCGACAAGAAGCGCACGGTAATTCTGGCCGAGGCCTACAGAGATGCTGAGAAGATTCGAGGTGAGGGTGACGCGCGTGCAGCCGAGATATATGCAAACGCATTTAATATCAATCGTGAGTTCTACTCCTTCTACAGAAGCCTCGAGGCCTATCGCAATAGCTTCAATAGTAAGGAAGACGTGATCCTGATGGATGGGAAGTCTGAGTTCTTCCAGTATTTCCAGCAGTCCAGGCCCGAGTAATCCGGGCTGACGATGTGGGATGATCTGCTTGCCGCGACGGCCCTGTTTCTGGTGTTTGAAGGGATTATGCCTTTCATTAGCCCACGAAGTTTTCGCGAGAGCCTGATACAGATCATTGGATTTTCGGATAGAACCCTGAGAATGATAGGGCTGGCCAGTATGGTTGCCGGTGTTATCTTTCTCTACATCGTCAGGCATTAATAAAAAGTTTTTATGATTTCGGTGCCAGCCTAGCTGGCACATTTTTTGAGTGAGTTATGAGTACTGTAGAACGCTGGTTATTACCTGAGGGTATCGATGAGGCCCTGCCTGAGCAGGCAAAGGCCCTGGAGAGTCTGCGTCGTCGCATCCTCGACATGTATAGCAGTTGGGGATACGAGCAGGTAATGCCGCCCTTCATTGAGTACCTGGAATCATTGCTGACAGGAACAGGGCATGACCTGGATCTGCAAACCTTCAAGCTGACTGACCAGTTAAGCGGTCGCATGATGGGTGTGCGTGCGGATATGACCCCCCAGGTAGCGCGTATTGATGCGCATCGCCTGAAGCGTGATGTACCTACCCGACTCTGTTACATGGGGACTGTTCTGAATACGCGCCCTGATGGTTTTGCAGGTTCGCGCAGCCCCATGCAGATTGGTGCCGAGCTGTATGGGCACTCAGGGCTTGATAGTGACCTGGAAGTCATCTCGATGATGATCGAGACCTTGAAGCTGGCTGGCATTACACAGTTTCATATAGATGTTGGCCATGTCGATATCTTCGGCAAGCTGACGGAACAGGCAGGCCTGACAGAAGACCAGGAATTAGCCTACTTCGATATGCTGCAGCGCAAGGCCGTACCCGAAATTACTGCTTTTGTTGGCAGCCTTGAGATTGATGCCAGTTATCAGGATGCCCTGCGTGGACTGGCCAGTCTGAATGGTGACATGAGTGCGATTGATCGTGCCAGGAACTTGCTTGATAGTATTGATGGTATGACCGAAACCCTGGATGAGGTCGTCGCTTTCTGTGAGCAACTGTCCGCTAGCTATCCTGGTATTGATCTGAATATCGATCTTGCGGAACTGCGCGGTTACAACTATCACACCGGTATTGTCTTTGCTGCCTATGTGCCGGGACAGGGCAAGGAAATTGCCCTGGGTGGCCGCTATGATGATATTGGCAAGGTCTTTGGCCATGCGCGACCTGCAACGGGTTTCAGCACCGACCTCAAGACATTACTCAGCCTGTCTTCAGAACAGGCGGAATCTGATGCTGACATGATCTTCGCACCAGCAGATCCTGATGCTTCACTCAAGGCCGTTATCGCCAGTCTGCGTAGCGAAGGTCAGCGCGTCATTATTGCCCTGGAAGGGCAGACCGCTTCTGCGGAAGCAATGGGCTGCACGCATCAACTCGTCAGGCAAAATGGTGAGTGGATATTACAGTCGATTTGATTTTTGCCTGTCTGACAGGTTTTTACGGGGTTTTTCATGGGTAAGTTTGTTGTAGTTCTGGGTACCCAGTGGGGTGATGAGGGTAAAGGCAAGATCGTTGACCTGATGACCGAACAGGCCAGTGCCGTGGTTCGTTTTCAGGGCGGTCATAATGCCGGTCATACCCTGGTAATCGATGGCGAGAAAACGGTTCTGCATCTGATTCCATCAGGCATTCTGCGTGAAGGCGTGGAGTGCATGATCGGTAATGGCGTGGTGCTGTCGCCTGAGGCCCTGCTCAAGGAAATGAATCAGTTGGAAGAGCGTGGCGTACCTGTTAAGGAGCGTCTGCGTATTTCTGAAGCCTGTACACTGATTATGCCTTACCACATTGCCCTGGACCAGGCGCGTGAGATAGCACGTGGCAAGGCCAAGATCGGTACTACCGGTCGTGGTATCGGCCCTGCCTATGAAGACAAGGTGGCACGCCGTGGTCTGCGCCTTGGCGATATGTTCCACCGCGAACGCTTTGCTTCATTGCTGGGTGAGGTGCTTGATTACCACAATTTTGCGCTGAAGAATTATTACAAGACCGATACCATCGATTTCCAGAAAACCCTGGATGATGCCCTGGCTTATGCCGAGATTCTGAAGCCATTGATTATCGATGTACCTGCACGTGTACATGAACTGCGTGCTGAGGGTGCCAATGTCCTGTTCGAAGGTGCCCAGGGTACCTTGCTGGATATCGATCATGGTACTTATCCCTTTGTGACCTCATCGAATACCACGGCTGGTGGTGTGTCCAGTGGTAGTGGCATTGGTCCACTGGATCTGGACTACGTACTGGGTATTACCAAGGCCTATACCACCCGTGTCGGTGCCGGGCCTTTCCCAACCGAGTTGTATGACGGTGAGGAGCTGCTGGATGAGGTCGGTGCGCACCTGGCCAAGGCCGGCCATGAATTTGGTTCAACCACCGGGCGTGCACGTCGTTGTGGCTGGTTCGATGCCGTAGCCTTGCGTCGCGCGGTACAGATTAACAGTGTGTCTGGTTTGTGTATTACCAAGCTGGATGTACTTGATGGTGTCGATACCCTGCGCATCTGCGTTGCCTACAACGCCAACGGGAAGCGTTATGAAGTGCCTCCCATAGATGCTGCGGATTACAGTGCCTGTGAGCCCGAGTACATCGAGATGCCAGGCTGGCAGGAATCTACTGTCGGTGTGACGGATTATGACAAGCTACCTGCTAACGCGCAGGCCTATGTGAAAAAGCTTGAAGAGGTTGTTGGTGCACCAATAGCGATGGTTTCTACAGGTCCTGATCGTAACCAGAACGTGCTGCTCGATTATCCTTTCTGATACTTTGTGTACATGAGATTAAAAAGGCCGCCATTTAGGCGGCCTTTTTTGATTTTGGTATAACTGATTAGTAATGCAGTGTCAGATAGACTTGAGCACCCAGCACGCGGTTATAAAAGCCGACAGTGCCATTATCTTCATCGGACTCTGCCTGGAGCTGGACGGAATTTAGCCCGCCACCAAAACCCACATGTTTCCATGCCTTGTATTCCACTAGTAAACTGCTGTCAACGAGGTTACCTTTGAAATTGTCAAACCTCAGGGCGAAGATATCGGTTTTGTAGAGCAGACGGACATTGGGTGTGAAATTATAGTTAAGTTTGAAACCAACAACCGGAAGTGGCGCCGTCACGTCAACCCCTGTCTTGGCTAAAACGCCAGTGTCTACGAGATTGCCATCAGCGTCGTATAAATCAGCCTGGCCGCTAATGCTGAAGTCGTAACTGGTGACATGCAGGCCGCCGCTAATTCCCAGTTCAACCTTTTCTGAGCGGTAAAACGAATAGGTGTAATCTACCTTAATCGTTTCCTGCTCCAGGGAACTATCTACATTGCCAGTGAACTCATATTCTTCGTCCCAGCGCAGTGGCCCGCCAAGTTGTTGACTGCCATTCGCTTTCAGATTGTAGTAGGTGAAGCCAAGACTATGTTTGGGGTGGTATCTCCAGTAGGCATCGATGCGGCCTGTTACATCTGGATCCCCCTGTCCGAGGGTATTCTCGGTGTCGACCGTTGCACTGAGGAAGTAGTCAGTATCAGCACGAATTTGTGTTTTTGAGCTCAGGGGGATAAAGCCCCCGATACGCATATAGAATTTATCCAGTTCCTTGGAATGACTGTCGCCTTCGGCTGCGTACAGGGCTGGTGCGGCAAGCATGGAGACCAGCATGCCCGATAAGATGAGTAGGCGTTTCATACATTTCCCCAGTTATAGTGGTTATATTTATAAAGATACTAACCAATACAATTTCTGGGCGATAGTGAATTACTTGATTTGGGTCAGTTTGCTTGAACTCTGGTAGTCATGCTTTGTTAGAATAATCTTATGTTGTCATTATTCAGATTCAGAACCGGAAAACTCCTGGCCGCCCTGTTGCTGGGCGGGCTCCTGTTTTCAGGCCAGGCGCAGGCTGTCACCTATAGGGATACCAGTGATATCCCCATGGTCCAGATGATGCTGATCATGATGGACCTGATGGGTATGCTGAACAGGGTGCCGGATTACGGTTATGGCGGATGGCCTGCAACTTATCCTCTCTATTCCGCGGCGGCACCATTCAACGGTGGTATGACACCCTATTCAAACCCCATGGCTGCGACATCCGGTTTTGGTAATCCCCTGGCGGCAAGCTCAGGGTTTGCTAGCCCGGGTAGCCTGGGCAGTGGCTGGAGTGCCCTGCAAAACTATCAGAACGCCCAGAGTTTTAACCAGTTTCCGCAACTGTCTACGCCCCAGAACTCTGTGGCAGGTCTTTCTAACCCTTCTGGGGAGACACTGGCCCCGGAAAACTGGGGTATGGGAGTCAACTCCCTGAGCAACCCATGGGAGCCTCTGCCGACGGCCACCCGTTCCAACTTTGGTCTGGATGGAATCTGGCAGGGTGAGGGCGGTGACTTCGTGGCTATCTACGGCAATCGTTTCATGTGGTCAGGTACGAATTACCGTAGCCTTAGTGGCCAGATTAAGATCGATGGTGATTATCTGTTCATGGCTGCACCCGCTGCAGAAATCTACCAGGTATTTCGCATACAGCAGAATGCAAATGGTGGTTTTTCAGCCATGGATAGTAGTGGTCTGATTATGCGCTTCAGAAGGCTGTACTAGGAAAGGTCGATGGAACAGTGGCTGGTCGAAAACATGCTCTGGGTAGGCCTGGGAATTGGCGTCTTTCTGGTTGGTCTTAAGTTTCTGATTGTTTTCATTTACCGAAAGCTGCTTGCCGCTGATGAGGCTGCAAATAATCAGGAATAAATCTGGCTGGTATTGCCGGCCTTTATAACTTACACAAATTTACTGTCTGTTTTTCTAACGCCATTCAGATTGCGCTAATCCAGACCAGCGCCGAAAGGCTCGGGTAAACACGCTCGGGTCGGCATAACCAGGTGTTGTTGAGAGCCTGATAATCGACTGTCAATGAAAACAGTAAAGTGCTTCCCTGCACTTTTGCTATTCGATCTTAGGCCTGCTTCTGAAGGTGCCTTGATAGGAAGCCTTCAAGATCATCCAGAGGCACCATGGTGACTTCTTCATCCTTACGTCCCTTGTACTCGATTTCACCGGCATCCAGTCCACGTTCACCTATGACCAGGCGATGCGGAATACCCAGCAGCTCCATGTCTGAAAACATGACGCCGGGGCGGGCGTTGCGGTCATCCAGCAGTACTTCATAACCCAGGCTTATCAGTCGCTCGTAAAGGCCATCGATATATTCGCGCAGGCGCTGTGACTTGTGCATGTTCATGGGCACGATGGCCAGCTGGAAGGGGGCAATAGCCTCTGGCAGGCAGAGACCTTTGTCGTCATGATTCTGTTCAATCGCTGAAGCAACAACGCGGGAAACGCCGATGCCGTAGCAACCCATGGTCAGCACGGAAGATTTACCGTTTTCATCCAGTACGGTGGCCTTGAGTGCCTCGGCATATTTCTGCCCCAGCTTGAAGATATGACCAACCTCGATACCCCGTACGATTGAAAGCGTACCTTTACCATCCGGGCTGGGATCACCCTCGACAACATTACGCAGATCAGCAGTTTCTGGTTCGGGCAGATCACGTTCCCAGTTCACGCCGATCAGGTGTTTGCCATTCTCGTTGGCACCGCAGACAAAGTCAGCTGCACGTGCAGCGGCATGGTCTGCGATTACGCGTATGTTGAGTCCTACAGGACCAAGTGAACCCGGATTGCAGCCGGCTGCGGCCTTAATGGCCTCTTCACTGGCAAAGCAAAGTGGAGAAGCCAGGCCAGGAATCTTCTCGGCCTTAATCTCGTTCAGTTCATGATCACCACGCAGAACCAGGGCGATGACTTCACCTTCCTTGCCCTCGACCATCAATGTCTTCAGACACTGGCTGGCTGGTATCTTCATGTAGGCGCTGACTTCTTCGATGCTGTGCTGATTTGGAGTATCAACGGTTTCCATGTCGGCACTGGCAGCAGGACGAGGTTCAGCAGGCGCTATAGCTTCTGCAAGTTCCACGTTGGCGGCGTAATCACTCTGGTCAGAGAAGGCGATTGCATCTTCTCCGGACGAGGCCAGTACATGGAATTCATGCGAGGCGTTGCCACCTATCGATCCGGTGTCGGCCTGTACCGGACGAAACTCCAGGCCAAGTCGTGTGAAGATAGACGAGTAGGTCTGATACATCAGCTCATAGGTCTCATCTAGTGACTCCTGGGTGAGATGGAAGGAGTAGGCGTCCTTCATCAGGAATTCACGCGCGCGCATGACACCAAAACGTGGACGAATCTCATCACGGAACTTGGTCTGTATCTGGTAGAAGGTGACGGGCAGTTCCTTGTAGCTGTGTACCTCGTTACGTACCAGGTCGGTGATTACTTCTTCATGCGTAGGGCCGTAGCAGAATTCACGCTGGTGGCGGTCAGTAATACGCAGCAGTTCGGGGCCATATTGATCCCAGCGTCCCGATTCCTGCCATAACTCCGAGGGCTGAATCGATGGCATAAGTACCTCGACAGCAGAGGCCTTATCCATTTCCTCTCGCACTATGCGCTCGACCTTGCGCAGCACACGCAGACCATAAGGCATCCAGGTATACAGACCTGAAGCAAGTTTGCGGATCAGGCCGGCCCTGAGCATTAGCTGGTGACTGATGACTTCTGCATCAGCCGGGGTTTCCTTAACGGTAGACAAAGGAAATTTAGATACACGCATGAGTGTGTTTACCTTAAAAACAGATTGAGATGAAAAAGATTAGAAGGTCGCGCCGTTCCAGCCCCACAGGTGGCGGACGCCATTCTTGAATTCGATATATATGCGATCCGCCGGGATATCCAGTTGCTCTGAGAGGAGGTCGCATAGAGCAGCAGAAAAATCTGCAGTTCGCTCTTCGGGCAGACCAAGACTTTTTAGTTCGACATAAGCGAGAGGCTGCTGATTACCACCGAACATCATGTTCGGGTTGGTATTAAGTTTGACCATGACATAACTTTCTGGCTTGCCAAGGAGATCGGCTGTTCTGGCAGAGGAGGCGGCCAGTAACGTGGCCAGGCGCGCGTCATCCAGAGATAAGTTTGTTTCGATACTAAGCAGTGGCATGGTTACTGGCAGTATTTCTGAAGATTGGCCTTGATTTCCTGAATCTTCGCTTCCTTGTCCTTGTCACTAATATTGGTGATCTTGCCGTCTTCACCTAGCACACTCATGCGCTTGGTGTTTTCGGTTACCTGTAGATTGTGGCGTTGCTGAGCACAGTATTCCTTGAGTTTCTCGGTATCAATAACGCTGACTTCACCACTTTCACTCTTCATATCCTTGACTTCGATATCGCCCTCTACGTTCTTATCCTTGAGGCTGAACTCGGTGGTCAGTGGTGTGCCACTGGTGCGATCTCCACGAAGCACCTGGGCTTCTCGATCCATGGGCGGTGTCTGTGAGTATTGAATATTGCCATTATCATCGACCCATTTATAAATCTGCGCATTGACGCTCAGACTGATGGTAAGCAGAAGGGCAATCAGCAGGATGTTTTTCATTATGGTCTATGTTCCTTGCGATATAGTTATTTTAAGCCTAGCAGATATGGCCAATATGCTGCACTAGCCGGGCAGTAAACATGCTAAATATACGCTATAAAACGAGTACTGTTCCACAGTCTCGACAATGGTACTTTAGGGGTGGAGAAATTCCCGACTATTGTGCTAAGGTTAAGTTTATTAGAAAATACTAATATACGTAGACGGGCTGACTGGCCCTTTTTTGTTTACGAGGAATAAAATTTATGTGCTTCAGGAGCTTACTCCCAATCACAGTACTGTTGATTGGTACAACGGTGCAGGCCCAGTCTGTTCAGGATGTTGCCACTATTGAGGCGAAGTACCAGACGGTGCCCAGAACCCAGGTATTTGACGGTACCGTTGAGGCTGTAAACGAGGCAACGGTCTCTTCCCAGACCAGTGGACGTATTACTGAAGTCTTTTACGATGTCGATGACGTTGTCGAAAAGGGCGACCTGATTGTTCAGTTCGATGATACGGCACAAAAGGCCGGTTTGAAGAAGGCCAATGCCGGGCTGGTTGAGGCCCAGGCCAGGTATAGTGAGGCTCAGACCGAGTTTGAACGTATCAAGGACATCTATGCCCAGAAGCTGGTGTCAAAATCTGATTATGACCGGGCAGAGGCCTCATTCAAGGCAGCACGTGCAAAACTGAATGCGGCCAGGGCGGCGCATGAAGAGGCCCAGATTCAGTATGACTACACGCAGATCCGCGCGCCTTACTCAGGCATAGTTACTGAGCGCATGGCCGAGGTTGGCGAGGTTGCCAATGTTGGCACTCCTATCATGACAGGTATATCTCTGAATTCATTGCGCGTCAGCACCCAGGTCCCCCAGCGGGTGATTAATGCGGTGCGTAGTTATCAGGCTGCGAAGATTAAAAAGGCCGACAGCAATGAGTGGATACCTGCTTCGGACATTACGTTATTTCCCTTTGCCGATACAAAATCCAATACCTTCAAGGTACGCGCCTATTTGCCAGAAGAAACCGAAGGCCTGTTCCCGGGCATGTTTGTTAAGGTGGCCTTTATTGTTGGCGAAGATGCCAAGCTGCTGGTTCCAGCAAGCAGTGTTGTCTATCGCAGTGAGCTGACCGGCGTGTATGTGGTACGCAATGATCAGACGATCGCTATGCGCCAGGTCAGGCTGGGCAGGGAAACATCCGACGGCAATATTGAAATACTGGCGGGACTCAATGCCGGTGATCGTGTAGCAATTGATCCCGAACAGGCCATTTTTGTAATTAAGCAGCAGCGCCCAGTTTCTGAGGACCGAGGCGATGAGTGAAGAAAAACTGGGGCTTTCTGGCCGGGTAGCCAGGAATTTTCTGCTCACAGAGATCACGCCCTTGCTGGCTGTGGTCGGTCTTCTCATGGGGGTGTTTGCCATTATCGTGACGCCACGTGAGGAAGAACCACAGATCAATGTAACCTTTGCCAATGTTTTTATTCCTTTTCCTGGTGCCTCAGCGAGTGAGGTAGAACAACTGGTCAGCACGCCAGCTGAGCAGGTCCTGTCAGAAATTAGTGGCATCAAGCATATTTATTCCACCTCCATGCCCGGTATGTCGGTGCTCACGGTTCAGTACCGTGTGGGCGAAGACCGTACTGATGCCATCGTGCGGCTTTATAACAAGGTGTTTTCAAACCAGGACTGGCTACCGCAGAACCTCGGGGTAGGGCAGCCGATTATCAAACCCAAGGGTATTGATGATGTACCGATCCTCACGGCGACCCTCTGGAGTGATGATCCCGAGAAGGGCAGTGCCGAGCTGTTACAGGTTGCGCATGCCCTCGAAGCAGAAATTAAACGGGTGCCAGGTACGCGCGATATCTACACAATCGGCGGCCCCGATCGTGTCGTTCATGTCCTGATCGATCCACAGAAGCTCGCCGGTTATGGCATTGGCCTGGATGACCTGTCCATGGCCCTGCAGGCGGGTAATTATGCCCGTGATACGGTTTCTCTTGTCAGGGAAAACCGTGAAATACAGGTGCAGGCAGGCACCTTCATGACCTCGCCTGAAACCATTGCCCAGCTTGTGGTTGGTGTGAAGGAAGGCAAGCCTGTTTATCTCAATGATGTGGCAGAGATTCGCCTGGGTTCTGATCAGCCCGAGACCTATGTCTTTTATGGACAAAGCGGTCTCCAGAATGATGCGGTGGTCAATCTGACGCCAGCCGTGACCATTGCTGTGGCCAAAAAGCCGGGCACCAATGCCGTAGAGATCGCCCGCAAAGTTACCGAGCGATTTAAACAGCTTGAAGACACCTTTATTCCGGAAGGTGTTCAAATCGATATCACGCGTGACTATGGTGCAACCGCAGACTCCAAGGCGAAAAAGCTGATTAGCAAGCTGATGTTTGCAACAGCCTCTGTAGTGCTACTTGTTTTGATAGCCCTGGGCTGGCGTGAAGCGATTATTGTTGGCGTGGCGGTAATCATCACGCTTTTGATCACCCTGTTCGCGTCCTGGGCCTATGGCTTCACACTGAACCGTGTGTCGCTTTTTGCCCTGATTTTCTCGATCGGGATCCTGGTGGATGATGCCATCGTGGTGGTCGAGAATATCCACCGGCATATCCAGCTGGGCAAGAGTGATCTCAGGACGGCGATACCCGAGGCCGTAGATGAAGTGGGTGGCCCCACGATTTTAGCGACGTTGACCGTTATTGCTGCATTGCTGCCCATGGCCTTTGTGACCGGCCTGATGGGGCCTTATATGAGCCCGATCCCGATCAACGCCAGTATGGGTATGTTGATTTCACTGGCAGTGGCTTACATCCTGACGCCCTGGATGACTTACAAGATGTTGCGTAACGTGAATCTCAGTCACCATGGACATGGTGATGATGACGGCGGTGCACTGTATGAACTCTCACAGAAGACAGTAGGTATTTTCCTGGGCGGTATTGAGGCTGCACGCAGACGTCGCTGGCTTTTGATTGCTATCCTGGTGCTAATAATAGGCTCTATGTCGCTTGGCATTTTTAAGGTTGTGGTCCTGAAGATGCTGCCTTTCGATAACAAATCAGAATTCCAGGTGATACTGGATATGCCTGAAGGCACATCACTGGAGCAGACCAGCCAGGTACTTACCGAGATGACGGAATATCTGTCTACAGTGGAAGAGGTAAATAACTTCCAGGTCTATGCCGGTACCGCAGCCCCGATTAATTTCAACGGGCTGGTTCGCCAGTATTACCTGAGGTCAGGTGCGCATGTCGGTGATATCCAGGTAAACCTGGTTGAAAAGCATGAGCGTGATCGCAAGAGTCATGAGATTGCCTTGTCTGTTCGTAATTCACTTCAGGCAATTGCGCTTAAATATGATGGCAATGCCAAAATCGTAGAGGTTCCGCCTGGGCCGCCTGTTATGTCTCCGCTTGTAGCCGAGGTTTACGGGCTTAATTATGAAAGCCAGATCATGGCTGCCAGGGAAGTTCGTGCTGCATTTGAAGCCACACCCGATATCATTGATGTAGATGATAGTGTGGAGTATCCGGCCCAACGCCTGGTCGTGCATATCGATCGAAATAAGGCAGCACTGCTCGGTGTATCTCAGACGGATATAGCCGATGCAGTTGCAACGGCACTCGGTGGTAACGATGTCGGTTATCTGCATGGTCGAAACATGAAGTATGCGGTGCCCATTCGGCTTGAGTTTGCAGTGGCCGACAAGGCAGATATCAACGCCGTTCTGGATATGAAAGTAAGTAGTGTTTCGGGTGAGCTGATTCCGATTTCAGAAATGGTCAGTGTTGTTGAGGACCAGCGTGAGCATTCTATCCAGCATAAGGACCTGATGCCGGTGGTTTATGTGACCGGTGATATGGCCGGTGACCTGGATAGCCCGCTGTATGGCATGTTCGAGATTTATGCAGCCCTGGATAAGCATGAGATTGCCCTCGGTGAACCGATCAGGCAGTACTTTATTAACCAGCCTGATAATCCCTATTTCCATAGCCTGAAGTGGGATGGTGAATGGCAGGTGACATATGAGACCTTCCGCGACATGGGCATTGCCTATGCCGTGGGTATGGTGCTGATCTATCTGCTGGTTGTAGCGCAGTTCCGCTCATATGCCGTGCCGCTGATTATCATGGCGCCTATCCCCCTGACCATCATCGGGGTTATGCCCGGACATGCCCTGTTAGGCGCACAGTTCACTGCGACATCAATGATTGGCATGATCGCGCTGGCAGGAATTATTGTGCGTAACTCGATACTGCTGGTGGATTTTGTCAATGAACAGCTCAAGACGGGTATGGAGCTGGAAGAGGCTATTGTGAAGTCTGCAGCTGTGCGTGCGAAGCCAATTATCCTGACTGGCCTGGCTGCCATGATGGGGGCATTCTTTATCCTCGATGATCCCATCTTTAGTGGTCTTGCGATTGCGTTGATTTTTGGTTTGTTTGTTTCAACCCTGCTAACGTTAATTGTTATTCCGGTGCTGTACTACAGCTTTATGCGGTCACGCATGCACCTGCTTTAACCGTTCTTAAGCTGATAGAAGCCGCGACACTGTTCGCGGCTTTTTTTATGCTTGTTGTATCTGCACCTTTCGACCAAGATGCTATAAGAATAAGTATGAATAAATAATCAAGAAGGCTGCAGGATGGAATCCGAAGTATTCAGTTTCAGGGCCAATGTCGACAGCATGGTCGATCGCGCCATGGAAATTCTACAGCTGGAAGAAGGTATGGCCTCAACCATTAAGGCCTGCAATGCCATCCTTAAGGTGACCTTTCCAGTTAAGATTCGCGGTCAGGTAGAGGTATTCACAGGCTGGCGTGCAACACACAGCACACATCGGCTGCCTTCCAAGGGCGGTATACGATTTGCCATGTCGGTCAATCAGGACGAAGTTGAAGCCCTGGCGGCACTGATGACGTACAAGTGTGCGCTTGTCAGTGTTCCCTTTGGCGGCTCCAAGGGTGGGCTCTTTATCGATCCCACTAAATACACCCGTGATGAAATGGAAATGATCACCCGCCGTTTTGCGCGTGAGCTTACGCGTAAGGGATTTTTGAGTCCGGCAACCAATGTACCTGCGCCAGATATGGGAACCGGGCAACGTGAAATGGCCTGGATACTGGATACCTACAAACATCTGTATCCGGAAGACATTAATTACAGCGCCTGTGTCACCGGTAAGCCTGTTGATCATGGAGGTATTAGCGGTCGCGTTGAAGCAACCGGGCGGGGTGCACAGTATGCCCTGAGAGAATTCTTCAGACACCCTGAAGAGGTCCGTAAGACCGGTCTGAGCGACAGCCTGGAAGGCAAGCATGTCGTGATACAGGGGCTGGGGAATGTGGGCTTTAATGCGGCTAGCCTGCTGTCACTGGAGGATGGAGTAAAGATCGTCGGTGTCATAGAGCGAGATGGTGCCGTCATTAATGAAGAAGGTATCGATGTGCATGAACTGCAGCAGCACATGATCGAGCGCCGTGGTGTAAAGGGCTTTCCCGGTGCTACTTATGTCGAGGATGGCGCCAGCGTGCTCGAGATGGAGTGTGACATCCTGATTCCTGCAGCCATGGAGGGCGTCATTAATGGCGAGAATGCGGAACGTATCAGGGCGCCCCTGATCGCCGAAGCGGCCAATGGTCCTGTTACGGCTGAAGCGGATGAGATTCTGAGAAAGAGGGGCATCATAATGTTGCCCGATCTTTATACTAATGCCGGTGGTGTGATCGTTTCCTATTTTGAATGGATAAGAAATATCTCGCATATGCGATTTGGGCGCATGGAGCGCCGCTTTTATGAGGGTAAAGGTTCAACACTGGTCTCGACCATTGAACAGATGGCGGGTGCGCCAGTGCCAGATCATTTCAGGGCTGAAATAATCCGTGGGGCCAGCGAGCTTGATCTGGTCAATTCCGGGCTCGATGATTCCATGCGTATGGGGTTTCAGAGCATCCTGAGTGTCAGTCGAACCAGTGACCTGGATTACCGGACATCGGCCTATGTGGTATCCGTCCAGAAAATTGCTCGTTCTTACGTTGATATGGGTATCTACTGATCATTGCTTGACGGATTTAACTCGGCTTGTCTAACCTGCACGCATGCGCAGGTTCTTACTGATATATTTTCTTGCATCGTGTCTTTTTGCTCTTCCGAGGATGCAGGTACTGGCCCAGGAGCACCCCCTAAGGCTGGGTATATTGCCGTATCTGAATGTCCATAAGCTTTACCGCGTTTATCTTCCTGTGAAACGGGAACTGGAAAAGGCGATTGGCAGGCCGGTTATCCTGGCAAGTGCACCAAATTACAGTTCTTTCCTGGAGCGTACGGCATCCGGTGAATACGAGCTTGTGATGACCGCCCCACATTTCGCTCTGCTCGCAGAGCAGGAGTCTGGTTTTCGAAGGGTGGCAAGGGCAATACCCCAGTTACAGGGTGCGTTGATCGTACGGAAGGACTCCGAGATCAGCAATGTTGGAGATCTTGATGGTCGCATAATTGCCATGCCTGACAAGCTGGCCCTTATGACCCTGTTGGGGGAGTCACTGCTGAAACAGAATGGCCTGTCGGCAGGTGAAGATGTCAAAGTTAAAAACGTGCCGGGGGTTAACCGCTCCATACTTCTTGTCAGTCGTGGCCAGGCAGATGCAGCTATTTCTGTAGCTGGTGTACTGAACTCCATGCCTGCGCATGTACAGGATTCCCTGCATGTATTGGCGCTTACCGCCAGTACACCGCATCTGATGTTCATGGCCAGTCCTGCTCTGAGCGATAGCGATTACACGCAGATCACTGAATCACTGCTTAGCTTTTCCAGTAGTAGTGCAGGCCAGCGTTTTTTTCGTGATTCACGCCTGGAAGGGCTTCAGAAAATCAGTGATAGCGACATGATCGATATGAAGGAT
Organism: uncultured Ectothiorhodospiraceae bacterium; assembly: GCA_964641615.1. Taxonomy (GTDB): domain Bacteria; phylum Pseudomonadota; class Gammaproteobacteria; order J044; family J044; genus JANTGN01. The sequence continues at coordinate 36,242 of CAZXNH010000005.1, read as the reverse complement.
TACGTAGAACTGCTTCAGTTCAGGCGCTAGGCCGATTTTCAGTAGCTGGTGGGCCATAAAAGGTCTAAAATCTGCCATTAGTTAATTTTATAGTCCCCGGAAATCTGGAATATGGCTGATCGAAGACTTCAGGTCTTTTATACCGTCGCTCGTCTGCTCAGTTTTACCAAGGCAGCCGAGGCCCTGCACATGACACAGCCTGCAGTAACCTTCCAGGTTCGTCAGATGGAAGAGCATTACAATACCCGCCTGTTTGACCGTACCCATAACCGGATCGACCTGACCGAGGCGGGCAGGGTGGCGTTTAAATATGCTGAGCAGATCTTTGAGCATTATGCCGAGATGGAAAACGCGATTCGTGAAATGACAGGCGATATCAGCGGGGCCATCACCCTGGGTGCCAGTACCACCATCGCTGAATATATGCTGCCGGCGCTGCTTGGGGAGTTTAAAAGTAAATACCCCGACGTTAATGTTCGCCTCAAGGTTACCAATACCGAGGGCATAGTCTCGATGGTTGAAAACAATGTCATCGATCTTGGTGTGGTCGAGGCACCGGTGAATAATAAAAATCTGCTGGTCGAGGTTTGCCGTGTTGACCAGCTGGTTGTCATTGTCTCTCCTCAGCACCCCCTGGCCCATAAGCCTGCAGTTAGGATGAAAGAGTTATCCGAATATCCTTTTATATGTCGTGAGCAGGGCTCTGGTACGAGAGAGGTCATCATGGAATATCTGGCAGAACAAAACTTTGCCAAGGATCATCTGAATGCCTGTCTCGAGCTGGGAAGTTCGGAGGCGATCAAGGGTGCTGTAGAGGCGGGTATGGGCGTATCAATCCTGTCGAAGTCCTCTATCAGCAAGGAACTGAAGCTGGGTACCTTAAAAGGCATACCACTGCAGCCGGCACTGGAACGACCATTTTCCTTTGTACGACAACGTCAGAAATTTCGACTACGCGCAATGGAAGAGTTACTCGACTTTGCCCGTAGCTATTGTGAGATTCCCATCGCCAAAGAACAGGATAAAGACGCATGATGCCGCCCATGAATTCTGGCAATCTCAATGGCAGTAGCGAAGAACAAAAGCTGCGTAAACTTTTTCGTGGTCTCTCGACCGCAGATAAAAAAAGCCTGGTAGATTTTGCCGAGTTTCTGGCTCAGAAAAGTAGTCCTGTCGATGAACCGCTGCCAGAACCCAAACAGATACCCCGGCCGGAAAGTGAGTCGGTTGTAAAGGCCATTAAGCGCCTGTCTGAATCCTATTTTATGCTGGATAAGGACCACATGCTTCAGGATACCTCTGCATTGATGGCTCAGCATATTATGCAGGGCAGAGAGGCTGCAGAGGTGATTGATGAGTTGGAAGCGGTCTTTGCAAAACATTACAAAGCACGCCAGGAGCAGAACTCGTGATTCAGATATTTCGCGCCTGGTTTGACCGTAACTTTTCAGATCCAAGGGCTGTTGTACTGGCTGTGCTGCTGGTTCTGGGGTTTGCCCTGGTTATCGTTGCAAGCGACATTCTCGCGCCATTATTTGCAGCCATAGTTATCGCCTACCTGCTGGATGGTCCGCTCGAGCGTATCGTCTGTTGCCCCGGTATGCCCCGCATTGTTGCGGTTAGTATTACGCTACTTGTTTTTATGTTGTTCATTACGGCTCTGCTGGTCATCTTCATGCCTTTGTTATTCCAGCAGGCAGGCGAGTTTCTTCGTGAGATGCCCAGCATGATAGGTAAGGGTCAGAAGGCCCTTCTGGAACTGCCGCAGCGTTATCCCCAGCTTTTCTCTGAGCAACAGGTTCAGGATATGCTGAATGCCATACGTGGTGAAACCACGCGTCTAGGACAGCGTGTGCTGAGTGTCTCCCTGTCTTCCATCGTCAGTCTGATTACCATGATGGTTTACCTGATTCTTGTACCCCTGCTGGTATTCTTCTTCCTCAAGGATAAGGATCAGATTCTTGAGTGGGCCAAGGGCTTCATGCCTGCTGAGGATAGCCTGGCCAAGCAGGTCTGGGGTGAAGTGAATATCAAGATCGGTAGCTATGTGCGTGGTAAGTTCATGGAGATCATCATTGTCTGGGCGGTTACCTACGTTACCTTCCTGACACTGGGGATTAATTACGCCATGCTGCTGTCAGTTATGGTTGGTCTGTCTGTCATCATCCCCTATGTGGGCGCAGCCATTGCAACACTTCCAATTGCCTTTGTTGCTTACGCGCAGTGGGGGCTGGAATCAGAGTTCTGGTACGTTATGGTTGCCTACGGAATAATCCAGTTCCTGGATGGTAACCTGCTGGTTCCCCTGCTGTTCTCCGAGGTTGTAAACCTTCATCCTGTGGCCATTATTTCTGCCGTATTGTTATTTGGTGGCTTATGGGGTGTCTGGGGTGTGTTCTTCGCGATACCGCTTGCGACCCTGTTCCAGGCAGTGCTCAAGGCCTGGCCGAGGCAGGAGCACCTGGAAGCCGCAGAAAATGCAAGTGAGTAAAACGGTTGCAGTCCTGGGAGCAAGCCCCAAGCCTGCACGTTTTTCACACAAGGCTATCGTTGCACTCAAGGCTGAAGGGCACCAGGTGTTTCCGGTTAATCCCGTACAGAGCGAGATTAATGGCCTGAGCTGTTATCCCGATCTACCTTCCTGCCCTGTACCAATTGATACCATCACGGTTTATGTAAATCCTTCAATACTTGTTCGACGTGTTGACGACATGATTGCGGTAAACCCCCGCAGGGTGATACTGAATCCCGGTACAGAGTCGGAAGAGGTCACTGAGCGATTGCAGGCGGCTGGGGTCGAGGTGCTGGAGGATTGTACTTTGGTGATGTTGAGTTCTGGTTCTTTCTAAGAGCAAAAACTATTTCACTCTCTGGCTTCACCAGTATTTTTCTTCATAGTGGACCTCCTGTAAAGATTATAGGAGTGCAGTGCGGGGAAGAGGTAAAGGCCGGGCATCTGCTGCCCGGCGGTGAGGACTAGAGTTTGTCGGAAGCGAAGTCCGCCAGGCGCGAACGTTCTCCTCGTTTGAGGGTAATGTGTCCGCTATGTGGCCAGTTCTTGAATCGATCAACCACAAAGGTCAGGCCTGAAGAGGTTTCAGTCAGGTAAGGAGTGTCGATCTGGGCAACGTTACCCAGGCAAACGACCTTGGTGCCTGGGCCGGCACGGGTAATCAGGGTTTTCATCTGCTTGGGTGTCAGGTTCTGCGCTTCGTCCAGGATGATGAAACGGTTGAGGAAGGTGCGCCCACGCATGAAGTTCAGGGAGCGAATCTTGATGCGGTTGCTAATCAGGTCATTGGTGGCTGCGCGCCCCCATTCACCACCAATTTCTGACTTGGTCAGGACCTCGAGGTTATCCATCAGGGCGCCCATCCAGGGGGTCATCTTTTCTTCTTCCGTACCAGGCAGGAAGCCAATGTCTTCACCAACGGGCACGGTGACACGGGTCATGATGATTTCCTTGAAGCGATTTTCTTCAAGGGTCTGCACCAGGCCGGCGGCCAGCGTGAGCAGGGTTTTACCGGTACCGGCGGCGCCAACCAGTGAGACAAAATCGACCTCAGGGTCCATCAGCAGGTTAAGCGCAAAGTTCTGTTCCTGGTTGCGCGCCCTGATGCCCCATACAGTGTGACGTGGACTGTTATAGTCGGTTGCCATCTCTATAACCGCAGAGTCTTCATCCACCTCGCGAACGATGGCATCAAAGGGCTGATCACCAGGCAGGTGCAGGCACAGGTTGGGTACCCAGCGATCGGTCATCGGTCCGCTGATGCGATAGAAGGTTCGTCCGTCCTGTTCCTGCCAGGAGTCCATATCCTGACTGTGTTGCTCCCAGAAGTCTTCAGGCAGTTCACAGATGCCAGCAAACAGCAGGCTGACGTCATCAAGCACGCGGTCATTGTAATAATCTTCGGCATTCACGCCGACGACAGCAGCCTTGATGCGTAGGTTGATGTCCTTGGAGACGAGCGTCACCTGGGTGTTACGTTCCGTCTCCTTCAGAGCCAGTGCAGTGGCCAGTATGTTGTTGTCGGGTACGCTGCCGGGCAGGCCGTCTGGTAATACATCCGGTAATGTCGTGGTCTGGAAGTAGATCTTACCGCTAGGGGCAAATTCTGATTCCATCATTTCTGGTGTGGACAGGGGGATACCATGATGAATGTCGTCATCTTTAAGGTCGCCCATCAGTTCATCAAGAAAGCGGCTTACCTGGCGCACGTTGCGAGAGACCTCGGACATACCCTTTTTGGAGCGGTCGAGTTCTTCGAGAACAACCATGGGGAGGTAGAGGTCGTGTTCCTTGAATCGGAACAGGGAGGTGGGGTCATGCATGAGGACGTTGGTATCGAGGACGAATAGTTTTTTACCAGAGCCTTTTGATTCGCTCACAGCATCTCCTTCTTCGTGTAATGAAGATTATGTTTTGCCCCGAGGTGGGGCGTTTCTTTGAGTGTTGCTTCTGGCCGGGAGGCCTGGGTGCTTCCGGAAGTGGTGTTGAAGAGGCGTTTGTGTTCGGCCAATAGTGGGTTCCGGTTAGAGGTTTTTTACGGCTTCAAGCACTTCTTCGACATGCCCCTTCACTTTTACCTTGCGCCATTCGTTGCGCAGGATGCCGTCCTTATCAATCAGGAAGGTGCTTCTTTCTATGCCGAGCACCTTTTTGCCATACATATTTTTCATCTTAATGACATCGAAAAGCTTGCACAGTACTTCTTCAGGATCAGAGAGCAGGTCAAACGGGAATTCCTGCTTGGTCCTGAAGTTTTCATGAGACTTCAGGCTGTCCCTGGATACGCCCAGGATCACTGTCTTGCGACTGGTGAACTTGCGGTAGTTGTCGCGGAAGTCCTGTCCTTCAGTAGTGCAGCCCGGGGTGCTGTCCTTGGGGTAGAAATACAGGACCACGTTTTTTTCGCCCCTGTAGTCAGACAGCTTGATCGTCTTGTTGCGTGTGGCTTCGATTTCGAAATCAGGGGCGGCTTTTCCGATAACAGGTGCAGGCATGATGTACTCGCTTAGTCGGGTCTTACGGCATCGATGATGCCGTCCAGGTTAAGGTCGTCGCAGAGCTCGTAGAAGTCTTCCCGGAGCTCGTTCAGTGATTGTCCGGCAGGGATCTCCAGCGTCATGCGCACCGAGAACATCGGTGTTGCGGTATGCGCAGCGCTATAGGTAGCGGTATCCAGTTTCTGGATATTGATACCGCGGGTTGCAAAGAAGTGGGACAGGTTGTTAACGATGCCTGGGTGATCCAGGGAGACAACTGTCACCTCGTAGGGCAACAGGCGTTCTGTGCCGGAGCGTTCACCTGCATCACGGGTAGTGATGGTCAGGTTTTTATCCTCTCCTAGTTGCTGCAGGGCAGCTGGTAACTGGGCAATATCGGCAGTTTCACCATTAACCAGCTGGATAACAGCAAAAACGCCGCCCAACACGGACATGCGGCTGTCTTCAATATTGCAGTTATGGTCAAGAATGACCCGGGAGAGTTCGTCTACGATACCTGGGCGGTCTTCGCCCAGTGCAGAAATTACGATGGGCATGGCAAGTTCGTGTAGAAAGACATGGGCCTAGATTATCAGCTTCAGATCAATCTGGGAATGCATAATTGACAGGCCTCGGAAGCTTGTAATGCAGGGGGCACAAAAGTACCATTGCTCGTTTGTTTTAAGGCCATTTAGCGCGGTCCCCGGTGGACCGGGCGATACCCCGGAGGCAGGCATGTTCCACGGCAGTATGGTGGCATTGGTAACCCCGATGCTTCCAGACGGATCTATCGACGAAGCGTCGCTCGAGCGCCTGGTCGAATTCCACGTTGAAAACCAGACAGATGCGATCGTTGCTGTGGGTACTACAGGCGAGTCTGCCACCCTGGATGTTGCCGAGCATAGCCATGTCGTTCGCAGGGTTGTCGAACTTTCAGCGGGGCGCATTCCTGTCATCGCGGGAACCGGCGCCAACTCAACGACAGAGGCTATCGAGCTGACTGAACTGGCCATGAAAGCTGGCGCAGATGCCTGCCTTCTGGTCACCCCGTATTACAACAAGCCTCCTCAGGAAGGTCTTTATCAGCATTATCGGGAGATCGCAGAAGCCGTTCCGGTGCCGCAGATTCTGTACAACGTTCCCGGCAGGACTGCCGTTGATATGCTGCCCGAGACTATTGAACGCCTGTCTTCGATTTCGAATATCGTGGGTGTTAAGGAGGCTACAGGAGACCTGGGCCGAGCCCGCGAGATACTTGACCGTTGCGGAGACCGCCTGGAACTGTATAGCGGCGACGATGGTACGGCCATGGAATGTATCCTGCTGGGTGCCAAGGGCGATATTTCTGTTACAGCAAACGTGGCACCCCGAGCCATGCACGACATGTGTGCGGCAGCACTGACGGGTGACCGGGAAGGTGCCCAGGCTATCGATTCTGCCCTGCGTGGTCTGCACGAAACTTTATTTATTGAATCCAGTCCCATACCTGTTAAATGGGCACTGGCGGAGATGGGGCTGATGCAGCCTGGTATTCGTCTGCCGCTGGTGGAACTGTCTGAGCCCAGTAAGGAGCCAGTTCGCGAAGCCCTCAGGGCTGCTGGAATCACGATCTAACACGGTTATCAAATTCATGAGTTATATGCGTTTTCCGCTTGTCGCGGTCTTATTTGTGCTTGTTTCATTGTCTGGCTGCTCCATGTTCGGCAAGAGTGACCAGCCTGTATACAAAAGTGCCGAGCGCACCAAGCAGCTGGAAATCCCACCTGACCTGGTTAAGCCGGATATGGATGACACATATGTGCTCCCCGATGATCGTAGCACCAGTGCCCGAGAGCTGGCGGAGAAGGATGAAACAGCCACTGCCGTGGCAGCAAAGACTTCTGCAGCAACCGTCGATGTCCTGCCTGAATACACCGATATGCGCCTGGAGCATGATGGTCCCCTGACCTGGCTGGTAGCCAGTGCTACGCCAGAAGAAATCTGGCCTGATCTTCAGCTTTTCTGGGAGTCCCAGGGCCTGATCCTGAAGAAGTCTGACCCTAAGCTGGGCATCATGGAGACCGAGTGGGCCGAGCGTCGCATGGGTGTGGATAAGTCAGGCCTGGCTGGTTATTTCGAAAGATATACTTTCCTGGATGGCATGCGTGATTCTGGTCTCAGGGACAAATTCCTGATCCGCCTGGCCCCTGAAGGGGATAGCGAGACAGCCATCTTTGTTACTCACCGCGGTGCGGAAGAAATTCCAATCAGTGAAACGGATTTTCGCTGGGTATCGCGCCCGAGTGATCCACACCTGGTGGCCGAGCTGGTGACCAGTCTCATGGTTTACATGGGTGAGACCGAAGAGCAGGCAGCCGAGAAGGTCGCCAAGGAAGTCAAACGCCTGCCACGTTCCGAGGTGGTGACCTATGAAGATGGTCCGGCGCTTAAAATCAGTGGTGAAGAGGCTTATGTCTGGCGTCGCATGGGCATGGTGCTCGATAGCAGCGGCCTGGTAGTAGATGACCAGAATCGCAAGAAGGGCATCTTCTACATCACCTACCTGGGTGATCGTGCGGAGCGAGGTTTCATGAATAAACTGTTTGGTACCGGCGAAGGTCCTCTGGATTATGAAGAGCAATACCAGATACGCCTGCAACAGGTCGATGAGTATTTCTATGCTACCGCGCATGACAAGGACGGTAAGCGCCTGACCAGTGACAATGCCCGCGAGGCCCTGGTGCTGATCAAGGATACCTTCAATTAATCATGCTTCGGTTTGCCTCACTGGGCAGCGGCAGTAAAGGCAATGCCACCTTGCTCGAGGTAGGCAAGACCCGGGTACTTCTGGATTGTGGCTTCTCGATCAAAGAGACCGAGCGCAGGCTGGCCAGGCTTGAGGTGGAAGCGAAAAGCCTGAGTGGCGTGCTCGTCACCCACGAGCATAGCGACCATGTCAAAGGAGTGGCAGCGCTGTCACGCAAGTACCGTCTGCCGGTCTGGGTCACTGCAGGGACTGCACGCCGGGCCAGTGATTCTGACTTTTTTGATCCCCGTATTATCCATGCACATGAGACCTTCGAGGTAGAAGGCATGGAGATTGAACCCTTTCCGGTTCCACACGATGCCGCTGAACCCTGCCAGTATGTATTTGGCGATGGTGAACGCCGGCTGGGCATACTGACCGATACCGGGAGCCTGACTCCTCATATTGAACGCACACTCGGTGGTGTCGAGGGGCTACTCCTCGAATGCAATTATGATCCGGAGATGCTCGAAAACGGCCCCTATCCTCTGATAACCAAGCGTAGGGTCGCGAGTCGTATTGGTCACCTGGCTAATGAGCAGGCAAGTGAACTGCTCAGACGAATGGATACCAGCCAGCTTGAGTGCCTGATAGCCATGCATATCAGTGAGAATAACAATACGCCCGGACTGGCGCGCGCTGCACTGGAAGCTGGGCTAGAGGAAATGCCGCAAACTGTTCATGTGGCCTGCCAAAACGATGGCTTTAACTGGCAGGTGTTATAAACTGCAATGAGACACAGTGCCTGCAGGGGGGTGCATGGCAAGCAAAGATCCAAACCAGAGCATGGCGAAAACGATATACATCCTGTATCTCGTTAGTCCTGCCGTTCCCTTGACTGGTCTCATTGGCGTCATACTTGCCTACGTCTATCGTGATAAATCCGAAGACTGGTTATATAGTCATTTCCGTTACCTGATTCGTACCTTCTGGATCGGTATCTTCTACACGGTTATTGGTATCTTTACTTCTTTCATCCTGATTGGTTATCTGTTCCTGCTATTCGTGCTGGTATGGCTTGTTGTGCGTTGTGTGAAAGGTCTCCAGCAACTCGATCAGCAGGTTGAGGTGGAAAATACAGATAGCTGGATGTTCTAAAATTAAATATGGTTATAACAAAGGAGAATGAGATGTTGCGTAAAACAATAATGATGTTTGCTGCAGTACTGATTTGTGTAACACCGATGGCATTTGCTGATGCACAGGGTGAAAAAGAGGCCCTTGCTGAGTTTATGAAGTCGGATGTAGTGCAAAAATTCAAGGCCAAATCCTATGGTTACGCTGTTTTTCCCACTATTGGTAAAGGCGGCTTCGGTATAGGGGGAGCGCATGGTAAAGGTGGTGTGTACCGAGGTAATACCAGAACCGGTGATTCTTCCATGACCCAGGTTAGCATTGGCCTGCAGCTGGGTGGGCAGGCCTACCGCCAGCTGATTTTGTTTGAGGACAAACGCGCTTTTGATGATTTTACCAGCGGTAATTTTGAATTCAGTGCCCAGGCGGAGGCCATCGCGATTACCAGTAGTGCGGGTGCAGCAGCAGGTACCGAAGGATCATCTGCCAGTGCAGACAGTGAGCAGCGGGCCACGGGTTTCCATAAGGGAATGATCGTTTTTACCGAGGGTAAGGGCGGCCTTATGTACCAGGCGACACTGGGTGGTCAGAAATACAACTATAAGGCTAAATAGTGCATTTAACGTGTAGTTAGTCTGTTCCATGAAAAAAGCCCCTCATCAAGGGGCTTTTCTTTTAAGAAATCCTGATGCTTATTCTGCAGTCTTGTCCTTTTCAATCAGGGCATAAGCCGAGTGATTATGGATAGACTCGAAGTTCTCAGATTCAACAATGTATTTACTGATGCGTTCTTCTGCGTTCATGCGCGCGGCAATGTCGCGCACGATATCTTCAACAAACTTGGGGTTGTCATAGGCACGTTCGGTAACGTGCTTTTCATCAGGACGCTTGAGCAGGCCGTAGAGTTCGCATGATGCTTCCTGTTCGACAATGTCGATGAGCTCTTCGATCCAGACAAAGTCCTTGATCTGTGCAGTTACAGTGACGTGTGAGCGCTGGTTATGTGCTCCATAGTCCGAGATATTCTTGGAGCAGGGACACAGGCTGGTCACGGGGATCAGGACCTTCAGGGTCAGTGAAGGTACGCCATCATGGATTTCACCAATAAAGGTGACGTCATAGTCCAGCAGGCTTTTAACACCGGAAACTGGAGCGGCCTTGTTGACGAAGTAGGGGAAGCTCATCTCGATATGGCCGGAGGTCGCTTCAAGGCGTTCGACCATTTCACTCAGCATGAGCTTAAAGGATTTAACCGTGAGTTCACGTTCGTGTTCATTGAGAATTTCAACAAATCGAGACATGTGTGTGCCCTTGAAATTATGGGGCAGGTTCACGTACATGTTGAAATTGGCAATGGTGTGTTGCTCGCCGCCACTGCGGTCAGCGACACGTACGGGGTGACGGATGTCCTTGATACCCACCTTGTTAATGGGGATCTGGCGGGTGTCTACGCTGCCCTGTACATCAGGCATCACCTCGGTATTAGACTGGCTCATGCTTTTCCTCGTTAATCTTCGTAATAGCGTACGCATGCGCGCTCGGTCTCCCAGAGCGTGATGGCCTTGACGCTAATGTCCGGGCCATTAAGGGCCTGGGACAGTTCGCTGTAAATCCATGCAGCGATGTTTTCAGCCGTAGGATTGATCTTGTCGAAAGGGGGGATGTCGTTCAGATAGTAATGATCAAGCTGATCCGTAATGATCTTGGTCTGTTTCTTGATCGCCTTGAAGTCGATACCCATACCGATTTCATCGAGCTTTGTGGCTTCGACTTCAGCCTCCACCTTCCAGTTGTGCCCATGCATACGGCTGCACTGCCCGGGATAATCGCGCAGGGTATGGGCAGATGCAAAATCCGTCACAATTTTAAGGAGATATTTCGAGGCCATGGATAAATCCGAGTAAAACGCCAGAATATTAACTGAGTGTGTGCTCTTTGACAAAGACCTGGGGTCGATGTTTCCGCACACTGTCGATAATTCCCAGGGTATCCAGGCCGCATTCGGTGAGTATTTCTTCACGGCTGGCATGCTCAATGAAGCGGTCGGGCAGGCCAAGATGCAGGATGTCCGGGCTGTCGCCCCTGACGGCAAGGTACTCAGAAACGGCACTACCAGCACCGCCACTGATGACGTTGTCTTCCAGTGTCACAATCAGTTTGTGCGTGGACGCAACTTCATCGATCATCGCGTAGTCGAGGGGTTTGACGAAGCGCATGTTCACCAGTGTAGCCCCCAGTTCCTCGGCAGCCTCCTCGCATTGCTGTCGCAGACTGCCAAACATGAGCAGGGCAATTTCCTTCCCTTCGCGTAGTTTGTCGGATTTACCAATCTCGATACCTTGTAGTGCATTGTCTACGGCTGCCCCGGGGCCTTTGCCTCTTGGGTATCGTACGGCTGCCGGGCCATTATGCTGGAAGCCGGTAGTAAGCATCTGGCGACACTCGTTCTCATCAGCCGGAGCCATGATGAGCATGTTCGGTATGCAGCGCAGGAAGGACAGGTCAAAATTGCCGCTGTGGGTAGGCCCATCAGGGCCGACCAGACCGGCACGGTCGATAGCAAATAGCACGGGCAGGTTTTGCAGGGCCACGTCATGAATGAGCTGGTCATAGGCGCGCTGCAGAAAGGTGGAGTAAATGGCAACCACTGGCTTGCTGTTTTCACAGGCCATACCTGCGGCTAGCGTCACTGCATGTTGCTCGGCGATGCCTACATCAAAATAGCGTTCCGGGAATTGTTTGGAGAATTTAACCAGGCCAGAACCTTCTCGCATCGCAGGTGTGATGCCCAGAAGACGTTCATCTGCACTGGCCATATCGCAAAGCCAGTCACTAAAGACTTCGGTGTAAGTGGGGCTTGATGCGACTTTTCCGGCAAGCCCTTCATCAGGATCAAACTTGCTGACTCCGTGGTAGCTACAGGGGTCATCTTCGGCCCGCTCGTAGCCTTTGCCCTTTTGGGTAACGATATGCAGTAGCCTGGGCCCCTTGAGTTTTTTCAGGTTGCGCAGTGTGCACTGCAGCATTTCCAGGTTATGGCCATCGATAGGGCCGTAATAATGGAAACCCAGTTCTTCGAAAAAGGTGCCGGGGATGATCATCCCCTTCATGTGTTCCTCAGTCTTCTTGGCCAGTTCCCACATGGACGAGGGCATATGCTTAAGAACCTTTTTGGAGCCCTCGCGCATATTCGAGTACAGGCTACTGGAGAGCACCCGGGTCAGGTAATTCGACATGCCACCGACGTTCGGTGAGATGGACATATCATTGTCATTGAGGACGACCAGAACATTGGCATCCATGCCACCTGCATGATTCAGGGCCTCGAAGGCCATGCCTGCGGTCATCGCACCATCGCCAATAACCGCGATGCATTCCTTTTCACTACCCTCGCGCTGGCTGGCAAGTGACATACCGAGGGCGGCACTGATGGAGGTGCTGGAATGGCCGACACCAAAACTGTCGTATGGACTTTCTTCGCGTCTTGGGAAGCCGGCGATACCATCCTTCTTGCGCAGGCCGGCCATATCTTCGCGGCGCCCTGTCAGGATCTTGTGGGCATAGCTCTGGTGGCCGACATCCCAGATGATATGGTCATCCGGGGTATCAAAGATACGATGCAGGGCAATAGTGAGTTCGATAGTGCCGAGATTTGAAGCAAGATGGCCGCCGGTATTGGCCACGGAATCCAGAATAAACTCGCGTAATTCTGAAGCCAGCTCCCCAAGCTCAGCATCATCCAGAGACTTAAGGTCTTCTGGTTGATGTATGCGGTCTAGAAGGGGAAATTTCGTGCTCATGGAGTCCGGCTCGGGCCAAACGCGCATTATATCGTGGAAGGGGGCGCCTGTCCCTAGTGCTCGCGCCTGACTATGAACTCTGCAACGGCCCGGAGTAGATCAGCCTTATCGTTAAAATCATTCAGGCTATCTATAGCCTCGTTATAGAGGGTCTCAACTTCTTGTTTGGAGGCCTCCATGCCGATGATGGATGGATAGGTCGGTTTGTTCTGGGCAATATCGGCACCCTGCGTTTTACCCAGGGTTTCAGTATCACTTTCGATATCAAGTATGTCGTCCTGCACCTGAAAGGCCAGTCCTATGTTCTTGGCGAAATGATCCAGCTTCTCGATGACTCGCTGATCTATTATGCCACCGGCCATCGCACCCATTAGTACCGAGGCACGTATCAGTGCACCGGTCTTGTGGATATGCATATTCTCAAGTTCGACGATATCCAGTGTCCTGCCGACGGAAGCCAGATCAATAGCCTGGCCACCGGCCATGCCACGAGAACCCGAGGCCTGGGTCAGGGCATTGATAATTTCCAGACGCATGCCTGCGTCATGGGTCATTGTGGGGTCAGAGCTCAGTATGTGGAAGGACAGTGCCTGCAGGGCGTCACCGGCAAGGATAGCCGTCGCCTCATCAAAGGCCTTATGATTTGTGGGTTTGCCACGGCGCAGGTCATCATCGTCCATGGCAGGTAGATCATCATGAATCAGGGAATAAACATGAATGATCTCCACCGCGGCAGCCGGGCCGTCCAGCTGCTCGACGGAGGCGCCAGCTGCCAGCCCGGCAGCATAGACCAGTAATGGTCGTACACGTTTGCCGCCACCCAGGACAGAATAACGCATCGCCTGATGCAGGCGGGATGGTGAGATCGTCCCGGCGGGCAGCCAGTGGTCGAGAACGGATTCGATGCGTTGCTGGTAAACCTTGAATTGTTCGAGGTGCTCAGACGAGGTCATCTTCGCCAAAGTCCTTTTCAGTGCCCTGTTCGGTGAGTATGCGCACCTTGTGTTCGGCCTCCTTCAGTTCCTTCTGACAGTTTCGGGTGAGGGTGATGCCTCGCTCGAATTCCTTGAGCGACTCTTCCAGTGGAAGGTCTCCTTTTTCCAGCTTTTCGACCAGTGATTCTAGTTCTTCCAGGGCAGATTCGAAATCGAAGCTGTCCTTATCGGTTTTCTTGCTCATGCTTGTCCTGCAATGAAGATTGGTGCGCTAACACGGTAATGATTCAGTCTCTGGGCGTCAATCCATAACTAGGTGATAAAGACCAGGCTGAGGGCAGGCCAGTAGGTGATGACCAGTACTGCGACCAGTAGTATGAAAAAGAATGGCAGGGTCGCCATGTACAGTTCCATCACGGGTTTTTCGAAACGGTGGCTGGCGATAAAAAGGTTCATGCCCACAGGTGGCGTAAAGTATCCCAGCTGCATATTGGCCAGGAATACCAGGCCCAGGTGCACGGGATGGATGCCGTAGCCAACGGCGATGGGCAGGATGATAGGAATAATGATGATCAGGGCCGAGAAGATATCCAGGATCATGCCCAGACCCAGCAGGAAGATGTTGAGCAGGATCAGGAAGGTCCACTTGCTGTCGATATGTGCGCGAATAGCGTCAAACAGCTGAGTGGGCACCTCAGCATCGATCAGGTAATTGGTTGATGCCAGGGAAACGCCAAGAATGATCATAATGGCACCGACCATGACCATGGCTTCCCGAATGATAGAGGGCAGTTTTATAAGTGAAATTTCACGCTTAATGAAGACTTCAACGATAAGCACGTACATGGCTGTGACCGCTGCAGCCTCGGAGATCACAAAATAACCGCTATAAATGCCACCCAGTACCACGAAGGGCAGAGGGATCTCCCAGATAGACTCCTTAATTGCAGCCAGTATTTCACGGCTATCAAAATCGGCATGTAACTGACCGGCGGGCTGTTTCCACATGCTCCATGCTGAAAGCATGGCAACCATCATGATGCCTGGCAGGATGCCGGCCAGGAAAAGGTCGTCGATGCTAACGGGCTCGTCCAGCCCGGCCTGCTGGGCTACCACGCCGTAGAGTATCAGGGGCAGGGAGGGGGCAAATAACAGGCCCAGGCTACCGGAGGTTGTAATCAGACCAAGATTAAAGCGTTCCGGATAACCAGCCTGTTTCAGGGCAGGATAGAGCAGGGCGCCGAGTGCAACAATCGTGACGCCTGAGGCCCCGGTAAAGGCTGTAAACAGGGCACAGGCAACCAGGGAGACGATGGCAAGACCTCCTGGCATCCAGCCCAGCAGGGCGCTGCTGAGACGAACCATGCGAGAGGGGGCCTGACTCTCACCCAGGATGTAACCGGCAAAGGTAAAAAGTGGAATAGCCAGTAAAACCGGCATGTCAGCCAGCCGATATATCTCAACTGCCATGACCTGAAGATCAATTTCCTCGCTGTGAAAGCCCCATAGCGCACTGGCCCCGATGATGGCGAACAGGGGGGCACCCAGAAGGGCGATGATAAGCAGAACGATAGCGTTAATCATGCGGATATTGCCCTGTTGAGCTTGCCCAGATTGAACAGGGCCTGAAGGCAAAAGCGCAGAGTCATGACGGCAAAGCTGAAGGGGATGATGGATTCCAGGACCCAGGCCGGAATACCGGCAAAGGCATTGCTGCCATATTCCATCTCACTAATGACAAACAGGTAGGAATGCCAGGCGATGATGCCTGAGACGGCGCCTGCAAAGGCCAGGGTCAGGGAATGGCTGATTATCTTAAGTTTAGGGGGCAGCAGGCGGGTCAGTACATCGATACGAATATGTTTGTCGACGCGTGTGGCAGCCATGGCGCCAAGCAGTCCTATCCACAACACCATGACGCGTAACATGGGATCGAGCCAGATTATGCCGGTGTCAAAGAAATTGCGCAGTATGATCTGGCCGGTAGCAACAACGATCATTGCAACGAGCATCAACACCATAACGGCATCTTCCAGTCCATATAGCAGGCGGAAGATGAGCCATTGAGGCTTGTTGTTCTCGTTGTCTGAATTCACTGGGTCGAAGCCGTTGTTCCCTGGTTGCGGAATTCGGTCAGTATGCCCGTGGCCTGCAGATAAAGTTTTTCAGAAGAGGCCTTGTCTCCAAGCTGTTCTATTACCTGGCTGGCATATTGTTTCCAACGTTTCAGTTCTGCAGTTGAGGGTACGACAAATTCGATATTTCGATTTTTTAATGCAGCGAGCGCCTTGTCGTTATCTGAGCGGTTCAGACGATCCATGTCTTTGAAGACTCGATCCATAACCTCCAGGACGATTTTCTGGTCTTCGGCCTGAATCTTTTTAAAGCGCTTCTGATCGACGACAAGCACACCAACCAGGTAAACAAGGGGGACATCGGTTACGGCTCCAATACGGGTATGCCACTGGAATGCCAGGGCAGCCATAGGCGTAGAGCCCAGGGTATCTATCAGACCAGTTTGCAGGCCGGTATAGACATCAGCAATGCTGAGCGGAATAGGGCTGATGCCCATGTTCTTGAATAGCCGCTCGTTCAGATAATCATCTTCGGGCACCCACATTTTGCGCTTATTCAAATCTTCTATACTGCGAACAGGCTTGTCGGACATGATATAGGCGAAACCACCCTCGGAGATGCCGAGTATGACGAAGCCTTTTTTCTTCATACCTTCCTTGAGCAGGGGGTCAATCTTTGGTCTTAGATAATCGGCTTCTTCATAGGATTTGAGGAACATTGGCAGGCTGTAGATCTGCATATCAGGATAGATCGTGGCCAGGCTGCCGCCGGTAAGTGCGCCGCCGTGTAACTGGCCGAGACGAATCTTTTTCATCACGCTTTTGTCGTTGCCCATAACGCCGCCTGGATAGAACTTCAGTTTGACGCGGCCTTCTGTTTGTCTGGCAATTTCCTTTGCACCTGAACGCATCTCATTCATCCAGGTCGTTCCCTCAGGGGCAATCGTCGCGATCTTAAGGGTAACGGCAGCATGGGCACTGGCTGTGGCCAGAGTGATTAGAGCTATGAATATCGTCTTCAGAAGTTTCTGAGAAAACATCGGAATTATGTTCTCCGGTTAAAAGATTTCTTTGGATTCAGCCAGTAATTGTTCAGCCTGTTCCTGGGCGAGGACGTTAATCAGGGTGAGACCTGGGTATTCAGGTTCAGCCTCCAGAACTTCGTTGAGCAGGCGGTCATGCAGTTCCTGGTCAAACATCATACGTGCGTAGTACTGGGCATAAACAGTCTTGGCCATAAGATTGTGGCCTTCGCTCATTTCGATGGCCCGTTCAAAGTATGCCCGTGCCTCGTCAGGTTTGCCCCCCATCGAAGGAGGTATGAGTGAGTTAAGTACGCCCAGGTAGAGATAGGCGCCGCCATTTTCATAGGCGGGATTCAGGGAGACCACTTTTTCCATGGTTGCCTTGATCTTTGGGACATCGCCAATCGCATCCCAGTCATCATTATTGGCCTGTAGCCAGCCTGCCCAGGCAACGCCCCAGTCATACAGGGCAGGTACCTGGAGAAAAGTGACGCCTTTCAGGGCTTTCTGGTATTCAGGAAAGCGCATTTCGCGACTGTTACACAGGCTGGGCATGGTGATGCATAGTGCAGCCTGGGCATATTTCAGGGATTTCTCGGAAAGCCGTTTTGCACGTTCCGGGTCATCGATAAAGGCGCTGGTATAAGCCCCGTAGAGTCTGCTTCCAGCCATGAGTATCTTGGGATCTTTAGGGGAGCCCTCGATAAAGCTGTCGATCATGATGAGGTAAGCGGGGGCGCCCTGACGTACGGTTTCAGGGTCGTTCTGATTAAGGATGGCGCTATTGAGATTGTCTGCCATGCCCCTGGAGGCAGATGCACTAATCATACTGGTACACCCTGAAAGCGGGATCAGGGCAAACAACAGAACTACGATCAGTAAGCGTGTCACGCTTCTTCCCCAGAGTGTTCTATGAGCCGCGAGTATAACGGTTCTAATTCGGGTTTTCCTAGCCCCACAAGTAGTGTGCTTATATATAATCCAGCACTTCCGAGATGCGGGCAGCCGCAATAATTGTCATGCCATCCGGCGTACGCTTGGGCTGATTGGCCTTCGGGATGATGGCCCGCTTGAAGCCATGCTTGGCAGCCTCCTTGAGACGCTCATCGCCGTTGGGCACGGGACGAATTTCACCTGCCAGGCCAATCTCACCAAATGTCACGAGGTCACTTGGCAGCGGACGGTCACGAAAGCTGGACAGCACGGCCAGCACCAGGGGCAGATCAGCCGCGGTCTCAGTCACGCGTACGCCACCCACGATATTCAGAAAGACGTCCTGATCATACATGGCAATGCCAGCATGGCGGTGAGTGACCGCCAGTAACATGGCTAGTCGATTTTGTTCCAGCCCAACTGCAATACGGCGGGGATTACCCAGGTGTGATTCTGCAACCAGGGCCTGTACCTCAACCAGCATGGGGCGTGTGCCTTCACGGGTAACCATAATGGTGCTGCCTGCGACGGGCTCTTCATGACGTGACAGGAATATGGCAGAGGGGTTACTGACACCCTTCAGGCCCTCCTCGGTCATCGCGAAAACACCGAGTTCGTTCACAGCGCCGAAACGGTTCTTAACGGCACGAAGCACGCGGTAGCGACCACCGGGGTCACCTTCAAAGTAAAGAACTGAATCGACCATGTGTTCGAGCACGCGGGGACCTGCGAGCGTGCCTTCCTTGGTCACATGCCCAACAAAAAATAACGCTGTATTGGTCTGCTTGGCGAAGCGCACGAGCTGGGCGGCGCTTTCCCGTACCTGGCTGACAGAACCGGGCGCTGACTGAAGTTGTTCGGTAAAGATGGTCTGGATGGAGTCTATGACCATGAGCCTGGGTTTCTCGACCTCAGCAGTA
Organism: uncultured Ectothiorhodospiraceae bacterium; assembly: GCA_964641615.1. GTDB lineage: Bacteria > Pseudomonadota > Gammaproteobacteria > J044 > J044 > JANTGN01. The sequence continues at coordinate 17,706 of CAZXNH010000005.1, read as the reverse complement.
GCGATAATACGTTCGACACAGGTTTCGGATAACAGGCTCAGGCCTTCCTGCGGCAACTGCAGACGTTTTGCCCTGAGTGTGACCTGCTGTAGAGATTCTTCACCAGTGACATACAGAGGGCTTAGTTCAGGTAGGCCACACAGGGTCTGAAGCAACAGGGTCGATTTACCAATACCGGGATCACCACCCAGTAGTACCACAGAGCCATGGACCAGTCCGCCGCCCAGCACCCTGTCCAGTTCATCGATCTGGGTCGCGCTGCGTGGGTCTGCCTCAAGGGCAACCTCACTCATGGCCGTTACGTTGGCGCTCATACCCGCATAGCCTCCAGGACGGGCATTACGGGGTCCTGCCGAAGGGCTTATATATTCCTGCAGGGTGTTCCATGCGCCACAGTCAGCACACTGGCCACTCCATTTGTTGTGTAAGCTGCCGCATTCGGTGCACTGGTATTGAAGCTTGGTCTTGGCCACGATCAATCCTCGTCCTCTGAGTCAAACTGGTCCAGTCGTGGTGATATACGAACACGCTGGACGGCATTGTCTTGCGTCTTGATTACCTCTACTGGGTGACCCTCGAGCAGCAGGGTGGTACCGGGTTCGGGAATAAATTCCAGATGCTCAATAATGATGCCATTGAGTGTGCGTGGGCCATCGGTCGAGAGTTCCCAGCCCAGGGTGCGGTTAATTTCACGAACATGTGTGCCACCATCGACCAGCCAGGTGTTGTCTTCCTGCGGAATGATGTGCTTTGAGTAACCGGATGGGTCGGTAGTAAATTCACCGACGATTTCCTCGAGCAGGTCCTCCATGGTGACCAGGCCCAATATGTCTCCATACTCATCAACCACCAGGCCGATACGACGACGATCGCGCTGGAAGTTCAGTAGCTGACGGTTTAATGAAGTCCCTTCAGGGATGTACATAGCTTCACGCAGTGTCTGCTGCAGGGTTTCCGGTGTCAGTTCACCTCTTAACATGGGATGCAGAATCTTGCGCAGGTGAAGGAAACCAATAATGTTGTCGAGACTGCCATGATATACCGGCAGGCGCGTGTAGGGGCTGCGGGTGATCTGCGCAACTATGTCTTCCCATTCACCGTCCAGATCTAGCCCGGTAACTTCATTCCGAGGGACCATGATGTCTTCAACTGTGACCTTCTCAAGATCCAGTATGCCGAGCAGCATCTTGCGGTGTTTACCCGGGATCAGGCTGCTGGCCTCATTTACCACGGTACGCAGTTCTTCCCGGCTTAGAGCATTATCCGAGCCAGATTCTACCGGCAGGCCCATGATTCTGAGCAGGTTATTAGCGATCAGGTTGACGGCCCAGACCAGGGGGTAGGTCACGGTTAACAGCGGTGTATAAATAATCGCAGCAGGGAAGGCGACCTTCTCTGAATGTAGCGCTGCCAGGGTTTTGGGTGCAACCTCGGCAAAGATCAGCAGCATAAAGGTAAGTATGCCCGTGGCGATAGCGATGCCGGCGTCACCGTAGAGCCTGAGGCCAATGATTGTGGCCAGCTGGGTGATCAGGATGTTAACGAAGTTGTTGCCGAGTAGAATCAGGCCGATCAGGCGGTCCGGTTTATCCAGCAAACGCTGGGCTAGGACGGCGGCCTTATTACCTTCGTCAGCCAGGTGGCGCAGGCGATATCGGTTTAGCGACATCAGCGCAGTTTCTGATCCCGAAAAGAATGCTGACAGAAAGAACAGAAAAACTAGGAGGCTAAATAAAAAGCCCAGGGGAATGCTGTCCAAGGATGGGTGTCCGTCTAACTAATGGCTTTCAATTACAAGGTCTGGCTCAGAGCCTGTCAAGCCCGGGTCAGGATCAGTTCCAGTACAAACTTGCTGCCCCAGTATGCCAGCATCAGAAAGATGAATCCGCCAACAGTCCAGCGCACGGCGAATTTTCCACGCCAGCCAAATTGCAGATGTCCCCAGATCAGAATGCCGTAGCATATCCATGCCAGGATACCAAAGGCGGTTTTATGTACCAGGTGCTGGGCAAAAATATTCTCAAGGAAAATAAATCCGCTAAGCAGGCCGATGGTTAGCAGTACAAATCCTGCAATCAGGAAACGGAATAACAGTCGTTCCATTTCCTGCAGGGAAGGAAGGATCCGTATCAGGCCGCCAGGCTGATGATTGTGCAGGTGCCTGTTCTGGTAAGAAAGCAGCAGGGCCTGCAGGGTGGCCAGGGTAAGCATGCTGTAGGCCAGTAGCGAGACAAAGATATGCCATTTCAATCCCGGGGCGATGCTGCTTGGAATAAATGACACCTCCGGAATCGCGATTGCCAGAAGAATTGATGTGATTGCTGCAGGCAGTATGATCAGCCCAAGGCTAATGCTTGCACGTCCAAAACATGAAACCAGCAGAAGACTGGAGGCGAGGAAGCCAACCATCGACAGGGTACGGAAAAAGCCCAGATCGATTCCTGCAGGGGTAACCAGCAGGCTATACAGTGAGATTGCATGGAACAGCAGGGCGCCTAACCAGCTTGCGAGCAGGATTTTGCGGTTGGGGCCCTTTTCCTTTGCCAGCTGACTGCGGATGATGACGGCGATAAGCAGGCTGGATACGACGTACAGGGCGATGGCAATGAGGCTGGTGCTAAGTGGCATGCGTTAGTCTGTTATTAGTGATGCGGGTTGATGTCTGAAGGATAACCGACTCTGCACTTCATGGGAATTGACATAAATTGAATTCCATACGAGAAAATAATGTGATGTCCATCACACTTTGTTTTGGGTGCTGCCTGCAACATGTGAGTTGCTCTGACATGATTACACCTTGATTAATAAGTCATAAAAGATAATGCAGTTAAGAATACTGGGTTGCAGCGGCGGTATCGGCGGGGACCGCCAGACTACATCGATGCTGGTTGATGAGGATGTCCTTATCGACTGCGGCACCGGTGTGGGTAATCTGCAGCTCGAAGAAATGCGCAAATTGCGTCATATCTTCCTGACGCATACTCACCTGGATCATATCGCGAACCTGCCGCTACTCGTCGACACATTGTTTAGTGACCTGCTGGAAGAGCCACTGATTATCCATGCCCTCGAGGAGAGTATGGAGGTTATCAAGAACCACATTTTCAACTGGCAGATATGGCCTGACTTTTTTGAGCTGCCGACCAAAAAACGCCCGAGTATTGCATTCCAGCCTATGGAGGCCGGTGAAATACGTGAGCTGGGTGGAAGAAGTTTTGAGATGATTGCTGTTAATCACACGGTGCCTGCCGTGGGTTACCGGGTCTCTGATGGCAAGGGTAGTTTTGCCTTCACCGGGGATACTACGACCAATGATAGTTTCTGGCAGGCCCTGAACCGCTATGACGGCCTCGATTTGTTAGTTGCAGAATGCGCCTTTTCTAATGAAGAGAGGGAGCTCAGTAAACTAGCCAAGCATTATTGTCCGGAAACGCTGGCCGAGGATATGACCAAACTGAAGCATGACCCCCGGATTTTTGTTACCCACCTCAAGCCTGGGGATGAAGAGCATATTTTCAATCAGGTGACAGATGCGCTGGGTGATCGCCGGGTAATCCGGTTAAGCAGTGAAGATCTTTTCCAGTTATAATCCCAGCCCTCTTTTACCACCTCCTTTCTAAGCCTCAGGGATAGGTATGTTTGATAACCTCAGTTCCCGTCTGAACCAGACAATCAGAAATATCAGCGGTAAGGCACGCCTTACCGAGGACAATATCAAGGATGCCCTGCGTGAAGTCCGCATGGCACTGCTCGAGGCCGATGTTGCCCTGCCGGTCGTTAAAGAGTTTATTGCCGAGGTCAAGGAACGCGCCATGGGCGCCGACGTGCTACAGAGTATTTCTCCGGGCCAGGCCTTCATCAAAATTGTCAATGATGAGCTTGCCCAGGTCATGGGTAACAAGAATGAGTCACTAAACCTGGCAACCCAGCCTCCGGCGGTCATTCTTATGGCGGGTCTGCAGGGTGCGGGTAAAACCACCACGGTCGGTAAACTTGCTCGCTTTCTGAAGGAAAAGGAAGGCAAGTCGGTCATGGTTGTTTCTTGTGATATCTACCGGCCTGCTGCGATTAAACAGCTTGAGACCGTGGCAGGTCAGGTTGATGTTGATTTTTATCCCAGTAAGGCGGGGCAGCCTGTTACCGAAATCGCACGCAATGCCCTGGATACGGCAAAAAAGCAGTTTAAGGATGTGCTCATCGTCGATACCGCAGGTCGTATGCATATTGATGAAGAGATGATGGGTGAGATCCAGATGATTCATCAGCAGGTTTCTCCGGTAGAAACCCTGTTTGTCGTGGATAGCATGACGGGCCAGGATGCCGCTAATACCGCCCGTGCCTTTAATGATGCCCTGCCACTGACTGGTGTGATCCTGACCAAGGCCGATGGTGATGCCCGTGGTGGTGCCGCACTGTCCGTACGTCGAATTACTGACAAGCCCATCAAGTTCATGGGTATGGGTGAGAAGCTAGATGCGCTAGAGCCGTTTTATCCGGATCGCGTGGCTTCACGTATCCTGGGTATGGGTGATGTTGTCAGTCTGGTTGAAGAAGCCCAGGATAAGATTGATCGCGATAAGGCTGCGAAGCTGGCCACTAAGATCAAGAAGGGTAAGGGCTTTGATCTTAATGACCTTCGTGATCAGCTGATGCAGATGCAGAATATGGGCGGACTTGGAGCCCTGATGGATAAACTTCCGGGCACGGCCAATCTGCCTGAGCATGTTAAGGCGCAGGCAGATGATAGCCAGTTTCGCCGCATGGTGGCCATTATCAACTCGATGACACCCAAGGAACGCCGATTTCCGGCGATTATCAAGGGCTCACGTAAGAAACGTATCGCGATGGGGTCTGGTACCCAGGTCCAGGATGTGAACCGCCTGCTCAAACAGCATATGCAGATGGCCAAGGCCATGAAGAAGTTCTCCAAGGGCGGGATGGGCAAGATGATGCAGATGATGAAGGGTAAGATGCCGCCAGGCATGCCATTTTAACTGTTAGTGAGGAGTTTCATGCAGAAAAGAATAATCAAGATTGCCCTCGGGCTGATGCTGGTGCTGAGTATCACTTCTGTTCAGGCAGCAGGTAATTCCCTGACCCTGGTAGCCGATACCTGGCCGCCCTATGTTGACCGTAATATGCCCGAATATGGCATGGCAGCCGAGATTGTAACCACGGCCCTGAAGCGCTCCGGGTACAGCCCTAAGGTCCAGATCGAAAACTGGATGCGTGTACTTGAAGGCGGCGAGCTGGGTTTTTTTGACGGTATTGTTGCCGCCTGGAAAACCCCCGCACGGGAAGAGAAATTCGTCTTCAGTAATCCCTATTATCGGAACCGTGTTGTCCTGGTAAAAAAGAAGGGCGCTGATTTTAAGTTTAATGAAGTAATGACTTCACAGGGCCTGGTGGCCGGCTATGTTGAAGGTTATGCCTATAACGAAAAGATCAGGCGTCCAGGGAACATCATACTGGTGCCCAGTAATCATGTTCTGCAAAATTTACTCAAGCTGCAGAATGGCCAGATCGACCTGACGCTCGGGGATGAGGGTGTGATTAAACACTTGCTTGCGGAATACTTTAGCCATACTGCTGATGAGTTCGAAATGGATGAAAAGGCCTTTTCTGAACGCAATCTGTACCTGATGGTTAGCAAGTTGAATCCCGCGCATGCGAAGATTATTGAGGCCTTTAATACTGAACTGGTGAAGATGAAGAAAGACGGGACCTATGACGCGATTATCTCGCGCCATATGAAGTAACGCATAAGCAACAAAGAAATCAGAAAGGCGGCCATAAGGTCGCCTTTTTTCCCAGTTATTTCTTCTGCTGGCCGGGAGGGAAGCTTTCCATGATGCCTTTTACAGCCTGGTAAATACCCTGGGTGATTTCTTCTGGTGTTTTATTGTCTTCAACATAATCCTGCCCTGTACCACGCCAGATGAGTTCGCGCGATTTTCCATCAAGAATGTCGATAATCAGGGTGCCTTCCTGGTATTCAACGTTGTAGGTCTGTGTGTAGCCGGGCCAGTATCCGCCATAGGGGTAGCCATAGCCACGGTACATACTGCCATAGTAATGATTAATGGTTTCCTGCCGGATCTTGTTATCAATACCGCCAAACCAGTTGACGAGGACGTCTGCCTCGCCGGATATGTTTTCGGCGAGCCCCTTTGACTGAAGATTCTGGTTAATTGCCTTGTTAACGCGATTAATGATCAGGCTGTTATTTACACGTACATCATCACTATGCTTTTCAGTCTTGACCCACTGGTAGGTTTTTATTGCGGCAAAATCATATTCCGGGTTGTAATCAGTCTGTACTGTCAGGGTGCTGCAGGCCGCCATAAGCAGACAGGACAGCATCACGGATATACGCATGATCATGTTTCTGGGCTCCGGTACATAAATATCTATAAATCTAGACTACCATCAAGCTATGTGGGAATGCTGGAAGTCACGGAAAATCGGAAAGTTTTTCCAGATAATGCTTCACATTAGAGGCGGAAAGGAATAGAATTCGCCGTTTATTTTTACCGGTATTTTTATGGGTGCCGGCCGCGAGCTATTAAACTCGTTTAAATTCAAGGGCTTATTAAATGATTGCTATCAGACTTACTCGTGGTGGTGCTAAGAAGCGCCCCTTCTACCAGGTTGTTGTGACTGATTCACGCAAGCGTCGTGACAGTGGTTACATCGAGCGCCTGGGTTATTTCAACCCACGTGCTACTGGTCAGGAAGTTGAGCTGCACCTGGAAATTGATCGTGTTGATCACTGGCTGCAGCAGGGTGCCAAGCCCAGCGAAACTGCTCAGAAGCTGATCAAGACCTTCAAGCAGCAGGCTGCCTGATAAAGGCTGTTCCTGATGGCCGTTGATACACCCGAGCGCATTTCGCTTGGTCATATCAACGGCGTTTTTGGTGTTAAGGGCTGGGTAAAGGTTTTTTCCGAGACCCGGCCAAGAGAAAAGATTGTTAAATACTCACCCTGGTGGATTAAGCAGGGCAATGAGTGGCGCAGGATCAAAGTCCTGGCTGGTAAGGCGCAGGGCAAGGGTGTCATCGCCAGACTGGAAGGGATAGACGATCGGAATCAGGCTGAACTCCTGAAGGGAGTAGAAATAGCCATAGATCGAGATCAGATGGCGCCAGCCTCGGATGGCGAGTATTACTGGATCGATCTGATCGGCCTCAGGGTTGAAACGCTGGAAGGCGTTGAGCTTGGCAAGATCAGGAGCTTATTTGAGACCGGTGCAAATGATGTAATTGTGGTGTCGGGTGACAAAGAACGCCTGATACCTTTCGTTCAGGAACAGTATGTAATGGATATTGATCTGGACGAAGGTGTGATGAGGGTCGACTGGGACCCGGAATTCTAGGCTATGCGATTTGATATCGTCACGCTGTTCCCCTCCATGGTGGAGTCAGTGACTGAGTACGGTGTGCTCAGGCGAGCAGCAGAGCGTGATCTGATGACGCTCAGGACCTGGAATCCGAGAGACTACACCCAGGATGTTCATCGCACCGTAGATGACAGGCCGTATGGTGGTGGACCGGGCATGGTCATGATGATCGAGCCCCTCAGGCAGGCTATCCGCGATGCGAAGGCTGCCAACCCGGATGCAAAGGTCATCTATATGAGCCCTCAGGGCAGGGTGATGGACCAGGACGCGGTAAGAGGGTTTGCCGAACGCGATGGTCTGATCCTGGTGGCAGGTCGATACGAGGGTGTCGATGAGCGGCTCATAGAAATGGAAGTCGATGAGGAATGGTCAATAGGTGACTATGTTCTCAGTGGTGGTGAACTGGCTGCCATGGTTGTTGTTGATTCCGTCACACGCCTTTTACCAGACGTACTTGGGGACGAAGATTCAGCACAACAGGATTCGTTTATGGGTGGATTGCTGGATTGTCCGCATTACACCCGGCCTGAGGACTACGAGGGCCAGAAGGTGCCACCAGTGCTTTTAGGTGGTAACCATAGAGAAATTGCGAAGTGGCGCAGGAAGCAATCGCTGGTGCGTACATTTCAAAATCGACCTGATTTGTTAGAGCAGGTTGAGTTGAATGAGGAAGACAGGCTTCTGCTCGAAGCTGGTCTTAATGAACAGGAATAGCGTTTTACTTAGGGGTTCAAGGCAATGAGCAACGTCATTAAAGAGATTGAAGCGGAACAGATGAACAAGGAAATCCCGGATTTTGTACCCGGTGATACCGTTGTTGTTCAGGTACGTGTTAAGGAAGGTGAGCGTGAGCGTCAGCAGGCCTACGAAGGTGTTGTTCTGGCGGTTAAGAATCGCGGCCTGAATTCTTCTTTTACCGTGCGTAAGATTTCTCATGGCGAAGGTGTTGAACGTACCTTCCAGACCTACAGCCCTGCTATCGCAGAGATCAAGGTCAAGCGTCGTGGTAAGGTCCGCCGCGCCAAGCTGTACTACCTGCGTGGTCGTACCGGTAAGGCGGCTCGTATCAAGGAACGTATCTAAACATTGTCCTGAACAATGCTTAGACTGCAGGCGCATGCGGCAACGTATGCGCCTGTTTTGTTTATGAGATTACGTATTCAGTCATTTCTTGTTGTTATTCTCTGTCTGTGCCTTTTTGCAGTGCAGGCCCAGGCCAGTGGGATTCAGGATGTCCAGGGTATTTCGAAAGCCGGGGCGCCAGATCTGGCCCTATCCATGATCGATCGTTTTCAGCCGGCGAGTCCTGGAGCTATGACACAGTGGGTGAGCTGGGAACGGATAAGACTCGATATTCTTCATGATCATGAACGCTGGGCTGATCTTATCGAAAGAACGAAAGACTATCCTGATAAGCTGCCGGAAGACTTTGTCCTGGCTGCACAGTCAGCTGTGGCAGATGCCTATCTCCAGAGTCATCAGCCTATCTATGCCCTTGAACGATATCGAAATTTCATCTGGGGTTATTCCTCTAGCAAATACAGAAGTCAATGGCGTGAATGGCGGCTGGGCGTCATTCAGGCCTATCTTGCCCTCGGGCAACTTGATCAGGCCCTGGTAGCCTGGAGAAGATTTGAGCAGGACTTTGAAAACCTCTCGATAAAGGAAAAAATCCTCCGTGCGGAGCTTGCCCTGAAGACTGGGAATCCTGACGAGAGCATCGAGGCATTGAAGGGTGTAGAGGACAGTCGCGTAGAACCACTCCGGCAACTGGCCGTTCTGCTTAGCGGAAAGAAAAAACCTAAAGAACAGGCAGCTGAGGCTGACAAGCTCGCGAAGTCAGCGACAGGCAGGGCGCAGGCCCAGCTGTGGTGGGTCGCAGCCCGGGCTGCACGTCAGGCTGGCCAGGGGCGCGAAGAAATTCAGTATCTGCAGAAGGCGCTCAATACCCCCCTAACTGATAAGACTGACTCGGTGTTTAGTCTTAGTGCTGATCAGCTCTGGAATGCCTATCGTGACTACGGTGAGTTCCTGGGAAATAGTAAGGGACAGCTAGTTGGTGATGATGCAGCTTGGCTAAAGGCAGCAACTGAAGAAAAGGATAGCCTGAAAAAATTATCTTACCTGGTGGTTGTTGCACTTGAAGGACAGACACCTGAAAACCGGGCAAAGGCGCACTCAGGTCTTTTGAAACACTGGCAGGAAAGCAAGGCAGGCTCTGCCTTTATCAATAACCTGTATATGCATTCTTCGTATTTCCCTTCAAATAATTACGTTCCCGAGGTTATCCGGCCGTCACTGGCCGAGTATGCATTAGAGAAAGGCAACAGCGAACTTGCATCAGAGCTGATGCGCGGGATAGACCAGCCCCCGGAAGATTCTGATGCGTTTGACTGGGATCTGCGTCGCGCACGTATTCATATACTTGGTGGTCATGAAGATCTTGGTATTGATGTGCTCTATGGTGTGCTGTCGAGACATGTGCAGTTTTCTGATACGCAGGCTGATCGGTTTCTGCAGGTGATGTTTGATCTGCAGACACTTAAGCGTGATAAGGAAGCCATAGCGCTGTTTACTGCTCTTCAGCCTCGCCTTGCCAGCCAGAAACAGTTGCGTGAACTGTTATTCTGGATGGCGGATTCCTATAAATCCTTAGGTCAGTATGAGCAGGCTGGTTATTTGTATCTGCGTTCTGCCCTTTTTATAGACCAGCAAGGTCTGGACCCCTGGGGGCAGACTGCACGATTCTTTGCTGCTGAAAATCTGGCCGAGGCTGGCCTGATCGATGATGCACGTACCCTGTATCAGGGGCTTTATCGTGTTGCTAAGGATGAAAATCGCAAGGTCGTTCTTCGTCAACGGCTGCAACAACTTCAGTTGCAGCAATAATTCCACACTTTTCCTAAGTGGTTAGAAAACTAAAGTAATCCTAAGATCTACCGATAGCTCCTGTAGAAGATGAAAAACAACCAGTTTTATAGATAAAGGGTTATATATGCTTTCCGTGCTATCCAGTGCCCCGATAAAGCAAAAAGTCATAGGTGGATTCGCCTTTGTCCTCATTATCCTGCTTGCCGTTGGGGGGCTTGCGCTCAAGGGTTTCTCTGATACAAGTGGTAAAGTTGATGAGGTAGTTGAGCAGAAACAGCCAGTTATCCTTGCAGCAGAAAGGCTGGATTCGGTGCTTAATGCCTCGGTTGCCAGCCTTGGCTTCTATATGCTGAGCCGTGATGAGCAAAGCAAGCAGGACTACGACCAGAGTCTGATTAATCTCAAAAAAGCCCTGGATAAACTTAAACAGTTACCTCTTGTTCAGACAGATCAGGAAATGAATGCCCTGGTTGGCAGAGCTCAAAAACTGATTGGGAATTACGAAGCATTTCATGATCGTGTGGTCGAACTGGCTACGAACGATGCTAAGCGAATTGCGGCTGTTGATATATCCAGCCAATTGGTGAATCCATTGACCCAGGAGTTTCGTCAGCTGCTGGCTCAGATGATCGATTCTGAAATGCAGGAAGATGCCGCCCCTGAGCGCAAACAAATTCTCAACGACATTCATGAACTTCGTTTTGCAGTTGCCAACTTGCAGATCGCTCTGCGTGGAGTTGTGGCCTTTAATGACGAGGGCAATTATCAGAATGCACTGAACTTCGGTGAGCGTACCCGTGCTTTCATGGCGAAAGTGCAGGAACATTACGACGAACTAACTTTTGAAGGGCAAGAAGCCATTGACCGCATGGTTGAAATATATGAACCCATGAATGAAGGCCTTGAAGAACTCTTTGCTGTGCAGAAGAGTGAAAAAGCCTATATGGATATTTATGTCCAGCGTACCGAAATAACACCGTTGGTCAATGAGATTTCTGTAGTCCTGGCAGAACTTGTTGAGGTATCCCGAACCAAGATCCGGCAGTCCAGTCAGGACCTTGCCAGTCAGGTTGAGAATACCCAGGGCCTAGTGCTGGTACTGGTTGCTGTGGGTGTCATCCTGGGCGCATTAATTGCTGCGGCGGTCTCCTGGAGCATACTTTCACCGCTCAACCAGGTCATCGATGCCATGCAGGATATTGCCCAGGGTGAGGGAGATCTGACTCGGAAGTTGGACGAGCGTGGAGGAGCTGAGTTGTCAGCGCTGGCGCGCTATTTCAACCAGTTTGTCGACAAGATTCGCGAGACAGTTTCCAGAACTGCTGAGGCCGTTAATCATCTGGATCATGTGACTGGTCGGCTGTCCCAGATTTCTGAGCAGACTGTGCAGGGGGCAGATCGCCAGTATGCTGAAACAGAGCGTGCTGCAACTGCCATGACTGAAATGGCCAGTACTTCAGTCGAGGTAGCTGATAATGCTCGTCTCGCTGCTGATGGCGCGACTGATGCGGATGGATCCGCGCAGGATGGCCAGCGTGTTGTGTCTCAGACCATGGACTCTATAAACCAGCTGGCCAATGAGGTCGCTCGCGCAGCAGATGTAATCGGTTCCCTGCAGCAGGATAGTCTGCAGATTGGCGGGATTCTGGACGTTATTCGGGGTATCGCCGAACAAACCAATCTTCTGGCACTGAATGCGGCTATTGAGGCAGCCCGTGCCGGTGAGCAGGGACGTGGTTTTGCGGTGGTGGCAGATGAAGTCCGTACACTGGCCAGCCGCACTCAGGATTCGACCATGGAAATTCAGGCCATGATTGAGCGCCTGCAGAAGTCTTCGGAAGAGGCGGCGGAGGTTATGAACAATGGCCGTACACTAGCCGAAGAAACGGTCGCTCAGGCAGGTCAGACCAGTCATTCACTGGCCACGATTACAAGTGCCGTAAACAGTATTAGCGAGATGAATGCCAGTATTTCGACTGCAGCTGAAGAGCAGAGCAAGGTAGCCGAGGAAATTAACCAGAATATCGTCACCATCAGCGATATCTCTCAGCAGACTGCGCGTGGCTCGAACGAGATTGCCCAGGCGACCGAGGAGATGACTCAGCTGGCCCAGACCCTCAAATCTCTTGTGGGGGCATTTAGAACCTGATATTCGGCTACTAAATAGATAGTGAGGGGGGCAGCATTGGCTGCCCCCTTTTATTTTGGCCTTGAAAAATGAGTGGTTAACCCCCAGAAATCAGCCACCGATATTTTAGATTTAAGGATAAGGACTACGAATATGAGCGCTGAAGCGACCAAAGAAGATCTCCAGTTCCAGACAGAAGTCAGCCAGCTGCTACAGCTGATGATTCATTCGTTGTATTCCAATAAGGAAATCTTCCTGCGTGAACTAATCTCAAATGCCTCGGATGCCTGTGACAAACTGCGTTTCCAGGCCCTGTCAGACGACAGCCTTAATGAGGGAGACAGTGCGCTTAAGATACAGATCGATTTTGACCAGGAAAGCAAGACTGTCACCATTCGAGACAATGGTGTGGGCATGAGCCGTGATGAAGTCATCGACAATATCGGCACTATCGCCAAATCAGGTACTGCGGAATTCCTGAAAAACCTGACAGGCGATGAAGCAAAGGATAGTCAGCTTATCGGCCAGTTTGGTGTCGGTTTCTATTCATCCTTTATCGTGGCCGATAAGGTCACCCTGCGCACTCGCAAGGCCGGTGCTGCTGTGGATAGTGGTGTCGAGTGGATATCCGAAGGTAAGGATCACTACAGCCTGGAAGCCATCGAGAAGGAACAGAAGGGTACCGAAGTCATCCTGCACCTGCGTGATGATGCCAGTGAATTCCTCAACAGCTGGCAACTGCGTTCCCTGATTACCAAGTACTCGGATCATGTACCCTGGCCCATCGAGATGATCAAGGAAGATGAGGAAGGCAAGAAAACCGAGGAATGGGAGCAGGTCAACAAGGCATCGGCCCTGTGGCGCTTGCCTAAGAAAGATGTTTCTGAAGATGAGTACAAGGAGTTCTACAACCTCGTTTCACACGATTTCCAGGAACCCCTGACCTGGACGCATAACCGGGTAGAAGGCAAGCTGGAATACTACTCACTGCTTTATATCCCTTCAAAGGCACCTTTTGATCTCTGGGATCGTGACCAGATGCATGGTGTGAAGCTCTATGTACAGCGCGTCTTTATCATGGATGATGCAGAGCACCTGATGCCGCGCTATCTGCGCTTTATCCGTGGTGTGATTGATTCAAATGACCTACCACTCAACGTTTCACGCGAAATCCTGCAGAGCAACAAGGTGATCGACAGCATTCGCTCTGGTTCAGTGAAGAAGGTTCTGGGTCTGCTCGAAACCATGGCTAAAAACGAGCCTGAACAGTACCAGAAGTTCTGGGCAGAATTCGGCAAGGTGCTGAAGGAAGGCCCAGGCGAAGACTTTGCTAACCGTGAGCAGATTGCCAAACTGCTGCGCTTCAGCTCGACGCATGAAAATAGTGAAGACCAGGTCGTTTCACTGGAAGACTACATCTCGCGTATGCAGGAAAACCAGAAAAAGATCTACTTCATCACCGCCGATAATTATTCGGCTGCCAGTAACAGCCCTAACCTCGAAGTCTTCCGTAAGAAGGGCATCGAAGTACTGCTGCTGACGGATCGCGTTGATGAATGGCTGGTTAGCAACCTGCATGAGTTTGATGGTAAGTCTCTGCAGTCTGTGGCCAAAGGTCAGCTCGACCTGGACGAGTTCGAGACGGAAGAAGAGAAGAAGGAACACGAGCAGCTTGAAAAGGACAGCCAGGACCTGGTTGAGAAAATTAAAAAGGCCCTGGAAGAGCAGGTTGAGGATGTGCGCGTATCTCATCGCCTGACGCAGTCACCGGCCAGTATCGTGCTTAACGATCATGACATGGCCCTGTACATGCAGAACCTCATGAAGCAGGCGGGGCAGGAGATTCCTGGCAGCAAGCCTATCCTGGAAATCAATCCGGGCCACCCAGTGGTACAAAAGCTTAATGGTGAAGGCAGTGATGACAAGATCAGAGACTGGTCTGAAATCCTGCTCGATCAGGCTATTCTGGCAGAAGGTGGGCAGCTCGAAGATCCTGCGCGCTTTGTTTCACGTCTGAATGGACTGATGATGGAACTGGCTGGCTAGTTAAGAACAGGCAGTATCAGCCCCGCTTCGGCGGGGCTATCTTATGTCGTGTAGAAAAACCTTCTGGGGATCAAATGGAGTCTTTCAGTGTTAACCCGATAGGAATTATTCATTCCTGTTTTCCTGAAAAGTTTGGTATTCCCAGGCAGCCAGGTCTTGCCCCGGCGGCGACTGCAAGGTTGGAACTGTTGCCGCCTTATGATCGTGCCGAGGCCCTGGAAGGTATCGAGGCCTATTCACACCTATGGATCAGTTTCGCCTTTCACGCGGTTAAACGCGATGAATGGAAACCTACCGTACGTCCACCACGACTGGGTGGAAATCGTAGAATAGGCGTTTTTGCCAGTCGCTCTACGCATCGCCCAAATCCTCTGGGTCTGTCCGTGGTGGAGTTGCTGGGAGTTGATACCAGTGATGCAGGACGTCCTGTCCTGATGCTGGGCGGTGTGGACATCATGGATGGCACACCGGTGCTGGATATCAAACCATACTTACCCTATGCCGACATCGTCCCAGATGCCAGGGCAGAGCTGGCGCCTGATCGTCCGCCAGTATCAGAAGTAGTCTTTGAACCGAAGGTGCAGGCCCTGCTTGATGCAAAACCCGAATTGGGAAAGCACCGGGCATTGATCAGCCAGGTGCTGGAGCACGATCCGCGGCCAGCCTATCACCGTGATAAAGAAACGGATCGTATTTATGGGGTGAGGCTTTATAACTTTGATATTCGCTGGCAGGTGCGTGGTGATACCATTCACGTCCTTGAAATTCTCGACCAGGGACAGGAGTAAGCCCGATGAGTACTGAATTTAATACGGCCCTGGATGCCTGGCAGCGCGGTGATCAGAAAACGGCAATTAAGATCTGGAGCCAGCTGGCGGAGCAGGGGGATGTACGTTCCCAGTTTAATCTTGGGGTCCTGTATGACAGTGGTGAAGGCGTTGAACAGGACAAAGCCAGGGCGGCTGAATACCTTAAAGCGGCTGCGGAGCAGGGTTTTCCTGATGCTGCCTTTAACCTGGCTCTGATGTATGACCAGGGTGAGGGCGTAGAGCAAAACCCCAACGAGGCAGCCCGCTGGTATTTTGTGGCGGCTGAAAAGGGTAATCCCCAGGCTCAGTATAATCTCGGTCTGAAATTCGATACTGGTGAGGGTTTGCCGCAAGATTTTGAACAGGCCTCTCGCTGGTATTACGAGGCGGCTGAAAATGGTGAGCCCCATGCCGCTGCAAACCTGGCGCGTTGCTTTGCCATGGGTGAAGGCGTTGAGCGCAGCGACATGGAGGCCTTCAAGTGGTATTACATTGCTGCAGAGCTAGGTGTCGCCAATGCTTCGCGATACCGTGAGCGCGTGGCTAAAGAACTTAAGCCGGATGAGCGTCTGAAAGCCGGTGAGCTTGCCGTTAGCTGGTTACAGGCTAAACGACTTCGTCGAGATTAATTTCGGGTTCGCTGCGCAGGGCAGAGGTAGCCGTGCTTGTATAACCGCCCGAGCGAGAACTGATTGGTTCCGAACGCTGGGTATTTTCAGCCGTTCCTTCCTGTCTGGTTTCCTGCTGTTGGCGGACGATTTCCATCCGGGCCTTTGAAATAGCCTGATTTGCTGCAGAGGCGACATTGCGATCCTGAACAGATGGATCGGCTGGCGCCAGGGCGGCACGAGCAACAGTCTGCATCTTCCTGATTGTAGCCTGGGGGTTGTTGGGTACCGGAGAGGTATCGATGCCAACTTCGCCACCAGTGGCATAACGGTTGCCATCGGGGCCTTGCTGGAAAGAGAACTGTGCACGGCTGGTGATGTAGCGACCACCTACTGAAATATGGGCCTGTTCATGGGCGCGCACCTGCTGGTCACGGCGTTTCAGGTCCCTGAGCTGTGCCTGTTCTTCGGTATCGAGTCTGCTGTCTTCTGAGGCCTGCTGTGGCTGGCGTACCGGCGTATCATCATCACCCTGTGAGCCCGAGAGTGTATTTCGCTGGCTGGCACTAAGCCCATCTGTACCCGCCCGGCGGTCCGGGTAGAAAGGGATCTGGCTAGCTGATGATGAAGGATCAATCATAGCGTCAGTTCAAGCTTCAGGCTCTTTCATCCAGAAGTAGTCCCAGCATGCGGTCCTCGGCCTGGAGTACCTTGACCGAGGCGGAGGTCTGCAGTTCGTACTGGATTTTTTCGACCAGGGGCTCTGTTACAGGGCGTTCTGCATTACCAGAAAGCTGGTCAGCACTAGCTATCTCGGCCGCATTTTCACGTAGCCCCTGCAGTCCACTCTGTATTCCCTGGAGGGCATAGCTTGATGCTGGAATAATCGCCATGTACCTGTCCTAATTTAAGTATTTCCTAATTATAGACAAAAAATGCCAAAAATTTGCCAGCCCGAGGCCTATGGGCGGTATTTGTGACCTTATTAACGGTACAATCTGTGGCTTTCCCACGTTTGGATTTCTAACAAATGGTGAAAAAAACCATCATTGCAACCCTTGTGGTTGTTGCAACCCTCTTTGTTTTAGGTTTGGTAACTGGAGTTGGCACCTTGTTCATGTCGTCTCTATTTGTTGATTCAGAAAATGCACCTGGACAAAAGACCATCAAGGTCGAGGACCTTCCCTGGCAGATCGAATTGCAGGCTGATGGTGCCAGCCGAGTATTCAATATTACACTGGGACAGACCTCTCTGGATGAGCTGAGCCGGCGTCTGAACAAGATACCGGAAATTGCTGTCTTTATTAAAAACGAGGGGCCAGAAGCCATCGAGGGCTATTTTGGGAATATCCGCCTGGGTCTTTTTGATGCCAAATTTGTACTGATGCTTGATGCCAGTACTGAAATGCTTCAGCGCGTTGCTAATAATGCCGGTGAACCAGAACCCATGCCTAGCGGTAGCTGGAAACGCGTGGTTGGAGAGCAGGATATAGCTGATGTTGTCAATCTGCCTATCAAAGAGATTACCTATGTGCCCAGCGTTGCATATGAGCCAGAGCTGGTAGAACAGCGTTTTGGTCAGCCATCAGAAATACTGGTGCTTGATGAGATTAGTGCATACTGGCTTTATCCTGATAAAGGGCTGGCTATCCTGATGAATCAGGAGGAAAAGGAGCTTCTGCAGTATGTACACCCGCAGACATTCCCTGACTTAAAGCAGCGTATCGAACAGGAAATCATTAATCGGCAGAAATCCGCCGAGCAGAAATGAGTGTCGCTCCGGACTTCTGGCTGGAAAAGCCCTTACAGGATCTGAACCTGGAGGAGTGGGAGCTACTCTGTGA